>NZ_JAHKBE010000002.1 GCF_018789675.1 Hallella faecis
CAAGATGCCGAAAGAAACGCTGACAAGAGTTGAAAAGAATCCATAAGATCCTAACAATTCACCTGTTTCGGTCTAATGATCGATTGGGGTTGAAGGTTAAGTTTGGTGGAAGCCAATGGTTTGCAAACGAGAAAGACGAGTCGTTCAAGAGTAGTATCGGACAGATTTATCAAACGTTTGATGGGCAGGAACTTTACCCTTCCGTAGAGGAGAAGGCGGCCATGCTGCTTTATCTCGTGGTGAAGAACCATTCGTTCAGCGACGGAAACAAGCGCATTGCGGCCATGCTCTTCCTGTGGTTTCTCAACAACAATCATGTGCTCTATGCCGAAGATGGTCACAAACGCATTGCCGACAACACGCTTGTGGCCCTCACTTTGATGATCGCAGAGAGCCGAACGGAGGAGAAGGACGTCATGGTGAAGGTGGTGGTGAACCTGATCAACAAAGACAACCAATAGGCGTGGACCTTGAAGTGGTAGTATAGATAATCATCATAGCATAGGTAAATGATTTCAAAACAGCGCATAAGCCATTTCTTGCAATCGTTAGGCGGCATTCTGATGCGGCCTATTGGGGAGAGCTTGGCTTTCTTCATCTCCATGTATTTGTTGGGAGTCGTATGTGTGTTGTTTGTCCCTTACGATAGCAGTCGGTTGGTTGGGGTGTTCCAACTCTTTGCCGACCTGTACCTGTTGTGCGCTTTTCTGCTCTTGGTTCCGCAGCGCTTTCGGCCCTTTACGAAAGGTGTGTTATATGCGTTGTTCTACGTTGTTGCCTTGATTGATGCCTTTTGCTATGCCCATCTTGGTACCGCTTTCTGCCCAACGTTTCTGCAACAGGTCATCTATACGAATCCACGCGAATGTTCGGAGTTCCTTTCGCTTATCACGTGGAGCGATCTGTGGTCGCCTTTCGGGTTGGTTCTGACGCTTCTTGGAGCCCACATCCTTTTAGCCATTTGGCCTCGGAAACCCAAATGGATGGGGTTGGCCCAGATGCGGAACCTATGCAAGCCCGTCTGTGCCGTTCCCGTATGTTGCCTTTTCTTTGTAGGATTTTTTGCCACAATCGATAGTCGCGAGTATGTCTTTTATCGTGTAATATGTGGTCTCGACGAACTGAACGTGCAGCGAATGAAGGACTTTGAGCCCAAGACGAAATACTATCTGCCCATCTATCGCTTGGCTTATTCGGTTTCGGAGAATATCCAGCAAGCTGCCATCTGTCGCGATCTTGCGAAGTCGTTGGACAAAGCGGTGGTGACGTCGCGCCTTTCTTCCGGGCCCCATATTGTCCTTATTATTGGTGAGAGTTGCAATAAGCGACATTCCTCGTTGTATGGTTATGACAAGTTGACTACGCCTTGTCAGCAGCGAATGTATGATACCGGACGACTGGCGGTATTCTCCGACGTGGTGAGTCCGTGGAATGTTACATGTGAAGCCTTCCAATCGATCATGACCACCCATTGCATAGGCATGGACGGCACGTGGGCGTCGCAGCCCTTGTTCCCGCACCTGTTTCGTCTGGCAGGCTATCATACGGAGTTCTTCAGTAATCAATATTTGGCCAATACCGTAGGTTTTAGCGCGTTTAAGGAGGAGATCTTTATGAGCAACGCGCGCTTTAGCCATGCCATGTTTGATGTTCGCAACGATTCGCTCCATCGCTTCGACGATGGGTTGATTGACGATTATCGTGCTCTGACGGGTAAGTCGAACAAGCCAAAACTGAGTGTTTTTCATTTCTTAGGGCTCCATTTCGATTTTAGTCAGCGGTATCCGGCCTCACGGGTCGTGTTTGCGGAAACCGATTATAGCCGCAAGGACTTAAACGCCGAACATCTTAAGCTCTTGGCAGATTACGACAACGCCTATCGTTACAACGACTCTATCATAGGCGAGATCGTGAAGATGGTTGATCAGGAGGAGGCGATTGTAGTGTTTCTTTCTGACCATGGCGAGCGCATTTTCGATGACAACACACAGGAATGGGGCCGTACCTTGGAGTGGAGTGCGGCCAATATACGTCAGCAATACGACATCCCGTTTTGGATTTATGTCACCGAGAGGTACAAGTCGTGCCATCCCCGGATGTGGCATGACATACAAGACGCTCGGCGCCGACCCTTCATGACCGACGCGGTTTCGCACGTGTTGTTGCATTTGGCAGGCATTCAAACGCCATGGTATTCGCCCGTTCATGATGTGTTGAGCCGCAAATACAATCCGCAAAGACCACGAATCCTCAATAGGGAACGAAAATATGCTTATTGACAAGGGCGTCTTCGGTGGGAAGAAACCGGACGAACCGGCAATCTGTTAGGTTGGTTTTCCCCTTTAGAACACACCATGTTGCCAATTGGTTAGGTTGGTTTTTCCCTTTGGAACACACCATGTTGTCAATTGGTTAGGTTGGTTTTTCCCTTTGTAATAGTCTCTGGCGTCCGTCGGTTTTAAGGGTTTTGTCATTCGTGGGCCGCGTTTATGCGTCCTTGCGCTTTCCCCATGAAAGTTCCCTTTTTTACAGCCGGAGCCCCCTGGACTTGCCCATCGTTGCTTTTTGTCGCTTTTCTCATTATGTGATCGCACCCAATGTTTTCTGCAATATCATTGTAACTCGCTTGTAACAAGGGCTTAACCGATTGGAACCAACTAGTCGTTGTTAGGTCGAGAAATGTGGAATTATGGAGGACAACGTCGGAATATTTGTTGTTATTACCCTAATATTAATTAATTTTTTGTATCTTTGCGAATATTATCTCACTAAGACAGTCGCATGATAGAACGCTTGATAGATAATTTATGCTATTCCTTAGATGGCATGTTTAGTTACATGACCCCAAGGCTGTGGATGCTTGGCGTTGTGTTACCATTCTTTTTGGCCATGTGCTTTACGGCCCTTGTTCACCCTTTGATCGTGAAAATGGCCGCCAGCCGCAATATGTTTGATGTTCCCGACAGCCGCAAACTGCAGTCGCGTCCGGTGCCTGTGATGGGCGGAATGGCCGTGTTCTTCGGTATCGTGGTGGGCGCGGGAGCCACCAGTGTGTTCTTCAACAGTTACGCCCTTTTCACCTGTATCATTACGCTCACGGTGATGATGTATGTCGGTATGGTCGACGATCTGCTGGGGCTCAGCCCCACTCTCCGTCTCATCATTGAGATATGCTTGGTAGGTTTCATTGTTTACATGGACAAAACCAATATCAATGACATGCACGGGTTGTTTGGTATAGGCAAGCTACCCGTGTATCTCAGTCTGCCGTTGTGTGCCGTTTCGTGCGTGGGTATCATCAATTCCATCAACCTCATCGATGGTGTCGATGGTCTCTCGAGCGGCATCTGCATATTCGCTTGCTTATGTTTCGGCATTGTGTTTTGCTCATCTTATGATGGCACGATGGCCGTCATGGCCTCTCTGGCGGCTGGAGCGTTGGTGCCATTCTTCTTCCACAATGTGTTCGGATTGAAGAGCAAGATGTTTGTTGGCGACTCGGGCACATTGATGTTGGGCATGTTGATGAGCATCTTCTGCATGCGAATGATCGACAACACGTCGCTGGCGGCCTTGAACCACCCGCGCCTTGGCGTTGTGGCATTCTCGTTGAGCGTGCTCTCCGTGCCCGTCTTCGACACCTTGCGCGTTATGTTTGGTCGCATCTTTCGCGGCATATCGCCGTTCCATCCCGACCGAAGCCACCTTCACCACCTGTTCATTGAGTTGGGCTTCTCGCATATTGGCACTTCCGTTTCGGTCATTTCCCTCAATGCGTTCAACGTGTTTTGTTGGCTCCTTTGCTACCTCTTTGGCGGCGATGCCACTGAGTAGTTCATCGTTGTGGTCGTAGTTGGTCTGCTCAACACCATTGGCTTCTACTATTCCGTGCGCAAGATGAACCACCAACGCGCACCCTATCGTGCGCTCCGTTGGCTCGCCCGCAAGAGCCACACGGAAGTGGGGCGCCCCTTCATGACCATGCGCCGACTGATGGACTCAATCTAACTCGTGCGTGACCTTTGCGCTCAGTCGCTTTGGTTGCTGACCAAATGGTGGCATATGCGCTCTCTTTGCGTTAAACTTGTATAATTTTTGGAGCCAGAGATTGACGATTGTTTGCTTTTTGTTCATTATTTATTACTTTAGCGGAATCAAACAATCGTCAATCCCTTTTGCCCTATGAAATGTGCTTTACGATACTTATTGACGGCGCTCCTCTTATGGATGCCGTTGTGTAGTGGCCTTCTTCGTGCCGACAATCTCGATGCGTTGGAGAACCGTCTGCGCCAAAATCAACAGATACAAGAGAAGGTTTACGTCCACACCGACAACACTTGTTACTTCATTGGCGACACCATCTGGTACAAAGCCTACGTGGTTCGCGCCGACAACCTGCACCCCACCGACATGAGCAAGATGCTCTATGTGGAACTGTTGGCCCCCGATGGCGTGGTGGTCGACCGCCAACGCGTGGTGGTAAGCGACAAAAACTACACCTGTGGACAGTTTGCCCTCAAAGACAGCCTGTACAGTGGTTACTACGAGATACGCGCTTACACCCGTTGGATGCTCAATTTCAACGTCAAGTTACGTCCCTATACCCGCGACGATCGCGCCCTGTTCTACAATTATCAGATGGCCGCCGACTATTACCGCGATTGGGAAGACCTGTACAGTCGTGTGGTTCCCGTGTATAGCCGTCCCCGTGAGGCAGGCGACTATGATGGCAAATACATGTACGCCCGCCCCAAGCGTGAGGCTCCGTTTGTAAAGAAAGACAAGCTCCTCTGCAAGTTCTTCCCCGAGGGAGGCACGCTCGTCGAGGGTCTTAAGAGCCGAGTGGCGTTTGAGGTGACCGACCAAGACGGTCAGGCGCTTACCATTGGCGGCACGCTCGACGGCAAAACCAAGTTTAAGCCCACCCACATGGGGCGTGGCACGTTCTACTATACGCCTTCAGATAGCACACATGGGCGGGTGACGTTCCAATGGAAAGGCGACAAATACAACTTCCGATTACCCAAGGCTGAAGAAGCCGGCGCCGTGCTTGAATTGCAAAATCCCGACTTCGACGGTCACACCCAGAGTCCTACGTTCGCCTTGCGCAGCCGTGGTTGCGCACCAGCCGCCTACGCCGTGTTGTGCCGAGGCAAGTTGCTTCAGTTCCAACGCCTGCAGGGCTCCACTACTGTTACGCCCGATGTAAGCCAGTTGCCCACTGGCGTCAACGAGTTGATGATATTCGATGCGGAAGCCAACGTGCTTGCCGACCGTCTCTTCTTCGTGAACCATCACGACATGGGCACGCCGCTGCAGGTAAGCACCGATAAGCTCGACTATAAGCCTTACGAGCCCATCCAGCTCCATATTGCCGCCACCGATGGCACGTCGGGTATGCCCGTTTCCGTGTCTTTGCGCGACACTCGCACCGACGACTCGTCGTACGACGATGGTAACATGCTCACCGACCTGTTGCTTAGCAGCGACCTGAAGGGCTTCATTGCATCGCCCGCCTACTATTTTGCAGGCCACGACGCTGAGCGTCGGCAGGCCCTCGACGTGCTGATGTTGGTGCAGGGATGGCGCAAATATACGCCGCTCGCCACCGATAAGAAACAGGTGGGACTGGGCCAGATGGTGTTTCACCGCCTGCGCTATACGCCAGAGAAGACCCTTACCGTGGAAGGCATCGTTCGCAAGCAGCTCGATGTGCCCATGCTGTTTGTCGATGATGTGCAGGGTCTCAGTTCCGGAACGAGCGTTGCGAGCCTGATGGCCGAGAAGGCCGCCAATGCCGTGAGCCAAGGAAGCATCACCATGAGTGGTTGGAACGCAGGCAACAATGTGGCCGAGGGAAGTCTCGAAGACACCGAGAACTCTCAGCCCGACGGCAGCTCGTCGACCGACGACGCATCTTCCGACGCCAATGCCACGCAAACAGGCACTTCCGAGGGTAGCTACTTGGGCGTCAATCAGCGTTCCATCAAGCACGAGGTGCTCATCGAGGCCGAGGTGGAAAAGGATGGAATGAGCGCCGGCAGTGTGCAGGAGACCCACGACGGAGGCCAATTCCTCTTCCAGATACCCCCATTCTACGATAAGGCCGTGCTGTTCCTCACCGCTTACGACCGTAAGGATTCGCTGAAGCGTTGCCTCACGGCCGGTCAGGATAAGTATCGTTTCGATGAGGAGAGGTACCCCGATTATTATGTCACTCGCCATCTGTTTTATCCCGTTTTTGCCCATCCCTACAACTATTATCAGACCCACCTGCCTGATATTGGCACCTCATTGGTTATCGGTGAGGACAGCATCGACAATAGCTCGTCGGATGGCGCTCGCACGCTTCGCAACATTAGCGTGAAGGCCAAGCGTCGCACCCGTCGCGCCCTCGACTACTCTAAGCCCGCCTATGTGGCCGACGCCTACGACATTTACAATGAGGCTACCGACCGCGGACTGTCGTGGGGTGTGATCAACATGGGCGCTTTTCCACCCACGGCCTGCCAAACCGTCTACGGCAACATGAACCGTTACCGCTCTTACAATGTGGTAGGAAAGCTCGATCGTTACACGTTCTACACCAATTTCATCCCCATGCAGGATATCATCAAGAACCGTTCCGATGCGGCCCTGTTCAAGGACCTGCACCTCAACCGTGTAGACAGCATCAGGTTCTATACCGACTTTGAGCCACGCAACTACACCGATCGTCATACGGAACAGCTCAATCTGGAGGATGTAGTGGTCGTTTATGTGCCCGTTGCCGACGATGGCAAGCGCTTCACCTATCGTGATCGCCGCATCATGTTGGATGGATTCACCTATCCCGAGGAGCATTACAGTCCCGACTATAGTACGCAGAAGCCCGCCGAACCTACCGATTACCGTCGCACACTCTATTGGAACCCCAATGCCGTGCTCGACGAGAATGGTGAGTTTACCGCCACGGTTTACAACAACAGCAAGGACACCCGTGTCAAGGTCTCGGCCGCTGGACAAGCCGCCGACGGCAAGTTCTTCGTGCAAGAGTAGGCTGCGCACCCCGCCCCTCATAACGCCTCACCCATACGGCCGCCGCAATGATTGCAGCGCAAGCCGTATGGCGTGAGGCGTTTGCGTAAATGCGAAGTCGCACCAACAACATGAGGGCTCAACGCGCTTGTGCGAACGAGCCCTTGTAGCTTTACTGTTTAACAACTCTTGGCCAACAAATGGCCGGCCACTACGGCCACAAAGCCCACGGCAACGCTGCCCGCCACGTAGAGCAGCGTGGTGAGCGAGTCGCCTCCTTTGGCAAGCGAAGCGCTTTCGTTCATGAAGGTGGAGAAAGTGGTGAATCCGCCACAGAAGCCTGTGGTGAGCAATAGCTTGGCCGAGGGCGACAACCATCCGCTACCCACATTCAGTCCGGAAAGGAACCCCAGTAGCAGACAGCCCAGCACATTGACGGTGAATGTGCCCAATGGAAAGTTGAGGCTTGCATGCGTGGCAATTAGTTTCGAAACACCGTAACGCATGCCGCCGCCAAAGAAACTGCCCAAACTCACAATCAATAACTCTTTCATATTATTATAATAGGTGTAAACCAACGTTTTCTTTCTTCTTGCAAAATTACGCTTTTTCGTCCACAAGACGTTGCCATAGCCCATGTTTTTGTTTTCCACACGGTTTTGTAACACCTATTTTGGCTCGTAGGGAAGGGCAACAAGCATGCGTTGTGATTGTCATACTATTGTAATATGCCTGCAAAACCCCTGTAACATGATCGTCGTAATTTTGCCACCATATTAAAATATGGAGATCCGTCGACGAGGTGTTTGCCCGTTTGGCCGACAACGGCATACGCCTTGTCGACGAGACGCAGCTCACCGACGACCAGAAGGTTTACCTCCGCCAGTTCTTCTACGACAAGTTGAACGGACTGGTCAACCCCATTGGGCTCAACGAGATCGACAACCTCGGACGCCTTGAGGACAACCGCATCTACCTGTTGGTGGAGCGCAAGGAAGCTGGCGACGACGGCATGACCCGCTACGCCATAGTGAAGACTTCACCCTCATAGCCGACTGTGCGAAGGCCAAGCGCATCATTGTGCCCAATATGGGACTGGCCGATGGAATGATCAATGAAATGATAATAGGATTGAAATGAAAAAGATTGCATTCTTGTTGCTGAGCCTTGTTGCTGCGGCACCTATGGAAGCGCAGAACGTTCGCGTAGGCGGAACGCTGCGAGGCAAGTACGAGTACCAAACCCACGAGAAGGAAGGCCGTTTCGAGGTGCGCACGGCACGTGTCAACGTGTCGGGCGACATCAACCCCATGGTGTCGTACAAGGCCGAGATCGACTTATGCGACGAGGGCAGCATCAAGATGCTCGACGCTTACACCAAGATAAAACCGTGGCGCACGCTCGACTTTACCATTGGTCAGATGCGCGTGCCCTTTACCATCGACGCCCATCGCTCGCCCCACCAGCAGTACTTTGCCAACCGCTCTTTCATCGCCAAACAGGTTGGCAACGTGCGCGATGTGGGTGCGAGCCTGGGCTACACTTTCGGCGTGGGATTCCCGATCATTGTGCAGGCTGGTATGTTCAACGGGTCGGGACTCACCAACCAGAAGGATTTCTGGACCCATCAGGTGAACTTCTCAGCCAAGGCCCAGTTTCTGTTGCCTTTCGGTCTCGACGTGGTGCTCAGCGCCCAGAAGGTGAAACCCGACACCGCCACCGTCATGATGTACGACGCCGGCCTGACCTATCACCGCCGAGGCTTCATCGCCGAGGCCGAGTATCTCTATAAGCATTATGCCGACGGCGCCTTCCATCCGGTGCATGCCTTCAACGGCTTCGTGAGCTACGACATTCCCCTTCGCAAGTGCCTGTTCACCAAGGTGTCGCCCCTGGTGCGCTACGATTATATGAGCGACCACAGCGATGGCAAGCGCTACCTCGACGGCAAGGCCAACACCGACGGCAAGCTCATCATCAACGACTACAAGCGAAGCCGCATCACGGCCGGCGCCACGCTGAGCTTCGACAAGCCGTTTGTCTCGGAGATACGCGTCAACTACGAGAAATACCTCTACCGCCAAGACGCCCTGCCGAAGGTGAGCGAGCGCGATAAGATTGTGGTGGAGTTCATGACCCATTTCTAACACACAGGTCATCCCCAATCGCTTTGGTTAGCGGTTGGGGACTAATTGTAACCATATTGTAACATGGTTGTAAAAACTGTGTAACACGCACAACCTAATTTTGCAACCTGAAAGAACCAATCAAACAAAAGATTCAATGGAAACCATTTATCTTTGCATCGTTATTTTCCTGCTCTGCCTGGCCGTTTTCGACCTTTTTGTGGGTGTGAGCAACGATGCCGTCAACTTCTTGCAGTCGGCGGTGGGTGCCCGTGTGGCCGCCTTTCGCACAGTGTTGATTATTGCCTCCGTGGGTGTGGTGCTCGGGGCGGTGCTCTCCTCGGGCATGATGGATGTGGCGCGCCACGGCATCATGATGCCCGACCGCTACTCGTTCCACGAGGTGATGACCATCTTCTTGGCCGTTATGGTGACCGATGTGATCGTGCTCGACGTGTTCAACACGCTCGGCATGCCCACGTCAACTACCGTTTCGCTTGTGTTCGAGCTTTTGGGTGGTACGGCCATGCTGGCCATGCTCAAGGTAATGGCCGACCCCGACCTCGACTATGGCATGCTGCTCAACTCCAGCAAGGCCCTGCAGGTTATTATAGCCATCTTCGTTTCGGTGGCCATATCGTTTGTCGTGGGTATGGTGGTGATGTGGATCAGTCGTGTGGTGTTTACGTTCAATTACGGCAAACACTCGCGCTACAGCATCGCCATCTTCGGCGGCATAGCCTTCACGGCCCTGAGCTATTTCATCTTTTTGAAGGGTGTGGGCAAGAGTCCCTATCTGAGCGACGGCGTTCGCGACTATATCGACACAAACACAAATATGCTCTTGGTGCTGACGTTCATCGTCTCCACCATCGTGATGGAGGTGCTCCATCTGATGAAGGTCAACATCTTCCGCTTCACGGTGCTCATGGGCACGTTCGCCCTGGCCATGGCTTTCGCCGGCAACGATCTGGTCAACTTCATCGGTGTGCCGTTGGTTGGTCTCGATTCTTACCAGGATTATGTTGCCAACGGCCATGGTGTCGGCATCGATGGCTTTATGATGTCGTCGCTCATGGAGAGCGCAAAGACCCCGCCTTTCTACCTCATGGCCGCCGGAATCATCATGATTGTGGCGATGGCTACCTCTAAGAAGGCCCAGAACGTTATCAAGACGTCGGTCGACCTGGCCCGTCAGGACGAGGGCGATGAGATGTTCGGTTCAAGTCGTGCCGCCCGCGCCATCGTGCGTTTCTGCCAAAGCATGATCGAGATGGTGGTGGCCATCTTCCCCGTAGGCTTGCGTAAGTGGATCAACCGCCGCTTCAATGCCAACGACGTGGAGCTGAAAGACGACAAGGCCGCCTTCGATGTGGTGCGCGCTGCCGTGAACCTCGTCATTGCCTCCATGCTCATCACCTTCGGTACCAACCACCGCTTGCCCCTCTCTACTACCTACGTTACCTTCATGGTGGCCATGGGTACGAGTTTGGCCGACCGCGCCTGGAGCCGCGAGAGCGCCGTGTTCCGCATCACGGGTGTGCTGAGTGTGATTGGTGGATGGTTCCTCACGGCTGGTGTGGCCTTCCTCGCCTGCGCCTTGGTTTGCCTCTGCATGTGGTATGGCGGCATCGCCGTGCAGGTGGCCTTCATCGTGCTGGTTATCTTCTTGCTCATACGCAGCAACCGCCAGTACAAGCGCAAGCAGGAGACGACCAAGAAAGACGACGACAACTTCCGCCTCATGATGCGTACCCGCGACCCCGAACTGGTGTGGGAGATGCTTCGCAACCATGTGCGCAACACGCAGTCGAAGGTGTGCCGTTTGGCCTTGGAGCAATATAACGCTGTGCTCGACGGCTTCAACACCCAGAACGTGAAGATGCTGCGTGGTAGCGACAAGACCCTGCGCCGCGAGCTCGACGTGCTGAAGAAATACCGTCGCCAGGAGTTGCTCGGCTTGAAGCGCTCGCCCATGGAGATTGCCATTGAGCGCAACACGTGGTTCCATGTGGGCATCAACTCCGACCAACAGTATATCTACACCTTGCGCCGCATGATGCTGCCTGTGAAGGAGCATGTGGACAACAACTTCACCCCGGTGCCCGCAGCTTACATCAGCGAGTATGAGCCCGTTCGACGCCGTGTGAACGACCTGATGAAGATGACCTGCGAGGCCATTGAGACCAACCGCTACGAGCAGTATCGCGGTGTGCTGGCTGAGGCCGATGTGTGCAAGGACGACCTCTCGGTCATTCGTAAGATCCACATCAACCGCATGCAGAAGAGTGGCACCAGCAAGATGATGCAGGTCGACATGGTTTACCTGAACCTCTTGCAGGAGACCCAGCAGCTGCTCAGCGTGATGCGCCACCAGTTGCGCTCCGCCAAGAAGTTTATGGAGGATTGATGTAAACCTCAGGACAATGGGTTGAAAGATTCATGAACATGTTTATGAGGATTTAGGATGATAGCTGGTTGCAAACCAGCATGGTGAAGGGCAAGCTACAGAGGTGGTTTGCCCTTTCTGCCGCTTGGGCGATGGGTGGGGTGGGTAGCGTTTCTGAACGTGAGAACTGCCACGGACAACCTTGTGGCCCCTGAAAAAGGTTGGCATGTATCCCCCTTTTTTAACACTTATCCGCCAACAAGGAAGCTCTTGGTTGCAAATACGCGATTCTTGTGTGTTTTATGCAAATGGCTAATAATAAGGCACTTGCGATTACGCGTGGCGTTTCCCCTCCCCCGATTCCACATTTTTTGCCATGAAACATGCCTAACCGAGGTGCGAAACATGGTCTTTCGACGCTCGAAACATGCCCGATCGAGGTGCGAAACATGCCAAACCTCAAGAAGAAACATGCCTAACGGTGAGCCCTGCTCTTAGATTTCATCTCGCCAAACCGTAAAAACGCCATTTGGGTTCTCTATCTCGCGCAAAATCTCCACACAACTTTTTAACCAAAAAACGATACAAAACAGGTTGCCATAGGGATGATGCGCTCATGGGCCTATGGCTTTGTCGTGATGGGGTGGGGGCGATAAGCGAGCGAGGAGGTGGGCCGAGGGCGTTGGGTAAAGGCTTGGATGTTTGTGCAAAAGATGACGTTGGGGCACAAAAAAACTGATTACCGGCATATCTGCCAAGTAATCAGCTTAAAGAGTTTTGGCCCTTAGCCTTTCAAGAAGGCCAACGAGCACCAGCGATGGTTAGGCCTTCTTGGCCTTCTTCTCTGCCAAGGCGGCGCGACGGCTGCTCAGCATCATAGAAACCTTGAGGTCAATCTGGCGACTGCTCAATTCGTTCATCGTTGTCAATTTGTCATTCATACTACAATCTTTTTATCCTTTAATACGTCCGCAAAGTTAATCAGGTGGTGCGATATATCCGTCATCTGAAACGAAAAAAATGGGTTCGCACTTAATTATTTGATATACGTCAATTTTACACTTGATGTAAATCAATTTGGCTATTTGGTGGAGAATTCTTCTTTTTTGTTTCGTTCCGTTGACCCATGTCAAGAAGAACGATCCATGGGAACATTTGCTTGTGGAATGGTTGCGTGGGTCGGAAAGAGTCAGTACCTTTGCAAGGTTAGCTTGAAAGCAACCTGCTGTTAAGGAGTTTTGTCAATGAAGGCAAAAGGTAAGCATGGTTGGCTTTTCTCCAACCGAACAGATGTTTTTATTATAAAGAAAGGTTTCAATATGATGATTTATGTAGGATTCGCCGCCATTGTCATGGCCCTCGTGTGCACCATGGGCATCCTGTGCGGTAAGATTGATCTCGGCAAGTAGGCCGATTTCAATCTTTTTTCGTTTTCTACGGATCTGTTTTTCAGTACGTATCAACATTCCATTCATCAGCGTTCCGATTCCTCATTCTATCGATTCACAACGCATCACTAAAATATTTAAGCTATGGATTATCTTCCTCACGACCCAGCCATTTTGGTTTCGAGCATCAATCTCTATCTCCGTGACGAGATGTACGACACCCTGGAGGCCCTTTGCTACGCTTACGGGCGCGACCCCGAAGAGCTGAAGGCTTATCTGCGCGACAACGGCTATTATTACGACGAGAGCCAACGGCAGTTTAAGGTGGCTTAAGGCGGGGTGCCGCTACACCTTATTATATATGTAACCCTCGCTCCCCCAATGAATCCCCGAAGTGCCCTATGTTCCCCCCCTTGGAGGGGGTTGCGGTTACGTTATGTTAGAAATGTAACAAAAAACATAGCAAAATGTTGGGTTTGCTCAATTACTTTTTGTAATTTTGCCGCCATAATTTTAGTAGATTATGTGTGGAATAGTAGGTTACATAGGGCATCGTGATGCCTTCGACATCTTGGTGAAAGGACTTCATCGTTTGGAATATCGTGGTTACGACTCGTCGGGAGTGGCACTCGTCAATGGTGCCGACGAGTTGCATGTGTATAAGGCAAAGGGTAAGGTGAGCGACCTGGAGCATGCCGCCGAAGGCAAAGACTGCAGCGGCACGGTAGGCATAGCCCACACCCGTTGGGCCACCCATGGTGAGCCGTCGGTGCGCAACGCCCATCCCCATGTTTCCAACTCAGGCAATCTTGTCATCGTTCACAATGGCATCATCGAGAACTTCGCCTTGCTTCGCGACCAGTTGAAGCAGCGTGGGTTCCATTTCAATAGCGACACCGACACCGAGGTGCTCGTCAACCTCATCGAATATGCGCAGCAAACCCACCATTGCAACCTCGCTGAGGCGGTGCGCCATGCCCTGCGCAAGTGTATCGGCGCTTACGCCATAGCCGTGCTCGACCAGCGCGATCCCCGCACCTTGGTGGCCGCACGCAAGGGCTCGCCTATGGTGATTGGCATTGGCGAGAACGATAGCGAGTTTTTCATCGCCTCCGACGCCACTCCCATCGCCGAGTACACGAAGAATGTGGTGTATGTGGATGATGAGCAGATCGCCGTTTGTCATCCCGGTCAGCCACTCGACATAACCGACCTCAGAAACCAGCACGTAGACGTGTCGGTGAAGACCATCGACATGGATCTCGACATGCTCGACAAGGGAGGATTCCCCCATTACATGCTGAAGGAGATATTCGACCAGCCCAATTGCCTGCGCGACTGCATGCGTGGCCGACTCTTCGCCGAGGACGACATGGGTGGCAACGACGCCTACGACCCCTCGACAGGTTACGCCGACCCCAATGTGCACAACGATGTGGTGCTGAGCGCCGTGCGCAACAACCGCGACCGTCTGCTCTCAGCTTCGCGATTCATCATTGTGGCGTGTGGAACGTCGTGGCACGCTGGCCTCATAGGCAAGCAGCTCATTGAGCACTACTGCAAGATTCCGGTGGAGGTCGACTACGCGTCGGAGTTCCGCTATCGCGACCCGGTGATCTATCCCACCGATGTGGTGATAGCCATCTCACAGAGTGGTGAGACCGCCGACACGCTGGCAGCCATCAAACTGGCCAAGGAGAAGGGCGCTTGCATCTTCGGCATCGTCAACGCCGTGGGCTCGAGCATCGCACGCGAGACCGACACGGGCATCTATATCCATGTGGGACCGGAGATTGGCGTGGCTTCCACCAAAGCCTTCACGGGGCAGCTCACATGCCTCATCCTCCTGGCTTTGGCCCTCGGACACACCAAGGGCACCATCGATGAGAAGGAGTATGTGGATATGATTCATGAGCTTAACGCCATCCCCGCCAAGATCGAGGAGGTGCTGAAGCACAATGAGGACATTCGACTCCTGGCGCGTACCTACACCTACGCCACCAATTTCCTCTACCTCGGACGAGGTTGGAACTATCCGGTGGCCCTGGAGGGAGCGCTCAAGCTGAAGGAAATATCATACATCCACGCTGAGGGATACCCCGCAGCCGAGATGAAGCACGGCCCTATCGCTTTGGTCGACAACATGATGCCGTGCCTCTTTGTGGCCACGCACCACAAGGGATACGAGAAGATCATATCGAACATGCAGGAGGTGAAGGCGCGTGGCGGACGCATCATCGCTGTGGTGTCGGCCAACGACGATGAGGTGAGCAAAATTGCCGACGCCGTCATTGAGGTGCCCGACACGTTGGCCCCGCTGGCCCCGCTGCTCTCCGTCATCCCCTTGCAGATGTTGGCTTACCACATCGCCGTGGAGAAAGGACTTAATGTAGACATGCCACGAAACCTCGCCAAGAGTGTCACCGTGGAATAACCGATTCTGTCATGAACTATTTTATCATTGAAAACGATGCTCAGCAAGGACCGTTCTCGGTGGCTGAGCTGAAACTGAAAGGCATTGGTTCAGACACGCTGGTCTGGACTGATGGAATGGCTGAGTGGGCTCCCGCTTGGCAGGTGGAGGAGTTGCGCCCTCTTTTTGAGAACCAGACGGCTGGAGCGTCGGTGCCGCCACCACCTCCCATCTCTTCGGTGGGTGGCTCTCAGGCGCAACCCACCGCGGCGCCTGGCAATGGGGCACAGCAGCCCGCTTCCCGTCGCCGCAACCAGCTTTGGGCATTGGTCGTGCTGCTGATTACCGTCGTGGTGCTGGCCGTGTCGAACCCGTCGGAGCGGGCGCACAAGCGTGCCATCATGAAAAACATTACCAACGGCCTCGAACAAGCCATGGACAATGGCGACAGCGACCCCCTTTCGCAGGGTATCAACCTCTTTGGTAAAGTTGTTGGCAATAGCGTTGCCGAGATGGTGATTGACCAAACGATCGAGTATCACAACTATTTCCTGTTCTCTACCACCACGCTTCAGGTTGGACCGAAGGACATAGGCGTGTCGCTGGGATTCCTCGGCAACGTGTTTACGGCCGATGAGGACAAGGTGGCCAGCGCCATTAAGAAAGCGGTGCTGAAAGGTGCCGGAAGTTTCTCGCTGGGCGATGAGGATGCGTCGGCCGACGACCAGACCGATCCCGACCAGGATGTTCAGGTGCAGCGTAGCGAGAAAGACACCACGATTGTTGATGAGGCTGGTCGCGCCATTGGTCGCGCCGTGGTGAAGCAGGTTACCAAAACCGTGAAGCAGAAGGTGAATGAGAGCACCGACAGCGCCACCTCGAAGGGGGTGGGCCACATCATCGACGAAGTGGAAAAGTTGATTAACGGCAACTAATCTGTCGCTTTCCAGTACCCCTGTCATAAGGAGCCTCGTCCCAAGCGTGATTCGTCGCGTGGGCGAGGCTTCTTGTGTTGCTGGGCGAGGCTTCTTGTGTTGCTGGGCGAGGCTTCTTGTGTTGCTGGGCATGGCTGGCTCGTCGGGGTGCGAAAAGCCTCGGCGTAGCGTGTGGTTTCTGTCTTCTTGCCCGCCCATCGAACGTTTCTTGCCTTGCCGTCGCCCATATATCGACAGTCCTTTGCCTGATATTCTCCTTCCCTTCTCATCCCGTCGTTCTGCCCTTGCGCCTGCTCTTGTTCCGTCCTGGTGCTTTTCTCCTGTTCCGTGGGGATATATGGTCTATAACCCTACGTTCTGCCATTTGGATAGGATAATTGTTCTACGACCATGTTTTTTTCGGTTATCACAACCGAAATGTCAATCCTTTGTCGTACCTTTGCATACGAATAGACCTAAATAAATGACAATAACGCATTGCCCCAATTACCTCTTTAAAGCAGTTTTGCAAAGAATACCTTTATGAAGACCACCAAGGAATACATATCACTGATTGCTTCACATGCCGAAGAGCTGAAAACATTGTTCGGCGTTAAGTCGTTGCGCATATTTGGTTCCGTATCGCGAAATGAGCAAAATGACGGCAGCGACATTGATGTGTGCGTGGATATGGAACCTAAAATTTACATGATGGTTCGTTTGAAGCGCTTTTTGGAAGATCTGCTTCAGTGCTCGGTTGATGTGGTGAGAATCCACAAACACATGAATCCTTTCTTACTTGAGGAAATAAATAAAGATGGTATCTATGTCATTGAATAGAATAAGAGGGCTTTTCAACCAAATCAGGCAAGCAATCCTTCACCTAAAGGAATGGAATCAAGACATACTCAGTTCTGACGACTATTACTGTTCACCCGAGGGAATGAAGGTGCTTGCGGCGAGTTGTATGCTAATAGAAGCTATCGGTGAGAGCGTTAGGCAGATTGATAAAATATCCCAATCGAAGCTACTATGTGAACGTCCCGAAATACCTTGACAAGACGTAATCGGTATTCGTAACCATATTGCGCATGGCTATTTTGACATTGACGGTGATATGGTTTTGGATGTCGTGAAAAACGACTTGGATGATTTGTTGACTGCCGTAGAATATTTCGTCGATAAGTTTCAGGTCGAAGACCAGTAAACATAGTCTCCACTACTACCTAAATTCTGCAACATCATTATCTTCATATATTATCTACCTATGACCAAACCCATTCTGGCCTTTGTGGCCTGCCTACTTTTCCCCATGGCCATCCATGCCCAGTCGACGCCCTTCGACATGACGCCGCAGCAACTGGCTAACCCCGACAATGAGCCGGCTTACGTCTTTCCTGTGCCCACGCGCCGACAGATGAGCTGGCAGGAGACGGAGTTTTATGCCTTCTTCCACTACGGCATGAATACCTACACCAACCGTGAGTGGGGACTGGGAAGTGAGGATGAGCGCACGTTCGCTCCCACCTTGCCACCCAATCCCAAGCAATGGCTCGAGGCCGTGAAGGCCGCTGGCATGAAGGGTGGTATTGCTGTGGTGAAGCATCACGACGGTTTCTGCCTGTGGCCCACGGCTACCACTACCCACTCGGTGGAGTTGGCGGGCAACGAAAACGGCCGACAGACCAATATTCCACGCGACTTTGCCAAGGCGGCACGTCAGCTAAAATTGAAATATGGCTTCTATGTGTCGCCATGGGATCGCCACAACCTGCACTATGGAACCGACCGATATGTCAACGATGTGTTCCTGCGCCAGTGTGCTGAGCTGGCCCAGTATGGCGACGATCAGTTTGAGATGTGGTTCGATGGCGCCAATGGCGGCGACGGATACTATGGCGGACGCAACACCACGCTGAAGGTGGACCGCTCCACGTATTACGACATTCCCAACTTGCGCGACTCCATTCATAAGGTCTGCCCCGATATCATCTTGTGGGGTGTGGGCGGTGAGGCCCGATGGATTGGCAACGAAGAGGGCTGGGCAGGTGAGACAAACTGGTCGGCTGAGGAAGTGGGCTACGCCCCAGAGAACAATGGTATGTACGGCACCGAGGACGGATGGGCCTGGGAGGCGGGCGAAAGCGACGCCAAACTGACCGACCACGGATGGTTCTGGCATAACGGAGAGAAGCCCATGTCGGCCGAACGACTGTTCCGTATGTATCTTGAGACGGTGGGACGCAACTCAACGCTCATCCTCAACTGCCCTCCTGGACCCGACGGACGCCTGCCCGAGGCCGACGTTACGGTGCTGAAGGAGTTTGGAGTGATGCTCAAGAGTCGCTTGGGCAACGACTTGGCGCGCAAGGCCAAGATACAAGCCACCAATACAAGGCAGGCGGGGCGCAAGCGCAACTATGGTGTGAAGCACCTCACCGACGGCAAGACGCTCACCTATTGGGCAACCGACGATGATGTGAAAACGGCTACGCTCACCCTCACCTGGAGCCGCCCGCAGACGGTGCGCTACGTGGATCTCATGGAGCATATACGTCGCGGACAGCGTGTTAGGGCCTTCCACATTGAGGTTTCGACCGATGGACAGCAGTGGAAACGTGTGGCCAACGGCTGCAAGACCACAACCATCGGCTATCGTCGCATAGTGCCTCTCAACGGCAGCACGGCCAAGAGCTACGACCAAGGCTTGACGGTCAAGGCCCTGCGCATCGTCATCGATGATAGCAAGGCGTGCCCGTTGCTGCAGAAGGTGGCCGTTTACTAATCGTGTGTTCGTGCCATTACATGTGTCAATCATCTGTTTACACCCCCTTCGCATACCACATTTCACATCATGAAAAATAGCATATTCCTATTCATATCGTTCCTTTGCGCCATGCCTGCCATGGCCCAGCATATCGGCTTTGAGCAGAAAGATTATCGCGCCATCGGCGTTTACGACCGTTGGGAGGACTCGCCTTTCCGCGATGGAAGGCTCGAAGGTCACACCGCCATCACAACGAACCCCGATCGTCGGGGCAACACCAGCGATAAGGTTGTGGCCTTCAGGCGTTCGCATCTGGCATCTAACATCTATGGTGTGCGCATCGATCTCGCCAAGCCCTTTGCCCTTACGCCCCAAGGAAAGGTAGTTCACGTGCTCGTTAACCGCCCGCAGGGCGGTAGGGTGATGCTCGTGGGACTTGGCAAACGCCACGACCGAGTGGGCCAAACCGCCGATGTGGAGCAGTTCTGGGTCTACTCCACGACCGACGTTCCTCATGGACAGTGGGCCGATGCGGTGTTCCCTATCAAGAGTGCCAATGGCGTAGACATCCACAGTTTGGTGCTGGTGCCCGACGCCGAGTCGACACACACGCTGGCTGCCGACTGGATTGCTTATGTCGACGACATCCTCGTGGACGACAGCAGCGAACCTCGCATCAGTCTTAATAGCGCCAAGGGTGCCGCCGCAGAGGCCGCCGACGCCCAGCAAACCACAGCCAGCGTAACGGCTGCCAGTCGCAATGGTACCGTGGTGGCTGCCGATGGGCAGACGCTCAACAACTTCCTCGCTGAGAAGAACAAGGCTCTTGTCGTGAAGGTTCTGCCTGCCCCCGGCTTCGGCTGCAAGGGCTTGCGCGTGAGGTTTGGTCATAAGCTTGCCGGTCCTCAGAAGGTAGGCGGCCAACAGATGTGGCAAGAGGCGTATATAGGCGATAAGCAATTCAACAACGGCCAGTGTGTGATCCCAGCCGAATACATCGTCGGCGAAGTGGAAATTGAGGGCGACTTCATCTCGGTGAAGTAACCTGTCGGCCCATCGCTCGGCGCCCGACGGTCTGCCGTCTCGGAGGTCTTGCCCAATGGTTTTGTGCGTCTTGTGCGCTCACTCAACGGGGCTTGATTGGGGCCTAAGCGGGGCGCGTTCTCTCAGACAACGCGCCTTGGCTTGTCGCGTCAAACATCAAAAAGAGCATGTCGGGGGTGCTCGATCCTCGGCAAACAACCTATTCTATCACCAACAAATCATTATGAAACATCAAGAAGAGAGCAACGTCCTCTTGGCTTCGGCGTTACTCATGCCGTTGGCACTCACCGCCACGGCAGCGCAAAAGTCGCATCACCAACGCACCGACAAGCCCAACGTCATCTTTATCGTGGCCGACGACCTCGGTTATGGCGACCTTGGATGCTACGGGGCTCAGGGCGTGTCCACGCCTAACGTGGACAAGTTGGCCAAGGAGGGTACGCGCTTCACCGACTGCCATGCCGTGGCGTCGATCAGTACACCATCGCGCTACTCGCTGCTCACGGGCGAATATGCTTGGCGTCGTCCCGACACCGATGTGGCTCCGGGCAATGCGGCAATGATTATCAAGCCCCAACAGCTCACCGTGGCCGACCTTTTCAAGAGTCGCGGCTATGCTACGGCTGCCATAGGAAAGTGGCATCTCGGCTTGGGCGACAAGACCGGCGAGCAGGATTGGAACGCTCCGCTTGCTGCCGGACCGGGCGATCTGGGTTTCGATTACTCGTATCTCATGGCCGCCACGTCGGATCGCGTGCCATGTGTGTTCATCGAGAACGGCATCGTGGCTAACCACGACCCATCGGCTCCCATTGAGGTGAGCTATCGCAAGCCGTTCGAAGGGGTGCCGACAGGGCAGACAAACCCCGAGCTGATGTATAACCTCAAGCCGAGCCATGGCCACAACATGGCTGTGGTAAACGGCATTGGCCGCATCGGATACATGAAGGGCGGTGGCAAGGCCCTGTGGAAGGACGAGAACATTGCCGACTCGATTACGACCCATGCCTTGAACTTCATCAAGCGTCATGCCGACGAACCGTTTATGATGTATCTTTGCACCAACGACGTTCACGTGCCCCGCTTCCCGCATCAGCGCTTCCGCGGCAAGAGCACCATGGGCCTTCGTGGCGACGCCATCGCGCAGTTCGACTGGACGGTGGGGCAGGTTACGAGCCTCTTGAAGAAGCTTGGCCTCGACGAGAACACGCTTGTCATCCTCACCAGCGACAATGGTCCGGTGCTCGATGATGGTTATCAGGACCGCGCTGAGGAACTTCTGGGCAACCATAAGCCCTCGGGACCGTTCCGCTCAGGTAAGTATAGCAGCTTCGAGGGAGGAACGATGGTTCCGTTTATCGCCAGGTGGCCGAAGACCATTGCTGCTGGACAGCAGTCGGATGCGCTCATCAGCCACATCGACCTGATGGCCACCATGGCCAGCCTGTTGAACGTTCCCATCCCACAGCGCGAGGCCGCCGACAGTCGCGACCAACTACAATCGTGGCTTGGCAAGGACAAGGTTGGCCGCGACTATGTGGTGGAACAGAGCACCTCACGTGTGCTGTCGGTCAGAACCAAGCAATGGAAGTACATTGAGCCCAGCAATGGTCCGAAGATGATTACTTGGGGTCCGAAGATCGAGACGGGCAACGACAAGCTACCACAGCTCTACAACCTCAACGGCAATCCGTATGAAACGACCAATGTGGCCGCCGAAAACCCAGAGATCGTGAGCCAGATGCAGGCCATCATCCAAAAGGAACGCACCGCCCACAAGGCGTCTGTCCAAGTGAAATAAGCGCTTCGCCAACATTCGGTAGCGCATTAACCCGACTGCCGCCTCACCCATGCCATCGACAAGATCATGGGCGAGGCGGCTTTGTTTTTGGTAGAATGGTGTTTCCCAATGCAAGAAACGTTGGCAAGAATCAACCACATCCTTATCTTCTTCCCGTTCCGTTACAATGACCGATAGGGACTCGTCGAATGTGGGTGAGAAACGAACCGTTAAACAACGATAATGGTCTTTTGGCATCTTTCTCGACGAAAAAGTGGGGCGTTCATCCCTTTTCATGTAGAAAAATGTGTATATTTGCACCTATGTAGATAGAGAATGGGCGCTTGCGGAATGGGCGCCCAATACATGATTTGGCCATGCGGAATGGCCGTGGCCATATCATCGGTTTGTTGGCCGATGCAGGCTAATCTCCCAAAACGGAACATAACGGAATGAAAACCCTAATAACTCGCAACCCCTTGGGGCGTTGGATGTGCATGCTCATGGCCAGCCTGTTGTTGTGTGTCCTTACGATTCAAGGCCAGTCGTTGGCCCAAATGCGCCTTGTACCTATCGACTTGTCGGAGACCATCCCCGACAACGACATCACCGCACTCTACCAAGACCACGACGGGTTTGTGTGGATTGGCACATCCAACGGCCTTTACCGTTACGACGGCCGTCATGTGCAGTGTTATCGCAACACGCTGCTCTTCCCACACCTGCTTCCCTCCAATGAGATCACCTGTATGCTTGACGATGGCAACAACCGCCTTTGGATTGGCACGCGCCAGGGGGTGTGCCGCATGAACCTGAAGGATGGGAGCACCCAAAGCTATGACTTCAAGGACTTCGCCAATAGCAACATTGTGAAATGTATGCTCTTCACCCGCGACGAGACGCTGTGGATCGGAAGTGAGGGAGGACTCTACCGCTATCAGCCGAAGGACGACACCTTTGTGCTTCAATGCAGCGAAAGGGGCAATGCCAAGGTGCCACAAGCATCCATCACCACGTTGTTTGAGGACCATAAGGGATATGTCTGGATTGGCACGTGGGACCACGGGCTCTACCGTTACAATCCATCCGATAAGAGTTTCTACGCCATGCCCTCGTTTAATCCGCAACAATCGGCTCATGTCGTGTATGAGAGCAATGGGGTGTTGTGGGTTGGAACATGGGGCAGTGGACTCTATAAGATCAGCAATCCTTACGACACCAACAAGCCCCTGAGGCTCACCCAGTACACCTTGGTCAACACAAACGGACGGTTGCAGTCGAATATTATATGGGACATCAACCGTGACCAGAACACGGGACTGCTCTGGGTGGGAACCAACGAAGGCCTTACACTTGTGGAGAATGCCGACCAGCCCCATAGCAACCTGTTGGCCTTGCCGGCTTCCCTGAATCCGGAGCCCGATTATTTTGGCAGGGGTGCCTCATGTTTCTTATGCGACCGCGACAACCAGATGTGGGCGGTTGCAGGTCAGCATGGAATGGTTCTGGCTCAAACCAACCCTTTGTTTTTCAGCCAACGCTTGTTGCCCCCGCGCTATTTGTACAATGATGTCATTACGTGTCTTGAGGTCATGCCCAACGGAAACGTGTGGGTGGGATTGCGACGCAAGGGACTTCTCGTTTATCCTGACAACAAGAAGGACAACTACTCCCTGGTGTCTTTACCGTCGTCCGCCAGTTTCATCAAGCTCCTGACGGCTAACGCCGCCCTTGTGGGAACAGAGTTTGCGGGACTGTATGTCGTTGAGAATGGCAAGATTACGCGGCAATTCAACAAGGATAATTGCCCTTTCATCAAGACGGACAATATCTACTGTCTTGCTTTCGACAAACATTCCAACTGGCTCATAGGCACCTATCAAGGTTTGAGCGTGCGCTTTGCCAATGGAAAGGGGGTACATGTGGAGGGCAAGCAGCTTGGCTTGCTCGCCAATTCTGACATCCGATCCATCACGAGCGCCCCAGACGGAACCATCTGGCTGGGCACTCGCAAAAACGGACTGCTTAGGTTGCGGGGCGACCTAAGCAAACCAAACGACATGACGTTGCGTCAATACACTCGATTGGCCGACACCGAACTGGAGTTGCGCAACGTGTTCAAACTGCTCGTCGACCGCCGCGGACGCCTCTGGGCCTGCACCAAAGAGGCGGGCCTGCTTGTTTACGACGCCAAGAACGACAGGATGATGAGTGCAAGCAGTCGTTATGGAATCCCCGACAAGGAGGTGTATAGCATCGAGGAGAGCGCCAATGGCAACCTCTGGATTTCCATGCGCAACGAACTGATATGCCTGTCGTTTGACGCCGACGGGATGGTGGGTGGCATGCGCACCTACCAGCGCCGCATGGTCATCGGATCGCAATACTTTGGCTACGGGCAGTCGTCGGCCAACAACGCCGACGGCATCGCGTTTGGTTTCAACACCGGATTTGTCTCGTTCCCCGACCTGCTTCCCGCGAGCGAGAGCAATCCCTTCCGCCCCATGATCACCGACATCTTGGTAGACGGCATGCCCATCAGCCTCATGAAAGAGGACGAACGCAACGATGTCAGCCCACTGCTGCCTCCCTACACAGAGACGCTTACACTTGCGCCCATGCAGCGTGAACTGACGCTAAGGTATTCCTCGTTCAACTACAACAGTGAGACCTGTCCGCGTTTCTCTTACCGATTGGAGGGCTACGACGACGATTGGATGTATCCCGACGCCAGTCAGAGCGAGGTGGTGTATAGTAATCTGACACCGGGAAGCTATACCTTCCGCCTGCGCCATACCGACGCATCGGGCAACTGGAGCGCCGACGAGCAGGTTATACACATCCATGTGTTGGCGCCCTTCTACCTGCGCTGGTATGCGTGGGTGGTCTATGTGATCCTGATGGGGTGTGCCATCTACATGGTGGTGCGCTATTTTAAGAACAAGGAAGAAGTGAACCGCCAGTTGCAGTTGGCACACATGGAGCGCCATAACATTGAACAACTGAACCACAAGAAGCTGCAGTTCTTCACCAATATCACCCACGACCTGATGACGCCGCTCACCATCATATCGGCCACTATCAGCCAATTGGTGCAAACCTACCCCGAGGCGAAGGACGATTGCCGAACCATCAATAGCAACGTGAACCGCCTGATGCGCTTGTTGCAGCAAATCCTGGAGTTCCGTAAGACCGAGACGGGCAACCAGCACCTGCGTGTGTCGCAGGGCTCTGTGAGCGATTTTGTGCGCAATGAGGTGGAGAGCATCATGCCCATCACGTACAAAAAGAACATCCGGTTGTCGGTAAACTGCCAGCCCGAACACATTGTGGGCTACTTTGATTGCGACAAGCTCGACAAGATACTCTACAACCTCATTTCGAACGCCACGAAGTATAATCGTGAGGATGGCCACATCGAGGTGTCGCTCACCTGCGACGACGGCCAATGGGCCATCATCCGTGTGAAGGACGATGGCGCGGGCATTGCCGCCGACAAGTTGCCTTCGCTCTTCCAACGGTTCTACGAAGGCGAGCACCGCCGCTTCAACACCTATGGCATGGGCATTGGCCTGTCTCTGGTGAAGGACCTTGTGACGCTTCACCATGGTACGGTTGCGGTGGAGAGCGAGTTGGGAAAGGGCAGCACCTTCACGGTGACGCTCCCCATCAATCGTGATGCCTTTGCGGAGGAAGAGATTGAAGACTCCATGCAGATGATGGTGGCCAACATGAGTACCACTGCCGACACCAAGCCCGTGAGGCCGGCCAACAAGCAGGCACCTACCATTCTCGTTGTGGAGGACAATGAGGAATTGTTGCTCCTGCTCAAGCGCTTGCTCGAAGCCAACTACCAAGTGCTCACCGCCTACAACGGGCGCGAGGCCATCGAGGTGGCCGACAACGAGAAGGTGGACCTCATCCTGACAGATGTCATGATGCCGGTGATGGACGGCATAGAGATGACGCGGGAGCTGCGCAATAGGCCGGACGCCCCCAACTGCCCCATCATTATGCTTACCGCCAAGCACGACGACGAGGCGCGCGCTGAGGCTTACCAGGCAGGTGCCGACGCCTACATCACCAAGCCGTTCAACACGTCGGTGCTGCAGGTGCGCATCAAGAACCTGTTGCAACACAAGGAAAAGGCCGACAAGGAAATCAGCGACAAGCTCTTTGGAGGCATCAAGGATGTGAAGATAGCGGGCTCCGACCAGGAGTTTCTCAATAAATGCATCGAAATGGTGCAGCAGCATCTCGACAACGCCGATTTCGATTTGCCCACCTTCGCTGAACTGATGAACACGAGCAAGTCGACGCTTTACAAGAAGCTGCGCATGATAACGGGCTTGAGTACCTCGGCTTTCATACGCTCCATCCGCATGAAATCGGCCATCGAGTTGCTGCGCAAGAATCCCAATGCCCATGTGTCCGACATAGCCTATGCCGTGGGCTACAACGACCCCAAGTATTTCTCATCGTGTTTTAAGAAAGACTTCGGGTGTCTGCCCACCGAGTATGCCAAGCGCGAGGCGTCGGCTTCATCGCAGGGCGAAACCGAAGATGCGCCCAGCAAAGCCTAATGGCGTTGGCTGAGGCGAATGGTAACGAAGACGCGCCTGTCGTGTTTTTTGGTTAGAAACTTGTGTCGTGATTTTGCGCGAACCATGAAGCCACAATGCCGTTTTGGTGGAATCGGAACGGCCTTTTCGCCCCGACGTTTTGCGAAAAGGCATGTTTCGAGTTGAGGTTTGGCATGTATCGCATCTCGAAAGACCATCGATCGTGTTGCGAAAGACCATCTATCGCACCTCGAAAAGGCATGTTTCGCAGCGTGGAAGATGGAAGACGGAGCGCAGAGAAGATGCGGGTTGTGTTAAGGCGTTGATTGACAGGCGTTTGCAAATATCGCTGAGAATTGCGTATTTGAGGGCGAGGGTGCTTGTCGTTGGGAATAAGTGTTAAAATAAGGAGAGGCCTGTCGGCTGTTTTCAAGGTGCCAAAGCCTGAAGGAATTGGGGGTTGAGGCTGGTTGCCTATCGGCTATGTGATAGGCGCGTGGTTGCGAAGTTTTTGTGCGAAACATACAATAGACCATAAATTAACCATGAACGATTCATCAAAAGAATCCTTTTGCGTCCAAGCGAACACTCTCGTGTGTTCTTGGATAAAGACTGAAATATAGAATCATTCGTGGTTAATTTATGGTCATTTTTGCTGAACGATAAACACCTGTAGTGTATGATAGAGGCATCAATGCCTACACCTTATTAAAAGGTAGGAGGCAAGGGTAGCGCATTTTTCACGTCGGGCGACATGGTGGCAATGGGGAATCCCAGGGTGCGTGCGTCGCGGTCGAGGATGGTCTTGGCCTGCTCGAATACTGAGGCGGGCGCAATTTCGTAACCCAAGGCACACTCGGCAATGCCCTCGTTCACCAGTCGGTCGCCGCGGTTCGACAGTCGGCACTCGGCGATGCGCCCGATGGTGTCGAGGCGCACCATGACACGGCCGCCCGTCTTGCTCTCGCGCGTTACGCTGACAAGGCCGTCGTCGTTGGAGGCGATGGCGGCAAAGAGTAGGCGCGAGCCGGTGTAACGGTTGTAGGTTATGTAGTCGTCAACCTTTATCAGTTCTCTGATGGGCACCTTGCCTATGGTGAAATCCTCGTAGCCCAGTATCAGGTAGTGGTCGCGCAGGTCGTCCTCGTAGACGGGCAGCGTTAGCTCCGAGGTGTCGTCAAAGTCGTAATCGGTAATCTTGCAGAACTTGCCGTTGGGCATAAACTTCAGACATGCCTCGTAAGGCAGGAATCCCTCGGCATATTCCACCAACACGTTCTTGCGCCCACTGCTGGTAAGAATTGTCGGCGCTGTTGGCGCAGGGGCCTCTGGTTGAGGCGCGGCTAACGGCGCTTGTACGGCCGTGGCCGGTTGGGGGGCTTCCTCAGGCTTGGCGATTGGCGTCGTTGGAGCCTCGGTCGTTGGGGTTGTGGCCTGTAGCTCCTTGGCGCGTTGCTCCTGTCGGCGCGCGTTGTACTGCTCAAATTCGACCTTCGTTAGGTGGCGGTTGCCACTGCCGTTGCGGTACACCCACTTGCCGTCGATGTCGACGCCAGGTGCGTAGGCATTGACCGTAACCACCAGCACGTCCTTGCCGCTGGTGTTGTCGGTGTCCCAGGCGGCACTCACAAACGACGCCACACTGTTGCCCCAGGTGAGCGCCACGCCATCGAGCACGGCGCGCTGGTACTTGTCCTTGTCGCCGTGAAACTCCTTGTAGCACAAGTCGTCGTACACACCCACACCCGCACCGCTGTCGTTGGCGCCGATGTAGAGCGTGCCGCCGTCGGTGTTGAGGAATGCTGCGATGACGGTGAGGATGGTGCGCATCTGTCGCGCCATGTCGGGATAAGAGTCGTTGTCGGGTGGATAGACGATGGATGTCTTAAACTCCACCGTTTGCGACTCGATGCCGCCTCCGTATGTCTTCAGGTGCGACTCGTAGCCGTTGAGGCGCAGGGCGTTCTTTATGCGGTTCAAGATGTCGTTGGCCTGCGGCTCCATGTTGTTCTCGCGCAGAATGTTGTAGGCCATGGCGAGCGAGGCCATCTCGCGCGTCAGGCCCTGCGTGGTGGCGCGCAGATGCTGCAACTCATCGTCGTGCACTTGGTAGCCCATGTAGCTGATGATGCGCAACTGCTGTAGTTTGTCGCGCAGGGGCGTGTCCTCGGCGAAGAGTTCGCCGTCCTCGCTCTGCAGACGGTCGAGCTGAGCCGCGTCGACCGTGTCGTTCACGGCAAAGTCGTAAAGCATCTCGATGAGTTGCTTGCGGCCGCGATAGTAGTCGGCGCGCGCCTCGCCATCGGGCATCATCAGGCAGAGCACGCGTGCGTAGGCAATGTAATTGTAGGAGCGCACATAGTCGGCGTCGATGGCCGCCATGCGATCAAGTATGCGAATGAGTTCTTTCACATAGGTGGCGTCGAGCAACTTGGCGTCGCTCTCCACGTCGGTTGCGGTAGGTTGGGTGTCGGGCTGGGGAACGGTGGGCTCGTCGAGGGTTTGGTCGTCGCCCACCGCATATTCGAGGAGCAGCTCGTGGAAGGCCACCATCGGGTTCACCTTCTCGCCGTCGGCGCGGTCGACAATGCGGCAACGAATGTGGAAGGCGTCGTCGGCCTTGCTCTCGTAGATGGCGTTCACCAAGTCGCCACGCTGCAAGTCCTCGTCGAAGGAGCCCGTGAGGCTGACGCTCTCGCCGTAGACGCTGATGGCCGGAACGTAGGGCTTGTTGGATGAGGCGCTACGGGCCGTGCCCAGCGAGCACACCACGGGGTCGCCGGGATTGTAGTTTTCGCACACGAAGTCTTTGATCAGCTCGTTCATCGAGAGGCGGAACAGGCCGTCGCTGTCCTCGTCGACGATGCGTGCTTCGAGCACCAGTGGGTGGCCAGTGGTGCCTTCAAACATCCACAGAGTCACATGGCGCAGGTATCCCACCACGTCGTGCTGGTATAGATAGCCACGCTCCTCGCGTTCGCCCTCGAAGGAGCAGTAGAGCAAGTCGTCGTCGTCCACGCCCTCTTCCACACGTCGGATGCAGACGTTCACCCTGTCGCCCACGCTATGGAGCGACTTTGGCTTGGCTGCTTGGGCAGAGGCTGTGGGGCTGACCGATGAGGCGGCGTTGGCCGTGAAGAGGTCGCGCTCGATGGCTTCCCATAGGCGCTTGCTGTCCTTCACGGTGATGTCGCCCGAGAGCGAGGGCATGGCGCGGCGGTCGGCAATGACCTGCAGATGGCCCCAGAGCGCTATCTGGTCGGGCAGAACCGTCTTGGCTTTCGGGTTGTCGGTCTGTAGGGTGATGCCTTCTGGGCCGACATTGAGGCGCACCTGACCGTCGATGTAGCAACTGTTGGTGCCTATGGGCCATGACGATGCGTTGGCCGGACTGCGTTTCAGGGCATAGGCCACATGGTCGCCAGCCGTTTCGGCCAGCGAGTATTTGGGACGGTAGAATCGGTTGCCCAGCAAACTGTTGATGGCAACATTGAGCAATCCCTTGTTGTTGAAATTGTCGATGTAGGTGGAGAGCACGCAGAGACGTGAGAGGTTCACGCGCTCGTCGAGGGTGGGTGGGGTGGCGTCGTTGGTTTGCTCGCCCAACAACAGGAGTATGCTAAGCGCCTGCATGAGGTTGCGTACGAGGCGGCCGTTCTCGGAACTGCGGTCCACGCGCCCAATGTTCTCGTCGATATACAGTTGCAACGTCCTCAACAGGGTGTTGTTGAAGGGTGGTTTGGTCCAGATGGCAAGTGGCCAGCGGCGCACCACGTCGAACAGACGGCCAATGCAGTTGTCCACAAGTGAGCGGTCGATCAGGAAGAGACAGGCAAGTATCCGGAAGTTGGTGTCGGGTTGATACACGTATCCGGCCTTGTCGAGCTTGTCTAACAATTGGTCAACAAACTGCATGGCGTTGCCCTCGTCGAGCAAGTCGCTGGCGCGAATGTATCCGTCGAGCGTGTCGATGGCCTCGGTGAGACGCTGCTGGTAGGTGTCGCGCTCGGCGGGCGTGCAGAGGCCGAGAAAGTCGGTTTCCTCCATAAAGCGCGTCACGGCCTGCCGAACGGCCGTAAGGTCGCACTCGTCGGCCATGAGCTTGTCGATCCATTGGCGGCAAGCGGCGGTATAGGTGAGGTCCTCCACCTCGCTCATCAGCAATAGCGAGGCAAAGCCAGCGCCGTTCCAGTCGCCCCGAACGGTGTCGAGAAGCGTGTTGATGGCCTCTTCGGAGACTTGGCTGTTGGAGGCGGCAAGGGCTTCTTCCTCGTCGAGCTCAACCTTCGGGCGAAACTGCCCTTTGGCGGTGACTCGGCAACGAATGGCCTGGCCTTTGGTGATGTGGAGGCCGGCGGTGTGCTTCAGATAGACGTGCAGACCTGCGTCGTCGACCAGGTCGCAGAGGTCGTCGTGGAGGGTGTGGACGGTGAACACGTAGGTTTCGCCCACCTCGTAGGGTATCGGTTCGTTTTGTTTAGGCATAGCTGTATGCTTGTTTGCTGTGCTGCGGCATGCGCAATGGGGGAGGAGCGTAGCCGTCAGACTGGTTGGATGTGTATCCTTCTTATTCTGTTAATCTTTGTAAAGTTACAAAGAAATGACACAACACGCCGTATTCTGCCTTAAAATATAGGAATGATTAACACATCGAACCTCATCAGACGAGCAATGCCACGTGGCCCATAGTGGCGCGTAGGTTCATCTCTACGCAGGGGTGCAACAGCAAGGTGTCGTCCTGCCGCACCACCATCATGTCGATGCCCAGCGGTCCGGCGTAGACGTTGCGCAGCGCGTCGCCCAGCAAAAGGCACAGGCGGTCGATGAGGTGGGTCAGCGGTTGGCGGTCGATGTAGGCGCTGAGCAGTTGCCATTTGGCCGATTCGTCGATCACGAGGTTGCCCACATAGGCGCCATGTTCGGTGTAGAAAAGCGAGAGGCCGTTGAAATGGACCGAGCCGTGGCCGTCGCTCGTCAGTTCAACGCCGAAGTCCAACACCTTATTATAATAGGGCTCTATCATCACGGCGCCCTGGTCGGCGATGATGCGGGTGAGCCACCCTTGTGTTGAAGGTGTCAGGTCATGGACCGACAACGGTCTGACTCCGCGCCCGCTGCTGCTCCAAGGTGCCTTCGCCATAACGTTGCTGTGGCGTTGCAAGAGGTTGAGGCAGCTGTCGAGAGTGGTTGCTGCATGGCTCTCGCCAATCGTTCCGGGCGCTTCGCGTAGGGGAGTGAGCAGGTTTTCAGCCGCCCAGGCGCGGTGGCTCATGCGGCGAATGGCATCGAGTTGGACGTCGGTGGGAAGCCATTCGGAGGCCACTCCTATCTCGCGAAGTTCGCGCACGATGGAGCGATCCCACCCCCAAGGGCGTAGGCGAAGCTCGGATGGCGGCACGGAGCGTAACAGTTGGCGCGCCATGTGGCGGTCGGCCAATGTGGCTTGTAGCTCGCGTCCTGTTGCCGCAAAGGCTTCGTGGGCAAAGGAAGCGTCGTCTACCAGCACCACATCGCCCTTTTGGGCCCACAACGCAGGCAGGAAACCAAGGTCGTGGCGCAGCTCGCGAGCGGCTCGTGGGGGTGTCGTCCGGTCGCGGTTGGCCGCCAGCATGATGTCGTGTTCGGGGTTGAAAATATATAAATCCATCGTTTGTCAGGGTTCAATTGGTTAGCGCAAAGTTACGAAAAAAGGGCCAACGGGAGGACGAAAGCGTCAACCTTTTGCGGTAAGAAGCCCATTCTTTTGCGGTAAGAAGTCCTTTCTTTTCTGGGTGCCCTGGCTTTCTTTTGGAGTGCTTGGTGGGTTCTCCGGCATTCGCAGGGTTGGCTTGTCGCCTTTGTTCGTCGATGTTTCTGACGACTTCGAACCATGGCTTACTTCGCATTTTGTGCATCTTTTGCCATGGATGCCTTGTCGAATTGTTTGCATCGCCCCGTTTGCCGACGCTCTCCGCCCCAATGTTGCATAGGAGCGGCTCCTCACGAGCGTTCCAATAAGAATAAAAAATATAAAATGCGAAACTTTTGCAACCTTGACTTTGCAATAATAAAATAAAGTATTATCTTTGCATCGAATTACCGAGCTAATCAAAAAGATCGCTATGGAGGTTTTCTTTCGTACACACGCCTACCTCGTGGAGCATAACAAAGCGACAGTCAAGCGCGTCCTCATGGACGAGATTGACTGGAGTGAACGGCTCATCGGTATTAAGGGAACGCGCGGAGTGGGAAAGACTTCGTTCCTGTTGGAATATGCCAAGGAAAACTATGGCAAGGAAGACCGTAAGTGTCTCTATGTCAACATGAACAACTTCTACTTCCAAGGACGTGGGTTAGCCGATTTCGCCGAGGATTTTGTGAATCAAGGTGGACGGGTGTTACTCATCGACCAAGTGTTCAAACAGCCCAACTGGAGCCGTGAACTGAGGTTGTGTTACGACCGTTTCCCACAACTCAAAATCATCTTCACGGGATCGAGTGTCATGCGATTGAAAGAGGAAAACCCAGAGATTGGCGGCATCGTAAAGAGCTATAACTTGCGCGGTTTCTCGTTTCGCGAGTATCTGAACCTCATGACTGGAGAGAATTTCCAGCCCTATACGCTCGACGAAATCGTAAATAACCACGAGCATATCGTTAAGAAAATCCTGCCCAGTTGTAGTCCGGCTCGCTATTTTGGCGATTATTTGCACCATGGATTCTACCCATTCTTCCTGGAAAACAGTAACTTCTCGGAGAACCTGCTCAAGACTATGAACATGATGACCGAGGTGGACATACTGCTCATCAAGCAGATAGAACTGAAGTATCTCACAAAAATCAAGAAGCTGTTTTACTTGCTCGCTGTCGACGGGCCGCAGGCGCCCAACGTCTCGCAATTGGCTCAGCAGATCGATACCAGCCGCGCCACGGTGATGAACTACATCAAATACCTGGCCGATGCGCGGCTCATCAACATGATTTACTCGCCAGGACAAAGGTTCCCGAAGAAGCCGGCAAAGGTCATGATGCACAACCCCAACCTGATGTACGCCATCTATCCCATCAAGGTCGATGAGCAAGATCTTATGGAGACGTTCTTTGTCAACACCATGTGGAAGGACCATCTCGTCAACCAAGGCACCAAAAACCAGTTCTACCTCATCGACGGAAAGCAGAAATACCGAGTGTGCGACGCCCGAGCCACAGGCAAAGTGAGATACACGGGCGACACCATCTACGCGCGATATAACACGGAGGTGGGCCGCGACAACCAAATACCGCTCTGGCTCTTCGGCTTCCTTTATTAGCAAATGGCTAACAATGGAGTCGCCGAAAACCATAGCTTAGGTTGCCACAAACCACCGACCAACACCCCAACGATACTTTACAATAAAATAAAACGATACATAAACATTAATCATCTATTTTAAGAAAAATGGCAAAAGAAAAGAAATTCATGACATGTGATGGTAACACCGCTGCCGCGCACGTGAGCTACATGTTCACCGAGGTTGCTGGTATCTACCCCATCACCCCGTCTTCTCCTATGGCCGAGCACGTCGACGAATGGGCTGCCAAGGGGCGTAAGAATCTTTTTGGTCAGACTGTCAGCGTACAGGAGATGGAGTCTGAGGGTGGCGCCGCTGGCGCTGTTCACGGCTCACTGCAGGCCGGTGCCTTGACCTCTACGTACACAGCTTCGCAGGGCTTGCTCCTGATGATCCCCAATATGTACAAGATTGCCGGTGAGTTGCTGCCTTGCGTATTCAACGTTTCCGCTCGTACGTTGGCCAGTCACTCACTCTGTATCTTTGGTGACCACCAGGATGTTATGGCTTGCCGCCAGACAGGTTTCGCCATGTTCTGCTCAGGCTCTGTGCAGGAGGTGATGGACCTCTCTGCTGTGCCTTACCTCTCCACGCTCGAGAGCTCAGTGCCTTTCATCAACTTCTTTGATGGTTTCCGCACCTCCCACGAGTATCACAAGGTTGAGGAGATGGACATGGAGGACATCCGCCCGCTCGTTAATCCTGAGTGGATTAAGCGTTTCCGCGACCGTGCCATGTCGCCTGAGCGTCCCGACACACGTGGTACCGCTGAGAACCCTGAGACATTCTTCACACACCGCGAGGCTTGCAACAAGTATTACGAAGCCATCCCCGCCATCGTGGAGAAGCACTTGGCTGAGATTTCAAAGATCACCGGCCGCGAATACCACCTCTTCAACTACTACGGTGCACCCGATGCAGAGCATATCATCGTGCTCATGGGATCGGCTACCGAGGCCGCTCGTGAGGCCATAGACTTCCTCACCAAGCAGGGCAAGAAGGTCGGTATGGTCGCCGTTCACCTCTATCGTCCGTTCAGCGTGGAGGCCATCCGCAAGGCTATCCCCGACACGGTGAAGCGCATTGCCGTGCTCGACCGCACCAAGGAGCCTGGAGCCGATGGCGAGCCTTTGTATCTCGACGTGAAGGCTGCCCTCTACGACGATCCTCGCAAACCGCTGATCGTTGGTGGCCGCTATGGTCTCGGTTCATCAGACACCACACCCGCCAAGATCATCTCTGTGTTCAACAACCTCGATCTTAACACTCCGAAGGATCACTTCACAGTGGGTATCGTAGACGATGTTACGTTTACCAGCCTGCCTGAGGTGGAGGAAATCCCCATGGGTGGTGACTCATTGTTCGAGGCTAAGTTCTTCGGCTTGGGTTCAGACGGTACCGTTGGTGCCAACAAGAACTCGGTGCAGATCATTGGTAACAACACCAACAAATATTGCCAGGCATACTTCTCTTACGACTCTAAGAAGTCGGGAGGTTTCACTTGCTCACACTTGCGTTTCGGCGACGAGCCCATCCACAGCGCATACCAGGTGAACACGCCAAACTTCGTGGCTTGCCACGTACAGGCTTACCTGCACATGTATGATGTGACACGTGGCCTTCGCGACGGTGGTACATTCCTGCTCAACACAATTTTCGATGGCGATGAGCTCGTCAACTTCATCCCCAACAAGGTGAAGCGCTACTTCGCTAAGCACAACATCACGGTGTATTACATCAACGCAACGAAGATTGGACAGGAGATTGGCCTTGGCAACCGCACCAACACCATCCTGCAGTCAGCATTCTTCCGCATCACTAAGGTGATTCCTACTGAGCTCGCTGTGGAGCAGATGAAGAAGTTCATCGTGAAGTCTTACGGCAAGAAGGGTGAGGATGTGGTCAACAAGAACTACGCCGCCGTTGATCGCGGTGGCGAGTATAAGCAGTTGGCTGTTGACCCCGCTTGGGCAAACCTCGCTGATGACGCAGTGGTCGAGGACGACGCTCCCGCATTCGTGAAGGAGATTGTTCGCCCGATGAACGCTCAGGCCGGTGACCTGCTGAAGGTTTCTGACTTCGTTAAGTTCAACACTACTGACGGTACATGGCAGACAGGCACAGCCGCTTACGACAAGCGTGGTGTGGAGGCATTCGTTCCTGTTTGGAATGTGGAGAACTGTATCCAGTGTAACAAGTGTTCGTTCTGCTGTCCTCACGGCTGTATCCGTCCGTTCGTTCTCGACGAGCAGGAGGCTGCTGGCTTTGATGGCGAGACTCAGGACATCTTGGCTCCGAAGGCAATCAAGGGTATGAAGTTCCGTATGGAGGTTTCTGTGCTCGACTGTCTGGGTTGCGGCAACTGTGTTGACGTTTGCCCGGGTAAGAAGAACAAGGAGACAGGCAAGGTTGAGAAGGCCCTGAAGATGGTTCCTTTCAACGTGGACGATCCCGCAATGAAGAAGGAGGTTGACAACTGGACTTACCTCGTGAAGAACGTGAAGTCAAAGCAAGACCTCATCGATATCAAGCAGAGCCCGAAGAACTCTCAGTTCGCCGACACTCTGTTTGAGTTCTCTGGTGCATGCGCTGGTTGCGGTGAGACTCCGTATGTGAAGCTCATTAGCCAGCTTTTCGGTGACCGTGAGATGATTGCCAACGCTACAGGTTGCTCAAGCATCTACTCTGCTTCTGTACCTTCTACTCCTTATTGCAAGAACGACAAGGGTCAGGGTCCTGCCTTCAACAACTCTCTGTTTGAGGACTTCTGTGAGTTTGGTCTGGGTATGTCACTGGCCAACAAGAAGATGAAGGAGCGCATCTGCCAATTGCTCAATGAGGCCAAGGGCAACGAGAATGTTCCTGAGGAGTTCGTAGCAGCCGCCGACAACTGGATGGCCAACATGAACGACGCCGACGGCTCTAAGGCCGCAGCTGCCGAATTGAAGCCGCTGATCGCAGCTGGCGCAGAGAAGGGCTGCCCCATTTGCGCTGAGTTGAAGACCCTCGACCACTACCTCGTGAAGCGTTCACAGTGGATCATCGGTGGTGACGGTGCTTCTTACGATATCGGTTACGGTGGTCTCGACCACGTGCTTTCTACCGGTGAGGACGTGAACATCCTGGTGCTCGATACCGAGGTTTACTCTAACACAGGTGGTCAGTCGTCTAAGTCTACTCCTATCGGTGCCATTGCACAGTTTGCCGCCAGCGGTAAGCGTGTGAGCAAGAAGGACCTCGGTTTGATGGAGACCACTTATGGTTACATCTACGTGGCTCAGATTGCTATGGGTGCCGACAACGCTCAGACCTTGAAGGCTATCCGTGAGGCTGAGGCTTATCCCGGACCATCGCTCGTCATCGCTTACGCTCCCTGTATCAACCACGGTATTAAGGGTACGAAGGAGGAGAAGCGTAACATGGGTCGCTCACAGCACGAGGAGGCTCTGGCCGTTGAGTGCGGTTACTGGCACCTCTGGCGTTTCAATCCTGAGCTCGCCAAGGAGGGCAAGAATCCGTTCCAGCTCGACTCTAAGGCTCCGCAGTGGGATAAGTTCCAGGATTACCTCATGGGCGAGGTTCGCTTCTCTTCATTGAAGAAGGCCGATCCCGAGCACGCAGAGGAGCTCTTCAGCGAGACGGAGAAGAGCGCTAAGCGTCGCTACCAGGCTTACGTCCGCAAGAGCCAGGAGGATTGGACGGAGATTATCTAATCCCATTCCCAGCTAATGTTCTCCCGTCATAGGGAGCAATCATAATGATCCCCGCAAGTGGCTCAAGGTCTGCTTGCGGGGATTTTTTGTTAAATCGACTTAACAAAACACGATGCTACACGCTTTTTCTATTATCTTTGTAAAAGTGCGTGTTCGCATGACGTGATACCAGGGCTGTTTCATGTTATGTTGCGCTGCCATGATTGCAACCCGCTGATAATCTTGCAAAATGACGATGCAACGACATCGCCTTGACCCAATAATTTAAGGAAACCACAAACAACATTTATAACACATTAATCTTAACTACATCATGAAAAAAGGATTTTTAGCCATCGCTGCAGCTGCTGCCCTTGTGCTGAGCAGTTGCGGAGACACCAAAAAGAACGCAGAGGCTGCCGCTGGTGCCGCCGATCAGGCCGCTGCCGTAGAAACTGTTGATACCGCCGCTCTCAGCGACAATACCAATGCAGCCATCGCTACGCTTACCGCCCAGGTGGAGCAGGCTGTGAAGAACAAGGATCCGAAGGTCCTCATCACCTCACTCGCAACGTTGCAGGCCACCTACAAGGCCCTTGTCAATGCCGGTCAATTGGATGAGGCCAAGGCCTACGGCCAGTCGATCAAGAATTTCCTGGCAGAAAATGCCGAGAGCATCAAGACTGTGACAGATGGCAATACCACCATAGCCAACTTGGTGAATGGCATAAAGAACCTGCCTACCACCGCAGAGACCACTGCTGAGCAGGCCAAACAAGCCGTGACTGACGACGCTGTGAACCTTGCCGCTCCTTATATCCAGAAGGCTGCTCAGACTGCCGCTACCGTTGAGGCTGCGAAGGCTGCCTTGCAGAGCGCTCCCGAGGCCGCTAAGAAGATCGTGGAGAATGTGCCCGAGGCTGCCAAGGAAGCAGCCAAGACTGCCGCCACAAAGGCTGTGAACAACGCCAAGGCTGCCGCAGAGAAGAAAGCCAATGAAGAGGTAACCAAGGCGCAGAACAAGGCCAATGAGAAGGTGAACGAGGCAAGAGAGAAGGCTGCCGAAAAGGTGAAAGAAGGACAGAAAAAACTCAACGACAAGGTGAACGAGGCTGCTCACAATGCTTTGAAGAACCTTGGCAAGTAATCGGCGTGTAAGGCGCGATCTCATGTCGCCCTGCTAACCTAAGCGTTGGTGGGGCGATTTGAACCTAAAATGGGCATATGGCCGAAATGGGAATATAACGAGTTTGTTATTGTTTCTTTGCAACCCTTGTCAGTGTTTCTTCCGGCATCGTGCTTCCATTCGCGTTTTGGCATAATGGGATATGCCCTATCATTTAACCCATACAATCGATGAAAGATTTTGCAGCCATAGATTTTGAGACGGCCAACCAGTACCGCAGTAGCGTTTGCAGTGTGGGAGTGGTGATTGTAAGAAACGGCGAGGTGGCCGAGAAGTTCTACAGCCTTATCTACCCCCGCCCAGATTTCTTCACCTATTTGACCACCCAGGTGCATGGTTTGACCATGCTCGATGTGGAGGATGCACGTCCGTTTCCCGATGTGTGGCAGGTTATCGCCCCTAAATTGGAAGGCTTACCCTTGGTGGCCCACAACAGTCCGTTCGATGAGAGTTGCTTGAAGGCTGTATTTAAGGAATATGGCATGGATTACCCCAACTATGAGTTCCATTGTACCTGTCGTGCCTCACGTAGGCAGTTGGCAGGCATATTGCCCAATCATCAGTTGCAAACCGTAGCTCGCTATTGTGGCTACGATCTCACCAACCACCACCACGCCTTGGCCGATGCCGAGGCCTGCGCTGTCATAGCGCTCCACTTGCTCTGAACGTAAGTCTCTGTTTTATGCCAACGTTTGATAGGTTGCGAATGCTATTGTTGACGCAGATGGCTTTGCTTATTTAGTTTGCGCCCACTTGTCGTAAGTACATTTGTGCCAAAAAACAATAGCCCGAACTCTCAGGGTTCGGGCTATCATTCATAACGGTTGTTTTAATATTTTGTGCAAAGAGTTATTGCTTTGCAATGAGCTTGGCGCTTTAGCTCGTTTAGCGAATGCGGTCCATGCTCTTCACGAGACGGTCATCGGCCTTGATGCCACGATGAGCCATCATCAGCAGGATGATGGCGATGAGCGGGAGGCAAGCGCCGAATGCCACATGGAATGTGGCACCGTCGACAGGCAGAGCCACGAAAGCGCAGTAAGCATAGTAAGCATACCACAACAGGCAGAGCACTACGCTCACCGTGCACAAACGCATTTGCAGAGCGCGGCGCTTGAACATAAACACGGTGACGAGCGACAATGCCGCTGTAATCACCAGGTCGGCAAGCAGCAATGGGTAGGCCGTGAAATTCTCTCCTTGGTACAGGCCCAGGTTAAACATCTTGGCCGAAACACCCATTCCCTGAGGCTCCACACTACCAATAGGCATGGCCAGGCAGCTTATGAGCACAGCCACAGCCAACATCAGGTAGAGGGTTTGAATGCGCTGAATCATTGTGCCTCTTCCTCTTGGTTGTCCTGTGAGGGATCGCGCCAATAGATGTTGCCCTCAATAAACTCCTGGGTAGCCAGCAGTGTGGGTTTCGGCAACTTCTCGTAGTAGCGGCTGATCTCGATCTGCTCACGGTTTTCGAACACCTCGTCCAACGAATCGTTGTAAGAAGCAAACTCCTGCAACTTCTTGTTCAGGTCTTGCTTAATCTCCACACCGATTTGGTTGGCGCGCTTGCCGATGATGGCCACGCTCTCATAGATGTTACCAGTGCTCTTCCACAACTCGGGAAGCTCGCGAGTCTCGGTGTTTACCGGAGCTTTTGACTTCTTATAATCCATATCTGATTGAAAAATATTGATTTTTGATATTGCTAATTCTGATGGTTGACGCTTACTCGTCGACGACCGTACTGGTCACCTTCTTGCATTTGTTCACATACTCCTCGGCCAACTTACGCGACTTGGAGTCGGGATATTCGTTGATGAATCCGTAAGCCTCGTCTTCCGCATTTTGGAATCGTTCCACGCGTTTTTCCTCTACGCTCTGCTTGGCCAGTTCATACTTACTCTTCATGATGAGCAACGCAAAGTCCTCGCGCTTGCTTGAGTAGGGGTAGTCTTTCAGGGCGTTCTCTGAGGTGACGATGCATGCCTCGTAGTTGTTTCCACCCTCGGTGCAGTTTCCGAAGTAGGTGCCAAGGTTGTAATAGAGCTGGGCAGAGTAGAGTTCCTTCTCAACCAACTTGTCTTGCAATGCGAACAAGCGGCTTTGAGCCTGCTCCTTCATCTGGGCGTCTGGATAGAGGTCCAGGTAGTCTTGGAAGGCAGCGATGGCCTTAACGGTTTCTGTTTGGTCCAGGCGCGGCTCGGGAGTGCACATGTACAGGCTCTGTCCGGCATAGTAGGACGCCATCTCGGCATATACGCCACGCGGGTACGTTTTTACGTAGCGCTTGAAAGTTTCGGAAGCCGTTTCGTAGTCGCGGTTGCAAAATTCGGCCATGGCCAACATGTATAGGCTCTCCTGAGCATCGGTTGTACCCTTCAGCTGGGTGATAACCTCTTGCAGGATGGTAGTGGCGCGTTGGTACTTGCCATTGGCGAAGCACTCCTTGGCGTACTCGTATTTGTAATGGTAATCGGGGGTTCTATATACCTGATTGAATTCCCTTGCGCAGCTGCTCAAGAGCAACAGGATGGTAAAAGCTACGAGAATGATCTTCTTCATGTTCTGCATTTTGGAATGCAAAAATACAACTATTTCATGGATTTGCCAAGGAGCACTCGCCATTTTTAGCAAAAAATAGGATTTGGTAAGCCCAAATTGCAGTTTTCGCACACAATATTGGCCAAAAGAGCCCTAAAGTCAGTGGTTTAGAGCGTTCATGCATGTCCAGTTGCAGGTTTGTGAACGTTAAGGTAGCCCTTGTTTGATGGCATAGACGATGAGTTGGAACGATGCCAATGTGCGAGCCTTCCTTTTGCAACTCGGAAGGTAGAAATTAGCCAACAACCTATAGACGAATCTACACACTTCTTTTCTACGAGCGAATGTTTGGTTGCAAATACGCGATCCTCGGCGTATTTTTGTAACCTGCTAACAATCAACGTCTTGTGAATTTTGTGTAGCGTTTACCACTCCGTATTTCGCATCAAGCATTGCGATAGATGCCTAACCGAGGTGCCAAACATGCCCAATCGAGTCTCGAAAGACGGTCGATCGAGGGGCGAAACATGCCTTTTCGCAACTCGGAACATGCCTAATCGCAGGAGCTTGCCTCTCGCGTGGCGATAAAATCTCATAAAAATGGCGTTTCGGCTCGCCAGATTGTCGGAAATCGTCGACAAACTTTTTGACCAAAAAACATTACACGGTCAAGAGCGCCGAGTGCTTGTGCGAATCATCAAAGAAGGGAATCGTTCGCTTCCATGGCCCTGTGGGTGATGAAAACGGTCGATTCCCTATCACTATACAGTGAGCGTGTGGCCTGATGTTAGTGACTTGCCACGTAGTTGGTAATCCATTGGCCCACCTCTGTGGTGCCATAATGATTACCGCCTTCAACCTGAATTTCGGGTGTGCGGATGTTCTGCAGCAAACTCTCGTTGCATGCCTCGCGGATGAGTGCGCCTTCGGCCTTCAGACCAAAGTGCTCGAGCATCATGGCGGCTGAGAGGATCTGTGCCAGCGGGTTGGCAAGGTTCTTGCCGGCTGCCTGTGGCCATGATCCGTGCACCGGTTCGAAGAGCGGCGTGTGGTCGCCCAGTGAGGCCGACGGTTGCAGGCCCATAGAGCCCGTGATGGCACTCGTCTCGTCGGTGAGGATGTCGCCAAACGTGTTCTCGGTGACAATGACATCGAAGAAGCGCGGGTCGGTAAGCACGCGCATCGAGCAGTTGTCGATAAACATATAGTCGGTCTGCACATCGGGGTATTGGGGCTCCATTTCCTTCGCAATCTGTCGCCACAGGCGTGAGCTTGCCAGCACATTGGCCTTGTCGACCACCGTGAGGTGGTGGTTGCGGCGCTGCGCTGTTTCGAAGGCCACCTTCAGGATGCGCTCAATCTCGGGGCGCGAGTACACGTCGGTGTCGTAAGCGCGGTCGTTGTCCTGATACTTTTCGCCGAAGTACATGCCACCTGTGAGCTCACGAATCACCATGAAATCGGCACCCTTGATGATGCTCTCCTTCAGTGGCGACATGTGGAGCAGGCAGTCGAACGTGGCCACGGGGCGCACGTTGGCAAACAAGCCAAGCTTCTTGCGCATGGCCAGCAAGCCGGTCTCGGGGCGCACCTTCAGTGTGGGATCGTTGTCGAAACGCGGGTCGCCCACAGCGGCGAAGAGCACAGCGTCGGCGTCCATACACGTCTTAAACGTGTCATCGGGGAATGGGTCTCCGCAAACGTCGATGGCATGTGCGCCACAGATGGCCTCGTGATAGACAAACTCGTGTCCAAACTTCTTGGCAATGGCGTCGAGCACATGGATGGCTTGCGGCATGATCTCTGGTCCGATGCCGTCGCCGGGTAATACTGCGATATTCAGTTTCATGATTTCTTATGTGTTTTATATTTGTTCTTTGGATTGTTGTGGAGCGTGGATTGAGCCTCCTTCCCACAGTTTTTCTTCCTCGTCTTCCACGATATTGAGCATCTTGAACGTGGCTTTGATGGCCGCCTCCGTCTGGTCGGCGTCGAGTCCGTGGGTGCGAATGACGCGTCCTCCGTCGCATTGCCATGTAATGATGGTCTGCACCAATGCGTCGGTGTGGCCTCCGGGCGGAATGGTCACGGTGTAGTTGGCCAATCGTGGGAAGGTGCGGTTGAGGTTCTCCTTATACACCTTGCGCAAGGCTTTCACAAAGGCGTCGTACTGACCGTCGCCGGTAGCGTCGGCCGTATATTCCTCACCGTTGATTTCCACCTTCAGGCTGGCGATGGGTTTCAGCCCATACGACGTGGAGACCATGTAGCTGAGGAGCTTCACCCGTTCCACGGGTGTGTTGTGCTTCAGCACGTCGGCAATGATGTAAGGCAGGTCGTCTTGGGTTACCATCTCCTTACGGTCGCCCAGTTCGGTGATGCGCCGTGTTACGCGTCGTGTCTGTTCGGGCGTCAGTTCCAAGCCCAGTTCCTCCAGGTTCATCTCAATGTTTGCCTTGCCCGAGTTTTTTCCGAGTGCGTATTCGCGCTTGCGGCCAAAGCGTGAGGGCACGAGGTCGTTGCTGTAAAGCTTGTTCTTGTTGTCGCCATCGGCGTGAACACCCGCCACCTGCGTGAAGACATTGCTTCCCACGATGGGTTGGTTGGCCGATATGGCGATGCCGCTGTAGCCTTCCACCAAGCGACTAATCTGGTTGAGTTTGCTCTCGTTGATTGACGTCTTGGCGTGGAAATGGTCCTTCAGGATGGCTTGCACGCTGGCCAGTGGTGCGTTGCCGCATCGTTCGCCCAGGCCGTTCACCGTGACATGCACGCCCTGGCAACCGCTCAACACGGCGGCGAGCGTGTTCGACACCGCCAGGTCGTAATCGTTGTGGGCGTGGAAATCGAATCGCTTGTCGGGGTAGCGGCGGTGCATCTTGCGCACATATTCCACACACTGCAGCGGGTTCATGATGCCCAATGTGTCGGGCAGCATGAAGCGTTGGATGGGTGTGTCCTTCAGGCGGTCCATCATTTGGTACACATATTCGGGCGAATCCTTCATGCCCGAGCTCCAGTCCTCCAGATAGATGTTGACCCGCAGGCCCTGCTGTTCGGCATAGTCGAGCGAGTGGAGGATGTCGGCCAAATGTTCCTCTGGCGCCTTGTGCAACTGGTGTTGGCAATGTTTCAGCGAGCCTTTCACCAACAGGTTGATGACGCGGCAGCCGCAACCTTTGATCCAGTCGATCGACAGTTTGCCGTCGACGAAGCCCAACACCTCGATGCGGTCGATGTAACCCTCACGCTGGGCGTAGTTGCAGATGCGTGTCACGGCCTCGCGCTCGCCCTCGGAAACACGTGCCGAGGCCACCTCTATGCGGTCGACGTTGACATCGTGGAGCAGCGACCGGGCGATGATGAGCTTCTCGTGGGGCAGAAAACTGACGCCGCTGGTCTGCTCACCGTCGCGCAACGTAGAGTCCATGATTTCGATCTGCGGACCGAAAAGTGTTTTTGCTCCTATATCCATCATGCGCGTTGCTTTTCAAAAGCCTCCACCTTGTCGCGGTTGGCAACGAGGAAATCCACGTCGTCGAGGCCGTTCATCAGGCAGTGCTTCTTATAACCATTGATGTCGAAATGTTCCGAATGGCCCGTAGCAAGGTTGGTCACCGTTTGGTTAGGAAGGTCCACGCGCACCTGAGTGCCATGGTCTTTGTCGATGGATGAGAACAGTTCGCTCAGAAACTGCTCGCTCACCACCACCGGAAGCACGAAGTTGTTGAGCTCGTTGTTCTTGTGGATGTCGGCGAAGAAACTGCTGATAACCACCCTGAAACCATAGCCGGCGATGGCCCATGCGGCATGTTCGCGCGACGATCCTGAGCCGAAATTCTTGCCGGCTACGAGGATAACGCCCGAATAAGAAGGGTCGTTGAGCACAAAATCGCTCTTCAAACTGCCGTCCTTATTGTATCTCCAGTCGCGGAAAAGGTTGTCGCCGAAGCCTTCCTTGTCGGTAGCCTTCAGGAAGCGGGCGGGTATGATTTGGTCGGTATCCACATTCTCCAAGGGGAGGGGAATGCAGGATGATGTGATGACATCAAATTTCTGTTTCATCGTTGTGTGTTGTCTTTGTGTGATTATTCGCGTTCAGCGGATGGGCATGGGTGACCCATGCTGCGGTTGTTGGCTATCCGCCGGGATGCCCGTTGGCCGATGCCGCTGCGCGTTGTTATGCCTGAAGAAACTCGCGAGGGTCGCTGATGCGGCCCGTGATGGCGGCTGCGGCTGCCACAAGGGGCGAAGCCAGCACCGTGCGTGCGCCCGGTCCCTGACGGCCCTCGAAGTTGCGGTTCGATGTGGAGACGCTGTATTTGCCAGCTGGCACCTTGTCGTCGTTCATGGCCAAGCATGCCGAGCAGCCCGGTTGGCGTATGGCGAACCCTGCTGCCTCCAGTTGCTTGTCGAGTCCTTCCTCCTGAATCTGCTTCAGAACAGCCCATGAGCCCGGCACCAGCCATGCCACCACGTTGGGCGCTTTCTTATGGCCCTTGACCACAGAGGCGAAGGCGCGGAAGTCCTCTATGCGTCCGTTGGTGCACGCTCCGAGGAACACGTAGTCGATGGGGTGCCCCAAGAGGCGCTCGCCAGGCTCGAAGCCCATGTAGCGCAGGCTCTTGAGGAACGAAGCCTGCTCGCTTTCGGCCACCTCGTCGAGTGTGGGAACTGATCCCGTGATGGCGATGCCCATTCCGGGGTTGGTGCCGTAGGTGATGCGAGGCTCGATGTCGGCTCCGTCGAAAGCCAACTCACAGTCGAACACGGCGTCGTCGCCCGAGCGCAGCTGGCGCCATTGGGCCACGGCCTTGTCCCACGCCTCGCCCTTGGGGGCGTACTTGCGTCCCTTCAGGTAGGCGAAGGTTGTTTCGTCGGGCGCGATGAATCCGCCGCGCGCACCCATCTCTATGGAGAGGTTGCAGAGCGTCAGTCGGCCCTCCATGCTCATGTTCTCAACCACAGGTCCGGCGTATTCCACGAAGTAGCCCGTGGCTCCCGAGGTGGAGAGTTGGGCCATGAGGTAGAGCGCCACGTCCTTGGCCGTTACGCCAGGCTGCAGGGCGCCGTTGATGGTGATGCGCATGCTCTTTGGCTTCTGTTGCAGAATACACTGCGAGGCCAGAACCATTTCGACCTCAGAGGTGCCGATGCCGAATGCCACAGCGCCCACGGCACCGTGGGTAGAGGTGTGCGAGTCGCCACAAACGATGGTCATGCCAGGCAGCGAAAGGCCCGTCTCGGGTCCCACCACGTGGATGACGCCGTTCTCGGGCGTGTTCTTTTTGAATTCCGTCAGGCCAAACTCGGCGCAGTTCTTGTCGAGTGTCTCCACTTGGTGGCGGCCCACGGGGTCGAGTTCAGGCGATCCTTGGTCGTGCGTCATGATGTTGTGGTCGGGCATGCAGAACACCTGTTGCGGTCTGAACACCTGCAGATGGCGGCGGCGTAAGCCGTCGAAGGCCTGAGGCGATGTCACCTCGTGACAATACAGTCGGTCGATGTAGAGTTGCGTGGGGCCTTCTTCCACGACCTGTACTACATGGCTATCCCAAATCTTATCAAATAATGTATTCATAACATAAAAACCTTTCGCTATCTTATTTCCTAAACTTGTTGATACAATCGATGTATGCCTCGACCGATGCCGTTACGATGTCGGTGTTGGCTCCGAAGCCATAGTAGACGCTTCCGGCGTATTCCACTTGCATGTGAACCTTTCCGACGTCGTCCGATCCCTTCGAGATGGCCTGAATGGTAAACTCCTTCAGTGTCATCTGCTTGCGGATGATGCGCTTCAGGGCCTTGATGGCGGCGTCGACCGGACCGTTTCCAGAGCTGCTCTCCTCAAACTTCTGACCGGCGATGTCGAGGCCCACGCTGGCTACGCTCTTCACGCCCTTACCCGTGGTGACCTGCAGATAGTCGAGCTTCACGCTGTGGCTGGCCGCCGTGTCGGCACCTGCGAGCATGAGGATGTCGTCGTCGTTGATCTCTTTTTTCTTGTCGGCCAATTCGAGGAAGGCCTTATAGAGCTTGTCGAGCTTGGCCTCGTCGCGAACGTCCACGCCGTTCACCTCCAGGCGATAACGCAGCGCCGCGCGTCCCGAACGTGCCGTAAGCACGATGGCGTTGTTGTCGAGACCAATGTCCTTCGGGTCGATGATCTCGTAGGTCTGCACGTTCTTCAGCACGCCATCCTGGTGGATGCCGCTCGAATGGGCAAAGGCGTTGCGGCCCACAATGGCCTTGTTGGGTTGCACGGGCATGTTCATCAGCGAACTGACCATGCGCGAAACGGGGTAAATCTTCTGCGTGTTGATGTTGGTGTCGATGTTGATGCCCTTGTGGCACTTTAGGATCATGGCAATCTCCTCGAGCGATGTGTTGCCGGCTCGCTCGCCGATGCCGTTGATGGTTACCTCCACTTGTCGTGCTCCGTTGAGCACACCCTCGAGCGTGTTGGCTGTTGCCATGCCGAGGTCGTTGTGGCAGTGGGTTGAGATGATGGCCTTGTCGATGTTCGACACGTGCTCCATGAGGTATTTAATTTTGGCGCCAAACTCGCTCGGCAGGCAGTAGCCGGTGGTGTCGGGAATGTTTACCACGGTGGCTCCAGCGGCGATAACTGCCTCGACGACACGTGCCAGGTATTCATTGTCGGTACGTCCGGCGTCCTCGGCGTAGAACTCCACATCCTCCACATACTTCTTGGCGTAAGCCGTGGCACGCACGGCGCGCTCCAGGATCTCATCTCGGTTTGAGTTGAACTTATACTTAATGTGGTAGTCGGATGTGCCTATGCCGGTGTGTATGCGCTTGTGTTTGGCATACTGCAGCGACTCAGCGGCCACGTCGATGTCCTTCTCCACGGCGCGGGTCAGTGCGCAAATGGTGGGCCATGTTACCGCTTTCGATATTTCCATAACCGAGTTGTAGTCGCCTGGCGAAGAGATGGGGAAGCCGGCCTCAATGACATCGACACCCAATAGCTCAAGTTGCTTGGCTACCTGAATCTTCTCTACTGTGTTCAACTGGCATCCAGGCACCTGTTCGCCATCGCGAAGGGTGGTGTCGAAAATAAAAAGTCTGTCGCTCATAATTTATTATTTTACTTCGTTTGGGGTCTTTATTGTGTTTGTGTTCGCTCGTGTTTGTGCTCCTATTCGTCAGAACTTGTGTTTGTGTTCGTCTGATTTTGTTCTTCCATACGTCAGAACTTGTGTTTGCGTTCGTTTGGGAGCATGTTCGTTTTAGTTTGTTGTTTTGTTTGTTTCTGTCCTTCCAACTACGAAAAAAGGCCTTCCCACTAATGGAAGTGGAAAGGCCTTGTATTCGTCATATTGCTCACATGCATATACACGCTCTCTCACTTCCGACTGTTTGACGAAGTCGAATACCGAGTAGAATGCTAATAATGCTAATGAACTGGATGGTCATACTTTGTTCTCTTTTTGTTTTATGTGAGCGCAAAGGTAATCATTTCGTTGCTAACAAACAAATAAATTGCAAGAAAAGTTGGTAGTTTTATTGCAAACAATAACTAAACCTTGCGTTTTAGAACGATAATGATACTTTGTCGATATCTTTCAACTCGTAACACTTTTCCTGCCTAAGTAGCCTAAAGTTAGTGGTTTGGCGTGTGTCTCAAGCCCCTTGTGGCATGCTTTAGGCGCGCTCCTCCTTGTCTATAATGGCCCCCCATAACAAATAAAAGCCCGGCGTTTCCATGATCGGAACGCCGGGCAATATGTTGCGTAAAGCTATTCGTTGAATAGAGATTGAACAGCGAATCTTCTTCGTGAGCGCATGTCTTCACCTCTGTAAGCGCCCCTTTCTATCTTCGCAATGGCATCGTTTGCTATCCCTTAGCTTATCGATGGACTGCTGTCAGAGTAGCGTTTGCCTTTCGTTAGCTTATCGATGGACTGCTGTCAGAGTGGTGTTTGCCTTTCGTTAGCTTGTCGATGGACTGCTGTCAGAGTAGCGTTTGCCTTTTGTTTGCGCCGATATCCTTATTTAATAGGGCCACTTTGCTGTTGGGATAGAAGCTGGGTGCAACTGGAATAGAAGCTGGGCGCAATTGGGTTAGAAACTGGGGGCGACTGGGGCGGGGAACGGATCGTCGTCGCCGAGGTCGTCGCTGTTCATGCGAGAGCCGATGTATTCGCCTCCCATGCTGTCTGACAGAGGTGCGGGAGCGGCATCCTCGGGGTTGAGGAAGCGCGTGTATTGGCCTTGGAACGACAACAGAACGTCGCCCGTGGCGCCCTTACGGTGCTTGGCAATGATGATCTGCGCCTTGCCGCGAAGGTCGTGGCCCTTTTCGTCTTGGTAGATGTGGTAATACTCAGGACGGTGCACAAAGAGCACCATATCGGCATCCTGCTCGATAGCTCCCGACTCACGCAAGTCGCTCAACTGTGGTCGCTTGCCTTCCAATCCCTCACGGTTCTCCACCGTACGGTTGAGCTGTGACAGGGCGATGATGGGCACATCGAGCTCCTTGGCCAATCCTTTGAGCGAGCGAGAGATGGTCGACACCTCCTCCTGACGGCTTCCGAAGCGCATGCCATTGGCGTTCATGAGCTGCAGATAGTCGATCATAATGATCTTCACACCTTTCTCGCGAACCAGTCGGCGGGCCTTTGTGCGCAACTCGAAGATCGACATGCCAGGTGTATCGTCCACGTAAAGCGGTGCGCCGGTGAGTCGAGCCATATACTTGTCGAGGCGTTGCCACTCGTCGGGGAAGAGCTGTCCGTTCATGATCTTGCGTCCCTCGATTTCACAAACATTAGAGATGAGACGGTTTACAAGCTGCACGTTGTTCATCTCCAATGAGAAGAAGGCGATGGGCTCCTTGTAATCGACCGCAATGTTCTTGGCGATGGAGAGAGCGAACGAGGTCTTACCCATGGCCGGTCGACCGGCGATGATGACGAGGTCACTCTTCTGCCAACCCGAGGTGATGTTGTCGAGCCCCGTGTATCCCGACGGAATGCCCGTCAGACCACTGGTCTGCGACGATGCCTTCTGCAACATCTCCATGGCCTGTCGCAGCACAGGGTCGATCTGCGTGTAGTCGGTTCGCATGTTCTTCTGCGAGAGTTCGAAGAGGTTGCTCTCCGCTTCCTGCATCAGGTCGTCCACGTCCACCGTCTGGTCGAAGGCCTTCGTCTCGATGACCGAGGCAAAGGAGATGAGCTGGCGGGCCAAGAATTTCTGTTGGAGAATCTTGGCGTGGTATTCGATATGGGCCGACGACGCCACATGAGCCGTGAGGTCCACCACGTAGGTTGGTCCGCCCACGTCGTCGAGTGTGCCCTCTTTCTGCAGTTCGTTGGCCACGGTCATGATGTCGACCGGGTTCTGGGCCATGTTGAGCGTCTGTATGGCTTGGTAAATTTTCTGGTGTCGCGGCTCGTAGAACGTTTCGGGTCGCAGCATCTCCGATACCACGGAGAAGGCGTCCTTGTCGATCATGAGCGCGCCGAGCACCACCTTCTCCACGTCGACCGCTTGCGGCTGCAGATGTCCGTAGGTGGGGTCGATGGGCGCAGGCGTGCGCTTTCGGCGGTTGGCCGAGGTGTTATTTGTTTCTGGCATGGTTGTTTGTGGTGTTGGGCAGATGCGGCACGCCTATTCGATAGACATGCCACCCTGCTGGGTTGGTGGGCCAATGCGCCCGCCTTAGTTTTTCTTTTTCAGTTTGAGTTTGGGGATATTGACCTTGTCGCCCGCCTTCAGCTGCTTGCGACCCGGGTTGACGGCTTCGATGTAACACTCCATGCCCGGTCCGAGTTGGGTGCGGCTGATGCCCGCGAGCGTCTGTCCAGCCTTTGCCGTAACGGTTCGGTCAATACCGATAATGGTGTATGCGCCCGTACGGATGCGTACATCCTTATTATATTTATCTTGCTCCTTGCTGTTGTTCTTGGCCTCAGTAGGCTTGTGTTGTTGTGCCTTTTGCTTTGCAGCGGCTTCATTGGCCTTCTTGGCAGCTTCCTCCTTCTTGGCGCGTTCGGCTTGTTCGGCCCCCCGCTTGGAGGCTTCTTGTTCCACCTGCTTGGCCTTTGCTTGCTCGGCTTCGGCCATTTTCTGGCGAGCCCCCTCGTCCTCTTGCAATTTGCGCGCCGCCTCCAGACTGTCCTTTTTGGCTTGCGCCACAGCCGCAGAGTCGACCGATGCGTTGAGGATGGCTTTTCCTTGCGGTGTTCGCGAGGCAAGAATGGCAGCCGCTTCCAGGTGCTCTATGCGGTGGTCGCGTTGCGAAATCTGCATGGCCAGGTAGAAGATGCCAGCCACACACGCCAGCAACAGGAAAGCCGAAATGCCCAGGAACCTGCGCATGAAACGGTTATGGCGAACCATTTCTCGCTGCATTAGGATGACCTGGTTGCGCGCATCGTCGATCTCACGTTCGGTTTCCGACACGGTTTGCACCATCTCAGCCGTTGTCTTGGTCGACGACGTTGGGCGAGGTTGGTCCTCGTTGGTCTGCTCTGAAGTGGCGTTTGTTGGCGCAGCAGCGTCGTTGATGCTTTCAGAAACTTCATTCTGCTCGTCGTTGGTGGTTTCTTCCGTGGGATGGGAAGGGCCGTTGGCCTCATTGGGAGTGGTTTCCTCAATGGACTCAGAGCCAGGAGCCACAGGCGTGAATGATTCTTCTGGTTTCATAGGCTCGGTTATTTGGATGGGCTCATCGTCGGAGACGACGGTCTCTGCTGCCACAACCGTCTCCTTGGGAGTGCCGCCTTGGTGGGTTGAAGGGTCGTCGATGCCCTCGCCGTATGTGGTTTCGTTTTCGTCGTTCTTAGTCGAAGCCGTTTCGTCTGGCTGCGTTCCCAACACGTTGGTTGCGCCAGACGCAGCTTCGCCCTCAGAGGTTTCCGCCATCTTGTCGTCTTGCTTTGTGGCGTCGGTCGTGATCGGTTCGGTCACCGTTTCGTCGTTGTCGGTCATGATGATGTCTTCGGTTCCTTCCTCCACATTGGCGAAATGCTCATCGATGGCCGTGAAGTCGACCCCGTCGTTGATGGGAACGGTTTCGAATTGCGAGAACGGTCGGTTCACCAACTCACGCATGGCGCTATCGGGAGTGAACGAAACCTTGTCGCGCCCCTCTATGACGATGGGCTCGCCCGTGTTCACATCCACGCTCTTGCGCGAAGCCACGGGCACCACCTTGAATGTGCCCAGGCCCTTGACCTTTACCTGTCGGTCGGTCTCGATGCCCTTGGAGAGCACGTCGAACATCTTCTCCACAAACTGCTCTGCCGCTTCTCGCTCCAGTCCATACTTGTCGACCAGCGCCAGAGAGAGTTCCTTAAATCCTATCTTGCTCATGGTTGGGAATGCTAAGCCTTATTGAGTTTGTCCTTGACCGACTCCTTTGGGCGGAAGTTCAAAACGAGTTTTGGTGGCACCAACATACGTTGTTGCGTGCCGGGATTGACGATGATTCGCTCCAGTCGCTTCTTCACCTCGAACGTTCCGAAGTTGGGAATGAGCACGCTGTTTCCCTCCTCGAAGCTGTTGCCCATCTGTTCGATGACGGCGGCCACCATTTTCTGCGTATCGGTTTGCGTGTAACCCGACTGTTGCGCCAGCTCGGCTATATACTCTCTGTTGTTCATACTTCTCCGTATAAGTCAAATTCGTCACTGTCGGTGATGTGCACCTGGTAGTAGTGTCCGGTGCGCAACGTGCGACCTTCGGCGGGTATGAGCACCTCCGGGTCCACCTCGGGCGAGCAGCTCTCGGTGCGCCCCACGTAGTAGTCGCCCTCCTTTCGGTCGATCACCACGAGTTGCGTGGTTCCCACCTTGGCCGCTTCCAGCTCCTCGCTGATGGTCTGTTGCAACGCCATCAGCTTGTCGAGGCGTTGCTGTTTCACCTCTTCGGGCACATCATCCTCGTAATGCAACTGCGCATAGGTGCCCTCCTCCTCCGAATAGGCGAAGGCCCCCATGCGGTCGAAGCGCTGTGTGCGCACGAAATCCATGAGTTCCTGGAAGTCGTCGTCGGTCTCGCCGGGGAATCCCACCATGAGCGTGGTGCGCAGGGTGATGCCCGGCACCCGCTCGCGGATGGCCTTCAGCAGGGCCAATGTGTCGTCCTTGGTAACGTGGCGGTGCATGCGTTTCAGCACCGAGTCGGAGATATGCTGCAATGCGATGTCGAGGTACTTGCACACGTTGGGCTTCTCGCGCATCACGTCGAGCAGCTCCATGGGGAACTGGTTGGGGTAAGCGTAGTGGAGCCTGATCCACTTCACCCCCTTGATGTCGGCCATTTGGCTCACCAGCTCGGCGATGCGCGTGTGGCCATAGAGGTCTACGCCGTAATAGGTAAGTTCCTGCTCGATGACTTGGAACTCGCTGACGCCCTGCCCAACCAGTTCCCTCACCTCGTCGAGAATGTCCTCGATGGGTCGTGAAACGTGTCGGCCTGTGATGAGGGGGATGGCGCAATAGGCGCAATGGCGGTCGCATCCCTCCGCTATCTTGATGTAGGCGTAGTGGGAAGGCGTAGTCAGCTTGCGAAGGCTGTTGGCGTCGGTGCGTCGGCGTGTGAAACTCTCGTTGCCGGCATCAGTGGTGTCGGCCGGTCCGAGGTCGTTGACCAACTGCTTGAAGTTGAACTTGCCGTAGAACTTATCCACCTCGGGCAGTTCGGCCTCGAGCTCCTTCTGATAGCGCTGCGAGAGGCATCCCATGACATAAAGCTTATTGAGTCGGCCTTCGTTCTTGGCCTCCACAAACTCGAGAATGGTGTTGATGCTCTCCTCGCGTGCGTCCTCGATGAAGCCACACGTGTTGATAACCGCGATCTCTCCTTGCGGACGCTTGGCGTCGTGCACGCAGTGGTAACCGTGGTTCTCAAACAAGCGCATGAGCTGTTCCGAGTCGACGAGGTTCTTGGAGCACCCCATCGTGATGATATCTATCTGATTTTTCTTCACTTTTGGTGTTAGAATAACGAGTCAACGAATTCCTTCTTGTTGAAGAGCTGCAAGTCTTCCATCTTCTCACCCAGTCCGATGTACTTCACGGGCACCTTTAGCTGGTCGCTGATGCCGATGACCACGCCGCCCTTGGCGGTGCCGTCGAGCTTGGTGATGGCCAGCGATGTGATCTGCGTCACGGCCGAGAACTCCTTGGCCTGCTCAAAGGCGTTCTGTCCGGTCGATCCGTCGAGCACCAGCATCACCTCGTCGGGAGCGGAGTCGACCACCTTTTTCATCACGTCCTTGATCTTCTTCAACTCGTTCATGAGGCCCACCTTGTTGTGCAGTCGGCCCGCTGTGTCGATGAGCACCACGTCGGCCCCGTTGGCCTTTGCGCTCTGGAGGGTGTCGAAGGCCACGCTGGCGGGGTCGGCGCCCATCTGCTGCTTCACCACGGGCACACCCACACGGTCGCCCCAGATCTGTATCTGCTCCACGGCGGCGGCGCGGAAGGTGTCGGCCGCTCCGAGGTAAACCTTCTTTCCGGCCTGCTTAAACTGCCATGCCAGTTTGCCGATGGTGGTGGTCTTACCCACACCATTGACGCCCACCACCAGTATTACATACGGCTTGTGGTCGGTGGGAAGGTCCCAGCCCGAAGCGTCGGCGGTGTTGTTCTCCGTGAGCAGCGATGCAATCTCGTCCTTGAGAATGCCGTTGAGCTCCGATGTCGACACATACTTGTCGCGTGCCACGCGCTCCTCGATGCGGCGTATGATTTTGAGCGTGGTGTCCACGCCCACATCGGAGGTGATGAGCACCTCTTCAAGGTTGTCGAGCACCTCGTCGTCGACTTTCGACTTGCCGGCGATGGCGCGGCTGATCTTGGTGAAGACGCTCTGCTTGGTCTTCTCCAACCCTTGGTCAAGGGTCTCTTTCTTTTTCTTGCTGAATAATCCGAAAATTCCCATCTTGATAATTGGTGTGAGCAAATTGATGAATGTGCCGTGGGTGGAGCGCGAGGGGGTGGCTCTCGCTACACCGAAGGGCATATTAATATGCAAAGATACTAAATTTATTCGATGTTGAGGCTATCATTTGTTGCATTTCTGCTATTTTATACCTCATTTATTGCAAACGGGTGGGTATGAGACGGATGGCAAGAGGCATTTTGGGGGGTGGGATGGGGTGTGGGCGACAGGTGCCCATGGTCGTTGGTGAATGGCGATGGGGTGGTGGTTGGAGGAGAGGTAATTATGGGTGAAACAACCTTACAATGTTAGGGTTAACGTGATAGGCGAATGCCTGATGGTTGAAACGATTGGAAGGAATGTGAAAAGTGTGCAGAATTTATTGTCGTTCTCACCCCGTTACTGTATTATAAGGTGGGGCAAGGCGATGCGCGTTGTCAGGGAAAATGGTTAAAAAGTTGTGTCAGAATTTTGCGAGAAATAGAGAACGAAAACGCCGTTTTTGCGAGATGAAAGACTAAAAAATGAGTGAAGAAATTGCGAAAAGGCATCTTTCGAGTTGGGGTTTGGCATGTATTGGGGCTCGGTCGGCCATCTTTCGAGTTGCGATCGGGCATGTTTTGCACCTCGGTTAGGCATCTTTCGCAATGCTTAAAGTGAAATACGGAGTTACGAAAGTTGTGTGAAGTCTGTAAGTTACTGGTTGTTAATAAGTTGCGTAAATGCGCTAAGAATGGCGTATTTCGGCCAAAACATTTTGTCGTTGAAAAGAAATGTGTAGATTGATGTATAGATTGTTGCGTCTTTTGACGAACTAACCCGTCGGGCGCACCTTGTGTCACAACCAGCCCGTGGGTGCAAGGGATGTCGTCAAATATGAGAAACGGTGCTCGTTTCGCGCGCCATTTCGCCCGTTTTTACCTGTCGTGTGCCATATTTGGCAGACCTGAGACTGACAGAATTGTCACGTTGGGCGGCTCTGGCAGATGTGGCACACTTTTCGTAGAGTAAAGGGCGAGCCGAGGGCTCACATGAAAGAAACAACAAATTTAAAATACATTGCAATCATGAAAATCAAACCATTAGCAGACAGAGTGCTGGTACAGGCCGCACCAGCTGAAGAGAAAGTAGGTGGAATCATCATTCCCGACACCGCCAAAGAGAAACCCCAGCGTGGCAAGGTCATTGCCGTTGGCCAGGGTACCAAGGACGAGGCCATGGTGCTTAAGGAGGGCGATGTGGTGCTCTACGGTAAGTATGCCGGCACGGAGCTCGAGAACGAGGGTGAGAAGTATCTCATGATGCGCCAGAGCGATGTGCTCGCCGTGGTGGAAGACTAACATAGGGTGAGAGGAGGATACACCTTATTATATTATACCCAATTAAATATTAGGAACAATTATGGCAAAGATTATCAAATACAATATGGAGGCTCGCGACCTGCTGAAGCAGGGTGTCGACCAGCTCGCTAATGCAGTGAAGGTAACACTCGGCCCGAAGGGTCGCAACGTGGTTATCGAGAAGAAGTTTGGCGCACCCGTCATCACCAAGGATGGTGTGTCGGTGGCCAAGGAGGTGGAGCTCGAGGATAAGTTCGAGAACACCGGTGCTCAGCTCGTGAAGAGCGTGGCTTCGAAGACTGGCGACGACGCCGGTGACGGTACAACCACCGCTACCATTCTGACACAGGCCATCGTGAACGAGGGCTTGAAGAACGTAACGGCTGGCGCCAACCCCATGGACCTGAAGCGCGGTATCGACAAGGCCGTGAACAAGGTGGTCGACTACATCAAGGCCAACGCCGAGGTGGTGGGCGACAACTACGACAAGATTGAGCAGGTGGCTACCGTCAGCGCCAACAACGATCCCGAGATCGGTAAGCTTCTGGCCGATGCCATGCGCAAGGTGTCGAAGGACGGCGTTATCACCGTTGAGGACAGCAAGACCCGCGACACCACCATCGGTGTGACAGAGGGTATGCAGTTTGACCGCGGTTACCTGAGCGGCTACTTCGTAACCGATACCGACAAGATGGAGTGTGTGATGGATGATCCTTACATCCTGCTCTACGATAAGAAGATCTCTAACCTCAAGGAGTTCTTGCCCATCCTGCAGCCCGCTGCAGAGAGTGGCCGTCCTTTGCTCGTCATTGCCGAGGATGTCGACTCAGAGGCACTTACCACATTGGTGGTGAACCGCTTGCGTGGCGGCTTGAAGATCTGCGCCGTCAAGGCTCCTGGCTTCGGCGACCGTCGTAAGGCCATGCTCGAGGATATCGCAGTGCTCACAGGCGGTGTGGTTATCAGCGAGGAGAAGGGCTTGAAGCTTGAGCAGGCTACGCTCGAGATGCTCGGTACAGCCAAGAAGGTGACCGTCGACAAGGAGAACACCACCATCGTGGGTGGCGCTGGCAACAAGGAGAACATTCAGGATCGCGTGCAGCAGATCAAGAACGAGATTGCCAACACCAAGAGCAACTACGACAAGGAGAAGCTGCAGGAGCGTCTGGCTAAGCTCGCCGGCGGTGTGGCTGTGCTCTACGTGGGTGCCAACAGCGAGGTTGAGATGAAGGAGAAGAAGGACCGTGTGGACGACGCCCTCTGCGCTACTCGCGCTGCAACAGAGGAAGGTGTGGTTGTCGGTGGCGGTACCACTTACATCCGCGCACAGAAGGAGTTGGCCGAGCTCAAGGGCGACAACGCCGATGAGCAGACGGGTATCAACATCGTTCGTCGTGCCCTTGAGGAGCCTCTGCGTCAGATTGTGTTCAACGCCGGCGGCGAGGGTGCCGTGGTGGTCGACAAGGTTCGTCAGGGCGAGGGCGACTATGGCTACAATGCTCGCACCGATACCTACCAGGATCTGCGTGCGGCAGGCGTCATCGACCCTGCCAAGGTGGCCCGTGTGGCTTTGGAGAATGCCGCTTCTATCGCCGGCATGTTCCTCACCACAGAGTGCCTCATCGTTGACAAGCCCGAGGAGAAGCCCGCTATGCCCGCTCCCCAGCCCGGCATGATGTAATCGGATAACTGAATGGTGGTGGCTATTTGCCACATGCACATATCAATGAAGGGGTGCGGAACATGGGTTCTGCACCCTTTTTGCATATTTGTCATCAAAGTCTAAGGTTTTGGCAAGAAATATTTGCGAATGTGGAAAAAACTGCTTAACTTTGCACAATTGAAAGAAGATAACAGTAAAAGGGAATAACATATTTTGATTTGTTTTAGTAGATTAGTTTTTAAGTAGTTTGTTTTTGAAAATCGGTTGTCGCGATGACATCCGATTTTTTTGTTTTTATGGCTCCTTTGAAGGTGCGGTCTCGGGCACGCCTTCACCGTTGCCGCGTGCGCCCGTTATGTTTTTTGGGGGGAAAGCGTTGGCGTTTGCTTGAAAAACATTAACTTTGCATTATGAAACCAAAATTTCGCATCGACTGGAAGAAAGCCCTTGTCTTTCTTATTGTCTCAGCAGGCTTGTCTGTGATAACAGGCTCGTTCACGATGTCGCTCGGCATCTTGTTGCTCCTCTTCGTGGCCGACTATCTGTTGGCCGACTGGGCCGATACGCGCAAACGCAAGCGCGAGTGGCGTGAGTTTGAGGAAGAGTTGCGCCGTGAGCGCGAGGCCCGAGAGAAGAAGGAACGCCAATGAAAGAGCTCATCATCTTCTCGGGCGAGTTTAGCGGTGGCTCGCCGTTGCCCTTTGCCTCGGGTGGGGTGAAGGCCGGATTTCCCAGTCCCGCGCAGGACTATATGGCCGAAAGCCTCGACTTCGACAAGGATCTCATAGAGCATCCTGCCGCCACGTTCTATGCGCGTGTGGTGGGCGACTCCATGATCGACGCAGGCATCAACGAGGGCGACATCGTGGTCATCGACAAGGCGCTGGAGCCGGAGCATGGCGATATCGTTGTGGCGTTTATCGATGGCGAGTTTACGCTGAAATTCATCGACCTCAGCCATAAGGACGAAGGATACATCGAGCTCCGGCCCGCCAATAAGAAGTATAGTCCCATCCGCGTTTATTCCACCGATAATTTCAAGGTGTGGGGCGTGTTGGCATGGAGCATCAAGCCCCGCAGAGCCTCCCTGATGAACAGGCTCGCCAAATAAGTCAATCTCCCATTCACCTCACCACATCTTTATCCCCATCATGCAACAACTCGTAAAGCTTTATCAGCAATGGGCCGGAACCGAGCCCGCACACATAGAACAACTGGCCGGAGCCGGCAGCAACCGACAGTATTATCGTATCACCGCCGCCGATGGCGCTACGGTCATTGGCGTTGTGGGCACCAGTCGGGAGGAGAACCACGCCTTCGTGTACCTCGACCGACATTTCGTTCACCACAAGTTGCCTGTGCCTGCCGTGCTTGCTGTGAGCGACGATGAGATGCGCTATCTGCAAACCGACTTGGGGAGCACCTCGCTCTTCGATGCCATACGGGGTGGCAGAGAGGCTGGCGGACGCTACGACTTGGCAGAGCAGACGCTGCTCAAGCGCACCATCCGCGCCTTGCCCGACCTGCAAATTCGTGGCGCCAACGACCTCGACTGGAACCAGTGTTACCCCCAGCCCGTGTTCGACGAGGACAATGTGCTCTTCGACCTCAATTATTTCAAGTACGATTTCCTGAAACTTACAGGGCTCGATTTCCATGAGATGAAGCTCGAGGCCAGTTTCCGCCGCTTCGCCAAGGACCTAACGTCGGAGCCGTCGGCGAGCTTCATGTATCGCGATTTCCAGGCCCGCAACGTCATGCTCGACGCCGAAGGCAACCCCTTCTTCATCGATTTCCAGGGCGGTCGCAAGGGACCTTATTATTATGACCTTGCCTCGTTCCTTTGGCAAGCGTCGGCACGCTACTCGTATAAGTTGCGACGCGAGCTGGTGGCAGAGTACTACAATTCGCTCAAACAATATGTAGAGGTGCCCTCGGTGCGCCATTTCGCCGGTCGGCTGAGCCTTTTCGTGCTCTTCCGCACGTTGCAGGTGCTTGGTGCCTACGGCTTCCGCGGACTCTATGAGCGCAAGCAGCACTTCATCGACAGCATCCCCATGGCCATGGACAACTTGCGTGACCTGCTCAGTTTGAGTGAGGACATGTTGCCCTATCCTTATCTGAGGGAGGTGCTTGCGCGCTTGGCCGACATGCCGCGCTTCGCCCACCGCGAGGAGCCCACGCGTTTGCGCGGCGACGGTTACAAGACCACCGAACACAATATTTATCCCGCCCATCCGCAAGATGGTCCAGCCACGTTCTCCAAATACGACGGCAAGGGCCCGCTTGTGGTGCGTGTCTATAGTTTCTCTTACCGCAAGGGCATTCCCGAAGACCCGTCGGGCAATGGCGGTGGCTATGTTTTCGACTGCCGTTCCACCCACAACCCTGGCCGGTATGAGCCTTACAAGAAGCTCACCGGCCTCGATGAGCCCGTCATTCGCTTCTTGGAGGACGACGGAGAGATATTGGATTTCCTCACCCATGTGTACGCCTTGGCCGACAAGCACGTGGAGCGCTACGTGCAACGCGGCTTCACCAGCCTGATGTTCTGCTTCGGATGCACGGGCGGCCAGCACCGTTCGGTGTATAGTGCGCAGCACCTGGCCGAGCACATCCATGAGAAGTTTGGCGTCGAGGTGCGCGTGTACCACCGTGAGCAAGGCATAGAACAGACCTTTTCTGCGAAGAAAAAGGAAAGCTAAATCTTTGTTGATTAGAAAAGAATAATTAACTTTGCACGTATGAAGCAAGCCATGATATTCGCCGCTGGTTTGGGCACCCGCCTCAAACCCCTCACCGACACCATGCCCAAGGCGTTGGTGCGCGTGGGTGGCGAACCGCTGCTCAAGCGTGTCGTAAGCCGTTTGGGCGCGGCCGGGTTCAACCACTTGGTGGTCAATGTGCATCATTTCGCGTCGCAAATCACCAACTATCTGCAGGCCAACGACAACTTCGGCCTCGACATTCGGGTGAGCGACGAGACCGCCGAATTGCTCGATACAGGGGGCGGGTTGCGTAAGGCGCAGCCTCTCTTCGCGCCACGTTGCCCCATTCTCATCCACAATGTTGATATTCTTAGCAATGTGGACCTCGACAAGTTTTACCGTGCCGATTGGCGTGTCAACTGCCCCGATTGTGGCGTTCCGCACCTCATGGCAGGTGCCCGGCTGCTCGTCAGTTGGCGAAAGACCAAGCGTTACCTGGTCTTCAACGACCAGATGCTACTCGTGGGATGGGTCAACATCGTTACGGGTGAGGTGAAATCGCCGTTCCCCGAGGTGCGCGCCCAACTGCAACAGTTGCTCTATCCGCTGGCCATTGGCGACGAACCGCTCGTCGTGGCCGGACATCTTCACCTCTTTGCCTTCAGTGGCATTCACGCGTTCTCGCCCACGCTCTTCCCACAAATGGTGGGATGGCCCAACAAGTTCCCCATCATGGACTTCTACCTCAAGGCTTGCGCCACAACGCCTATTATGGGTTACGTTAAGCCCGACCTGCGGCTCATGGACGTGGGAAAGATCGACACCCTGAGCGACGCCGACGATTTCGTGAGCACTTTGGTGCCCTAACGCGCAGCCGCAGCTCGTCATTCAACACGAACAACTCACACATTTTTCACAATATATGCAACAGAAGATAATCATCCTCGACTTTGGTTCACAGACCACGCAGCTCATTGGCCGTCGTGTGCGTGAGCTCGACACCTTCTGCGAGATCATGCCCTACAACAAGTTTCCGAAGGACGACCCCTCCGTCATTGGAGTCATCCTCAGCGGATCGCCATACAGCGTTCACGACAAGGAGGCTTTCAAGGTGGACCTGAGCCAGTTTATCGGCAGAATTCCCGTGCTCGGCATTTGCTACGGCGCGCAGTACATCTCTTACGCCAACGGCGGAAAGGTGGAGGCTGCCGACTCGCGCGAGTACGGACGTGCTAACCTTGAGAAGTTCGATAAGCAAAATGCGCTCTTCAAGGGCTTCGTCGACAACTCGCAGGTTTGGATGAGCCACGGCGACACCATCACTGCCATCCCGCAGGACTATGAGTGCATCGCCTCTACGGCCAACGTGAAGTTTGCCGCATATGCCTCAACCAAGCAGCCTGTTTGGGCCGTGCAGTTCCATCCCGAAGTGTTCCACTCTTTGCAGGGAACGCAACTCCTGAAGAACTTCGTGGTCGACATCTGCGGTAGCAAGCAGGACTGGAGCGCCGACTCGTTCGTCGACACCACGGTGAAGGAGCTCAAGGCGCAGCTGGGCGACGACAAGGTGATACTCGGCCTTTCGGGTGGTGTCGACTCAAGCGTGGCCGCTGTGTTGCTCCACAGAGCTATCGGAAAGAACCTCACCTGTATCTTCGTGGACCATGGAATGCTCCGCAAGAACGAGTTCCACGATGTGATGAAGGACTACGAGGGATTGGGGCTCAACGTGATTGGCGTGGACGCTTCAGAGAAGTTCTTTGCCGACCTCGCTGGCGTTACCGACCCTGAGGAGAAGCGTAAGATCATCGGACGCGACTTCGTGGAGGTGTTCAACGCCGAGGCGAAGAAGCAAACGGGTGCCAAATGGCTTGCCCAGGGAACGATCTATCCCGACCGCATCGAGAGTCTCAACATCACCGGCAAGGTCATTAAGAGCCATCATAATGTGGGCGGACTGCCCAAGGAGATGAACCTGCAGCTCTGCGAGCCGTTGAAATGGCTGTTCAAGGACGAGGTGCGCCGCGTGGGCCGTTCGCTCGGTATGCCTGAGCATCTCATCACACGCCACCCGTTCCCGGGTCCGGGTCTTGCCGTTCGTATCCTCGGCGACATCACGCCCGAGAAGGTGCGCATCCTGCAAGATGCCGACGATATCTATATCCGCGGCCTGCGCGAGTACAAGGTGAAGCTCTCGGGCGAGGAGGCTCGTCGTGTGCTGGCTGCCGGCGTGCCCGCCGATATGCAGAATGGCGAGATTGAGGTGTCGCTCTACGACCAGATTTGGCAGGCCGGTACGGTGCTGCTCTCTACCGTTCGCTCGGTAGGAGTGATGGGCGATGAGCGTACCTATGAGCACCCCGTGGCTCTCCGTGCCGTAACATCCACCGATGCCATGACGGCCGATTGGGCCCACCTGCCTTATGACTTCATGGCCAAGGTGTCGAACGAGATCATCAATAAGGTGCGTGGCGTGAACCGCGTGTGCTACGATATCTCTTCAAAGCCGCCTTCAACAATCGAGTGGGAGTAAGTCGCTCGATGCGTCATCAATGTGATTCGACGATGAAGGTTTACACCCACTTTGGCGGCGATGATGAGGGTCGCCGCGACGAACTCATCCGAACCATCGAACATAGTGTGGAGCGCTTGTCGCTCGCTGAGCTCGAAGCGCTCTACTATGACTTGGTGGCGAAGGACTATATACGCAAGTAAGATAACAACAACCGAGCCCCTTCCCAACGAAGGGGCTTTGGTTTCTTCGCCGCTTTAGGCAAGAAGGATAACTAGGGAGTTTTTGAAAGTAAATATGCGCATGCGCTTTTGGCTCTTGGTGTGGTGCCTGTTTGTGATAGGGGGCGTCCGCTGTGTGGCTGGCGACTCGCTCCAATGGCGTCATTGGGGTGGGGGTGTTGCCGTGTTGCCCGGCCGAGCCATTGTGATGGATAGTTACCAAGGCATGTGGCAGAAGGGCCGAAACAACCTGACCGCTGCCCTCGAAGTGGCATACACACCACTGCCGTTGGACAGCGATGCCTTCGCTCGCGACTTCGGTTATCCTACCATCAGCGCCGGTATGCGATACCATTTCGACCACGGGGTAACCATGCACAAGGCACAAGACCCTACGTGGGGTATGGCCCAAGAGGCGGACTACGACTCGCGGATGGGCAATGTGGTGTCGGCTTATGGCACCTTTACGCGCCCCTTCTTCCGCTCACGCCACTGGATGGCCGACTATTCGATCAGCTTCGGAACGAGTTATTCGAGGCGCAAGTACAACAAGGAGAACAATGTCGACAACGAACTCATTGGCTCGCGGTGGCTCATCTACTTCGGCACAGGGCTGCACCTCACGTGGCGCATGGCAGAGAACTGGGGCTTACGGGCCGGCTTAGAGTATTACCACCATAGCAACGGGGCCTTGAATCGCCCCAATAAGGGAGCCAATTTTGTCGCTCCTTCGTTGGGTGTTGTTTACATGCCCTATTATAAAGAGGTTGTCGACGCAAAGTCGTGGGCACCCCGCCAACCCTTCAACCCCTATTGGTACCTGAACCTGACGGCTTCTGTGGGCGCCAAGGCCCTTGAGGAAGACTGGAAGAAAACGCAGATGCAGACGCCGCCTGGCGACCCCAACTACCAAACAGAAGATTTCAAGGTGTATACCACCTATGCCTTGTCGGCCGACGTGATGTGCCGTTACCAACGTCGTTGGGCCTCAGGAGTGGGGGTCGATGCTTTCTATAGCACTTACACATCGCACATCCGAGAGCTCGATCAGGCGGCAGGCTATCATGACAAACAGGTCCCTTGGAGTGTGGGAATATCTGGAAAGCACGAGGTGTTTTGGCATCAATTGTCGCTCAGCATGGCGCTTGGCGTGTATGTTTACCGCCATGTGGGGCATACGGCGAAAGCGTTGGAAAAGCCTTATTATGAACGCATTGGCTTACATTACACCTTCAGGCGCCTGGGCGGTTTGCAGGTGGGAGCCAACGTCAAGGCCCATAAGGTCAAGGCCGACTACACAGAAGTGTCGCTCAGTTGGCCTTTCCGCCTGTAAGAAAGCCTCGAACCCACATCCCTGTTCGTTCGTTTGGACCTACTTTGCAGGTTTTTCCGAAGTGAGAAAATGAAGAGAGCCATTCCTGACCAATGAGGCAGGAATGGCTCTTATAGGTTCCATTTCATGGCACGTTTTCTCGCCATGGCAGAGCTTAAGTGATCTTACCTCTGCTCATCTGGCTTAACGAAAACGTTGAACGTTAATCGCCAGTCGTTCATTAGATGTTAATCCCAATGAGCGTTTGTTTCATGCTGGTTGCGGCGGGTGCGTTGAAAGCGTAGCGAGCTATGGTGGAGCAAGAAGCCGAAAGAAACGTTGGCAAGCGTTGGATAGAATCCGCCGCGTCTAAACAATCCGCCTGTTTTGGCCTGATGCCCGATAGGGGAAGGAGGGCTGGAGAATCAAGCGCGATTGAATCCAACCCTTTTGCAAAGCCTTGTGGCATGGCAACCCACTACGTGAAGAACGTTGTGGGATGGCAATTTATTTCTTCTCCTTCATCAAATCGCGAATCTCGGCGAGCAGCTTCTCCTCGGCAGAGGGTTCCGGGGCAGGTGTGGGAGCAGGCTTCTCTTGCTTTTTGTTAGCCAACTTGTTGATGCCCTTCACCAAGAGGAACACGCAGAACGCGATGATGACGAAGTCGATGAGGTTCTGGATGAAACTGCCATAATTGATGGTGGCGGCCTGCATTTCTATGCCGTCGGCAATCTTCTCAGCCGGAAGCGTTATCTTCAGGTCGGAGAAGTTGACGCCGCCGATGAGCCAACCGATAGGAGGCATGATGAGGTCGTTGACAATGCTCGACACAATTTTTCCGAAAGCGCCGCCGATGATCACACCCACGGCCATGTCGACGGCGTTACCCTTCACTGCGAACGCCTTGAATTCATTGATAAACTTTCCCATAATCAATAAGATTTAAATAATGTTTAAGTGGTTTTTGGAAAGATTTTGGAGGTAACAAGAGTCGTTGACCCCTGTCCCATGAGTGCGCAGTCGACGTCGTGTGGGTGACCGTTCAGATTGTCATGTCGGTGTTACACTTACACGTTTCCGCACACCTGCATATACAACTCCTTGAACTCTCCGTTTCTTTTTTTAATAATTTAATACTTGATTCGTCTGCAAAATTAAAAAATCTTTGTAACTTTGCACGCGAACAGAGGAGAATTTTTACAAAAGTTTATAGCAAACTGCTGTTGAAGTTACCTCTTGTTGAAAAGCCTGAAAGTTCAAACGGTAGAACAAATGCGTTCAAACCGTGGAAAGATAAGGCCCCGTTTCATTGAAGGTCATATTTTTAACAATTCTAAAATATTAGTAAAATGGCAAATGTTAAAGTAGCTATTAATGGTTTCGGTCGTATCGGCCGTCTCGCATTCCGTCAGATGTTTGAGGCAGAGGGTTACGAGGTAGTTGCAATCAACGACCTCACATCTCCTAAGATGTTGGCTCACCTTCTGAAGTATGACACCGCACAGGGTGGTTTCGCTGGCAAGTACGGCGAGGGTAAGCACACTGTTGAGGCAACTGATAACTCTATCATCGTTGATGGTAAGGAGATTACTATCTACGCTAAGCCTAACGCTGCTGAGCTTCCTTGGGGTGAGCTCGACGTTGACGTCGTTCTCGAGTGCACTGGCTTCTACACATCTAAGGAGAAGGCTTCTGCCCACCTCAAAGCTGGCGCTAAGAAGGTTGTGATCTCTGCTCCTGCAGGTAACGATCTTCCCACCATCGTTTACAATACCAACCACAAGACTCTGACAACTGCTGACACTATCATCTCTGCAGCTTCTTGCACAACAAACTGCTTGGCTCCTATGGCTGACACTCTGAACAAGTACGCCGCCATCCAGTCTGGTATCATGTCTACTATCCACGCTTACACAGGCGACCAGATGATTCTGGACGGTCCTCAGCGTAAGGGCGACCTCCGTCGTTCACGTGCAGGTGCTCAGAACATCGTTCCTAACTCAACAGGTGCTGCCAAGGCTATCGGCCTCGTTATCCCTGAGCTGAACGGTAAGCTGATCGGTTCTGCACAGCGCGTTCCGACTCCTACAGGTTCTACCACTATCCTGGTTGCTGTTGTTAAGGGCAAGGATGTTACCGTTGAGGGCATCAACGCTGCCATGAAGGCTGCTTCTAACGAGAGCTTCGGTTACAACGAGGATCCTATCGTTTCTTCTGATATCATCGGCATGCGCTTCGGCTCACTGTTCGACGCTACTCAGACCATGGTCAGCAAGATCGACGACGACACCTATCAGGTGCAGGTTGTGAGCTGGTACGACAACGAGAACTCTTACACTTCTCAGATGGTTCGCACCATCAAGTACTTCGCTGAGATGAAGTAATACCGTAAGGTTTCGAACATATCAAACCGCTCTTCCCGATAAAGGAAGAGCGGTTTTTTGTTATTATTCTTGCTCATTTGCAATAATTTAGCTACATTTGCGGCATGAAGATGATAACCATACTTGGCCCCACGGCATCGGGCAAGACAGCTGTCGCGGCACGATTGGCCCACGACATCGGTGGCGAGATTCTCTCCGCCGACTCTCGTCAGGTGTATCGGGGTATGGACATCGGCACAGGAAAAGACCTGGAGGATTATGTTGTGGAAGGTCAACTGGTGCCTTACCACCTTATAGACATTGTCGATGCGGGAACCAAATACAACCTTTTTCAGTACCAGCAGGATTTCACGGTGGCCTACAACGATATCTGCAGCCGTGGCGTTACTCCCGTTCTATGTGGCGGCACGGGCCTCTACATTGAGGCGGTGCTCAAGGGCTACGCCTTGTCGCCTGTCCCCCAGAACCCCGAGTTGCGCCAAAGCCTTGAGGGAAAGACGCTTCCCGAACTGACCGCCCTGCTCGAAGATTTGAAGAAGAAGGCAGGTTCGGTGATGCACAACGTAACGGATGTGGACTCATGCCAGCGTGCCATTCGCGCCATTGAGATTGAGACCTACAACCTCGAGCATGCTACCGAACTGCGGACCATGCCGCCAATCGATTCGGTGATTGTCGGTCTGAGCGTCGACCGCGACTACCGTCGCAAGAAAATCAGCGACCGTTTGGCCCGTCGCCTTGACGGAGGCATGGTCGACGAGATACGCGGATTGCTGCAAAGGGGCATTCCGCCCGAAGACCTCACATACTACGGTTTGGAATATAAATACGTCACCGAGTATGCGATCGGCAAACTAAGCTACAAGGAAATGTTCCGCCAGTTGGAGATAGCCATCCATCAGTTTGCAAAAAGGCAGATGACGTGGTTCCGCGGAATGGAGCGTCGGGGCCTCACGATCCATTGGATCGACGCCCAACAACCGACAGACAGCATCCTGGCGGACATCAAAGGTCTCATGGCCTGATGCGTTACACCTAATAAATACATGTGGCTCGCCTGTGTGGGAGAGCCGGAAGAGATACAATTATGGAAGATAATCGTTGGGGAATCATTTATTGTCCGAAGTCGGGAATCTTCGGAGGCTCAGCCAAGCGGTGGGCCAAGATAGAGGCGTGCCTGAAGGAAAACGGCATATCCTACGACCATGTCACGAGTGAGAACATGCCAAGTGTGGAGCGCCTGGTGAAGATGTTTGTCAACAACGGCTACCACACCATTGTCATTGTGGGTGGCGACAGCGCGTTGAACGACGCCATCAACTGCCTCATGTGTCATGAGAAGCGCGTGCGCGACACGGTGGCCTTGGGCATCATACCCAATGGCCTGATGAACGATTTCGCACATTTCTGGGAGTTCGACGAGGACAATTACGAGCAAACCATCAAGTGGTTGAAGGAACGCCGTGTGCGTAAGATCGACCTGGGCTGCATTCGTTACACCAACCGCAAGGGTGAGGCGTGCCGTCGCTACTTCCTCAACTGCATCAATGTGGGCCTTATCGCTGCCATCATGAACCTGCGCCGTCAGACGCGTCACCTCTTCGGCTCACGCTCGTTGTCGTTCCTGTTCTCGTTTGTCCTGATGATTTTCCAGCGGCTCGACTACCGCATGAAGATCAAGATCAACACCGATCGCATAGACCGTCGTGTGATGACGATGTGCGTGGGCAACGCCACGGGCTATGGACAAACGCCTAACGCCGTGCCCTACAATGGCTTGCTCGATGTGTCGGTGGTGTATCATCCGGGCGTAACCCAACTCTTCGAGGGCATCTACCTGTTCCTCAAGGGCAAGATACTCAACCACCACTCAGTGCACCCGTACCGCACCCGCGAGGTGGTAGTGGAGCAAGCTGAGCATGCCCTCGTGGGCATCGACGGACGATTGATGCACACCCCCGTCGGTCCGTTTAAGATAACGGTGGAGCAGGAGGTCATCAATTTCCTCATTCCCGATTGATTTCACCTCTTTTTGTAGACGTGTCCCAAGCGGCAAACGGCTTACCGCAACGCCCCGTGCTGCCGTGAGCGCGCTCTTAGGTTGACTTTCCAATCGCTTGATATAGGTGCAAGAATGATTTTGTGATGCCAAATCGTTCTTGCGCTTTCTTTTTGTGGACCATTGGGTAAAAGGCTAACGCCATCGCCCTTTTTGCCGTTTGGGAACAACGTAAGCAACGCCATAGCTTACGTAAGATGGTTGAAAATAGACAACAAACTATAGTGAAAACTACACATTTCTTTTCGATGAGCAAACGATGAGGCGAAAATACGCGATTCTCGTTGTGCTTATGTATTCGCCTGACATTCAGACGGTTATCGTTCGAGTGGCCCGTTTCGGGTTCCCGATTCCGTATTTCTTGTTGCGATACATGCCTTTTCCTATGGCGAAAGATGCCTTTCCGAGCCTCGAAACATGCCCTATCGCAGTGCGAAACATGCCCGATCGCACCTCGATACATGGCTTTTCGCAAAGGCGAAGCCCTTTTTGGGGTCTTCCATAGCTTGAAAATGGCTATTTTGTGCTCTATTTCACCCGAAAATCCAGCACAACTTTTTAACCAAAAAACCTTACAGGTGTCAAATTCCCCCAACGTGTGTCAACCGTTGGAAAGCCGCATGTTGGTCAGCGATTTCATCCTCTTAAAATGCGGTGAGATAAGCATCTGTTTACCCGAACCCTATATTTTTATTCAAAATAACTCGTGTTTTACTTTGCACTTTGTAATAATTTTATTAACTTTGAGCGCAAAAGGAGGCTTGGAGCCCGCTTTCATAAGCTCGCACCTTACCTAATGAATTTATCTAAAACAATATAAAACCTTAATTGAGAACTATGAGTTATCTTAGATTCGAAAGAGCGCTGATGACCAACTTGCAAGACTCGTTGGGGAAGGAAATTCTCCGTACGAATCGGTCGGGTGCTTACTCATGCTCCACGATTGTAGACTGCAACACGCGCAAATACCACGGATTGCTCGTTGTTCCAGTCCCCAGTTTAGACGATGAGAACCACGTTCTTCTGTCGTCGCTCGACTGTTCAGTCATACAGCATGGAGCAGAGTTCAACCTTGGCCTGCATAAGTATCAGGGCAACAATTTCAGTCCTAATGGTCACAAGTACATCCGTGAGTTTGATTGTGACAAAGTGCCCACAACCATTTACCGTGTGGGAGGAGTCGTTTTAAGAAAGGAAGTTGTCTTCCAGCATTTTGAAGACCGCATCTTGATTCGCTATACCCTCGACGACGCTCACTCGGCCACCACGCTTCGTTTCCGTCCCTTCCTCGCTTTCCGCAGTGTGCGCCAGTTTACGCACGAGAACGCAGTGGCAAGTCGCGCCTATAGCGAGGTCGACAATGGTATCAAGACATGCATGTATGCCGGTTATCCCGACCTGTTCATGCAGTTCTCCAAGAAAAACGAATTTGTGTTCCAGCCCGACTGGTACCGTGGCATAGAGTATCCGAAGGAGCAGGAGCGCGGTTACGCCTCTAACGAGGATCTGTACGCCCCTGGTTATTTTGAGATGTCGATCCGCAAGGGCGAGAGCATCGTTTTCGCCGCCTCTACGTCGGCTTCGAAGACCAGTGGACTGAAGAAACTTTTCCAGGAGGAAGTGGACGAGCGCTCGCCCCGCGACAATTTCTTCCATTGCTTGGTCAATGCCGCCCACCAGTTCCATGTGGAGGACAAGAACGGCGACGCGTATATCCTTGCCGGTTATCCTTGGTTCAAGCCTCGTGCGCGCGATACCTTTATCTCATTGCCCGGTCTGACGCTGTCGATCGAGGAGTATGAGTTCTTCGAGGCCGCCATGAAGACCGCCGAAAAGGGCCTGCGCGAGTTTATGGAGCAGAAGCCCCTCACGGTGAAGCTCTACGAGATTGAGCATCCCGACGTGCCGCTGTGGGCCATTTGGGCCATTCAGCAATATGCCAAGGAGGCAGGCGTCGACAAGTGCCTGGAGAAATACGGACAGCTCGTTTGGGACATTCTCCATTTCATCAAGGAACAGCAACATCCCAACCTCACCCTTGAGGACAATGGCCTCGTGAAAACCGATGGCAAGCAGCAGGCTGTTACCTGGATGAACTCAACTGCCAACGGACGCCCCATCGTGCCGCGCTCAGGTTTCGTGGTGGAGATCAACGCCCTGTGGTACAACGCCCTGATGTTTGGCGCCGAGCTGGCAAGCAAGGCTGGCAAGCAAGCCGATGCCGACCGCATGGAGAAAGTGGCCGCGCAGGCCAAGGAGTCGTTTGTGGCTACTTTTGTCAACCCGTTCGGTTATCTCTACGACTATGTGGAGGGCGACCTTCGTGAGCAGAGCGTTCGTCCGAACATGATATTCCCTGTGGCGTTCGATTATTCGCCACTCGATAACGCACAGAAGAAGAGCATCATCGACTTCTGCACCCGTGAGTTGCTCACGCCCAAGGGCATGCGCTCGCTCTCGCCGAAGAGCGGCGGCTACAACCCCATGTACGTCGGACCGCAGACGCAGCGCGACTATGCCTATCATCAGGGCACAGCGTGGCCCTGGCTCTTCGGCTTCTACATGGAGGCCAGCATGAAGCTCTACAAGCGTACGCGCCTGAGCTTCATAGAGCGACAGATGGTGGGCTACGAGGAGGAGATGATGTACCACTGCCTGGGCACGCTCCCCGAGCTGTTCGACGGCAACCCGCCTTTCCACGGACGTGGCGCTATCTCGTTCGCCATGAACGTTGCTGAGATCCTGCGTGCATTGGAACAACTCGAAAAGTATAAATATTAATCATAAGGAGGACACGTCTATGAAAGTCTTAATGTTTGGATGGGAATATCCTCCTCATGTGTATGGAGGTTTAGCCACAGCCAATTTTGGTATATCTGAGGGTCTTCACGCACAGGGCGACGTCGACATAACGCTCTGCTTGCCTAAGCCATGGGGCGACGAGGACCGCACCTACGCGCGCATCGTTCCTATGAACTGTGTGCCCATCGCTTACCGCGACGTCAACTTCGACTACGTAAGCAGTAGGGTGGGCAACCTCATGGATCCCCACGAGTATTACAGATACCGCGACCATATCTATGCCGACTTCAACTTTATGCATGTCAACGACTTGGGTTGCATGGAGTTTGCAGGCGGTTACCCGGGCAATCTGCACGAGGAAATCAACAATTATTCGATCATTGCCGGTGTGGTGGCGCGTAGCGAGGAGTTCGACATCATCCACGCCCACGACTGGCTCACCTATCCCGCAGGCATCCACGCCAAGCAGGTGAGCGGCAAGCCGCTGTGTATCCACGTGCACGCCACCGACTACGACCGTAGCCGTGGCCATGTGAACCCCACCGTCTATTCCATTGAGAAGGACGGCATGGATCATGCCGATTGCATCATGTGTGTTTCTGACCTGACACGCAACACGGTCATCAACCAGTATCATCAGGATCCGCGCAAGGTGTTCACGGTGCACAATGCCGTTTATCCGCTCAACGATGAGTATAACGCCATTCCCCGCCCCGACCACACCAACAAGGAGAAGGTGGTAACCTTCCTCGGTCGACTGACCATGCAGAAGGGCCCCGAGTATTTCGTTGAGGCCGCCAATATGGTGCTCCACCGCACACGCAACATCCGTTTCTGCATGGCGGGATCGGGCGACATGATGGACCAGATGATCTACCTGGCCGCTGAGCGCGGCATTGCCGACCGCTTCCACTTCCCCGGATTCATGCGTGGCAAGCAGGTGTACGAGTGCCTGAAAGACTCTGATGTGTATGTCATGCCTTCGGTGTCGGAGCCGTTTGGCATCTCGCCGCTCGAGGCCATGCAGTGTGGCACGCCCACCATCATATCGAAGCAGAGCGGTTGCGCTGAGATCTTGAACAACTGTATCAAGGTGGACTACTGGGACATCCACGCCCTTGCCGACTCCATCTATAGCATCTGCCACAACGACAGCCTGTTCCACTACCTGCAAGAGGAGGGAAAACGCGAGGTCGACCAGATTACCTGGGAGAAGGTGGGACGCTGGATACGCGAGCTCTACATGCGCACGATGCATTGGATTTGATAAGCCTGGCGTCATCGCTCATCAACAACGATACAACAATTATTAACCTTCATCATTAATCATACAAACGTCTCCGAACCGTTTCGGCCCTTAACCGGTTGCGACGACGGAGCGTAAATCTCACAAAGAACAATGAAAAAAATCTGCTTATATTTTGAGATACATCAGATCGTCCATCTGAAACGTTACCGTTTCTTTGATATCGGTACCGACCATTATTATTACGACGACTACGAGAACGAGCGTAGCGTTAACGACACCGTGGAGCGCTCGTACATGCCCGCCCTCAACACCATCGGCAAGATGATCGAGGAGAACGGCGATTTCTTCAAGGTGGCGTTCTCGCTGTCGGGCGTAGGCATTGAGCAGCTTGAGGTGCATGCGCCTCAGGTGCTCGAGAAGTTGCAGGAGCTCAACCAAACGGGTTGCGTGGAGTTTCTCGCCGAGCCTTACTCTCATGGCTTGAGCTCGCTCAAGGATGAGGAGTGCTTCGCTGCCGAGGTGAAGAAGCAGTGTAAGAAGATTAAGGAATATTTTGGCAAGAAGCCTACCGTGCTGCGCAACTCTTCGCTTATCTACAGCGACGATATTGGTATGCAGGCAGCCCAGATGGGCTTCAAGGGCATGCTTACCGAGGGTGCCAAGCATGTGCTGGGATGGAAGAGCCCCCACTATGTTTACCATTGCCCCATGGCTCCCAACCTCAAGCTTCTGCTGCGCGACATCACGCTCAGCGACGACATCAGCTTGCGTTTCAGCAACACCAGTTGGGAGGGTTATCCGCTCTTTGCTGACAACTACATCGGTCGCATCGCTGAGATGCCCGAGGAGGAGCAGGTGGTCAACATCTTCATGGAGCTGTCGGCACTGGGCATTGCTCAGCCGTTGAGCTCTAATATCCTCGACTTCATTCATGCCCTTCCTGTCTGCGCCAAGCAGAAGGGGGTAGCCTTTGCCACACCGTCGGAGGTGTTCGACTCAACAAACAGTGTGGGCGAGCTGTGCGTGCCCGATACGCTTTCGTGGATGGACGAGGAGCGCGACGTCAGCTGTTGGCTGGGCAACCCCATGCAGCGTGAGGCTTTCGAGAAGCTTTACAGCGTGGCTGAGCGTGTGCGCATTGCCAACGACCCGCGTATCAATGTCGATTGGGATTACCTACAGGCAAGCAACAACTTCCGTTTCATGACCACAAAGCCTTCTAACGTGGGATTGGACCGTGGCATCTACAGCAGTCCGTTCGATGCTTTCACCAACTATATGAATATCTTGGGCGACTTCATCACGCGTGTCAACGATCTCTATCCGCCTGAGATCGACAACGATCAGCTCAACTCGCTGCTCACCACCATCAAGAATGAGGGCGACGAGATCATGATGAAGGACCAGGAAATTCAGCGCCTGCAGGCCAAGATCGAGAAGATTGAGGCTGAGAACGACAAGTTGCGCGAGAAGTATGAGGGTAAGGAGGCTGATGCCCCTGCCAAGAAGACTGCCGCCAAGAAAGAACCTGCCAAGAAGGCTCCCGCCAAGCGCGCTCCGCGCAAGAAGGCTGAGCAGAAGGCCGACGAAGCCCTGTAAGGCTTCTCACCCTTAGTCAGTTCATAGTTTTACAATCATAGGCAAGCCCCGGACGAGGTCGGATCACTCCGATTTCGGCTGGGGCTTTATTGTTTTTTGTCTCATGGGTATGTGGCTTCCTCCATGGGCTTGGGTCATCTGAGTAAGGCAGATCTATCCCAAATCGGTCATTAGATTTTAATTCTTGTTAGCGTTTGTTTCGAGCAGGTTGCGACAGGCGCGGTGAAGCCATAGCGGGCTATGGCGAAATGCGACTGGAAGCAAGATGCCGAAAGAAACGCTGACAAGAGTTGAAAAGAAGCTATAAGATCCTAACCTTTCGCCTGTTTCGGTCTAATGACCGATTTGGGTTTATTTCTTTTGTTTTACGATAGGGTATGTATGTCCTGTGCTTTGGGCATATTGGGGCTGTTGCCTTTACTTCATTTTTGCCATAACTTGGCGCCACGCCGATTTGATGGCGGGCGACATGGGCTTGCGGGCAACGAGTTCAAGGGTTCGCTTTAGTTCATCCAACAGTTCCGGCCAATAGCGCATTTGCATGTAGGCGAGCTTCATGCATTGGCTTCGAATGGCGTAGGGTTGGCGCGCGTCGGTCAGGTGGTCTAAGCAATAGTCGATGAAGTCGGTGCGCACTTGCGATTCCTCGAACGGCTGGCGCAGAAGTAGGCTGAGCGTTAGGCGCAGTTTTGTGGCGTCGCTCGTAGCGAGGCAATGGTCAATAAGGTCGTCGTGCTTGGCGTAGAGCCATTCGTTGTCGGCCTTGGCAAAGTGTTGGAATAGCCAAAGGGCGTTGGTTGCCACGCGACGATCGGTGTCGTTGGTCAACGCGTACAGCTCCTCCTTGAACCGATGGTTGTGATCGCCTTGTGTGATACGACACATCTCTTGTATGTCGTCTTTCGTGAGGCGTACAGTGAGTCGGGGGCGTAGCGTTGTCAGGGAAGGTTCGTCTTGTTGGGCCATGGGACTTAATGCGTTTGTTAGGGTTGATGGTTCATAGCCTGAAAGCGTTGCAACACATCGCATCTTCGTGCGTACTCGTCAATCCGTTCGGGGTGATTTGTGGCGTAATCGTTGAGTTCTGCAAGTGCCTTGTATTGTGCCGACTCGGGCCGATAGTTCATCACCTCGTTCCAATCCTTGTCGTATGTGATGCTCATCCACGAGTTGCCAGGAATGTAGGCGTGGACGAAGGCGAGGGCATACAGCGTGCGGTAACGCATCTGCTCGTCTTGGCTATGCTTGCAAAGGTTCAGGTGTTCGATGGCCTGCTTGGCATAGTCGAGCTCCCATGAGCGGGCGCTGTCGCTCACGCTCTTGTAATGGTGGGTGATCCACCAGCAGTCTCCGTAGCACGATGCTTGGAAATAGCGCACGGCCAATTGGTATGAAAGCTCCTCAAGCGGTTGGCCTTGGCGTGTCAGGGCATACTGGCTTTGCAACCGCATCATCTCTTTGCAAAACTCAAGTTTTTTGTTTGTGGTTACCTCATGATACTCATTGTCGGGCGAATAGTATTCGTTGCTGTTGTAATGGATGGGCTGTCGCTTGAACCATCGCACCACATCATAGTTGGTTTGGGCCTCGTAGATGCTGATCGGTTGGTTCGACATAAATTCCGTGGAGAGCTTCTCAAGGTATGGGATGGCCTTGGCAAACGCCCCCTCAGCCATGTATTTGGTGCCGATAAGGTCGTTGAAATACTGGTCGTCCTTGAAGGCGCGCGCCACGGTGTAGCGCTCCAGGGCGTTGTTGGGCGTGGAGGTGACAAAACGATAATATCCCACCAGTTGGTCGGTTTTCATGGAATCCATCTGGCAGAACACCTCATCCCAAGGGCTGTGCCTCATGTATTGGTATTTACTGTAACCCTTTTGCTCTTCGCGTTTGTAAGCCATGGCGTAATAGGCGCTTTCCTCTTGGCGCATCATGTCGCACAAGGCCAAGGCCATGTAGGGCCTTCCCGCTTTGGCGAAGAGCGGCTCCAATCCCTTGTGCACCACCCGGTCCTTCACGTCGGTGTAGTGGTTGTCGTATGCCATGGTGCTGCGCTCAGCCTTGATCATGCCGTCTAACCATCGCATCTCGCCCAGGAGATATGTTGTGTAGGCATCGTCCAGGCGAGCGCTTCGTGTGGTAACCAGCAGGCGTATGGCCCTGGCGTTGTCGCTCATGCGCTGGGTGCCAGCCGCGTTAAGGGCCTGTTCCGTCTCTTCCATGGCTTGTTGCTGGTTGCCCAACAGGTAATCGGTCATGCCTGCTGCTGTCCACCAAAGGCAGGGCGTGGCGCTCTTGCCTTGCTTGGCCACTGTTTTGGCAAACTCCACAAACGCCAATGCCTCATTGCGGAATATGCATTTCGCGTCGATCTCGTTCAGCCATTCACAGTCGTCGCTGTTCTTTGGTTTCTGGTCGAGCGTCTCCTGCACGTTGTTAACGAAGTCTTGCACGAGGTAGTTGAGCGCTGGCGAGTTGGGGTTTTGCGCATAGACGCTCTTGATGCCCGCCAAATTGCGGTAGTTGCCCATCACCCTTTTAATCGAGTTCATGTCGTTGGTCAAGGCATATTGGTCGCATGCTTCCAGACGTTTGCCGCTTTTGTAGAGCGTCCGGGCGTAGATGTTTTGCATGGCCTCGCGCCAGCACGATTTGCCAAAGCGTTTGACATGTTGGTTCCATAGGTTCGCATTGGCCAAGTCGTAGCCCAAAATCATGTTGGCGCGCATCTGCAGCAAGGTGTATTGTTGTCGCAGTTGGGTGCCACGATACGCCTTGGCCGCATTGAGGATGGCCAGCGCTTTCTGCTTGCGTGTGGCCAACTGCTCCTTGGTGGGATAGCTCCAACGGTCTACGGTGAAGAGGTCGCACACATCGATGTATCGGTTGAGCAACTTCAGGTAGGCTGTCATGGCCTGGTCGCCCTTGGTCTGCGCCACCTTGAGCACCTCGCTACGGTGGTTGTTGTAGAACGTGTAGCCTGTGCGATCGTAGTCGTCGGCCGCTATGCGCCCTTTGCAATAGTCGATCCAATATTGGTTGATGTCGGCAAGATAGGCCGGTCCATCCATTGCGTCGCGCCGAAACACGCTAAACATATACTTGTTGTGCGTGGGACCCTCCGACACACAAGCCTGCATGTTACCTGTTGGAAGAACGGCCAGCAGAACGGCCGCGATGATAAATTTCCTCATAGTTGTTTGTGTTAAACCGTTTCAGATTGTTGTTGCTGAGGTCGAAAACGATGATCTCGTCGTTGGCGTCCGACCGTCGTTTCTCCACCGCCCGAACAGCCTCTCTGATGTCGTCCATTGTGGGTTGGCGCAGGCAGACGCTGTCGGTTGGCAGTTGCGGATAGTCGTCGTCGCTATGGAGGATGCCCACAAACTGCCTTCCGCGGAAGAGAACGCGCCATGCGAACACCGGATAGGCAGTGGATAGCGGCAACTTATAATCGTTGAGGCGGCTCAGGTAGGGTGCCGCGTCGCGCATGTTGAGGATGGGCTTGTGGCAATCGGGGTTGGCCACGTCGCCCGTGTTGTACATCATGAGTACCCCGCGGTCGGCGGGAGGTGGTGCCTGCGACAGTTGATGCAGCCTTATGGTGGACGACAAGCGCATGTTGTGGCTGTGGCATAGCCGGAGCATCTCCGCCATAAAGAGGTTGTAAGCGTGCCGTGTGGAGGCGGTCCAGTCGCAGTCTATCTGCATTTCCTTTACGCCCTCCACGTCGTTTGTGGCATTCATCTGCTTCACTCGCGCTACGATTCGCTGGGCCAATAGCCTGTTGTCGCCGCGCAAACACTCAGGCATGACAAACACCGTAGGCACGATTTCCACATCGTTGGGGGGCAGTGTAAGAAAGCGAAGGGTAGCGTTGGGCATGGGCTGACCGCTCCTGTCGGCCACCACATCGAAGTATCTCACATACATTCGGCTGATGTCGTGGCGGGTCAGGAAGTTGCGCTTGGCGCTGTCGATGTCGAACTGTGTGGCCCAATAGTAAACTGCGCGAACGCTTGGCCGCTTCCCGCTCTTATGGCTGCAGGCCGAAAAGAGTAGGAGTGTGGCCCATAGCCATAGGAATAGGATTGTTGTCTTTCGCATAATGCTTTGCCTTGATGTTATGCGGTGGGTGCTAAGCCACCGTTGGCGCACCTGTTTGCTTGCCTGTTATGTAGCAATGGGTGCCGGGGTGGTTGTGGTTTCTTCATCTCTTGGCAACTTGTGGGGTTATGGAATATAACTAATTTTGTTTCAGTTGACAAAGTTATTGAAGTTTTGCGTCTTGCGCAATACCGAAATACAGATAATTTGTTTTTAGACTGATAATTAACTGTTTTTTTGATAAAAAGCATTAGGTCACGCTAAAAGTCTATTCGACCTAACGCTTTGTTTTTCTTCTTTCTTTCCTCAATCTGATTCGAAATCCAGACCACAGACACCAAACTTGGCAAGAGTGCTTCATTCCGTGAGAGTCAGAAGGTTGTAGATTGCTGATATCGAGAGTCCCTCTCAGCAGACCGCCGTTCCAGTTGCTGAACTCTTACTTTAGATTGTTGCGGTTTTTTATTCGGTTTTACTTGTGGTCTCAACCGTGCCCTATTCATTGGGCAGCGCTGCCCTTGGTTTTCGCAGCCCACGAACTCTACGGACATTCTACTGACCTAAAATATAAATAGGTAGCAATCCATGCAAACGTCAGCGCAAAGGACCATTGAACCCACTTTACCATCAAATCGCAAATTCATAGAAAATTAACATCCAAGTATAGGCAGCTTATCATTATTCTTTGTATCTTTGCATAACAAAAGGCAATATCTAATAATTATTTAATGCTTATGAAGAAAGTTTTACGCATGACACTGGTGCTCATCATGGCACTGGTAGCCAATGTTGCCATGGCTCAAAAGGTGGTGACATTCACAGCGGGTACCGACAAGGGTAGTCAGGGAACCGTATCCGTGGCAGACAATGTTGCGAAGGATGGCATTAGCATCTCTTGTGACAAAGGTGCTTTTGCAGCCAAGCAGTATCGTTTGGGACAGGGGTCAAAAACCACTTTCTCAACAACAACAGGTACCATTACACAGATAGTATTCAACTGCACAGCGAGTGCTGATGCAGAGAAACACGGTCCCAACTGCATCGGAGCAGCTACTGGCAAGTATACCTATGAAGGCATGACAGGCACCTGGACTGGCGCTGCCACGAAAGTGGAGTTTACCGCAAAGGCTCAGCTTCGTGCCAGCTCTATCGAGGTGACCATCGCTCTTGGCGGCGACTTTGTGGCCACTCCTGTCATCTCAGGTGATGCTATCTTCGCCGAGACAACCACAGTGACCATCACGGCTGGCGAGGGTACCACCATCAAGTACACCATCAATGGCGACGATCCCACCGACGACCGTGGCGAGGTGCTCAACTACACCGCTCCTTTCACCATCAACCAAACTACCACCGTGCAGGCTGTGGCTTACAAGGGCGGCAAGGCAAGCGAAGTTGCCACTAAGACCTTCCTGAAAAAGGCACTCAACGGTGAGGGCACAATGGAGAAGCCTTACAACGTGGAGGATGTGATCGCTCTGCAGAAGGCTGGCGTAGCTCCCGCTAAGAACGTGTATGTGGCAGGTATCGTGTCGCAGCCCGCCGAGGCCATTTCGCAGTACAACGACATCAACTTCTACATCTCTGACGACGGCAACACTGAAAATGAGATCATGGCTTACAACAGCAAGTATTTCAAGGAGGCCAACTACACCGACATGAAGCAGGTTCCCGCCAAGGGCGACAAGGTGGTGCTCTGCGGTAAGATCATCGAGTACAACAACATCGTGGAGCTGGGTCGTGGCAACTACCTCGTTTCGCTCAACGGCAAGACCGAGGGCGAGGCTCAGAAGGACACGCTGACATTCACCGCCTCTGAGGCTCTGGCAGCACTCGCTGCCGACAAGCAGCCCCAGGGTGTTTGCTACATCACGGGTACCATCTGCGAGGAGGTCGACACCACAGGCCTTGCCAAATTTGGCAACCTCACTTACAAGATCTCTGACGACGGCACAGCCGCCAACTCACTCATCGTGTTCCGCAGCAAGAGCTTCGATGGCGCCAAGTACACCAAGGACTTCTATCTGAAGAAGGGTGACCAGGTGAAGATTCTGGGCCAGCTCATCAACTACGTCAAGGAGGGTACCACCGAAAAGACTCCCGAGGTGCAGGCCAACAGCAAGTTGATCTCAGTGAACGGCCACACCACTGGTGTGAACCACGTGACCATCGATAAGATGAACGCCAACGCTCCCATGTACAACCTCGCCGGCCAGCGCGTCAGCAAGAACTACAAGGGTGTAGTGATTCAGAACGGCAAGAAGTTCTTCAACAAGTAAACCCCATGGCTCGCGCTGACGGCCAAGCCGCCAACGCCACACCATAACCCCAACAACGCCTGCGCCCCATCCGGTCGCAGGCGTTTGCTTTTTTATGGCATCCGCCACTCCATAGGTCCAACATACCCCCTATAGCCCTACTTGCCTACTGTTGCTCAATTCCCCCAAATCGCCCCTCACCAACAAAAACACGTCCGCTTGCTTTGAATAGTCTTCCTTTTACATTATCTTTGCACTATAACCTAACACACACTTCAACCTCTTTCTACTATGGGCCTGTTCGACAAACTAAAGGGTTTCAACGAAACCGACACGGAGGCTGCTAAGCGGCTTTACGACAAAGCGACATCAGAGTACAAGGCGAAAAACTACTATAGCGCCGTAAGACTCTACGAAATGGCGTGGGACAAAGACCCCGACGTGGGAACATTCTTCAACCTCAGTTGCTGCTATTACTTCGAATGGGGCACTTCCAAGGACGAAAAGCGTTGCTATGAACTGACCCGACACGCAGCCATCAAGGATCATCCAGCAGCCATGAACAACCTTTCGTTCTTTCTGAACACTGGTTATGGTTGTCAAGAAGACAGGGTGGAAGGGCGCAAATGGTTGGAAAGGGCCGCCAACAAAAACGATGTCAGAGCATGCCACACGCTCGCACACAATCTGCACACAGAGGCCAAGGACGATCCGAAGTTGCTCGACAGATGCCACAAACTGATCACACGGTGCGCAACCGAAAACTTCCAAGACTCGCAGGCGAAGGTTAACGAGTGGTTCGGACCCATCAAGGAGGACGAATGGAATGGCATGACCACCGTCGACATGTATAACCGGGGATGCGACTGGATGAACGGCACCAACGGATTCACAAAGAACCTCACCCTCGCCATTCGTTGCTTCGAAGCAGCTGCCGAGCGAAATCATGCGGGTGCCTATTGCAACAAAGGATGGTGCCTGGAGCAAGAGGGCAAGTACGCACTGGCCAACGAGGCTTACCTGAAGGGGGCTAACCTGGGCAACGCCGCGGCCATGGCGAACCTGGCACAAAATCTGCATAACGGAACGGGATGGCCCAAGGACGACACGGCCGCGCGTCACTACCTCACGATGGCGCAAGAGGCAGGGTCGGAAAGGGCCACAACGATGCTGGCGGAGTTCTTCCCTGATCCCAAAGAGGAGCCGCAACCTATATACAGCGAGGATGCATGCGACGACGAGCCCTCCACATACGACATGGATGAGGAGGACGACGAACTCGACTTCGAAGACTGGACAAACGAGGAGAAGGTGGAGTTTATGACCACTAACATGAACTTGTGCGTAAGGATGGATTTTTGGATAGATGAGTATGACGTGCCACAGCTTGCACAAGAGTTGATCGATGCGGAAGAATACGAGTTGGCACGCAAACTGTTGCGCTCTTGCCTGTCGGTTTGCGAATCCTCCGAAAACGAGAACCACATCGACGAGGTGAGGTTCCTGTTGGCGTGGGTCTACTATCTCGACTACGATGGCAATGACGAATACAACGTCCCTTACTATCGCTTGCGCTTGGCCTATGAGCTCATCATGCTACTGGGAGAGAACCCCAAGCTGTTCGGAATACAAAACCAAAATCTCGCCGATTTCTACGACGTATGTTACCATTTCGGTGACGACTATGATCTCCACAACATGCCTGGTTACCACATCTCTACGTGGTACGGACACCAAGCATACAAGTTCTATTCAAAAGCAGCCGACGACGGCTACGGGTACTCCATGCAGATGCAAGCAAAATACTTGATGAAGGAGCCTTCCGTTGTGCCAAGCAACTATCAGAAGGCCGAACAATTGCTGACCGAAGCCGTAAACAATATACAAGCTCTCGCTTTCTACCTGCTCGGCGACCTCTACTATCATAGCAAATACGGAAGAAGAAACGTAGAAAAGGCTAAGGAATGCTACATCAACTTTATAAACGAGGAATATTGCTACGACAGGTATCCCTACGAATACGGACAGGCTTGCCACAACGCAGCATCGATCCTGATCGACTACGACGGCAGCGAAGAGGCATTGCGTCAAGCGCGTAGCATCCTGAGCGAGGGGCGAAGCCACAGATGGTGCTTCGGCGCCGTCGATCGTCTGTACGGCCGCATGCTCTGTGAAGGACTGGGAGGAGAGCGCGATGTGGCGGAAGGAAGAAGATTGATAGCCGAAGCCTGCGACGACAAGGAGGGGGAAGTCCACTTTTGGACAAAATTGTAAGACGCACTTACACCCACGGCACACTTACGCCTATCATCAAAACGCCTGCGACCGATGGAGGGTCGCAGGCGTTCTGCATATATGGCCAAAGGCCAGCGAAAGGCGCATCACAAGGATGGCAAAAGCATATCACAAGGGTGGTTCGAAGGCTTGCCGAAGGCGGTGCCTGGCAAGATGGGAATGCTTACTCCGTGGGGCCGGTGTACTGGCCGATGAAGAAGATGGTGTTGGTGACGCGTTCGGTAATCATATAGATGAACGGGCGGTTGGCGTGGAACACCACGTGGCGGGGCTCATCGGGCTGATACATCGACATCGTCATGATGGCGGCGGTGACGGCGGCGGCCTTGGTTCCCTTCTCGCTCACCTCAATCTTTGCCTTTTGCAGCATGGTCGACACATACATGGGGGCGTCGGTCATATTGCCGAAATTAGCCTGGCCAGCTTGGAATATCGACGGGGCGCCAAGGGCTGAGATGGGCTGGTTGAGCGGGGTCTCGGTGGTGGTGGAGAAGCGGGGCAGCTTCAGATCGACCAAACACTCGGTCATGTTGGCCTGCAGCTCGGCAAAGTTCTTGGCGTTGAGCTGCTGCGCCACCTCGGTGGTCGACTTGCCCTCGGCGGGCAGGATAACGGTCATCGAATAGGTGCCGTTGCCATAAGGAAGGGTCACGGCAGCGTAATCCTTATTGTCGGCATACATGAACTTATGTTCCTGCTGCATCATGTCGACCTTCTTGATGTCGCGGGTGAAACCGCGGAACTCCTCCGTCTTGGTCTGGCTCTTGTCGAACTTGGAAGCCCAAGTGCCGTTGAAGTAGATGGCGTTCATCAGCACTGCGGTGGCATTGGCGTCGAGCTGGTCAACAATCTTGGGAATCATGCCGTTGGTTTGCTTGGCACACCATCCGTTGATCTTGCTCAGGGTCTTGGGCGACGTGAAATCCATGCTCTCCACCTGTGCCTCGAAGAGGGCCTTCATAGCGGTGGCATACTCGTTCTTGAAAGTCACCTGCTTGTTCACGGTGATGCAGTTGGCTATGTTGATCTGGGTACGACGGTCGAGGGCCGACGCATGATTGATAATCGACTTATAGGCGTCGTTGAGCGTCTGCAGCGATGTGCCGTCCTGCCCCAAGGCCTTCATGATCTCGGCCTGCGTGGCGCCTTCGGCACCATTGGCCAGCATGCCCATGAGGTAGGCCACACTGATGGGCGAAAGAACCTTCGAGGCCATACCCTCCTGGGTGCGGAAAAGGTTGAAGGCGAAGTCGTTGGTCTGGGCCACAGCCTTTTGCTCAGCGTCGCTCAGGATGAGGTATTGCTCATCGAGGTTGCTCTCGATCTTGGTTGCATTCATACTGTTATCCGTCTTCTGATGGTTCTTCTGCGTGGCGCACGAGCCAAGCGTGGTAGCGGCCAGGGCTGCCATAACGGCTGCATGGCCCATGTGTACGATACTTTTTTTCATATTATAACTAACTTGGTTTTGTTTACGATCCATACTTTTCAGCTTGTTCAATTACATAAATGCGCAAAAGGTCGAAATATTGCATGGGATGACTAAATATTTTTGCAAAAATCAACGCAAACACAGTTTTTGATTAAAAAAAACTTACACAAAGCAAAACCGTGATGCTCCCATGGCGCATCGGCCAAAGGTTCATCACGGTTGTTGTTATCCTGGATGGAAAAGGGATCGTGCAGGCTTAGATGCTCTGCAGGAACTTAATGACTGCGGCACGATCGGCCTTGCTGGCATTGTAGAAGTTGAGAGCCGAGTGGTAGGCATGGCTCTTCTTGCTATACATGTGCCACAGGATGGCCTCTTCCTCGCTGCGTGCGCGGTTGTCGTGCAGGCGGTCCTCAGCGCCGGTGTTAGAGTATTCCAGTCCACGTCCCCACAGCGGTGTGGTGCGGCACCATGATCCGTGCACATCGTTCTTCATGTAGAGCTTGTGCTGCATGAAGTCGGAGTAGGGATAGATGGTCTGGTTCTTATATTGCGGCAACTTCTTTCCGGCGAGCATCTCCGGCATCCAGTAGTTGTCGTCGGTTGTTTGCCACTTGGCGCGGTGGCAGCTTGCGCATCCCCACTCATTGAAGAGCTTCTTGCCCTGCTGCACATCGGGGTCGTTGAGGTTACGGGCACGAGGAATGGCCAGTCCGCGGTGCCACACCATGAAGGCGTAGAACTGGTCGGCCGACTGCTCCGGCTGGAACTTGAACCAAGGGTTGTTGAACTGGTTGGTGCCAGGGCGCAACAGGTTGTAAACACAAGCCTTGATGCTGTCTACCGATCCGTCGCCATAGTAAGGCGATGTGGGGTCGTTTTGGATCTTGGCGATCACCTCGGTGTCCTCGCTCATGGCCTTGGCCCATGCGTTGGTGGTGTATAGATAGGGGCGGTCGGGGCGCGACACGTTGGGAATGTTCCACACGGCGTTGGCGCCGTTGGCGTCAGACAGCACGGCACGCGTCAGGGCATAGCTGTAACGCTTCAGCGCCTTGGTTTGTCCGCTCACACTCTTCGTGCCGTCGGCATATTGGCCATTGGCCACGCTGTAAAGGCTTCCGAAGGTTGAACCGTTGTAGAACGAGGGGTTGACATACTCGGCTGGGTCGAGGCCCGCACTGACAAAGTAGTTGTAGGTCTTCTTGTATTGCGCCTTGATCGAATCCTCGGGGATGGCGTCGATGAGTCCCACGCCCTGCAGGCCGATGGTGCTCTCGATGCGCACGGCATAGTTGGTGGGCACAGGGTTGGTGCGGAAAGCCGATGGGTCGATGTGGACCTCAGGATACTGCAGCTTAGGCATGGCGGTGCCGTCGGGGTAGGTGAACTTGCCATCCTTCACATGCTGGGCCCACACATCATTCTTGGCTTCGTTGGTGCCCAGCGTGAGCCACTTCATGTGTATGCCCGTCTCCTCGATGGGCGCCTTAAACGGCTTGGCGGCCTGCGTCTGCGGCATGCCCGTCACCTCGGTGATAAATCCGCCATCGTTCGACAAGCCATCGGAGTTGTCGGCATCGGCACCCGTGGGGTGGTAGATGGCCAAGAGGTAACCATTGCCGTTGGCATACTTGGTGGTGTACTGCGGCATCCATTTTCCATGGCCGTAGTTGGGGTGGCAATCGAAGCACGAACGGCGCACGCTGGCCGGGCCGAGACCCTTGAAGGCGCCCGTGTTCACCGTGTACTGTCGCTCCATGATTTGCTCTCCCTGGAAGAAGAGGTCGAAGAAACTCTTGTTGTTGTCGACAGCTGGCGTCTCGTCTGAGAAGGAGCTCGTTCCAATGTTGTTGGTGGTTCCCAGTTCGCCGCCGGGAAGCCATTCGCTCGCTGCGAAGTTGCCCACAGCCTTGCCCACGTAGGCACCGTCATCGATGCCCGGCTTGTCGCCGTTGTTGTCGTCGGTACATGCGGTCATTGTGAGCGCCGCTGTGGCAGCGAGAAGCATAAGCTGCGGATTGAAATGCTTGTTCATAGGTAATGTTTTGTTTTTGGCCGCATAGACGTGGTCACGTACCCTAAGGCAAATGACCACGTCGCGGGAATGATAGTATAATATAAATATTCGGTCGGATTACTTCACCATGATGTTACGGGCACACCATGTGGCAGCCAGGTTGAGCTGGTCGTCGAGCTCCTGAACGGCGTCGATGCAGGTCTTCACCTGGGCGTGAGCAGGATTGTCGATGAAGGCCACACCGCTGTTCTTGGCCGTCTCCAGGCTGCTGATGGCAGCGTTGAGTGCGTTGTTGAGTGCTTCGTACTCAGGATAGTGCTGCTTCATGAAAGCCATGATAGAACCAGCGGCGGGAGTGCTGACGTTCTCGGTGCCGCGCATGCCATAGAGGCTGTTCTTGATAGAGTAGATGTTGTCCTGATAGTCTTGGAACGAACGCTTGCTGTAAGGCGACTCGATGTAATCGCCGGCGTCTTCGCCCTCTTCGCCCACCTCGGGGTGGCCGGTGGCCACGCGGTAAGCCTGGCCGAGCTTCTGGGTGTAGACCTCCTGGCTGATGCTTGAGCATCCGCCCTTGAAGATGTTCTGCAGGTTGACAGGCCATGACACAAACAGGCTGGTGGTCTGGCCTACGCTCTTCACGGCCTCGCTATACGACACGCCGTCCTTGGTAAGACCCTTGTAGCGTGTGCCCTCAATCACCCAGTTGGCCGAGGTGGTGAGATAGTTCTTCAGTGTGGCGTCGGCGGTCCACTCATAGGCCAAGAGCGTTGTCATGTTGTGTAGGTCGCCAGCCACAGCGGCTGCGAAAGCAGCTTCCTGAGTGGTCTTCACGGTGCGCAACTTAGATTGGTTGTCCTGCCAGTCGTCGCCCTCCTGGTTCAAGCCGTCGCCCGTTTCATACTCGGCCATGAAGGCGTCGAGCGTGCGGTTCTGGCCGTTGCGGAAGAGCACAAACTCAAGACCGTGGAAGCCCATGGTAGAATCGAACTGGCCGTTGCTGGTGTAAACAAATCGGGCAGGGTTCTCGCCCGTGATGCCAGCGATGACTGTGGGACTCGTCAGCGCCTCGGCCAACTGCGTCTGGTCGAGTGGCCATGAGTCGATGTGCGGGTCGATATCATCGTTGGAGGCTGCTCCATAGAGGAAAGCCTCGCTCTGCTCCCAATACTTGCGTGCGTTCTTAAACGCCGTGCAGGCAGCGTCGATGTCGGTCTGTGTCAGAGTTCCCGCCAAGCGCTTGGCGTAGAGGTTCTTGCAGGTGTCGTCGAGCGTGGCGGCAGCGGCTTGCAGGTCGCGGTAGGTGGGGTTCACCACATCGTTGACGTATTGGCCCACGATGTTCTCAAGGGTAGAGGCGCTTGCCTCAACGGTGTTGTCCTCGGGATCGTCGCTGCTGCACGATGTGAAGCCCATGCCCATCATGCCAACGGCGGCGAAGAGCAGAGCGTAGTGGAAAATCTTTTTCATGAGTGTTGTGCTTTATTTAATGTTTATGAAAGTTTGTTGTCTTTTTTAGAGGAAGAACCCCTGGTAAGCAATGCCGATATTGACGGCGGGCTCATCGTTGTAGCCGCTCTTCAACTTGCGGTAGTTGTACTCGGCCTTGATGGCAATCTGCGGAATGGGGTAATAGTTGACACCTGCCGCGAAGATGTTTCTGTTGGTCCATTTCTTCGAGGGCGCATTGACGTACGAGTCGTAGTACTCGTAGTGGCCAAAGACATACAGTTTCTTGTTGTCCTGACGCAGTTTGGGAATCTGCGAGAAGATGTCGTATCCCACTTCGACCATTGTAGCGATGGCGTGGCTCCCGAAGTATTTGCCGTTGCCGCGCTCGTAGGGCGTCACACCGCTTTGCGCCGTGTTGGGGTAGGTAAACTGGGTGATGCGGTTGGCGTCGGTGACGTAGCCATAGTCGATGTTGCCGCGTGCAATCCAGTTGTGGGCGTTGTAGGTGAAGTCGAAACTGCCCAGGTATACGCTTCCCTTGATGTTTTTGCTCGAGCCATACTCCATGTCGTGGGGCACGCTGTTGTGCATGGCCTGACCATAGTAGGCGCTCACACCGAGGCGAAGGCCGGGCACGCTGTAGTTGTCGATGCGGGCCATGACGCCATACTTGTTGGCCGGCTCAAACTCGAAGGGGCTATGCGAACCTTTCTGAATCCAGTTGGCGCGGCTGAAGTGGAAGGCGTCCAGTCCGGCGATGAACTGGGCCTCGTAGCGCCAATCCTTGATGCGGCCAAAGACGCTCACACCCGTCTGGTGCCATGTGGACGGTAGGATGGTGTTTTCGCCCTCGGGGCGGTACACGGTGAAGAAGTTGAGAGGCTCGTGGTGGGCGTTGACCAATCCGAAGGGCACCACGATGTGTCCGGCGCGTATGTTGAGTGCGCGGCTGAACGTCTTCTGCAGCCAGAACTGCTCGAGCTCCACCTCGCCACCTTTCTCCTGCTCGTTCTCAAACTCGATGGCCTCGTCGGCCTCATACTCGATGGACGAGCCGGTGCCACCGTGCTCAAACTCAATCTCGCTACCCATCGACCAACCCTTTCCGAAGTCGTAGCCCAGGTAGATGACGGCATGGGGAATGTCGAAACGGCCATGGCTCGGGTCGTTCTTATAGGCCGATGGCTTGGTGTAGCGGTTGCCGTTGTCGCTGTAGAAGTTGCGGCTGAAAGCAGCCTCGCCATAACCGCCTACGCTCAGGCGCTTGCCGCCGGCATGGTTCAGCACCGAGTCGGCAGTGCTCACTTGGGCCTGGGCGACGGTCAGTCCGCCAAGAACCATCATGCCTGTGAGCAATCCTAATTTCATTGTGTTCATATAATTATTGTATTGTTTGTTTTTCCTTCTGTAGGGTGCCACCCCTGACGAAGCCGCGCTTCTTTTCGACTGCAAAAGTACGGATTGTGCTTTTTTTACACAATACCCAAAAAACGTGAAAATGAAATGCTGGCAAAACAGGTGGTAGTCATAATTTGTAATTAGAGGAAAAAGAAAAAGTGCAGATGTTGGGTCGCAATCCCGCTGTCAACCAGCCGTCGACAACCCTATGGGGTGGGTCGCGAAGCCAGTTGTCGGCAAGAGAAGGTTACCGTCACTGCACTTTTTGTCCTTTTCTTTGTTAGTCTCTACCAAATGGAACCAACCCATGTTGGTCTTTCTTTCCACTCATCCAAGGCCGTTCTGATGACACGGCCTTATGGTGTGGCAAGTGGTTTTTGATGGTTGCAAAGTTAGTAAGGTTTGACAGAATCAGCAATACCTATTAGTGGGTAATGAGAGACTATCCCCATAAGTAGGTATTTTGACAAGTTGGAACCAAAAAGTGGTGACAAACTGTTGCTGGTCTCATGAAAAAATAGTTATTTTGCAATCGAAAAGATATTTATCAAGGTGTAGACGATGAAAATTCAGAAGATGTACGAACCCGATGACAAGCTCATCAACATCATCGGCGACAATTATAACATACTGCAGGCCTTGGGCTGCTTTGGCATCAACCTGGGCTTTGGCGACAAGACCGTGCGCGAGGTTTGTGAAGATCAAAAGGTGGACACCTACACCTTTCTGGCCGTGGTGAACTTCAGCGTCAATGGTTATCGCGGATTCGACGACGCCCACCGCCTGTCGGTGCCCACGCTCTTGCAATACCTCAAGGCCAGCCATGCCTATTACATCGATTTTGAATTGCCGTTCATCCGCCGCGAGCTCGAAGAGGCCCTCGATGAGAACGACAACCTGGCCCGACTCATCCTCAAGCTCTATGACGAGTATGCCCATAGCATCGTCAACCACATGCGCTATGAGGAGAAAACGGTGTTCCCCTACGTGGAGAAGTTGGAAGCGGGAGAGGCTCCCAAAAACTACGATATCCACATGTTCTCGAAGCATCATGAGCAAACCGACGTCAAGCTGAGGGAGCTGAAGAACATCATCATCAAGTATCTGCCGTCAGACGGATTGCGTAACAACCAGTTGTCGGCTACGCTCTACGACATTTACAACTGTGAGGACTGGTTGGCTCAGCACGCCCAGGTGGAGGATTACATCTTCATACCCGCCATCCGCGAACTGGAGCGGCGCACCAAGCAAGACGACGTGACGGTGAAAATCTCAAACATGATCAGCCAGAACCCCGACTCGCAAGAGAAGCTGTCGGACCGAGAGAAGGATGTTATTGTGGCCTTGGTGCAAGGCATGAGCAACAAGGAGATAGCCGACCATCTGTGTATCTCCATCAACACCGTGATTACCCATCGTCGCAACATCGCCCGAAAATTGCAGATCCACTCAGCCGCCGGACTCACCATCTACGCCATTGTGAACAACTTGGTGGACATCAGCACGGTGAAGCTATAAGAGCAGGACAACAAAACAGGCATAAAACGAGAGCCCTTATATAATAAAAGGTGAAAGAAAGGGTTGTCATAGAACAGACGTATCATAGTAAAACAAAGAAGTAACGGATGGAACGCCCAAAGATAGCTGTGGTGGATCCCAACACGCTCGCCGTGATGGGACTGCGCCAAATGTTGCAAAACGTAATGCCCATCATGACCGTGGAGGCTTTCGGCTCCTTTGACGATCTGCTGATGCACGACCCCGAGCGGTTCGTGCATTACTTTGTGGCACAAAGCGTGGTGCTCGAGCATCGCCCCTTTTTTCTCGACCGACGCCATAAGACCATTGTCACCACACTCTCGCAAAATCCGCAGACACAGTTGAGCTCGTTCCATAGCCTCTGCATCAACCAACCGGAAGAAGACCTGGTGCGCGATTTGCTCCACCTGGAACAGGGCGCCCATGCGGGTGGTCGCAACCTGCCGCCCATGCCGAAGGCGCTGGCCGAGAAGGTGCTTAGCGACCGCGAGATTGAGGTGTTGAGCCTTGTGGCACAGGGAATGATCAACAAGGAGATTGCCGACCAACTCAACATTGGCCTTACCACCGTGATCAGTCACCGAAAAAACATACAGGAGAAACTCGGCATGAAGAGCGTGTCGGCCCTCACCATCTATGCTGTGATGCACGGATACGTAGACATCAATCATATTTAGTGTTGTTGTTCCCTAACCGCTCGTTGCCCAGATGGAGGACAAGGGCGCATTGCCGATGTGGCCCCATGTGCGCTACCGCTGACCATGACGTGGTATGGGGCACAAAAAAAATAGCCTTTCCCAATGGTTGCGGGAAAGGCCTTATTGTTTGTTGTTGGTGGTGTGATAACGCCAGAAAGGCTTCTCTGCCCTATTGGGGTGCTGTTACAACAAGGGTGCGAGCAGGTGGGCGAACCATCCGCGGAAGCGTTGCCAAGGCGTGCGCCATTGTTTCCATTTCTCAGGAGTGAGTAGGAACGATTGGCTTTTCTCGCTGTCGAAGAGGCGATTGAGCTCGTTGGTGGTGCATGGGTCGATGATGACGGCGTTCTCTTCGTAGTCCCATGAGAGACTGCGGGCGTTGAGGTTGGCCGAGCCCACGGTGCAGAAGCGCCCGTCGACCATGATGACCTTGGTGTGGTGGAAGCCCGGCTTGTACATCCACACGGTGCATCCCCGCTTCATGAGCTTGTGGGCGTTGTAGAAGCCACAGTCGGGTGTGAGCGGGATGTCGCTCCTTATCGATAGCATAATCTCAACCTTTACACCTCGCTTGACGGCGTTACGCAGCGCTTTCTTCACACCATGGTTGAGCGTGAAGTAGGGGTTGATGAGTTTGATGCTGTCCTTCGCCAGGTTGATGGCGTTGGTGTAGAAGTCGCGAATAATCTTGTTGGATGTGTGGGGCTCGCGGTTGATGATGCCCACTTTCTTGTGTCTGGCGGTGCAACAGGTGTCGGGCTTGAGGCCCATGAAGTAGTCGTCGTGACCCAATCCGCGAAAATACTGTGGGCCATGGATGTTTTGCTTCGTAACCTTGTTCCACATGCGGAGGAAGATGGCCTGTAGCGTGTTGACCTCCGCGCCCTGTATGCGGCAGTGCATGTCGTGCCATTCGCCCACTTGGGGTGTGCCGTTGATGTAGTAATCGGCCACGTTCATGCCACCGGTATAGGCTACCAGACCATCGATCACCACAATCTTGCGGTGGTCGCGGCTCCAAATGTCGTTGATGAAAGGAAAGCGAACGGGGTTGAACTCATAAATCTCGATGCCTTTGGCCCGTATGGAGTCGAGATCGGAACGGCGCATGGGCTGATTGTTGCTGATGTTGCCAAAGCCGTCGAAGAGCAGTCGCACTTCTACGCCCTCTTTCACCTTGGGAGCCAGATGGCTGATTAGCAATCGGTTGATGGAGTCGTTACGGAAATTAAAATACTCCATGTGGATGCTCTTGCGGGCTTGGTCGATGGCCTTGAAGAGGTCGTCGAACTTCTCCTGTCCGTTCATGAGCAGCGTTACCTGGTTGTCGTTGGAGAACGTAACGCCCACCTTCTGTAAGTGGGCTACCATCAAAGAATCGCTCGTCTGGGCCTTTGCCGTCGAAGGAACCGACAGGATTAGACCCAGAAGAGCAGTAATGAGAAATGTTGTCATGTATTCTATTTATTCGTTGTTCAGGCCCAACGCTGTGTGCCTGCGCCCCATCGGCCCGTGTTATTGGTTGAGCATTGATGTGGCGTAACTGTCGACAATGCCCAGCAAATGGCGCTTGTCGTCGCATACGAGCACCGAGTGGATCTTGTGGCGGTGCATGATGCGTTCTATCTCAGATATCTTGGTGTTTGTGGAAACGATCTTTGGGTTGCGTGTCATGATGTCGGCAACGGTGCGGTCGAAGAACTCAGCCTGCCAGCGCTCCATGGCGCGTCGGATGTCGCCGTCGGTGATCAGCCCGATGACACAGCCCTTCTCGTCGAGCGACACACCCATGCCGAGCTTGCCTTTCGACACGTGGATGATGGCCTGTCCCAAGTGCATGTCCTGAGGAACGATCGGCAGATCGTCGGTGCGCATTACGTCCTCGGCCGTGGTAAGCAAACGCTTGCCCAGTTCGCCGCCCGGATGGAATTGTGCGAAGTCGCGTGGACGGAAGTCGCGCACCTGCATCAGCGCAATTGCCAAGGCGTCGCCCATGGCCAAGGCGGCAGTGGTCGACGATGTGGGGGCCAGGTTGAGCGGGCACGCCTCGTGGTCGACAAACACCTTGATGTGGACCGTTGAGTATTTGGCCAATAGCGAGTCGGGATTGCGGCTCATGCCGATGATGGGCACGTGCATGTGCAGCAGGATGGGTACAAAGCGCAGCAACTCGTCGGTCTGGCCAGAGTTGCTGAGCGCCAGCACCACGTCGTCGGGGGTCATCACGCCAAGGTCGCCGTGGTAGGCGTCGAGGGGGTTGATGAAGAAGGCGGGCGTTCCTGTCGACGACATGGTGGCCGCAATCTTCTGGCCGATGTTTCCGCTCTTACCTACACCCGTGACGATGACCTTGCCGCGGCAGTGGTAGATGAGGTCGACGGCGCGTGTGAAGTTGTCGTCGAGTTGAGGTATGAGGTCGAGCACTGCTTGCGCCTCATCGCGTAAGCATCGTTCGGCGTATTTGAGCGAAAACGAAATGTTGGCGGCTGGCATGGAAGAATTTTGCATGATGGTGGTAGTATAGATTGGTTTTGTTTCCCACGGAGAAGGCTGTGGGCCTGCCACGTGGGTGGGGGTGTATAATATTAGGTGAATAGGCTGCGCTTTGGTGCTATGCGAGAAGCTCGCGCACCAAATCTTCGAGCTTGCTTAGCTCAAGCATGTTGGCGGCGTCGGACAGGCCCTGGTCGGGGGTGGGGTGCACCTCGAAGAAGTAGCCCGTGGCGCCAAACGCCTTGGCGGCCTTGGCCATGGCCGGAACGAATTTGCGATCGCCCACGGTCTTGCCGTCGCCTGCCGATGGGCGCTGCACGCTATGAGTGCAATCCATGATGACCTGCGGCACAATCTCCTTCATGTCGGGTATGTTGCGGAAGTCGACCACCAGATTGTTGTAGCCAAAACTGTTGCCTCGCTCGGTGAGCCACACCTCGCTGGCGCCGCTGTCCTTGGCTTTCTCCACAGGATAGCGCATGTCGCGTCCAGAGAGGAATTGGGCCTTCTTGATGTTGACCACCTTGCCTGTCTTGGCGGCGGCCACCAGCAGGTCGGTCTGTCGGCACAGGAAAGCGGGGATCTGCAGCACGTCGCACACCTCTCCGGCGGGCTGGGCCTGCCAAGCCTCATGTATGTCGGTGGTGATGCGCAAACCGTACTTGCTCTTTACGTCGGCAAGCATTTGCAGGCCCTTGTCGATGCCAGGGCCGCGGAATGAGTGGATTGATGTGCGGTTGGCCTTGTCGAACGAGGCCTTGAAGATGATATCGGTGCCAAGATGGGCGTTGATGTCAGTCAGTTTGGCGGCTACGGTGTCGAGCAGCTCGGCCGACTCGATGACGCAGGGGCCTGCTATGAATGTTGGTTGCATGTGGTTTCTCCTATTTATTAGATATGCAAAGTTATATAAAAGACCTTGTAAATACGAATGTTTAACAGGATTTTAACCGTTTGGCGTAAAAAGTGGTGTTTTTTTTTGGATGATAAAGGTTTATTCTATACTTTTGCATCTATAATACCTGAAATGAAGGGTCATTTTTGTTGGAAAGAGACTAAGTAAAAGAGAGTTATAGTTTATATTAATCTAAATTTTCAAGTTATGAAAAAGTTATTTATGACTTTGGTAGCCGCTGTCATCGCAGTGAGCGCCAGTGCACAGGTTTACATTGGTGGTAACGCTGGTATTGCCAGCACCAAGATTGGTGACCAGGACAGCAAGACCACTTACAAGGTTCTCCCTGAGATTGGTTATAAGATCAATCAGGACTGGGCAATCGGTACCGTTATCGGTTGGGGCAAGGGTGATCCTGTGACCATCGAGGATGCTGACAAGTGCGTTGGTACTTTCGAGGTGGCTCCCTACGTTCGCTATACTGCCGTTCGCACGAAGATGGTTGACTTCTTCATCGACGGTGGCTTCTCATACAAGCACTACAACGACCGGGCCAACGAGTGGACCGTTGGTTTGAAGCCGGGTGTGGCCCTGAACCTGAACAAGACGGTGAGCATCGTTGCTCATGCAGGTTTCGTTGGCTACAAGACCATCAAGGCTACTTACGACGGTGCTAAGAGCAGCAACGCTTGGGGTGTGGACCTCGACGGCAACAACCTTTCACTGGGTGTGCTCCTGAACTTCTAACAGTGAGTTTTATCTGCCTTCCGCTGCATGTCGGTGGATGGCGATACGCATAATACTGATGTAGGCTTCTGCGCTCCTGGATGGAGCAAGTGGGAGCCTGCATTTTTTCATTATGTATGGGCTGGTTTGATGAGCCATTAGAAGTTTTGCGATAGCCTTTCTGATCTTTCGCCATGTCCTTTTTTTGATGTCGGAAATGGATTATCCTGAGGACAACGACTGGGGGACGGAGCGACAGTACGAATTGACACCATGTTGCTGAGAATGGCTAAAAGTCTGAGTGGCCGCTATTATAACAGTGAGAAAGAAACCTGCTTCGATACGGCAGAGGAGTTTTTTGCCGCCCAAATAGCCTGGGGCTACCTGGCGTTATGGCTCGGTAGTGAGTAAGGCGACTTCCCTGTGATTGGATTGTGATTATGGGTGTTGCGAAGCAAGTTGTGGATTTAGGTTTAATGCGAGAAAGGTTCCGAAGATATCATTGATGTTGATTTGGATGACATTGTTGTGGATATAGGTTTAATGCGAGAAAGGCTCTAAGCGCAAAGGGATACAAAAAGTGATGGGGGTTCTTGCCGATTGGCAGAATCCCCATCACTCGTCATTTGTGTTTTATCAATCCTTTGTGTCGTTTCGCAGTTGCTCCTCAGCCTCTTCCAACGAGTCGGCGTGTTGGATGGGTGAGGTGGGTGAGGGCGGAACGAGGTGGGCCGTATCGGAAACGATGTGGATGTCGCGCTGTGGGAACGGAATCTCAATGTTGTGGTCGTTGAAGGCGTTGTACACGGCTTCCATAATTTCGCCCTCGGCGTCGCTCTGCTTGCGTGAGTCGACCCAAGCCAAGATCTTGAAGTCGACCGAGTTGTCGCCAAAGCCGGCGAGTGTTACCTTGATATACTTGATGTAGCCTGGCTTGTTGAGGGGTGTTACTACCTCGTTTACGATCTGCTTCACCTGGGGAACGCTGGTTCCGTAAGCCACGCCGATGGGAATGATTGATAGCACGTTGCCGTGGTTGCGAGTCAGGTTTTTGTAGTTCTTGGCGAAGAGCTGCGAATTTTGGAAAGCGATAACCGAACCGTCGAGCGCCTCAACGGTGGTGGAGGTGTAGGAGATTGCTTTCACCGTTCCCTTTGTTCCCTCGATGGCGATGTAGTCGCCCACCTTGATGCGGCCGGCCATGAGCGATATGCCGTAGTAGAGGTTCTCCAGGATGTCTTTCATGGCGAAACCGATACCCGTTGACAAACCTGCTGAGATGGCCACGATCCATGAATTGTCGATGTTGAAGATAATCATCGTGATGAGCAACCATGTGCCCCAAATGAGCACCTGGATGAGGTTGCGCCAAATGGCGATGCGGCTCGTTACCGCTTGCGTGCTGGCCTTGCGTTTCTCCTCTTTGGCCTTGCGCGTCTCACGGTTCATGAGGTGGTAGTAAAGCACGTGAATCGATACGCGATTGACGTAGGAGGCTATAAAGAAGAGTGTGGTTGCCTGCACTGCCCTCATGATGCTGAAAGTGAACTTGGTGGTGTCGATGAGGCGACGGTTAAACAATTCCCACGATGTGTCGCTAAGATTGAACACGTCGGCAGCCCAATAGATGCTGATGAGGACAGAAAAGGTAGCCATAATGGGCGCCACAGCCGTGTAGACGAAGCGGAAGAACCATGTGCGGCTCACCGGCGTGTTATCGTCGAAGAAGCGGCGGTTGGGATGACTGCCATAGCGTTTGAGAATGTTGGAGAAACAGTTGATGGTCAGTATGCACGTGAGCTGCATGGTCCACCATATCAGCATCTCCACGGCGAGCAGTGTGTAACCGATGAGCGAGGCTACGTCGCTGGCCAGGAACACAAGAAACGACACCCAAGCATAGAACACATCCGACGAGGGGAGAACAGCCTTGTTCCGTTTGAGCGCTATCCATTGCCATACGGTGCTGCCAAGCAACACGAAAGGTAAGATGATGCTCGTCAGGATGTTTGGAATGAGCACCACGCGGAACGTGATGACGAGGAAGCAGATGGCCATGATGGGCACGTAGATGCGAAGGCCATGCTTGATCTGCTTGCCGTCGAGGCGTATGAGCAGCGACAGCAGGATGACACCCATGAGCCATGCGTATTCGACAAGCAGGCCCGATGCCATGATAAGGAAGTTTTGTGAGATGGAGATGCGTACCACGCCCAGTGTGGCGGCAAAGATGATGACCGTGGCGGCCAGGATGATGCACATGCGTTTCGCCTTGAAGTTTTCCTTGGCCTCGTTGCCACTTGTATCACCAAAGAGCCAGCGCAGCACGAAGTCGGCCTTGTTGTGCCTAACAAGGCGGGTCACCACAAAGCCAATGACCAAGTAGCCTATTGACGCGGCAAGGATGCCGTAGAAGGCGATGATGGCCAGTAGCATGAGTATGATGCGACTGTCCCAGTCCGACTTGAATTTCTTGGTGGGTTTGTATTTCTCGATGACCGTTTCGGTGGTTTCCTTCACTGCACCGTTTAGGTTCTCGATGACCGTAAGGACGTTTTCGCCGCTGTTGGTGAAGATGCTGCTTTGTATCTCCTGATAGCGCTTGTTGGCGTAGTCGTTGAGATTCTTGAGTCGCTGTTCAGTCAGGTTGTAAATGTTGATATACATTTGGTTTTGTGAGCGGTTCTCGTTGAGCGTGCGACGGATGTAGACAGCCAATGTGAGGCACACGTTGCGGTCGATCTTGGCTCTTTCAGAAAGACTGGCCACATACATGTTGCTGAGGTCGGAGATGAGGCTGTCGAAGCGTGCAATCTCCACATTGGCATTCTCCACGTACGATCGGAAGGGCCCCACGGTGTTCTTGAACGTCTTGTATTGTTCGGTAGCCTCATGGCATGCGTACGACAGGTCGAACACGTAGCCGTTCTTCTGCGAATAAAGCATGATGGCATTCTGCTGGCTTTTGTTCATTGTGGCCAGCAGTTGGTTCATTACCTGTTGACTCTGCTCCTTTCGCGCACCCGTCTCGCTTTCGAGCTTTTGGCGGTATTCGGTCAGTTCGATGCGTAGCATGGCCAGCGTGCCGGCCAAGTTGCGTTCCTTGAGCACAGCCTTGCTTGGTAGCACGGCCAACAGGAGCAACAGGGTGATGATGAACGATCTTGTCTTCATGTAAATGGTCTATTTTCTTGCAAAGGTATAAAAATAATTTCACTTACCATTCTGCCTGTACCCACAAAATGATGTGGTTGTTTTCTGTTTCTTGTTATGTCGCAAGAAACAGTGGAACTTGGCGTTTGGCGGGGCGGCTGAAAGGCTTTTCGTGTTGGCCTTCCTATCTGAATAGCAGTGTGACAAGGGGTATGGTGGCAATAGAGGCCACGGTGGTGACAAACGTGATCTCGGTCATTAGCGATGGCTCGCGGCCATACTTCATGCAGAACATTGTGCCAAACGACGCCACTGGCATGGCGATGACCACCGTGTTGATGTTGTTGACAATGTCGCTGACACCGCAAAAACGGAAGAGGGCGTAGATCGATAACGGCACTACCAGCAGTCTGACGGCTGACGACACGTAGACCTTCGGGCTGCCTACAATCTGGCGCAACGGCAGCCGCGCCATTGATGAACCGATGACCATGAGAGCCGCAGGTACGGTGATGGCGCCCACCATGGTGATGGGGCGGCCCACTACATCTGGGGTTCGCACGCCCAACGCCACGAGTAGCGCGGCAAGAAAGGCGGCAATCATTGCTGGCGAGAAAAGCACCTTGGGGTTGAGTTGCTTGATGCTGTATTCGCCCTTGACAAGCATCACGCCCGCGGTGAAAATGAAAAACGTGTTGGGCATGTTGAGCAGGGCGGCGTAGAACACGGCCTCTGGGCCGAAGATGGATGAAACAATGGGATAACCGATGAACCCCACGTTGGCAAACATGAGTGCGAAGCCGATCATGCCCTGCTCGTCGTGATTCTTGCTGATGAGGCGCGGTACCCAGAAACCGAAGATGAGCAATACAAAATAGGTGAGGAAACCTACGCCCAGCAGGGGGAGAATGAGTGTGCGGTCGGGCATGCGGTCGCCCATGACGGATGAGAGTATCAAGGCGGGGCAGGTGACGTCGATGACAATGGCCGATAGTTTCTGGTCGAACTTGTCGCCCATGTAGCTCAGTTTGCACAGAGTGTAACCTAATAATACGATGATGAAGAGAACCACCATCACTTCTATGTTTTCTATCATGTTCTTTTGTTTAGTAGGGGCAGTCTTGTCGGGAAGTGATGCTCGCTGTCGGGATTGCAAAAGTACGTAGATTCGTCGAAAACACCAAATGTTTGAGATTGATTTGTGCTAAGTGTTCATACGTTCGTGATATGGCGTCTTTTGTGTCAGGAAAGGGGGCTTTTGCGTGTATTTCGTTCTTAATGCCTGTATTTGCCTTGGTTTGGTAACGATACGTCGGTTATTGATGACGAATCTTTGCTTGCCCAACTTTGCAGTCTTGAAAAAACATCTTCCTTCAATCCGATATTTTTCGTTAAAAGATGATAATGTTACCGAAAGATTTATTACCTTTGCGGTCGCTTAAGCGTATCTAAACAGATTATCTAAAATAACGTTATATTTTTATGAATTTCACTTTGTTGATTACCGTTGTATTGACGGCATTAACCTTGGTGGCCGGCGCATTCGTCGTAGCCAAGCTTATTGGTCCGCGCTCTTACAATCCGGTAAAAGGTGAGCCCTTCGAGTGCGGTATTCCCACCCGAGGTAGCAGTTGGATGCCCATGAACGTGGGTTACTATCTGTTCGCTATCCTTTTCCTGATGTTCGACATCGAGACCGTTCTGCTCTATCCGTGGGCGGTGGCTGTCAAGCAGTATGTTGCGGCAGGAGTGGGACCCTATGCTCTCGTGAGCATCGGATTCTTCCTGCTTGTTTTGGTATTTGGTCTGGCTTATGCCTGGAGGAAAGGAGCACTCGAATGGAAGTAAGAAAACCACACATCAAGAGCATTCCTTACGACGAGTTTAAGGATAATGAGACCCTGGAGGACATCGCCAGAGAACTGAACGATGGTGGTGTCAATGTGGTGCTTGGCAGTTTGGACCAAGTTATCAACTGGGGACGCAGCAACTCCCTTTGGTCACTGACTTTCGGTACGTCGTGCTGCGGTATTGAGTTTATGGCTGTGGGTTGCGCCCGTTACGATTTCTCGCGCTTCGGTTTCGAGGTGACGCGTAACTCTGCACGTCAGGCCGACCTGATCATGTGCGCCGGTACTATCACTAATAAGATGGCTCCTGTCTTCAAGCGTCTTTATGACGAAATGGCCGAGCCAAAATATGTGGTGGCCGTGGGTGGTTGTACCATCTCGGGCGGCCCGTTCAAGAAGAGCTATAGCGTGGTGCGCGGCATCGACGAGATTGTGCCCGTCGATGTCTATGTGCCGGGTTGCCCTCCCCGTCCCGAGGCCATTCTCTATGGTATGATGCAGTTGCAGCGTAAGGTGAAGGTGGAGAAGTTCTTCGGTGGAGCCAACCACAAGATGACCCACGAGGAGAAGGAAACCAGCATGAGCCTTGGCGGATTGCATGGCATCTCTAACGAGAACCTCTCTGGTGCCAAGATCGGTAACAAGGAGCCTATCATCGTGAAGAAATCGCCCAACAAGGAAACCGTTGAGGCGCTCGGCAAGGAGCTCGACGCTCTGGCTGCCGAGGGTGAGCAGTATAAGGTTAACAAATAAATAAGGTGTAAGAAATGAAACTGAGTAATATAGAATTCGGCTTTGACAACTTCCTCGCAGAAATGAAGAAGTTGAAGACAGAGAAGCATTTCGACTACCTTGTGACGATTGTGGGTGAGGACTTTGGACCCGAGGAGGGGCTGGGCTGCATCTACATCCTTGAGAACACACAGACCCATGAGCGCATCAGTGTGAAGCAGTTGGCTAAGCAGCTGGGCGATGAGTATGTGATACCTTCGATCTATCATGTTTGGGCTTCGTCCGACTTGCTGGAACGTGAGGTTTACGACTTCCTCGGCATTAAGTTCCTCGGTCATCCCGATATGCGCCGCCTCTTTATGCGTAACGACTTTGAGGGTTGGCCTCTCCGTAAGGACTTTGACATGAGTCCCGAGAAGAACCAATTCCCTATGACCGATGAGCCCGAGAGCGACTGGACTTCAGAGTGGAACCTCACCAAGGATGGCGAGTTGGTGGAAACCAAGCACCGCCTGTTCGACGATGACGACTTCGTTATCAACTTTGGCCCTAACCACCCGTCTACTCACGGTGTGCTGCGTTTGCAGACTGTGGTCGATGGTGAGACCATCAAGCATATCTATCCCCATCTCGGTTACATCCACCGTGGTATGGAGAAGATGATGGAGAGCATGACTTATCCTCAGACCTTGGCTTTCACCGATCGTCTCAATTACCTCTGCGCCATGCACCATCGCCATGCGTTGGTGTCTGTCATAGAGGAGGCTATGGGCGTGGAACTGTCAGAACGCATCCAGTACATCCGTACCATTATGGATGAGTTGCAGCGTATCGACAACCACTTGCTCTTCCTCGGAACCTGCGCACAGGACCTCTCGGCTCTTACCGCATTCCTTTATTGCATGCGCGACCGTGAGCATCTGCTCAACGTTATGGAGGAGACCACGGGTGGCCGTCTGATTCAGAACTATTACCGCATTGGCGGTTTGCAGGACGATATCGATCCCAACTTCGTGCAAAACACCAAGGCATTCTGTAATTACATGCGCCCCATGGTGCAGGAATACCTCGATGTCTTTGGTGATAACGTCATCACCCACAAGCGTTTGGAGGGTGTGGGCTACATGAATCTTGAGGATTGCGTCAACTACGGCGTTACAGGTCCAGCAGGTCGTGCCGCTGGATGGCATAACGATGTTCGTAAGAATCATCCGTATGCCGTCTACGATAAGGTCGATTGGAAGGAAATCACTGGCACTGGAGCCGACTCTATGGAGCGTTATATGATCCATATCAAGGAGATTTACCAGAGCCTCGATATCATCATGCAGTTGATCGACAACATCCCCGAGGGTGAGTTCTACATCAAGCAGAAACCTATCATTAAGGTTCCTGAGGGACAGTGGTACACCAGCGTTGAGGGTGGAGCCGGTGAGTTTGGTGTCTATCTCGACAGCCGTGGCGACAAGAGCCCGTACCGTTTGAAGATGCGTCCTATGGGTCTCACCTTCGCAGGTGCGTTCGATAAGATGTTGCGCGGACAGAAAGTGGCCGACCTCATCGCTACAGGTGCCTCGATCGACTTCGTGATCCCCGATCTCGACCGCTAATAATATAATAAGGTAATATAGTAAAAACAAAACATTCGCATCAATGTTTGACTTCCAAATAGTTACAACATGGTTTGACAACCTTCTCCGACAGACCCTTGGCCTCGGTGATTTTTGGTCAATCCTTATCGAATGTGTCATGGTGGGCCTGATCATTCTGACCATCTACGCCCTCATTGCCATGTTCATGATATTCTTTGAGCGTAAGGTCTGCGCCTGGTTCCAGTGTCGCCTTGGCCCTATGCGTGTGGGTCCCTGGGGCGTCTTCCAGGTGTTGGCCGACGTGCTGAAGATGCTCATCAAGGAGATCTTCGGTGTCGACCGTTCCGACAAGTTCCTCTATGCGCTCGCTCCCTGCTTGACCATCGTGGCCAGTGTGGGTACGTTCTCGTTCCTTCCTTGGAACAAGGGTGCGCAGGTTCTCGACTTCAACGTAGGTGTGTTCATGATTACCGCCATCAGTTCTATTGGTGTGCTGGGTGTCATCCTCTCTGGTTGGGGCTCAAATAACAAGTACTCTGTGGTGAGTGCTATGCGTGGTGCCGTACAGATGATCTCTTATGAGATGTCGCTCGGTCTTTGCATGGTGATTGCAGTTGTGCTTTGTGGCACAATGCAGCTTAGTGGTATCGTTGAGGCGCAGACTGGCCCTTGGAAGTGGCTCATCATTCAGGGTCATATTCCTGCCATCGTGGCTTTCTGCATCTTCCTTATCGCTGGTAACGCTGAGGCCAACCGTGGCCCGTTCGACTTGGCTGAGGCCGAGAGTGAGCTGACTGCTGGTTACCATACTGAGTATAGCGGTATGGGCTTTGGTTACTTCTATCTGGCTGAGTATTTGAACCTTGTGGTTATCTCTGGTTTGGCAGCAGCCATCTTCCTCGGCGGTTGGGCTCCGCTCAACATCGGTGTTGACGGCTTCGACGCGGTGATGAACTACATCCCTGGCTTTGTCTGGTTCATTGGTAAGACGCTTGCAGTGATCTGGGTTTTGATGTGGGTTCGTTGGACCTTCCCCCGTCTTCGCATCGACCATATCCTGATACTCGAGTGGAAATACCTCATGCCGCTCACGCTCATCACGCTCGTTGTTATGACGGCTTGTGTGTCCCTCGGCCTGACGTTTTAATTCATGGATCATTAACGTAAACAATAATTAAATCATCAAATATGTCTGAATCATATTTTGGCGGTATTAAGGATGCTGTCAAGACTTTGGCTACCGGCCTGAAGGTGACCATGAAGGAATACTTCACGCCTAAGTCAACAGAGCAGTATCCTGAGAACCGAAAGACCACGTTGCACGTGAGTCCTCGCCACCGCGGACGTCTTGTTTTCAGCCGCGTTGAGAGCCTCGATGACCCGCAGGCCGTAAAACGCGGTCTGAAGGTTGGCGACTACAAGTGCACAGCTTGCACGCTGTGTGAGAAAGCATGTCCCAACGGCACCATTAAGATTGTGTCGCACATGGAGACGGACGAAGAGACAGGGCGCAAGGCAAAGGTGCTCGACGATTACATCTATGATCTTGGCGACTGCATGTTCTGCGAGCTCTGCGTCAATGCATGTAACTTCGGTGCCATTCATTTCACCAACGATTTTGAGAATGCGGTCTTCGACCGTTCCAAACTGGTGTTGCACCTCGACAAGGAGGTCTATGAGGGTGGTTCGTTGCCCAATCTCATTGATGGCGGCGCTCCTCTGACAATTGGAGAGTTTAACACTAAAACCAAATAACCGACTATGGCAAGTTTAGCGCATATCATTATTTTCACCATCTTAGCCGTAGTCATCCTTGGCTCAGCTATCCTGTCGGTGATGAGCAAGAGCATCATGCGATCAGTTACATTCTTGCTGTTCGTGCTCTTCGCTATCGCAGGCATCTATTTCATGTTGGGGTACACCTACCTTGGCGCAGCTCAGATTTCTGTGTACGCCGGTGGTATCACCGTACTTTATGTGTTTGCCATTCAGCTCGTCAGCAAGCGTTCTCTGCAAGGTCTTACCGAGCGCATCAAGCTGTCGCGTGTACTTCAGGGCGCCCTTCTCTCATTGGCCGGACTGGTCACTGTGGGTGTGGTGTTGCTGAAGAACCAGTTCATCGTGAAAGCTGTGGCAGGTTCCATCGAGGAGTATGACATGAGCCAGGTGGCGCAGGCCATCGTTGGTTCTGATAAGTATCAGTATGTTCTGCCGTTCGAGTTCATCTCAGTGTTCCTGCTGGCTTGTATCATCGGTGGTGTCTTAATTGCAAGAAAGGAGGACAAGAAATGATTCCTGTAGAGTTTTATTTGGTGCTTAGCACCCTGTTGTTCTTTATCGGTGTCTTTGGCTTTGTCACCCGTCGCAACCTTGTGGCTATGCTGATCTCCGTCGAGTTGATTCTCAACTCTGTGGACTTGAACTTTGCGGTGTTCAACCGCCTGCTCTTCCCCGGTCAGCTTGAAGGCATGTTCTTCACGTTGTTCTCCATCGGAGTGGCAGCTGCCGAGACAGCCGTGGCTTTGGCCATCATCATTAACGTTTACCGTAACTATCGCAGTGACCAGGTGAACAGTATTGAAAACATGAAATTCTAATATCGCACAATGGAATACAGTTATTCATTTTTAATACTTCTTCTCCCCTTCTTGAGCTTCCTGGTCTTGGGATTGCTCGGTATGAAGATGAAGAAGCCCGTCGCTGGACTCATCGGCACGGCAGTACTGGGTGTGCTGTGGTGCATGAGCCTTTATACGGCTTATAACTATTTCTTCGCTGAGGGACGTGGCGCCGACGGTTTGTTCCCCACGGTGACGGTGTTCAACTTCACTTGGATGAAGTTCACTGAGCTGTTGACCTTCAACATCGGCTTCCGCCTGACACCTATCAGCGTGATGATGCTCATCGTCATTACGACTGTTTCCTTCATGGTTCACATCTATTCGTTTGGCTACATGGCCGAGCGTGACGAGAACTATAAGAAGGAGGAGTATGAGCCTGGTTTCCAGCGTTTCTATGCTTACTTGAGCTTGTTCACCATGTCTATGTTGGGCTTGGTGGTGGCCACTAACATCTTCCAGATGTATCTGTTCTGGGAGCTCGTGGGTGTTTGCTCATACCTGCTCATTGGTTTTTACTATCCCAAGCATGCTGCTGTGCACGCATCCAAGAAGGCATTCATCGTTACGCGTTTCGCCGACTTGTTCTTCCTCATTGGTATCCTGTTCTACAGCTACTATGTTGGAACGTTCAACTATGACCTGACGGCCGATCCTTCTTTGGTGATGAAGTTGCCTGGAGCCGCTTACTTCCTGCCGATGTCGCTCTTCCTGATGTTCATCGGTGGTGCAGGTAAGTCAGCTATGTTCCCCTTGCACATTTGGTTGCCCGATGCCATGGAGGGTCCGACCCCTGTGTCTGCTCTTATCCACGCCGCTACGATGGTTGTGGCAGGTGTCTATCAGGTAGCTGCTTTGATGCCTATTTGGGTGGCTTACGCTCCCAACACCTTGCATTACATCGCTTACATCGCAGCCTTCACCGCTTTCTACGCAGCCGCAGTTGCTTGCTGCCAGAGCGATATTAAGCGTGGCTTGGCTTTCTCAACCATCTCTCAGATTGCTTACATGCTTACTGCCCTGGGTGTGGTGACTGCCATGGAAGGTGAGGGTAGCGTTGGTTACATGGCTTCCCTGTTCCACCTGTTCACCCACGCCATGTTCAAGGCTTTGTTGTTCCTCTGCTCAGGTGCCATTATTGTCATCATCGGCTCCAACTTCAAGGAGTACATGGGAGGATTGCATAAGTACATGCCTATCACCAACATCTGCTTCCTCATTGGTACGATTGCCATCAGTGGATTCTGGCCTTTGGCAGGTTTCTTCTCAAAGGATGAGATTGTAGACGCTTGCTTCCACTTCTCACCGTATCTTGGTTATTTCATGACATTGGTTAGTGGTATGACCGCTTTCTATATGTTCCGTCTTTACTATGTCATCTTCTGGGGTGACAGTTACTACGAGCAGGATCCCGACCACCGTCGCAAGCCCGCCGAGGTTCCCTTCATCATGTGGGGTCCGTTGGTGTTCTTGTCAGTGATCAGCATCTTCGCAGGTTGGATTCCTTTCGGCCACTTTGTGTCATTGGATGGTCACGTTGAGGAGATTGCTTTGCAGCACTTCCATTTCGGAACCACAGCTTGGATGTCTTTGGCTGTTGCAACGATTGGCTTCGCTCTCGCTACTTACATGTACGCACCGAAGCATAATCCGCTGCCCAACAAGTTGGCTACCGCCATGCCTAAGTTGCACAAGGCCGCTCTCAATCGTTTCTACATTGACGATGCTTGGCAGTTCTTCACACACAAGATTGTCTTTGGTTGCTTCTCTATCCCCATTGCATGGTTCGACCGCCACGTTATCGATGGCATGTTCAACTTCTCAGCTTGGGCAACACAAGAGGGTGGTCAGGCCATCCGTCCGTGGCAGAGTGGAGATGTGCGCCAGTATGCCGTTTGGTTCCTCACGGGTTCAGTGGCTCTGACACTTATCCTGCTGTGCATTTAACTAACATCCCAACACCAAACAACTAAAAGAAAATGACATTTTTAACATTATTCGTCGTTATACCCGTCGTGATGTTGCTGGCCTTGTGGCTTGCTCGCAACGACAGTCAGGTTCGTGGCGTGATGGTGGTTGGCTCCACGGCATTGCTTGCTCTTGCCATCTACCTTGTCTTAGCGTTTGTCAATGCGCGTGAGACAATGCCTGCCGAACAATATCCCTTCCTTTTCGGCACGGCAATCCCTTGGTTTGAACCGCTCAACATCTATTATAGAACCGGTGTTGATGGCATCTCTGTGGTTATGTTGCTGCTGAGTTCCATCATCGTCTTCACAGGTACGTTCGCCAGTTGGCAGCAGCACCCCATGCAGAAGGAGTATTTCCTTTGGTTCACCTTACTGTCTGTCGGTGTGTATGGTTTCTTCATCTCTGTCGACTTGTTCACCATGTTCATGTTCTACGAGGTGGCGCTGATTCCTATGTATCTGCTGATTGGCGTCTGGGGTACAGGTCCTAAGGAGTATTCAGCCATGAAGCTGACCCTGATGTTGATGGGTGGTTCAGCCCTTCTGATCATCGGTATCCTTGGTATCTATTTCTTCAATGGTCAGTTTAGCGGTCAGTACACCATGAGTGTTGTTGAGATAGCTCAGCTCCACGCCATTCCCGCCTTCATCCAGAAGATTTTCTTCCCGTTCATCTTCATCGGTTTTGGTATCCTCGGAGCTCTGTTCCCCTTCCACACATGGTCTCCCGATGGTCACGCTTCAGCGCCTACGGCTGTGTCAATGCTGCACGCTGGTGTGCTGATGAAGCTTGGAGGTTATGGTTGCTTCCGTGTGGCTATGTACCTTCTTCCAGAGGCTGCTCAGCAGTTGTCTTGGGTCTTCTTGATCCTCACCACTATCTCTGTGGTCTATGGTGCCCTGTCGGCTTGTGTTCAGACCGACCTGAAATACATCAACGCCTACTCATCTGTGTCACACTGTGGTATGGTGCTCTTCGCCCTGGTCATGATGACTCAGACCGCTTGCACCGGTGCCATTCTTCAGATGCTCTCTCACGGTTTGATGACCGCCCTCTTCTTCGCCGTCATTGGTATGATTTATCACCGTGCTGGTACGCGTGATGTTCGCAAGTTGGGTGGTTTGATGAAGGTTATGCCTTTCCTCGCTGTGGGTTATGTGATTGCCGGTTTGGCCAACCTCGGTCTTCCTGGCTTCTCAGGATTCGTAGCTGAGATGAACATCTTCGTTGGAGCTTTTGAGGTGAACGACACGTTCCACCGCGCTTGCACCATCATTGCTTGTACATCTATCGTCATCACGGCTGTTTACATCCTTCGTGTTGTAGGTAAGATCTGCTACCAAAAGGTTGCCGATGAGTCGTTCTTCAAGTTGACCGATGCCACTTGGGATGAGCGCGTTGCCGTTGGTGGACTGATTCTCTGCGTCGCCGGACTTGGTTTGGCTCCTCTGTGGGCTCAGAACATCATCAACGATGCTGTGGCCCCGATGATTCATCACATCATGGGAACTGGTGCTGTTGCAGGTATGTAATGTATCAATTTTAAATTTGGATATAACAATGATGAATATAGATTATAGTCAGTTCTTAAACATGATCCCCGAGGTGACCTTGATGGCCGCTTTGATGATTGTGTTCATTACAGACCTGTTTACCGCAAAGAAACCCGGCGAAGCACGCAACCGCAACTGGTTCAATCCTCTTGTGTGCGTACTGATGCTGGCCCATATCTTCATTAACATCTGGCCCACTGAGGCTTCCACAGCTTTTGGTGGCATGTATATGACCAATGGCAGCGTGGGTGTCATTAAGACCATCCTCGCCTTCAGTGTGCTCATTGTCTTTGTGCAGTCGCGCGAGTGGTTACAGCGTGAGGACACCAACTTCAAGGAGGGTGAGTTCTATGAGTTGGTTCTCGCTACCCTGTTGGGTATGAATATGATGGTTTCTGCCAATCATTTCCTGCTCTTCTTCCTGGGTCTTGAAATGGCTTCTGTTCCTATGGCTTGCTTGGTTGCGTTCGATAAGTATCGTCACAACTCAGCCGAGGCCGGTGCTAAGTTTATTCTTACCGCCACTTTCTCAAGCGGCGTTATGCTCTATGGCATCAGCTTCTTGTATGCAGCCACTGGCACACTCTACTTCGATGACGTGATGGCTAACATCTCAGCCACTCCTCTTTGCATCCTTGGCATGGTGTTCTTCTTCAGCGGCTTGGGCTTCAAGATTTCCTTGGTTCCCTTCCATTTCTGGACAGCCGACACTTACCAGGGTGCTCCTACCACAGTGACAGGTTATCTCAGCGTTACCTCTAAGGGTGCTGCGGCCTTTGCACTTTGCGCCATTCTGATGAAGGTTTTCGCCCCCATCGTGGAGTATTGGCAGATCATGTTGATGGTTGTCATCGTGTTGTCAATCACCATCGGTAACCTGTTCGCCATCCACCAGAAGGATCTGAAGCGCTTCATGGCCTTCAGTTCTATCTCTCAGGCCGGCTATATCATGCTTGCTGTGGTTGGCAATTCAGCCATGAGCGTCACAGCCCTGTCCTACTACGTGCTCATCTACGTGGTGGCCAACCTCGCTGTGTTCTCTATCATCGCAGCTGTTGAGGAGAATAACGGTGGTGTTGTTAACATGAACGCTTACAATGGCTTCTATAAGACCAATCCCCGTTTGGCCTTCCTTCTGACGTTGGCTCTGTTCTCATTGGGTGGAATTCCTCCGTTCGCAGGCATGTTCTCTAAGTTCTTCGTGTTCATGGCTGCGGCCAATGGCGCACAGGTAACCACGGCTATTGGTGCCACCATCTATGCAGTGGTGTTCATCGCCTTGGTGAATACGGTGATCTCACTGTATTACTATCTGCTCATCGTGAAGGCCATGTTCATCAGCGATAACGAGAATCCATTGCCCACCTTCAAGAGCTCTTACAGCACGAAGATGGCTTTGGCTATCTGCACACTTGGCGTTGTTGCCTTCGGAGTGTGCAGCATCGTTTACAACTGGATTCACGCTGCCTCTGTGATGTAATTCAGGCGTTAGGCACTCTTGGCCAGCCTTGACGGTTTCATTCCGTATATAGGTTGACACTATAAATAGAACAAGCCACTTTGGAGAATTCTTCAAAGTGGCTTGTTGCATGTTAGCCTTTTGGCCATTCGCAACGGCGGAACCATAGGTTGCATAATGGCTTTTCGATGATGAGCGGGTGATGGTAAGTGGTAAGGAGGGTTGCTATATGCACCAAGCCGCTCCGGGCTTTGAGGCGGTAGCGGCTTGGTGCGCTTTTTGAAGGGAGGGGGGTGGCGACAAATATGTCGCCAAAAATGGCTTTCGCGAGACTACTTTTCTTTGCGGTTCGATTATTGCTGTTCTTTATAACCCTTTTCTATGCGGTTCGCTTTATGTAAGGGCTTTCATGAGCCCTCTTTTTGGGTTCTTCCGTTAAATGCGTAGATGAGATATGGAATGGTTGAAAGAGTGAAAGAATCGTAGCGATAGAGCAACGCGCCATGCTGTAAGGGCAAAAGCATAGAATAGAAGGCTGTTGCCTTTACTGGGCGTATGTAAAACCCAATGGCCTCCCTGGGCGATGCGCTGGGCTATGGGCTTTTGTCCCTTCGGGGCGCATATCCACGCTTTTAACGGAAGAACCTCTTTTTGTGGTTTGCTTTTCCTGTGGGTGGGGTAGAGGGTTTGCCGTGCACCTGCTTTGGGGGAGCGTTTAGTGCTTGCCTTTCAGCGTTTGCTCGAAGAGGACCTTTGCGGTTTTGCCTGATCGGAACACATAGTGGAACCTGAAACCTGCATCTTTATACGCCTTGCTTTGCGTGTTCTTGTCAAGGTCGTCTTGCAGCGCCTGCTTCAGACTGGCTTTGTGCTGATTGATGATTTCTGCGTTGTCGGCTTCGTCGCGAAGCGTGTAAAAATAGTGGAACGTCTTGTCGGTTCGTGTAAACGTAATGCTGTCTGTGCGCTGGTTGTCGGTGAAGGGAGTGGGGCAGTAGCGCTCTGTGTAGTCCCTGGCGTCGCGCTCGGCGCGATCCTCCAATGAGTCGTGATGACAAGCGGTGAACAGCGTCACGCTAATGGCTGCCGTGAGAATGGGTATGATGGCCTTTTTCATAATTGGTATTTGCATTTTTATTAGTTTATACGCAGCTTGTGAATGGAAAGACTTAGTGTGTAGTCCTTGCTGCTTGGCGGTTTGTTGAGCGCCATGAGCGCTTGTTCTCAAATGGTCGAGCACCGCCTATCTTTTGCAAAGGTAACAAAACGTTTAGATAAAGCGATATGGAAGGACGGAAAAAGTTGGGATGTTTGAGGAACTTGTTGGTTGTTGCCAATATGTAGCGCATTGAGCAATAGTTAAAAACAAAGAAAATAGCCATTTTTTGTTAACGAATGTCGTTTCAATGTCCTTTTTGCCCTATCTTTGCAAATCCTTGGTCCAAAAGGCTGTTTGAGGATATCGAAGCCCCCATGGCCCTATTGCGTCCATAAAAGAATCAACCATTAGCCTATCCGATGAAAAAGATTATAATACCCCTCTTGGCATTTGTTGTTCTCGTAGCCGTGGTAACGGTTGGCGCGAGTTTCTATATGCTCAATTTCTCCCTCTCGCCTGACCCTAACCGCACCGACCTCGACAGCGCCTATACCTGTTTGTACCAGCGCATGCCCGACATGAAGCCCTGGGTCGACAGCATGCAGTCGCATGGCCTTCTTCGCGACACCTTCCTTAACATGCCATCGGGTGAGCGCCATCATGCCCTATATTTCCGTTCCGACTCCGCCCATGGCCGCACCGCCGTGTTAGTACATGGCTATAAGGATTGCGCCGTGAAGTTTCTCTACCTCGGGCGCATGTACCATCGTGACTTGGGGTATAACGTAGTGATGCCCGACCTTCATGCCCACGGTCTCAGCGAGGGCGACGCCATTGGCATGGGTTGGAACGACCGCCTCGATGTGAAACGCTGGACAGAGATGGCTGCCCAAACTTTCGTCGACTCCACCCATGCGCCCAACATCGTGGTTCACGGCGTTTCGATGGGAGCCGCCACCACCATGTGTCTGTCGGGCGAAGAACTACCCGCATACGTCACCCATTTTGTGGAAGACTGCGGCTACACCAGCGCGTGGGACGAGTTTGCTGTTCAACTCAAAGAGCAGTTCTCGCTTCCCGCTTTCCCCCTGATGTATAGTACCAGTTTGCTGTGCCGGGTGGTCAATGGCTGGAGCTTTGGCGAGGCCTCACCCATGAAGCAGGTGAGTCGTTGCCGTCGCCCCATGTTGTTCATCCATGGCGATGCCGACACGTTTGTGCCCTTCTACATGATGAAGCAACTCTACGATGCCAAGACCCATGGCTACAAGGAACAATGGGTTACACGAGGCGCCCAGCATGCCTGTTCTTATTCCGATTATCCTAAGGAGTACACCGAGCGCGTGCGTCAGTTTCTTGCGAAAGAGTAACCCTATGCGCTCAACGTCGTGCGGTGGTCCATTAGCCACAATGCCCTGTCGTTTTGACCCCAATAACCATAAGACATAACACAAATGTAACCTCGCGCAAAGAAAATAAGCCATCACGTTTCGGCGTGCAACCTTATTTGTGCAGTTGGTTACAAAAATAGTCGAATCGAACGGCTTATGTGAATTCTTTTTATTAACTTTGCACGAAAGAGAATTGATTTCATGGAGAACATCAGAAACTTCTGCATTATTGCCCATATAGACCACGGAAAGTCGACCTTGGCTGACCGTATGTTGGAATATACCAAGACCATCAAGATCACTGAGAACCAGATGCTCGACAACATGGACTTGGAACGCGAGCGTGGTATCACCATCAAGAGCCACGCCATCCAAATGGAATACGAGTATGACCGTAAGAAGTACATGCTCAACTTGATTGATACCCCGGGTCATGTGGACTTCAGTTATGAGGTGTCGCGCTCCATCGCCGCTTGCGAGGGAGCCCTGCTCGTTGTTGACGCCACACAGGGCGTCCAGGCACAAACCATATCCAATCTTTACATGGCTATCGAGCAAGACCTCGAGATCATCCCCGTCATCAATAAGATCGACATGCCCAACGCCATGCCCGATGAGGTGGAGGACGAGATTGTAGACCTCATCGGCTGCGATCCCGAAGACATCATCCGTGCCAGTGCTAAGACCGGCGAGGGCGTTCCCGAGATATTGGAGGCCGTGGTGAAGCGCATCCCTGCGCCGAAATGCGACCCCGCCAAGCCGTTGCAGGCCCTTATCTTCGACTCCATCTTCAATAGCTTCCGCGGAATCATCGTGCTGTGTAAGGTCGAGAATGGTTCCATCAAGCGTGGCGACAAGGTGAAGTTTGTGCAGACCGACATGGAATACACCGCCGATGAGGTGGGTGTGCTGAAACTCGACCTTGAGCCGCGCAATGAGCTCGGCTGTGGCGAGGTGGGCTATGTTATCTCGGGTATCAAGGTGGCCACCGAGGTGAAGGTGGGCGATACCATCACCCATGTCGACGCACCTTGCGAAAAGGCCATCTCCGGCTTCGAGGAGGTCAAGCCCATGGTGTTTGCCGGTGTTTATCCCATCGACCCCAACGACTACGAGAACCTGAGAGCCTCGCTTGAGAAGCTCCAGCTCAACGACGCCTCGCTCACGTTCCAACCCGAGAGCTCACAGGCATTGGGCTTTGGTTTCCGTTGTGGCTTCCTTGGATTGCTCCACATGGAGATTGTGCAGGAACGCCTCGACCGCGAGTTTAATATGGATGTCATCACCACCGTGCCCAACGTGTCGTATATGGTTTACGACAAGCAGGGAGGCTGCAAGGAAGTGCACAACCCCAGTGGTCTTCCCGAGTCTACGCTCATCGACCATATTGAGGAGCCCTATATTCGTGCCACCATCATCACCGGCACCAATTTCATCGGTCCCATCATGCGCCTGTGCTTGGACAAACGCGGCGAGCTGCTCAGTCAGCAGTATGTGTCGGGCAACCGTGTGGAGCTCCATTTCATGATACCGCTGGGCGAGATCGTCATCGATTTCTACGACAAGCTGAAGAGCATCTCCAAGGGCTACGCCTCGTTCGACTATCATATCGACAGCTATCGCCCGTCGAAACTGGCCAAGCTCGACATTCTGCTCAACAGCGAGCCCGTCGACGCCCTCTCCACGCTGACCCACGAGAGCAACGCCGTGACGATGGGTCGCCGCATGTGTGAGAAACTGAAGGAGCTCATCCCGCGCCAACAATTCGACATCGCCATCCAGGCAGCCATTGGCGCTAAGATCATTGCCCGTGAGACGGTGAAGCAGGTGCGCAAAGACGTGTTGGCCAAGTGTTATGGTGGTGACGTTAGCCGTAAGCGTAAGTTGCTTGAGAAACAGAAGAAGGGTAAGAAGCGCATGAAGCAAATTGGTAACGTGCAAGTGCCGCAGAAAGCCTTCTTGGCTGTGCTAAAACTTGATTAAACCTAAAATGATTCTATAATCTGGATAGAAAAATGAAAGAACTACAAAACTCAACGAGAGATATAGCCCGTGAGTTGGCGCGCAAATACAGCACCATGACTCATGAGGAGCTCGATATTTTGGAGAGCATACTCGTACCGCGCAAATGCGCAAAGGGTGAGTTGATTCTGAAGGAAGGCGAGGTTTGTAAGGAATTTCTCTATATCGACAAAGGACTGATCCGTCAGTTCTACATCAAGAAAGACAAGGAGGTAACTGAGCACATGGGTACCGAAGGCAATATCATCATGTGTATTGAAAGCCTCTTCAAGGAGGAGCCCACCAAGTTGCAAGTGGAGGCGCTTGAGCCTTCCTTGCTCTACGCCATTCCTAAGCATCGCTTGGAGCAGGTGGCCTTGCACAATGTGAACATCCAAATCCTCTATCGTAAGATATTGGAGGAAAGCTTGATATTCAGTCAGATACACGCCGACCTGGTGCGTTTTGAGACCGCTCAGAATCGTTATCTGCGCTTGTGCAAATTGTTGCCGCAGGTGGTCCTGCGCGCTCCGCTGAACTATATTGCCAGTTACCTTCAGATGACTCCCGAGACCCTGAGTCGCGTGAGAGCCGCAACGTTGTAGCCTTCCTAACAGAAGAACATTACAAATCCGTACCACATAGAACTTACTATCCTGCAAGGGTAGTAAGTTCTTTTTGCTTTACCTTGAAACAGACAGCCGAATTTATTCAACAATCTATATATAAAACTACACGTTTTTTCTGAACGAACGTGCTTGTGGCTGCAAATAAGCGATTCTCGCTGAGTTTATGCAACAGGTTGATAATCAGAGTTTTGCAGTTTTGTCATACATTCGACGATCCGTCAAAACAACATGAGCCTTGCGAAAAGGCATGTTTCGAGTTTCGATACATGCCCGATCGTCATGCGTAACCTGCCTAACGGTGCCTCGATACATCACCTTTCGCAACTCGATACATGGCCTTTCGCATCTTAACACCTGACCTTTTGTAACGCCACGACGCTTGTTTGTCTCACTCGAAGCAGAAAGTCGGGCTTTTCGCGTTCTATTTCACAAGGCATCGACGATCATCTTTTTAACCAAATATTCAGACAAAATGACACATTAGCCCCAATCGTTAATTAAGACGAAAGTGGTGGATTGTTAGGATCTAATGACCGATTGGGGTTAAATTATAACCCCTGATAGGGGTTGATTAGTGGTGACCATAAAAAAACTTACCATCCCTACAGATGGTAAGCTGATGTGGTTGCGTCCGTTTGCACTATAATGTTGCGAATGGACCTGTTTTCTTTCATGCTGTCGGCCCCAGCCGTTGGGGCTTTGTGGCGATTAGTCCCAGCTCTTGCTGCGAATCTCTGCCAAGGCTTTCACCCAGTCGGTGTCGAGCGAGAAGGGCGTCAGGAAGTTGGTGTTGTCCACGTAGGCGCGGCATAGCTCGTAGTCGGTGTCGCCAAACAAGACGTTGTTCAGACTGGCGGCCTTGAAGCGTGCCACGGCAATCTCCTTCTTGCTGGTACTGTTCTTGGCCTCTGAGAGGCGCTTGAAGTACAGGTTCACAAACTCCGTCATGGCGTAAGTCTGTATGCCCAGTTGCTTCTCGGTGAACGTGTTGTCGTCCTTCGACTTGTATAACATATACTCGATGACATCCCACTTGAATGAAGCCGTCTTGCGTTCCGTCATGGGTTTGTTTTTGTCATACTTAATCGTCTTGAACTCCTCTTGCATTCTCATCACCTCATTGTAGATTTGCTGGGCTTGCGTTCCCAGTGTAAAGGTGCATAACATGGCAAATGTTAGAAGTGCTTTTTTCATTCTTGTTGTTGTTTATTCGTTTCTGATAAGCTTCAGGTGGTGATCTATGCACGCCGGATATTCATCCTTGTAGTGGCTCACCATCATCAGCGTTTTGTTGTTTCTCTTGCAGAAGGTCTCTATCACATCCTTGGCCAGTTGGCGGTTTTGGTTGTCGAGCCCGTGCAGTGGCTCGTCGAGGATGAGCAGCTCTGGGTCCTTGACAAATGCCCTCGCTAATAATATGAGACGTTGCTGACCACTGGAAAGTTTCAGGAAAGTGTGGTTTTCTAATCCTTTTAGACCAAAAATGTCCATCCAGAACCTGCAAACGTCGTATTCCTCTGGGTTCGGCTTAGCGTAGAGTCCGATGGAGTCCTTCAGTCCGCTGGCCACGATCTGTATGGCGGGCAGGTCGCGCTGGTAGGCTCGGTGCATCTCAGGCGACACATATCCAATGTGGCGCTTGATGTCCCAGATGCTCTCGCCCGTTCCGCGCGCCATGCCGAAGAGCGCTATGTCGCAGGCGTAGCTCTGTGGGTTGTCGGCACACACCAGGCTCAGCAATGTCGACTTTCCCGCTCCGTTCTGTCCGCTAAGCACCCAGTGCTCACCATTCATGACCGTCCATGAGAGGTCTTTGAGGATGGTGCGCTGCCCGTAGCGTATGCACACCTTGTTCATCTTCACCACCTCGTGGCTGTGAAACTCGTGCTCCTTGTAGGGCAGGCGCAGTATGGCCTCGGCCTTCTCGTTGTCCAACACGTGTGCAGGGGTGGGCTCGCGATGCGCCAAGTAGTTGGCCAGGCTCACCTTCGGAAGCACCACCATGTTGTTGACCTCCACCACATGGGTGATGAACGTTGGTATGTCGTCGCTCTTCGAGAGCACCAGGATGAGTTGGATGCCCATCTCGGGGAGCGTCGACAGTAGCGTTTGCAACTGTTCGCGCGTCTCCGCGTCGAGACCGATGAACGGGTTGTCCATGATGAGCACCCGTGGGCTCGCCAGCAACACCTCGGTCAGTTTGAGCTTGCGCAGCTCACCGCTCGAAAGCGATATGATGTATTTTCCGAGCGACGCCCTCATGCGAAACAGGTCGTACAATCGGCGTTGCAGAGCCCGGCGTTCCGCCGTGTCGTCGCCAGTGAGGGCGAAAGCCTTCTCCAACCGATCGGCTACGGTAGGGGTCGACGCATCGATCTCCTGTTGGTTCCATCGCTGTTGCAGGTAATAGCTGCGGTCGTTGTCGCCACCATAGGCGTCGCGGAAGGTCACATACTTGATGTTGTCGGCCACCAGCGGCTTGGCGCTTGGCGCAAAGTTGTACTCCGGGTCGCGTCCCAAGAGTGGGTGCCGACCGATGAGAATGTCCACCAACATCGATTTTCCGCCCCCGTTGGGGCCTACGATGGCCATGTTCTCGCCTTCGTCGAGCGTAAAGTTCACAGGCTGAGCCATGCGCCACGCTGGCATTCGTGTTATCCCGTCCGCTATGTTTATGATGTGTTTCATGTTATCCTTGGTTTGCGATGCGCTCCTTGTGGCTACGCACATAGTCTTTCCAACTGTTGTAATGGCGCTCACCCGTGTCGGGTTTCGAGAGTTGCAGGAAGTGGCAGTAAGCCGCGCCCAGCGCGTCGGTGGCGTCCATAAACTTGGGGAGGTCGTCTTTCGAGAACCGCAAGATGCGTTGCAGCATGGCCGCCACTTGCTCCTTCGACGCCTGTCCCTGGCCCGTGATGGCCATTTTTATCTTCATGGGCGCATACTCGTGGATGGGAACGTCGTGGCGTATGGCGGCGGCGATGGCCACCCCTTGCGCCCGTCCCAGTTTCAGCATCGACTGCACGTTCTTTCCGAAGAAAGGCGCCTCAATGGCCATCTCGTCGGGCAGATACTCGTCGATGATGCCCGTCACGCGCTCGAAGATCTTTCCGAGGCGCAGATAGGGGTCGCTCATCTTGTGCAGGTCGATGACACCCATGGTCATCATCTCAGCCTTGCTGCCCCTTACCCGCAGCAAGCCGTAGCCCATGATGTTGGTTCCGGGGTCGATGCCGAGAATGATGCGCTCCGTTTTCTCCATTGCCTATGGGGTTGACGGTTAACGGTCGAGATATGGGTTCGACGCCAACTCACGGCCCACGGTGGTCTCCTCGCCGTGTCCGGGCAAGATGCGCGTGTCGTCGTCGAGTTGGCAAACCATTCGCAGGCTCTGGATAAGCAGGAACATGGATCCGCCAGGCAGGTCGGCGCGCCCCACGCTGTTGCGGAACAACGTGTCGCCCGAGAACGCCACCTTCTCGTCCTTGCACCAGAAGAACACGCTGCCCTGTGAGTGGCCAGGGGTCTCGATCACTTGGAGCGTGTGGGTGCCGAAGGTAATGGTGTCGTTCTCCTCCAGGTAACGGCCCACGGGCGGTTGCTCGTCCTTGGCGAGCTCCTGGCGCATAAACTGCTCGGCCTGCTCAGAGAGGGTGCTGATGAGCGGCTCGTCGTCCTTGTGAAGCTCCACCTTCAGGCCCCAGGTGTCGAACACAAACTTGTTGCCAATGTTGTGGTCCACGTGTCCGTGGGTGGCCAACAGGTGTACGGGGCGCAGGTGGTTGCTCTCTATATAGTTTTTGATGGCTTGGCGCTCAGCCTCAAACTGTGCGCCACAGTCGATGATGACAGCCTCTTGTGTCTCATCGCTCACCACGTAACAGTTCTCTTGTATGACGTTGCATACGAAGCGTTTTATTTGTAGCATAACGTTCTTGTTATTCGTTGGTTATCTCCTTTAATCAAAGCGGAAGGTACAGCACATACTTTTCCTTGAACCACTCGTCGTCGAATAGGTCGGTGATGGGTGTTTGCTGCAAGAGCTTGGCGAAGGGGCGCGTCTCCTCGGCGATGTTTCCGCCTTTGAGAACAAACAGGCCGTTGGGGTAGGCGTTGTGCTGGGTTTTGCTGATGTTCTTGCGAATGATCTTCACCAGGTCGGGCAGCGGCATGACAGCGCGCGACACCACGAAGTCGAACTTGTCTTTCTCCTCCTCGCCACGGCGATGCACAGGCTCCACGTTTTTCAGGCCGATGGCGTCGGCCACCTCCTGCGCCACACGCACCTTCTTGCCCGTTCCGTCGATGAGTCGGAAGTGGCAGTCGGGAAACATGATGGCCAACGGAATGCCCGGGAAGCCGCCTCCCGTTCCGAAATCGAGGATGCGCGTGCCCGGTTTGAAATGGCATGCCTTGGCGATGGCCAATGAGTGGAGCACGTGGTGCACGTAGAGGTTGTCGATGTCCTTGCGCGAGATGACGTTGATCTTGCTGTTCCAGTCGCGATACAAGCCGTCGAGCGCGGCAAACTGGCGCTGCTGCTCGTCGGTGAGATGGGGAAAATAGGATAGGATATGTTGCATGCTTATTGCTTATTTCTTACGGAGCAACTTAGACAGTTGCTTGTTGCTGAAAGTGACACGTATCTCGCCCATGACGTGAGCGGCAATCTCGTCGGGGTTGTAGATGAAGGTGATGCCCTTCTCGTTGATGATGTAGTTGTCGGGGATGTAAGGGCCGGTCCAGGCAAAGACGGTTAGGCTGTCTTGCAGTTGCTTGAGGTTTCTCACCTTAAACTGGCGAGCCAACTTGGCCACGATCATGGAGGTCAGTGGACGCTCATAGCCTGGGCGCAACACGTCGGTCAGATGGACGATGGCTCCTGTGCGCGCATTGAAGTTGCGGGCCCACGTTGCAGCCTGCCCATGTGCGCCACCGCCATAAAAATAGGTGTCGGCCAGGTAGTTGACAATGCTGTCGGCGCCTTGCTCCACGTGGGTGAACACGGTGTAGGAGCGGTTGTAGCTCGGTGCGCTCTCTTGGTCGTCGCGGTAAAGGTCCTTGTAGTCGGCCAAGTACATCTTGAAGAACCCCTCAGCAAACTGATGTGCGCCCTTCGTCATATAAACGGAGGGAGCTTCCGTTTGGGTTTGTGGCGGTGTCACGCCCTCGGCAAAGTCGGGCAGCAGAAGGCCCGACCGCAGCAAACTGTCGTTGAGCAGATTGGCGGCCTTGGCAGCCGCGTCGCTGTTGGATTGCGGCTTGGCGTAGATGAGGTGAAGCGCCAAATGGCCGTTGGGTTGCTCGCTATTGGGATTCAGGCGGACGGTGGAGTCGATGACCAGAGAGTCGAACGACAGCACGGCGCTACCGGAACCCGCGCCCCCTTTGTATTGGCAACTTGCCAACACCATGAGCAACAGCGTCAGGGAGAAAATGATTTTCTTCATGGTCGTAACCTTCTTGTTTGTCTGATTTATGCAAAGTTACGACAATTATTCGTATCTTTGCGGCAAAAATAATTAAATAATGAAAAAGGCAGCATTATTTGACCTCGACGGCGTGGTATTCGATACAGAGCCGCTTTACTCCCAGTTTTGGGGTTCCGTGTTTAAGCGGTATTATCCCGATCAGCCCGGATTGGAGCAGAAAATCAAGGGCTCCACATTGGTGCAAATCTACGATCGCTACTTTGCGGGTCGCCAATCAGACCAAGACAACATCACCAAGGACCTCAATGAGTTTGAGCATAACATGCCGTTTCGGTATATCCCCGGCTTCGAGTCCTTCATCGTGGCGTTGCGTGAGCGGGGTGTGAAGACCGCCGTTGTTACCAGCAGCAATGCAGAGAAGATGGGCAACGTGTATCGCGCCCATCCCGAATTGTCGAGCTATTTCGACGCCGTGCTCACCAGCGAAGAATTTACCCGTAGCAAACCCGATCCTGAGGGCTACCTGAAAGGTGCCGAGAGATTGGGCTTCGATCCCAGCGAGTGTGTGGGATTTGAGGACAGCGTAAACGGCTTGAAGTCGCTCAACGCCGCCAAGGTGTTCACCGTGGGCCTCGACACCACCAACCCCTGTGAGGTGGTGGCGGAGTATGCCGACATCGTGGTTAGCGATTTCGCAACACCAGAGGCCATTATCGCACTCTTCGAAGCGTAGGAATGGTGCAGAAACGCCAATGGTTGGAAAGAAAAAAAATAAGCTTATTAACACCCCGTTTCGGTTTAACGGCCGATCGGGGGTATAACATTCAATCATGCAACCCGTTTCGACCTCATAGCCGATGGGGGTTAATTATTCAGAATAACGATGGAAACTCACAACATCAACAAAGTGGAGCTGCGCAACCTTCAGATGGAGGACTACGATCAGCTTGCCCGTTCGTTCAAGCGCATCTACGGAGATGAGGATGTGTTTTGGACCAAGGCTCAAATCAAGAAACTCATAACCATCTTCCCTGAGGGACAGGTTGTTATTATTGTCGACGATAGAATTGTGGGCTGCGCCCTCTCGATCATCGTCGATTACAACCTGGTGAAGTCGGACCATACCTATGCGCAGGTAACGGGCAACGAGACATTCAACACCCACAACCCCAAGGGCAACATTCTCTATGGCATTGAGGTGTTTATCCATCCCGACTATCGTGGTCTGCGATTGGCGCGCCGTATGTACGAATACCGCAAGGAACTCTGCGAGAAACTCAACCTCAAGGCCATCATGTTTGGAGGACGCATTCCCAATTACCACAAGTATGCCGACAAGATGCGGCCGAAGGAATACATCGAACGTGTGCGCTCGCGTGAGATCTACGACCCGGTGCTCACATTCCAGCTGTCAAACGATTTCCATGTGCGTCGTGTCATGCGCAACTATCTGCCCAACGACGAGGAGTCGAAGCATTGCGCTACGCTGCTCCAATGGGACAATATCTATTACCAACCGCCAACAGACTCGTATGTCGACAAGCGTCCTACGGTGCGTATCGGACTGGTTCAGTGGCAGATGCGCCCCTATCACTCGCTTGATGATTTGTTTGAGCAAGTGGAGTTTTTTGTCGATGCGGTGAGCGATTACAAGAGCGATTTCATTCTCTTCCCCGAATATTTCAACGCCCCATTGATGGCGAAGTTCAACGATATGGGCGAGGCCCAGTCGATTCGCGCCATGGCCCAGTACACCGAGAGCATCCGCGACCGTTTCCGTGAGTTGGCTATCAGTTACAACATCAACATCATCACGGGATCCATGCCTTATCTGAAGGAGGACAATGGCCTCTATAACGTGGGATTCCTCTGCCGTCGCGATGGAACGGTCGAAATGTACGAGAAGATCCACGTTACGCCCGACGAGCAGAAATGTTGGGGATTGTCGGGTGGCTCGAACATCCAAACGTTCGATACCGACTGTGGTAAGATTGGCGTTGTGATATGCTATGATGTGGAGTTCCCGGAGCTATCGCGCCTCATGGCCGACGATGGCATGAAGATTTTGTTTGTGCCTTTCATGACCGACACGCAGAACGCCTACTCGCGTGTGCGAATCTGCGCTCAGGCTCGCGCTATTGAGAACGAGTGTTTTGTGGCCATCGCCGGTAGCGTGGGCAACCTGCCGCGTGTGCACAACATGGATATCCAGTATGCGCAGTCGGCTGTGTTTACGCCGTGCGACTTTGCATTTCCCACCAACGGAAAGCGCTCGGAAGCCACGCCTAACACCGAGATGATTCTCGTGAGCGATGTGGACCTCACGCTTCTCAATGAGATCCATACGTATGGATCGGTTCGCAACCTGCGCGATCGACGTAGCGACCTATATAAGTTGGAAATGAAGAAGAAGTAATAAAGGTAAAAAGCCACCTGCTTGTCCGGTTTGGAAAAGCAGGTGGCTTTGTCTTTATGGGGGTTGGTGTGACGGCCATCGTTTGTTATAGGGCGCCATGAGCCATGCCCGTTGACTATTGTTTGATTGATGTTTACTCCTCAATCTCTTGCAGCGAACGTGCAAAATTGTTGAAGAAATTGCTGACGGTCTCCAACGGGGCGTAGGTGATGTATCGGAGGCTACGCCTGAGGTTGCGCCTGAGAAGGGCCGAGTTGTTTTGCACAAAGCCCGAACTGAGTTGGCGGAAGTGCCACTCTTCGGCCGTGTCGCTGGCGCTGTGGGTCACCGATCGTAGCACGAGCTTGTTGGCTGCTGCCTCCACGTGGCGCACGAAAGGCAACTCGTCTTGCTCAAAATTGAAAACGCTCATGAGCATGGAGCCCTGCAGCTGGGCCATGCGGCGCAACTGAAGCTTGCCCAACCAGGTGTCGAGCTTCACGAAATCCACCTTGTCGCCCTTGTTGCGAAGGTAACTTCCAAGTTCGATGATGCCGCTGAGCATGGTGCCGTGGTTGAGCATCGACGACACGTTTCCCACGATAATCTTTAGCACGTTGAGCGCATCCACATTGGTGTCGATGGCGTGTCGCTCGGCGTTTTCTATGCGGCTCAGTCGAAAGTTGAGGTAATGGTTGCTCAGTCTCGGTTCCTCTTGGTGAGCTGAGTTGTCGGGCGTTTGGTTCGCCAAGTCCTCGGGGATGTTCATCATTTCGTCAAACTGATGGTTCTTGATGCCCTTGAGGGCCGCACGTTCCACATGTTGGGCATGCACCATCTGGTCGAGCCTTCGCCATTTGAAGGCCGACATGGGCTCCATGGGCTCATACTCGTTGAGAGCGCCCGAGCGCAATAGTCGGAAGAAGTTGCGTGTTATGATGTTCATGATCGACCGTTTGCTTTTATCAACTGTATCGTTTGGGGTATCTGAATAGGATCGACGCCAGTGCAGCTACGCCGATGGCCATGGGGTAATACAGATAGGGCAGTATCTGCATGGGGTTGAGATGAGCCAGTCCGGCAGCGAGCAACATCTGCACGCCGTAAGGGATGAGGCCCTGCACGGTGCACGAGAATGTGTCGAGGATGCTGGCACACTTGCGGTTGTCGACACCATAGCGGTCGCCAATGCGCTTGGCAATGGATCCCACGGTGAGGATGGCCACGGTGTTGTTGGCCGTGCACATATTGACGAGGCTCACCAACGCACCAATCGAGAGCTCCGCGCCACGCTTGCCGTGAACGTGCTTGGTGAGCGCTTCGATGATGTAGTCGATGCCGCCATTCTCACGTATGATCTCCAACATGCCGCCCGCCATCATGGCAATGATGATGAGCTCGCCCATGCTGGTGATGCCTTGGCCCATGGCTCCCAGCCAGTCGAAGAAGCCATAGCTGCCCTTGGCCATGCCGATGACGGCACAAAGGACGATGCCGATGACCAGTACCGCCATGACGTTCATGCCGCAGATGGCGGCGACGAGTACGGCCAGGTAGGGCAAAACCTTCACATAGTCGGTGTGGCCCACGCTGGCGGGCGCTTGCATGTCGCTGCCCATGATGGCGTAGACGGCCAGGATGAGCACAGCGGCGGGCACCACGATGAGTGAGTTTACCCGAAACTTGTCGCTCATTCGGCAACCTTGCGTCTGTGTGGCAACGACCGTTGTGTCGGAGATGAACGACAGGTTGTCGCCGAAGTAGGCGCCGCCCACGATGACAGCGGTCATCAGCGGTACGCTTTGTCCTGTGCCATGGGCTATGCCTGCGGCAATGGGCACGAGGGCAACCACTGTACCCACGCTTGTGCCGATAGACAATGAGATGAAGCACGAGGCCACGAAGAGGCCCGGCAGCAACATGCTTGCTGGCAACACGGAGATGGCCAGGTTGACTGTGGAGTCGATGGCGCCCATGCCTTTGGCCGACGCCGCGAAGGCTCCTGCGAGCACATAGATCCACAGCATGAGCATGAGACTGCTCGAACTGGCACCCTTGCTAAATATGTCGATTCGCTTCTTTAGCGGAAAACCGCCTGAGATGGCGATGGCATAGATGCTCGATATGAGAAACACCACCGTCATGGGAACCTTGTAGAAGTCGCCTGCGGCAATGCTCAGCGCCAAATAGAGGGTGATGAAAAGAATGAGTGGCGACAAGGCCAACAGTCCTTTTTTATTCATTTCGCTTGTGTTTGTATTCCCCACTTTTATGTTATTATAGTGTCATTCCTGTTTTTTGTATGTTTCCCTCCAATTCTTATGGCAGTTGCGTTTGCCTACTCTGAGAGCGCCGCGTCTTTTTTGTGGCTTCTTGTTTTGCCTGCTCTGAGAGCACCACATCTTACATGTGGCTTCTTGGCTTGCTTTCGCTTACAGCGTCACGCCATTCTTGAAGATGGCGATCTCGCTATATCCGTTCTGCTCGTTGCGTGTGGGCTGTCCACTGGCAATGTTGATGATTTGACGTGTCAGCTGGTCTACGAGCTCGGGCATGGGCGTTCCTTGAATGAGCGCACCAGCGTTAAAATCGATCCAGTTGGCCTTCCGGGTGGCGAGATGGCTGTTGGTGGCAATCTTCATTGTGGGCACAAATGTGCCGAAGGGCGTGCCTCGGCCTGTGGTGAAGAGTACCAATTGGCATCCCGAAGCGGCTAAGGCTGTGGCGGCCACAAGGTCGTTGCCAGGAGCGGAGAGGAGGTTCAGGCCGTGTTCCGACAGGCGCTCGCCGTATGCCAGCACCCCGCTCACGGCGGCGCGACCGCTCTTCTGGGTGCATCCCAACGCCTTGTCCTCGAGCGTGGAGATGCCTCCCGCCTTGTTTCCGGGCGATGGATTCTCGCCCACGGGTTCGCCATGGGAGAGGAAATATTGCTTAAAGTCGTTGATGAGACTCACGGTTTTCTCAAACAGTTGTGGAGTCTTGCATCGGTTCATGAGAATGGTCTCGGCGCCAAACATCTCGGGCACCTCGGTGAGAATGGTGGTGCCGCCTTGCGATACGAGATGGTCGGAGAACTCGCCGACGAGCGGATTGGCCGTTATGCCACTGAAGCCATCGCTGCCTCCGCACTTCAATCCCACGCGCAACTCGCTGATGGGCACGTCCACTCGGTGGTCTTGGCGCGCCGTTTGGTACAGTTCGCGCAGCAGGTTCATGCCCTCTTCCAATTCGTCGCCGTCGACTTTCTGTGTCACCAACAGCTTGATGCGGTCGTGATCGTAGTTGCCCAGCATCTCCATGAAGGCGTCGGGCTGGTTGTTTTCGCATCCCAACGACAACACCAATACGCCTCCTGCGTTGGGGTGCAAGCAGATGTCGCGCAGTACCTTGCGCGTATTCTCATGGTCGCCACCCAGTTGGGAGCATCCGTAGTTGTGGTGCCAAGCGTGTACGGCATCGATTCCCACCAGTTGAGTTTCCTTGGAAAACATCGCGGCGAGCCGCTCAGCCGTTCCGTTCACACAGCCCACGGTAGGCACAATCCACAGCTCGTTTCTTACGCCCACCTCGCCATTGGCGCGTCGATAGCCCTTAAAGGTGAGTGGCGTGGCGTTGCCGGTAGGCTTGCTAAGCGTGGTGTCGATGGGGTTGTAGGAGTAGGAGAGCGTGCCTGCAAGGTTGGTCTTCAGATTGTTCTCGTTTACCCATTGCCCCGCCTTGAGGTCCATGGCCGCATGGCCGATGGGGTATCCGTATTTTATGATGTCGTCGCCCTGCCGCGTGTCGCTGATAAGGACCTTGTGGCCGGCTGGTGTTTCTTGCGCGACGGTTATCTTCTTGCCGTCGACCTCAATGGTCTCGCCAGCCTGATGGGGGCGTAGGCACACCACGACTGTGTCTTTGGCGTTGATCTTGATGAACGATGCTTCATTCATGTTGCTATGGGTTTGTGTGTGTTGGGAGCACAGTTCCGGGTTGTGTTGTGTGCCGCCGTTAAAGTTGTTCGCGGCGGTAGAAGTCCACATTCTCCTTGGTAAGGAGCTCGATGGGCATGTAATTGACGGGTTCCACCTTCTTCTTCAGTACGATGGCGCGGAAGAGTGCGTTGACGCAGAAGTAGCCTTGCTGGTAAGCGTGCTGGGCGATGAGGAACGACACGCTGCCCAATCGCAGGCATTCGGCGTTCTTTCCCACCATGTCGTAACCCATGATCTGCACATCGCGGCGGTTGGTCCTCAGCAGGAAATCGCCCATGATGTGGGCTCTTGAGCCCAATGTGATGCATTGGTGGATGTGTGGGTGTTGTGCGAAAAAGTTTTCTAACAATTCGTCGTATTCAGCGCGAGTGGCTTCGAAGGGCATCTCCAGTGTGATGATCTCAATGCTGGGGTAATGGTCGCGCATGTAATGGCGGAAGCCAACCTCACGGTTGTCTTGCTGCTTACTCATCATTTGGCCATTCTTCGTGATCTTCATCAGCACAATTTCTTTCTCCTGATTGGCGATGAGCATCAACATGCGAGCGGCGAAATAGCCACTCGAGAACGAATTCTGGCCGAAGAATGCCAACGGGCGAAGGTCGGGCATGTAGGAGTCAAGAAGCACAAAGGGTGTGCCTATCCCGTGGAGCTTGTCGGTGAACTTGCGTGTCACCTCAATATCTGTAGGCACAATGACAAAACCGTCAGGATTGTTTTGCAGGCATTTGTCGGTTACCTCCTCAAACGATCCCTCGTCAAATCGCTTGTAGTATTCTATGTGGGCAGCGATGTGAAAGTCGCGCAGCGCGTTTACGGCCGTCTGAACGCCCTCCTCAATCTCCTCCCAATACGCCAACTGGTCGTGCTTGGGGATAAGCACGTAGAACGTATAAGAGCGGTTGTAAGCCAATGCGGAGGCATACATGTTGGGTTGATAGTTCATCTCCTTGAGCGCCTCTTCCACTTTCTTGCGTGCCGATTCCGACACATTGGGGCGCTCATGGAGCACTCTGTCGACCGTTCCCACCGACACGCCAGCCCTCATGGCGATGTCCTTGATTCTGATTTTCTCTGTCATTATGTAGTTGTTTTTTCTTTTGCAAATGTAGTAATAAAACTTCGATTGTGCGAAAGCACAGAGCGATATTTTCTATTAAAACGGCGATTTTTGGTGAAATGATTCATGTATTTGGAAAATAATGGTTATTTTTGCGAATGAAATAAGTGACACATTATTAAGATATCACAAAATAACAAGACATAAAACAAATCAAGAATGGCTAAAATCGTAACATTAGGCGAGATTATGTTGCGCCTTTCTCCTGAGGGCAACGATCGTTTTATACAGACCGATCACTTCCGCATCATTCCCGGTGGTGGTGAGGCTAACGTAGCGGTGAGCCTGGCCAATTATGGTCATGAGGCTTACTTCGTGTCTAAACTGCCCACCCATGAGATTGGACAGATCGCCGTTAACGCCCTGCGTCGTTATGGCGTTGACACCCGATTTATTGCTCGTGGCGGCGACCGCGTGGGTCTTTATTATGCAGAGACAGGTGCTTCCATGCGTCCGTCGAAGGTGATCTACGACCGTGCGCACAGTTCGATTGCCGAGGCTGACGCCTCAGATTTCGATTTCGACGCCATTATGGAAGGCGCCCAATGGTTCCATTGGAGTGGAATTACTCCCGCCATTTCCGACAAGGCCGCTGAGCTGACACGCCTGGCTTGCGAGGCTGCCAAGCGCCATGGGGTGACCGTTTCGGTCGACCTGAACTTCCGCAAGAAGCTTTGGACCTCAGAAAAGGCCATCTCCGTGATGCGCCCGTTGATGAAATATGTGGACGTGTGCATTGGTAACGAGGAAGATGCTCAGCTCTGCCTGGGCTTCAAACCCGACGCAGACGTGGAAGGCGGCAAGACCGACGCAAGCGGTTATCACAAGATTTTTGAGCAGATGATGAAGGAGTTTGGCTTCAAGTATGTGGTTTCCACCTTGCGTGAGAGCTTCTCTGCCACCCACAATGGCTGGAAAGCCTTGATCTACGACGGCAAGAACTTCTATGAGAGCAAGCACTACGACATCAACCCGATTATCGACCGCGTGGGCGGTGGCGACAGCTTCTCTGGCGGATTGATCCATGGCATGCTGAAGTATGAGGGCGATCAGGCACAGGCGCTCGAGTTTGCCGTGGCAGCATCGGCATTGAAGCACACCATCCCTGGCGACTTCAACTTGGTGAGCGAGGCTGAGGTGCTGAGCTTGGCTGGCGGCAACGCCAATGGTCGCGTGCAGCGATAACATGGCGTGGGGATAGCCATGAATGCTTGTCCCCTCGCTTCACTTCATACAATTACAGACGATTTATCCAATAATATAATGGCAAAATTTAATAAGATTCAGGTTATAACAGCCATGAAAGAGACAGGTATGGTGCCTGTTTTCTACAATAAGGACATCGAACTCTGCAAGAACGTGATCAAGGCTTGCTACGAGGGTGGTGTGCGTGTGTTTGAATTCACCAACCGTGGCGACTTCGCCCATGAGATCTTTGGTGAGCTTGTGAAGTGGGCCGACACCGAGTGCCCCGAGCTCATCCTGGGCGCAGGCACGGTCATCGACGCTCCCACGGCCGCTCTCTATATCCAGTTGGGTGCCAATTTCATTGTGGGTCCCAACTTCGTTCCCGAGATTGCCACCGTTTGCAACCGTCGTTTGGTGCCCTATTCGCCGGGTTGCGGCAGCGTGACGGAGGTGAGCAACGCCCAGGCCATGGGCTGCGACGTCACCAAGGTGTTCCCCGCAGGCAATGTGGGTGGCCCTTCGTTTGTGAAGAATGTATTGGCTCCGCTTCGTTGGTCGAACATTATGGTGACTGGCGCTGTGAGCCCCGACAAGGAGAATCTCACAGAGTGGGTCAAGGCTGGTGTGCTCTGCGTGGGCATGGGCTCTAAGCTCTTCCCGAAGGATGTGGTGGCAGCCGGCAACTGGAAGGCCATCACCGACAAGTGTGTTGAGGCTCTGGGCTACATCAAGGAGGCTCGCGCCTAACAGAGAATTGTGCGTTGTGTCGCTGGCGATTGTGTCGCACAGTTGAGCGAAACAACGTTGATAACATATTGAATAGGCGACGGACAACCCATAGAGAGGTTGTAAGCCTGCCCTGTAACCAATGAGACCGGGGGATGGATAGACGATAGCCTTCCTCCGGTTTATGCTTTTCAAGACCATGCGTTTTAAGTTACTGCCGACCCTTTTGGCCTTTCTGCTGACCATGCTTCTTTCAGCTTGTGGTAGCGGCGACACCGCTCTTGTCGACGAGTTGAACGAGGAGTCGTATGCATGGCACTATCGCAATCTCGACTCCACAAAGGTTTATGCGCAACGAGCCATGCAGTTGGCCGACAGTTACGACGACGGCTACGCTGAGGCCTTGAACAACCTTGCCTTCGTGAGTTTGGCTAAGATGCAATATCGGCAGGCCCAGCGTCAGTTGGAGGATGTGCTGGCGAAGACCGATAACCAAATAGAACAGTTTGTTGCCGACGTCCAACTGATGCGCCTTTGTCAGCGCGAAAGTCGCAACAAGGATTTTTACGACTATCGTGAACGCGCCGAAAGCAGGTTGAAACGCCTTCGCGAGGATGTCAGTATGTTGTCGGCCCATGAGAAACGCCGCTTGATTTACGCTGAGATAGAGTTTCGCATTGTGGCCTCCACCTACTTTTTTTATGTGGGATTGTCCGACCAAGCCATTGGCGCGATTGTCGGAATCGACCCCAACGGTTTCATTCGGCAAGACACGGCGCAGGTGTTGAGCTATCTGTATAACATCGGATCGGGCGGCATTGTGAAGGAACCCACACCCGAGGAGACCGTTCAGACAGAGTTCGAATACCTCATGCGCTGCTACGTAACGGCACGCGAGTTTGAGAGTCCCTACTGGGAGGCGCAGGCGTTGCAGGCCATCAGTGAGCGTTTGCAACAACCTGAGCAGTGCGCGCGGCTCATTGCCGACAATGCGGTCATCATGCAATACATCAATGTCGACGATATGCCCGACTCGTTGTTGGCCGGAAACCTCGCCCAACGGGCCTTGGACCTTTTCACCCGTTATGGCGATGTTTACCAGATGGCGGGTGCCAACCGTACCTTGGCCGAATGTTATTGGCAGATCCACGACTATTCTTCGTCGCTCATTTGCCTCACTCGCGCCTTGCAACAAGACAGCGCCATCAATCAGGCGCCCGACTTGGTGGCTTCTATTCGCGAACAGTTGTGCCTTGTGTATTCGGCTGTTGACGACAAGGTGAACAGCGACCGCAACCGCAATATTTACCTCGACCTGCAAGAGCAGACCCGACAGGACCGCCTGTTGGAGGCCCGTGCCGATAAGTTGCTCAACTCCTCGCGCCAGCTCAACCTCATGTTGTTGGCCGTCATTGCGATGGTGGTGTTGGTCGTGGTGTTGCTTGTTATGTTCGATAGGATGCGCCGCCGTAGCGACGAAAGCTTCTCGCTCGATGCGCTTCTTTCGCCCCTTCGCCAATGGCAAAAGCGCAATGAGCAGCACAATGAGGAGGTGGAAGAGAGTTATGAGGAATTGCATGAACAAATGGAGGTGGAACGCCTGCATTTGCAACAGAATAAACGCCGCAACCTGGAGCAACGTGCCAAGATATTGTTGGTGAACAGCGTTATGCCGTTTATTGATCGCATGGCCAACGAGGTGAAACGTTTGCTCAATCGAACCGATCCCCCCGAGGTTCGCCACCAGCGTTACGAGTATATCACCGAGCTCACCGACACCATCAACGATTACAACAACGTGCTGACCCAATGGATTCAGATGCAGCGCGGCGACATACGCTTGAACATCGAGAGTTTCCCGCTCCAGTCGTTGTTCGACATGGTGGGGCGCAGCAAGATGGGTTTCCAGTTGAAAGGCATCACGCTGAGCGTGGAACCCACCACGGCCGTGGTGAAGGCCGACAAGACGCTTACGCTCTTCATGATCAATACCATTGCCGACAACGCCCGCAAGTTTACGCCCGCCGAAGGACGCGTGACCATTGCGGCGCAAGAGACCGACGCCTATGTGGAGGTGAGCGTTAGCGACACCGGTTGCGGCATGACCGACGAGCAATGTGCCCACATCTTCGACCACACCTATACCGGCGGCCATGGCTTCGGACTGAAGAATTGCTATGGCATCATCGAGAAATACCGCAAGATGAGTCGCATCTTCCAGGTGTGCGCCATCAATGTGGAGAGCACTCCAGGGCGTGGCTCACGCTTCTTCTTCCGTTTGCCCAAGGGCATTGTGCGCCTTCTCGTTATGGCCATGATGCTTGTGGGTGGCCTGTCTGACGCCGTGGCACATCGCGGTCGCTCACACGACATGGCCGTGCGCTACGCCGATAGTGCCTATTTTGCCAACATCAACGGACAGTATGAGCAAACGTTGCGCTTTGCAGACAGTTGCCATCGCTATGTGTCGGAGACCGATACGGCGGTCATTCTCGACATCAGCAACGAGTGTGCCGTGGCTGCGCTCGCCCTCCATCAGTGGGATTTATACCACAAGTACAACGAAGTTTACACACGCTTGTTCCGTGAGGCGTCGTCGGATAGCAGTCTGCCGGAGTATGTGCGCACCATGCAACGAAGCGAGAACAACAAGGTTGTCGCCCTCGTGTTGCTGGTGTTGTTGCTCATCGTCATCTTCCCAGCTTATTATTTCCTCTACTATCGTCACTTGTTGAACTACCAATTCTGCATCGACCGCATCAATGGCATCAACCGATTGCTGCTCGAAGACCACCCCGATGAGCAGAAGCTACGCGGCATTGAGACGTTGGCCGACTTCCGGCAGTTTGACCTGACCGACCAACAGAAGAAGAATCTCACCGACATTGTGGAGAAGATACGCGAGGCGTTGCGCGTGTCGATTGAGCGCACCACGTCGCAACAGGCCACCATCGAACTTGCGGGTGATGAGCTTCGGCGCCTGAAGATGGAGACCGATAGGCTCCATGTGTCGAACAGTGTGCTCGACAACTGCCTCTCCACCTTGAAGCACGAGACCATGTATTACCCCTCTCGCATCCGTCAACTGGTGGATGGAAGCGATGACAACCTGTCTGCCATCGCCGAGGTGGTGGACTATTACCATGCGCTTTACGCCATCCTCTCGCAACAGGCCATGAGGCAGATCGGCGCTATTCGCATTGACTCAGACATGACGAGCTACCTCTTCGAACTTCTGCGCAAGCTCAACAAGAACGAGAAGCCGCCCGTTCGCGTTACGCCACGCGACGCCCGGTATGTGGATGTGGTGGTGGAGATGACCCAACTGAGACTCAATGAGCTGCAAAGTCACGACCTGTTCACGCCCTACACCCTCAATCTCGACTTCTTGCTCTGCCGCCAGATTACGCGCGAGATGGGCGAGGCCACCAACCTTAGGGCCTGTGGCATCACGTCGACGATCGATGCCGATGTAGTGAATATCCACATCGTTATGCCCGCTATCTGCGCCCAACAACTAAAGAAAACGACCCCAAAAACATAAAAGAGAATATGAAAGACTTTAATATCATCATCGTAGAAGATGTGCCCTTGGAGCTTAAAGGCACCGAAGGCATCATTCGCAACGACATTCCCGAGGCCCACATCATCGGCACCGCCGATAGCGAGGCTTCTTTCCGGAAACTTATGAAGCAGCAGTTGCCCGACTTGGTGCTGCTCGATCTTGGCTTGGGCGGTTCCACCACCGTGGGTGTGGAGATATGCCGACAGACCAAGGAGGAACATCCTGAGGTGAAGGTACTTATCTTTACGGGCGAGATATTGAATGAGAAGCTATGGGTTGATGTGCTCGATGCGGGCTGCGATGGCATCATTCTTAAGACGGGCGAACTCCTTACGCGTAGCGATGTGGCCAGCGTGATGGACGGCAAGCAGCTGGTGTTCAACCAACCCATCCTGGAGAAGATCGTGGAGCGCTTCAAGCATAGCGTCGACAACGAACTGTTGCGGCAAGAGGCGTTGGTCAATTATGAGATCGACGAATACGACGAGCGTTTCCTCCGCCATTTGGCGCTGGGCTACACCAAGGAGCAGATTACCAACCTGCGTGGCATGCCTTTTGGCGTGAAGAGCCTTGAGAAGCGACAGAACGAACTGGTTCAGAAGTTGTTCCCCGAAGGCAATGGCGGCATGGGCGTCAACGCCACCCGTTTGGTGGTGAGAGCCTTGGAGTTGCGCATTATCGACATCGACAACCTACAGCCTGATGAGGATTGATGTAGAGAAAACCATCCACCACCTCTCGGTGGTTTGCGCCTTGGCCCAGATCGTTCTCATCCTGGTGTCGTGGCTCTGGTCGGCCGCCGTTCCCGACAGTTCCGTCAACTCGTTGCTGTCGGCCCGTGGTGTGCGTTGGTTTTTCGGTTCGTATGTCGACAACGAAGCCTCGCCCATCCTGGTGTGGCTTGTGCTGTTGGGATTGGCCATAGGTAGCTTGCGGTCGAGCGGCTCGTGCCGTGCAATGCGCCAAGCCTTCCTGCGCCAAGGTCCTCCGCTCACCTCGTTGCAGAAGTTTGCATTTCGGTCGAGCCTCGTCCTTTTCCTGTTGGAGTTGGCCGCCGTGGCCGGTCTGACGATGCTGCCCCACGCCGTGTTGCTCAGCGTGTCGGGCGACTTGTTCCCGAGTAGTTTCTCTGTGGCCATCATTCCCATTGTGGCGTTTGTGTGTGTCACTGTATCCATTTTCTACGGCTTGTTGGCCAACCATTACCATTCGTTTGCCGACATTGGCCGTGGCGTTTGTTCCGAACACAGGCTCTTGGTGGCCTTGCTCTTGCTTTACGTGGTGGCCAGCCAACTTATCAACAGCCTGATCTACGTGTTCGAAATGGCCGAAGCCTAAGGCCCTTGTCGTTCCCAGCAAAATGCCATTCCCCAACAGAGGGAACCTCATAAAACAAAATCGGGTGGTCCGCTCCTTGATGAGCAGACCACCCGATTTATGGTTTTGTAGAATTATATGCTATTGATTAGTTGCTCTTCAGCAACTTCTCCATCTCCAAAGTGCGGGGATCAGAGGCGGCGTACACCAGGTAATAGCACTGGTAGAGCGGATAAGCCCAGTTGGCGCGTTCGCGGTTGGGATCGATCTCCTTGGCACGCTCCAGGTAACCCATAGCCTCCTTGTAGAGAGCCTTCTGAGCGGCGCGGTCGCCATTGACCTGTGCGGCCTTCGAGTTGATGCTATAGCCGAGGTAGGTGAGGATCACAGGGTTGGTGCCGTCGATCTCGATAGCCTTCTTGAAAGCCTCGATACACTCGTCCCAGTTGGGGTTCTCAGCCGTTGTGTTCTGGTTCATCAGACTTTGGCCCTTCAGCGCCCAAGCGGTGTGGTTGTTGGGATCCTTGGCCAGCTTGTCGTCGATGAGCGCCTTCAGCTCAGCGTTCATGTTCAACTCGTTGTACATGTTGCAGAGTGTACCGAAAGCCATCTCGTTGTCCGGCTCACGCTGATAGAGCTCCTTGATGGTGTTCACATACTTCACCGAGTCCTCGTGTGTCTTGAGGTTACGCTGAGCCATGGCATACTTAAAGGTCTGAGCCTTCTCGCGCATAGCCTCGTCCTTCATGGCGATGTCGGCATACTTCTCGGCGCGCTCATACTGCTTGGCCTGGTTGGCAAACTGAGCAGAGTAGTAAGCCACCTGTCCGATGAACTGAGCCTCCTGAGCCTTTGAAGCGGCGAAGATGGGGTTGTCGTCCGAGTCGAGGAATGTACCCCAGTACTTCAACACGCCATCCTGGTCGCCCAAGCCAGCGTAGTGGTTACCAGCGGTAACGAGCTGCATGCGCGTGTTGGCGATGAGCATCTTTAGGTTCTCGGTGTACTTAGGCTTCACGGCGCCCTTTGCATTGGGCTCAGCGTCATACTTCATGCACTCCAAACCGTTCATGGTAGCGTTGTAGGCTGCCTCGTAGAAGCCCAGTGTGTCGTAAGGAGTTTCGGGCTGCTTGGCCACCACGGCAGCCATGTTGGCAGCCTGGATGGCGTTCTCCTTGTCAAACTTCTCCAGGGCGAGCTTGGTGAGGTGGTTGTAAGCCTTAGCCTTCTCCTCAGAGTTGGCCAACTGTCCGAGGTTGGTCTTCAACAGTTGTTCTGCCTCAGGGTAGGTCTTTGCCTTCAGGATGGCCTTCAATGGCTCACTGTCTCCTGCGAATGCAGCCGATGTGCCGAGCATCATCAGTGCTGCGATCATTAACTTTTTCATAGGTTTATCGTTTTAAAAATTATGTTTTCCTTATTGGCTTCCTCTATCGTCAGACGATTCAAGGAAGCCATTTGTTACTTGTTACTTGTGAATTTATTCGTCGGTGTTGCCGTTCTGGTCGTCGCCTTCCATCTCGGGCTCCTGGCTTTCGCCCACCTCGGTGGGTGCGTCCTGAGCGTCGGCAGCGGTTGTCGACTGTGCGAAATGCTCGTTGTTCTCCGAGAACTTCTGGCGGCTCTCAGCTTCAACCATGGCCTCGAGCTCCGAGCTCATCACCTTGCACACACTGGCGATGACGTCGTTCTTCTTGGTGAGGTTGATGAGGCGCACGCCCTGTGTGGCGCGACCCATGATACGCACGTCGGCCACGGCCAGACGAATGACAATGCCACTCTTGTTGATGATCATCAGGTCGTTCTCGTCGGTGACGTTCTTGATGGCCACCAGGCGTCCGGTCTTATCCGTTACGGCCAAGGTCTTCACACCCTTTCCGCCACGGCTTGTCTTGCGGTAGTCCTCCACCTCAGAGCGCTTACCGTAGCCCTCCTCGCTGACCACCATCACCGACTCCTTGCTGGCGTCGTTCACCACGATCATGCCCACCACGGCGTCGTCGCCTCCGTCGAGTCGCATGCCACGCACACCGGTAGCCGTGCGGCCCATGGTGCGAATGTCGGCCTCGTCGAATCTCACGGCACGTCCGTTGCGGTCGGCCAGGATCAGTTCGTTGCGACCGTTGGTCAGGCGTACGTCAACCACCTCGTCGCCCTCGGCGATGTTGATGGCGATCACACCGTTGGTTCTTGGACGTGAGTATTCCTTCAGCGACGTCTTCTTCACCGTACCGTTCTTGGTGGCGAACACCACGTAGTGGCTGTTGACGAACTCCTCGTTCTCCAGGCCACGTCCGCGCAAGCGCAGGAAAGCGTTCACCGAGTCGCCCGGGTCGATGTTGAGCAGGTTCTGTATGGCGCGTCCCTTCGAGGTCTTCTCGCCCTCGGGAATGTCGTAGCAGTGGAGCCAATAGCAGCGACCCTTCTTCGTGAAGAAGAGCATGGTCTGGTGCATGGTGGCGGGATAGATATACTCGGTGAAGTCCTTGTCGCGCGTGTGTGCACCCTTGCTTCCCACGCCGCCACGAGCCTGCTCGCGGAAGTCGCTCAGCGGTGTGCGCTTGATGTAACCCAGGTGGCTCACGGTGATCACCACGGGGTCGTTGGGGTAGAAGTCCTCGGCGTTGAACTCGTGCTCGTCGGGGATGATCTGCGTACGGCGCACGTCGCCATACTGCTGCTTCACGTTCTGCAACTCGTCCTTCATCACCTTCTTGCACAACTCGGGGTCGTCGAGAATCTGCTGCAAGTACTCGATGCGCTTCATCAGTTCCTCATACTCGGCGTGCAACTGCTCCATGCGGAGACCCGTGAGCTGCGACAAGCGCATGTCGACGATGGCCTTCGACTGGATGTTGTCAAGGTTGAAACGCTTCTCCAGGTTGGCCTGAGCCTCTGCCGGTGTCTTGCTGGCTCGGATGATGTGCACCACCTCGTCGATGTTGTCGCACGCGATGATGAGACCTTTGAGGATGTGTGCGCGCTCATGGGCCTTCTTCAGGTCAAACTGTGTGCGGCGGATGGTTACCTCATGACGGTGGTCGATGAAGTAGCCTATGCACTCCTTGAGGTTCAGGAGCTTCGGGCGTAAGAGCGAGTGGTCGTTCTTGTTGGGCACAAGTGCGATGCAGTTGACCGAGAACGAGCTCTGCAAAGCCGTCATCTTAAACAGCTTGTTGAGCACCACCTTGGCGTTGGCGTCGCGCTTCACGTCCACCACGATGCGCATGCCCTGTCGGCCCGTCTCGTCGTTGACGTTCGACACGCCCTCGAGCTTGCCCTCCTTCACCAGTTCGGCGATATACTCGATGAGCTGCTGCTTGTTCACGCCATAGGGAATCTCGTCCACCACGATGCGGTCGCCATGGTCGTCGCTCTCAATCTCGGCCTTGGCGCGCATGATGATGCGTCCGCGTCCGGTCTCGTAGGCCGAGCGCACGCCGTCCAAGCCATAGATGTAAGCGCCTGTGGGGAAGTCGGGCGCGGGGATGTAGCTCATCAGTCCCTCGATGTCGATGTCGGGGTTGTCGATGTAAGCGCAGCATCCGTCGATCACCTCGCCCAGGTTGTGGGTTGGTATGTTGGTGGCCATACCCACAGCAATGCCGTTGCCACCGTTGACCAAGAGGTTCGGAATCATGGTAGGCATCACGGCCGGCTCCTTCAACGTGTCGTCGAAGTTGTTCACCATGTCAACCGTGTCCTTGTCGATATCGTCCATGATGTGTTCGCCCATCTTTGAGAGGCGGCACTCGGTGTAACGCATGGCGGCAGGAGAGTCGCCGTCCACGCTACCAAAGTTACCCTGTCCATCGACCAGCTTGTAGCGCATGTTCCATTCCTGGCCCATTCTTACCAGTGCGCCATACACCGAGCTGTCGCCGTGGGGGTGGTACTTACCCAGCACGTCACCCACCACGCGGGCGCACTTCTTGTAGGGCTTGTCGCTGGTGTTGCCCAAGCCAAGCATTCCATAGAGGATGCGTCGGTGAACGGGTTTGAAACCGTCGCGCACATCGGGAAGGGCACGAGCCACAATGACCGACATCGAATAGTCGATGTAGGACGACTTCATTTCCTCCTCAATGTTGACTTTCATAATCCGATCCTGATCGATCGTTTGATTTTCGTCCATTTCCTATTGAATAATTTATGAGAAATTCGATTTAAGGGCGTTTATTTGCGCTCTACGGCGTTTTGCCCCTTTTTTCAAGGCGTAAAATTACTACATTTTTTCCACATACGCAAATAATAAGACGCCTAAAACGCGATGTGTGGCGCCAAGGGCGCATGTGGGCCGAAAACAAAAGGGCGGCAACCGCTCCGTTGTGAGTGGTTGCCGCCATATGCTTATTGGTTTGATAAGAACTGGCGAACATATTGGTTTGCCATGATGCGTTGCTGTGGGTTGAAGCCGTGGCCCGCCTTGTTGATGATTCTCAGTTGAGCGTTCCTGTAGGTAAGGGCTGCGCGCTTCGAATAGTCGATCGGTACCACGGGGTCGTCGGTGCCGTGGATGATGAGCACCGGTCCACGATACTTCCCGATGGTGTGGTAAACGTCCATGTGGCGCAAATCGAGCATGAACGCCTTGCCCAGTTTCACTCCCCATATCTCCGACACGTCGGGAATGTCGTTGGGTGTGGGGTAGCGTTGGTTCCAGTTGTCGGGTATGCACAAGGCGGGATATATCAGTATGAGACTACTGATTTGCCGCTTTCGCTCGGCGGCTGCCAAGGCCGATACCAGTCCGCCCTGACTCTCACCAATGAGGACGATGCGCTTCTTGTCGATGTCCTGGCATGAGCGGAAATGCCGTATGATGGCTTTCAGCGCCTCTTTCTCGTTGCTGACCGACATCTCCAGGGTGTTGTTGCCCGAGAGGCTGTTGACGGAGCCATTGGGGAAGTCGAAAGTGTAGACGGCGTAGCCCAGCTCGTTGAGCGTCTTGAAGTAGTCGCGCCCGAAATGGTGTGAGCCGTTGAACCCGTGGCTAACGATGGCTATGCCGTGCTTCTTGCCCGTAGTGGGCTTGCTGATGATGCCGTAGATGCTCTTGCCCTCGCCCTTGCCGTAGGGAATCTTCAATACGCTTTCTTGGGCATTGGCCTTCAGCGCCATGAGCAGCGCTGTTAGGGCGATGCAAATAATCTTTTTCATGCTTACTATATTTTTGATGAAGTGGAATCCTTGTCGGTGTTCTCCTTATTATATTATGGATGCTGCGACGGTTCTGAAAGGCCGACGCTCGCTGTTGCTTAGCGCCGAGGGCTATTTCTCCTCTTCCCACACGAAGACCGCACCGTTCTTGCGAGCGGGGTCGGCACCCTTGTAGTCCATCGAGTAGGAGCTGCCCGTGGTGGGACTCTTTCCCACGTAGGTGTGCGTGCGGGTCGACATCAGCATAAACTCGTGGTTCAGATAGTCTTGCCACATAAACTCCTCGGCCTTGGCGGCGTCGTGGGTGAGGCGCACGTCGCCCGGCAGTCCCATGCCGCTCACCCATACGTATCGGCCGTCCTCGCATTGCAGGGCCACCTTTCCGGCACCTCGGTCGATGATGCGGAAGCGCGTCTGTGCCGAGTGGTCGTTGGCGTGGGTGTCGTGCATCAGGCCGTGGCCCAGGGCTTTCATGGGCAGGCGAGTGGCGAGGTTCACGATGCGGAAGGTCTTGTTGTAGGGAATGTTTGTGCTGCGATCGGCCATCGGCTCATCCACGGTAAACTGGTCAAACTCGGCGTAGCCGCCCGTCTTTCCCTTGTGGTTGAAGGCGAAGAGCGCGGCGCGCGAGCCTTGGAAGGTGATGAGCTGGTAGGAGAGCTTCATCTCGGGGCCTACCTGGCGAAAATCCTTGCCGTCGGTGGAGTAGGCGTAGTGGGCCGTGTTGTTGTCGTAGTCGCCCACCAGTTGGAGCCATATCTTCCCGTCCTTGAGGGTGATGGGCGTGTCGATGGTGTCGTTGGTGAGTTGCTCGAAGCACCTCAGCGTGAGCTTGCTGCCGTCCTTCACGATGCCCGTCCACGAACAGGGCACGTTGATGTTGCCCAGTCCGGCCACGTCGCCGTCCTTCATGCCCTTGGTGAAGAGCTGCACCGTGGCCGTGCTCTTCGGTCCTATGACGCGCTGGGTGAGCGTGTTGCGCGCCCACATGAGCTGCTCGGCAGGCAGGGTGTTGAGGCGCAGGCGCCCCTTGCGCAGGCTCCACATGCGGTCGTCGGGGTTGTGGTTCCATTGCCACACCCGTCCGAGCTGCTTGCCGTCGAAGGTCTCGTTGCGGTTGTAGGGCGCGTGGGGAGCAATGTTCTCAGCTCCGGGTATGTGGGGCTTGGTCCATGTGCGCGGCGCACGGCCCAGGTTTCCCTCCAGTCCGAGCATGGGCCATCCGTCCTTCCAGGTGATGGGTGCGAGCGTTACCGTGCGGCCGATGGAGTGGAAATCCATCATGAGCAGGGCATACCAGTCGCCGTTCTGCGTCTGCACGATGCCTCCTTGGTGAATGTTGGTGCAGGCCGTGGCGTTCACGTCCTCGTGGCCTATGCCAAAATGGGAGCCGTCGGGCACAATGCGGCCCTTCACCTGGGTGAGTCCCACGGGGTGGTAGCCAAACGTCTCGTCGGCCGTGATGACGCAGGTTTCGTAAGGACCCCAGATGCTCTTCGAGCGCGAGCAGAGCGTGCGTCCGTTGGGCTGATAGTCGGTCGAGATGAGATAATACATGCCGTTGATCTTATACATGTGGTGGCCCTCGCCCACGGCGCTGCCCTTGGGGATGATCACACGGTCGGTCTCCTCCTTCGGTCCGCTCATGTCGGGCAGGAGCTCAGTGCAATGCACCTCGCCGTAGCCGTGGATGGCGTAGATCTTACCATCATCGTCGAAGAGCACCGAGAGGTCGTAGATGCGGCCCTTCATGTTGTGGTGCTTCCAAGGGCCGTGTATGTCTTTCGAGGTGTAGCATTGCAGACCCTTGCCGTTCACGTTCGAGAAGATGTAAAACTGGCCGTTGGCGTAGCGTATGGCGGGCGCCCAGATGCCCTGTCCGTACACCTCCTTGTGGTTCTTCAGCGAGAAGGCATCGTCGTCGAAGTCGAAGCGGTCGAAGCAATACGACACGTTCTCCCAGTTCACCAAGTCGCGCGAATGCAGAATGACCAGACCGGGCACCGAGTGCATGGTGGTTCCCGCCAAGTAATAGTCGTCGCCCACGCGCAGGATGTCGGGGTCCGAAAACTCATCGTAAAACAAGGGGTTGGTGTAGGTGCCGTTGCCATTGTCGGCCGTCCACGACGTGGGGTTTTGCAGTTGGGCGAAGCCTGGGAGGCTCATAGCCATCATGGCCAGCAGCCATAGCTTTTTCTTCATATCAGTTTGTTCTTAGAATTGGTTTTGGTTGCAAAGATAGTTAAATTATGCGTTCGGCAACTATGATTATTGTACAAAAAACAATAGTTTTTGCTTTTCCATCCTTCTTTTCCGCCCGACACGGAGAAGGGACTTGGTGTGGTTGTCCTGATTTTTGGTGGAAAACTGCGACTTGTTTTTCCGATGAAATAGAAAGCGAAAGCGGCGAGAAGAGCGTTTTTTGTGCCGCAAAAGAGCCTTCGTCCTACGATTTTTGGCTTGCCGATTTGCGGTTAGGCATTTTTCGTGTTGCGAAAGCTAAGCTATCGAGTTGCGAAAGGTAAGCTATCGAGCCACGGTTAGGCATGTATCGCGTTGCGAAAGGCCATCTTTCGCAATGGCTCGTGTAAGACGAGGGGTGGGGAATGATGAGCTATAAATATAACGTGTTGAATATAAGCAACTTGTGTAAATGTGCTGAGAATTGCGTATTTGCGACCCTATGGGCGAGCGTTGGCGTAGAAATGTTAAATTAGGGGGATGCTTGTAGGTTATTTTCAAACCCATTGGTCATTAGATTTGAAAAGAAACTATGACACCCCACGTTTTCCCTATTTCGGTTTAATGACCGATTGGGGTTCAACGCGCAATCGTGGGGCTTCAGCTTCAGCTCAAGCATCTCTTCTTATCCCCATTTGGATAGCATCTCGTCCCATACGGCACGCACTTCGCGGTCGTTGAAGAAACGGATCGAAACCTTCTGCATCTTATTATAGCTCGAATTCATGTTTTATCTATTCATTTATTAAATCTGATTCTTTGGGGTAGGTATGCCTTGGTTGCTGTTATTTACATGTTTATTTCTCTTTAGGCTTAACCTCCCAATGACCGCTATAGCCGCTGCCAACATACACAATATGAGGCATTTTGGCGATGCGACGCTTAATGGTTCTTAATCCCTTTCCCGACAAAGAAGCCAATTCTTCTGTCGTTATTTTAGGATAAACAGCTACTTGGTATTCTATCCATTTATCTAAGTCATCGTCTTGAGTGCCACCTTGAGTGCCACCTTGAGTGCCACCTTGAGTGCCACCTTGAGTGCCATCTTGGGTATCACCTTGAGTATCATCTTTGTTTTCCACAAAGTTTACCTCAATATTTGGATGTGTTTCCTGCCATGCTAATATCATATTAGGAAATGTGACAGTAAACTGGGCACGGTCGGAGAAGAAGGTTGGAAGCATCTTTTCTTCAAAGTAAGGAAGGGCTTTGATTGGATTGATGATTTTTCCCATGCCCGAACCTTTACGCTCCATATAACCCAACTGGGCAAATATGTCGGCAATAACCGGATTGCGTCTTACGGAAGGAATGTCTTCTAAGTTCATCGTTTGAATAAGTCTTCCTTCTGGCATGGAGCCTGGAGAGTAAATCACCATGCGGTCGTCGTACATATCTACATGCACCTCGCTACCTTGAATCAGATAGTCGCGGTGAGCCAAGGCATTCACAACAACTTCCATCACGCAACGTTCCATATATTGAGGAATCTCTATGCGCTGCATCGGCTCTTTGTACCAAAGTGTACGGTTGTTGCGACGGATGAAGGACATGGTGTCTTCGAGAAGGGTTACAAGTCCGCCCGTAATCTCCGCGCCGTCAAGAGCATCAATGCTGCCTCCTGCCTTTGTCTTGCCGTTCCATCTTGTGCAGAACACTCGGCTTTGGCGTAATGGACACTCGTCAGCCATCAACAGACCGGCATAGGTAAGTATTCCCTTATTGTCTACCAAGCCGAACGAGCGGTAGAGTTTTTTATCGAAACTAAGGCCGTTCCAGGCATAGTAGCGGCTACGAAGTTTAGAGAATGCATAATCTTCAAACATTTCATCGCTTGGGCGTGCATCGAATGAAGAGTTGCGACCTCTTAGTACCAAACGCTTATGTTCGGTACTATCAGCTACAACCGATTCGTTGCCAATGCGAACAAAGGTTTCAAGTACGCTGTCGCCAATATAGTAATAAGGAGTATCTTCTCCACCATGCACATGAAGAATGAGCAGTTCCTTGCCTTCTACACACTCTATATTCAAGTCGATTTGTGGCATTGGGTCTATGCGCTCCTTTATTTTCTGACTGACAAATTCGGCATCAGCCTTGGCATTAACCAAACCAATGATGCTATCGTCATCGGAAATACCAAACAATAGGCAACCGCCACCTCCATTGGCAAAGGAGCTAACGCTCTTCAGCCAACTTTTTACTTTCCGGCGTTCCACCTCTTGCTTCTTGTCGTATTCGGTAGTCTCACCTATATGTTTTGCTATGTCCATATTTAAAGGTTTTTACTTTATTACATTCCCAATGTCCACCATTTGTTCTTGGGTTCTTATCTGGGTACTTCTTTCAACTTCTGGGTACTTGTATTGAATCTTATCATGAACCCCAACCAGTCTGTTTTTATTCCTTTACAAGTTCCTTCAATCCCCTTATCGCAAACTTATCGCCTGTGACTTGTTCTACCAACTCGGCGAGTTGGCCGTTAGCCTCAGCCATGTCGTCGTTGATCTGCTTGTAGCTTACGGCGTATTTCTCGCTGAGGGCAAGGGCGGCTGATTCCTCCGGGGCTTCCAACCATTGGTGGTGTACCTACAAAAGTAATGGTTTTCTTGCAAATGATCCTCGGTATTTGCAAATAAAACGCCCAAACGGACGAAAAAACGCAAGGGTAGCCCATCCCAATGGCATTATTGCTGGTGAATGAAGCTTTGCGAGCAACATTGAGAGGGCCGGCACTTGTGCGAGGTCTCAGCCTTAGGGCATTGTGATGCTTGGGGAGAATAAATAGTTCCTTTTCAAGGTGCGATTTCTCGCCATGGCTTACCTCGATCAAGCTCGGTTCTGCTCATTTGGCTTAATGAAATCGCAGGATTTCGTCCTTCGATTTCTCGCCAAGGCATAACAAATCGTTCATAATGGGGAACAATTGTTTCATGGAACGAAACGTTGTTGGTAATGAACGTTTTGTACTTGCGCGTATGTTGGATTATGCATAATTTTGCGCCAGAAAACAACGCAACACACCGCTTGCGAAATATCAATCCAGCGGTAAGCTTTCGGAGCTTGGCTCCGCACCAACGAGATCATAGGTTTATAGGTTAGATAGAATAATTGGTTAATAGGTTATTAGGTAGTTAGATTCAGTTACAGGTAATGTCAATTTCTGTGAGATACGCATTGTCTTCTTGTGAAAGAAGATCGTATGTCAGGCATTGCGACAACTCTCAGTAGGAATTAGTGACTTTTTTAGGTCAACTGATTGTTTTCAGTCCAAGAGGCTGCAAGCTCTTTCTTCCAACATCGGACGATTGGCTTGCAGCTATTTTATGAATTGTATCATCGTCAGGATGATTATCATGAACTTCATCATGAACTTCATGCCATTTCTCACCTTAGTGGTTTTTCAGAGACTCAAGAACCTCCCCACATTCGCAAATAAAAAGCAAAACAGACGAGAAAACCGAGCTCAATAGGAATCGATGGGATCCCAGACCATGAGGTCTTGGCGGACGTATCCGGTGGTGTTGCCTATCCTCAGCTTAAACCATTGCCATGCGTTGCTTCTTCCTTGGCCCTCCACCAGTCCGAGGCACGGGAACACGTCGGGCAACTCGTTGGCGTGGTAGCTTATCTGGCCCACGATGGCACTCTTGGTGGTGGGCCTTTGGCGAACGTTGACGCGGTGGGCCATGGCGTCGTTGATGACGAGGTAGCCCTGACCTTTTTCGGCGGCGTACTCTTCGATGTGGCTCTCGCTTTTCTTTACCAATCCATAGTCTTGCACATCAATGAAATAATTGTCGCCACAGTTGGCGATGTATCTGCTCACTTGCCCTTGTTGGTCCACCACCACCTTGGCCGAGGTTTGGCCGATGGTGGCGATGGTGCCGCGTTCCCATGTGGGCGCCTCGATGCACATGTCGGCGGTGGGCCGGAAATGGGTGGCTTGCCACGTAAGTGTGTCGCCCGCACCGATCCTTGCGAAGATCATGCTTGGGTTCAGATCGTTCGAGAGGTGGTAGATGTCGTTGTGGCGATTGGTGGTGAACGGCGCGTCGCGGAATAGCGAGTCGGCCAGGCAGAAGCTGGTGGGCTCGTCGGCTGTTATGCGCAGCGTGAAATGGTCGATCTGGTGGTTGGCCCATCGTGTGGCTGGCGTGAGCCAATAAGGGATGGTGAACCGCTGTGCCACGTTGTAGCTCATGCGGTAGCGGTAGGTGTGGCGCACGATGTTGCGGCCCGGTTGGAACGTAGCCTTGAAGAAATAGGCGTAGGCGAAAGGAACGATGCTATCGAGCTTGGCGTTATATAACAGGTTGTTAGGCAGGTCGACCAATGGGGGCACCTCCTTGTCGTTCTTCCATTGTGTAAGGTCGAGCGGCGTGAAATCGGCGTTGGCCTTACCGTCGGTGTAGCGCAAGGGCACCAATGCGTTGTCGTAGCTGAGCGGTTGGCCGTTCATGTTGGCGGTGAAATGGTTGATGTAAGGATGGGGGGCTCGAAGGTTCTTGGGCGCGTCGGCGTTGTAAGGTGCGTCGGCTTCGAAGGCCATGGTGACGGTTTTGGATGCGCCGTGGTTCATAAACTCATAATAGACGTCGACGCGAGCGAACCCGTCGTTACCGATGGTGATGGTGAGGATTTCTCGGTCGACCGATATGTCGGTCTCTTGGGTGGGCACCAAGAAGTTGCCGCTGGTGAAGTAGACCCCGTCGTTGGCCGATGCCGTGAGGAGGCTGCATGTCATTAGGAGAAATGATAAGATGAGCTGTTTGTGGTTCATAGGGATGGGGTTTTGTTTCGTCGCTGCTATTGTGTTAGCAAAAATAGCGAATCTTTCTTACAATAGCAACGATTGACCGTAAAAAGATTGCATCCTTCGTGCAAACCCTTACATTTTGAGCCTGCCGACGGACCGAGAGAGCGCTTGGAGTGGGGTTCCCCCTCGGGTGGCTTCTATATTTTGGAGGACACGACGGGTGGCGGTTGAGGGGCGCAGGTTCATAGTGCCATCTTGTGGGCTGTTTCGTGCCGAAAGGGCGATAGGGTGTCGAGTGGGCGTTTTCGGTTGGCCTACTGTTTTTTTGTTGCGAATGGGTTGGAATAATGGTTTAATTTATCGTAATTGCTTGGTAGTGTCGCAAAATAGTCTTAAATTTGTGGGCATTTCTTAGGAAAGCCTGCAAAATTATTACGCATGACAGACGAAAAGGCCATCACCACAACAGGAAAAACCAAGAAAACCAAAGCCACGCGGACGCGCAAGGGCTTTGGCAAAGGTAAGAAGAGAGACATTAAGCGCAACATCTCGTCGGATCTCATCCCCCTTGAGGATGAGACATGGTTGGTGCAACCCCTTGCCGTAACGATGATGCGCCACGACTACTCGCTTATCCAGATTCGCATCTTGGTGGCCATTGTGGAGTTTATGCAGACGAAGCTAAGGAAGTTGCTCAACAAGCAGCGCACCGAGCCTATGATTTTCTCCGACACCGAGCTCGACAACGACGGGCGGTTGGAGATCAAGACCTTGTTTAAGTCGTTGGCCGTAGACCCCAACCATTATCCCCAGTTGCGCCAGAGTTTGAAGATGTTGGCCACCATTCCCGTGGAGATACCCTACAAGACGGCCGATGGCCGCAACTACCTGAAGGTGACCAACCTGTGCGACGTGTATATTCCCGAGGACCCGCGCATCTACGAGAAATACGCGCTCCTGAAGATCGACCGCACGGTGGCTGAGCGCCTGGTGGGCCTCGAGTTTGGCTACCATTACCTTGGCAAGCAGATAGTGTTTGCCTGCCACAACCGCTACTCGCAGCGCATCTACATGTTTATTGAGAGTTGGAAGGACAAGGGTTACCGCAAGATCAACACCTTGGAGTTTCGCAAGATGCTGCGCCTGGAGTCGAACTACAAGAAGTTTAGCGATTTCACGCGCCGCGTGTTGGAGCCCGCCAAGGAAGAGTTGCAAACCATGGCGAAGAACGGCTTTTGCGATTGTTACTTCGACTATGAGAAGGTTTACAACCAAGGCCAGCGTGGTGGCGAGCCCGATGAGCTCGTGTTCCACATCTATCAGCCCAACAACAAGTTTAACGAGAACCTGCAGCACCTCACGCTCCAGCAGCGGCAGGTGTTTGCCGGAACGCTCATGCGCTATTTCGGGTTCGACGCCGCTGTGGCCCAAAAGATGAGCGAGCGCATCACGGCCGACAATTACCAAAGCGCTATGTCGAAGCTTGTTGACCTGCGCACCCGCCTGAAGAGCGACCTCACCATCCACGACCGTGCCGCCTACACCTACCGCACGCTCGACAACCTCATACGAGGTGTGGGCCGCCAGGAGCAGGCAACAGGAACTGCGATGGGCGCGCAAGCGCTTCCCCCAAGCGACAATTCATAAGAAAGTACACAACGAATAAATATTATCCATTATCATGAGATCAAGAACATCCGATTGGTTTGAAACCAAGATTCGTTACGACAAGACTGTTGAGGACGGCTCGCAGAAGCCCGTCACCGAGCAATATGTGGTCGACGCGCTGAGTTTCACCGAGGCCGAGAATGAGGTTATCGAGGAGATGAGCGTATATATCAGCGGCGACTATAAGATTACCAATATCAAGCCTGCCCCTTATCACGAGATATTCTTCAGCGACAAGGCCAACGACGACAAGTGGTACAAGGCCAAGCTGCAATTTATCACCCTCGACGAGAAGACCGAGAAGGAGAAACGCTCAAACGTCAACTACCTCGTGCAGGCCGGCAATTTGCCCATGGCCGTGAAGTATATCGATGAGGTGATGGGCGGCACCATGATCGACTACGACATCGTTTCGATTGCCGAGACACAGATCATGGATGTGTTTGAGCATGGCGCCAAGACCATGAAGCAGAACGAGGTCGACGACAAACCCGAGTACGAACAGGCGGAAACCGGCAAGGAGGCAGAGTGATGAACGTGGATGTTGCTAAAAACTTACAGCAAGTGGTTGGCAACCTGCCCGAAGGTGTCAGCCTTGTGGCCATCAGCAAGTTTCACCCCAAGGAGTATCTTGAGGCGGCCTATGCCGTTGGCCAACGCATTTTTGGCGAGAGCCATGAGCAAGAGCTTAGCAAGAAGGTGGCCGAGCTGCCCAAGGATATCGAGTGGCATTTCATCGGTCATCTGCAGACCAATAAGGTGAAATACATTGCGCCCTACATCAGCATGATCGATGCGGTGGATAGCTTCAAGCTCCTGAAGGAGATCAACAAGCAGGCCGCCAAGCACGATCGCGTTATCAACGTGCTGCTGGAATTGCATATCGCCAAGGAGGAGACGAAGTATGGCTTTACGCCCGACGCCTGCCGCGAGATGCTGAAGGAAGGCCAATGGCGCGAGCTTAACCATGTGCACATCAGCGGCCTGATGATGATGGCAAGCAATGTGGACGATGAGAGCCAGATCAGGAAGGAGATGATGGAGGCCGCCAACTTCTTCGACGAGGTGAAGCGCGATTACTTCGCCGACGACGACCGGTTCTGCGAGCGTTCGTGGGGCATGAGCCACGACTATCAGATAGCCGTGGAATGTCGATCCACTATGGTGCGCGTGGGAACGGCCATCTTCGGGCCACGTGTGTATTAAGAGTGTAACCAAAGAAATAAACAGACATAAAATAAATTTTTCAGGCTTATGAATACAGGAAAAGTTGACGTTCTGCTGGGTCTTCAGTGGGGCGATGAGGGCAAGGGTAAGGTCGTAGACGTGCTTACCCCGCATTATGATGTTGTGGCGCGCTTCCAAGGCGGACCAAACGCTGGACACACCCTGGAGTTCGAGGGACAGAAGTATGTGCTTCGCAGCATACCCTCTGGCATTTTCCAAGGAGGTAAAGTCAACATCATCGGCAATGGCGTGGTGTTGGCTCCCGACTTGTTTATGGATGAGGCGCGTAGCTTGGAGAAGAGCGGCCACGAGTTGCAGAGCCGTTTGCACATCTCTAAGAAGGCTCACCTCATTATGCCTACCCACCGCCTTCTCGACCGTGCCATTGAGGCCACGAAGGGCAAGAACAAGGTTGGAACGACGGGCAAGGGCATTGGCCCGACCTATACCGACAAGGTAAGCCGCACAGGTCTGCGTGTGGGCGACATTCTCGACAATTTTGAGGAGAAGTATGCCAAGCATAAGGCGCTCCACATGACCCGCCTGAAAGAGCTGGGCTGGACCGACTTCGACGGACTGGAGGAGACGGAGAAGAAATGGATGGAAGGCGTGGAGTATCTGCGCGGATTCCATATCGTTGACAGTGAGATTGAGGTCAACAAGCTGCTTCGCGAAGGCAAGTCGATCCTCTGCGAGGGTGCACAGGGCACCATGCTCGATGTTGACTTCGGTAGCTATCCCTTCGTTACATCAAGCAACACCATCTGCGCCGGAGCCTGCACTGGCCTGGGCGTTGGCCCGGGTAAGATTGGCAACGTGTTTGGCATCATGAAGGCCTACTGCACACGCGTGGGCGCTGGACCGTTCCCCACGGAGCTCTTCGATGAGACGGGTACTAAGATTCGTGACCTCGGACATGAATATGGTGCCGTTACCGGTCGTGAGCGTCGTTGCGGATGGGTCGACCTTGTGCAGCTCAAGTATAGCGTTATGCTCAATGGCGTTACCGAGCTCATCATGATGAAGAGCGATGTGCTCGACACCTTCGAGACCGTCAAGGCTTGTGTGGCTTATCGCCTGGCCGATGGAACCGAGACGAGCGACTTCCCCTATGAGATCAATGATGTGACACCTATTTATAAGGAGTTCCCGGGTTGGAAGACCGATATGACCCATTTCACCAGCGAGGACCAGTTCCCACAGCCGTTCAAGGATTATGTGGCTTTCCTTGAGGAGTATCTCGAGACGCCTATCCGCATCATCTCTATCGGTCCGGACCGCGAACAGACGATTGTCAGAAAATAAAGATTGTTTTTTATGGGAAATCAGAAACCGTCCATCCCCAAGGGCACACGCGACTTCGGCCCGGAGGAGATGGCCAAACGCAATTATATCTTCAACACCATCAAGGAGGTTTACGCCTTGTATGGTTTCCAGCAGATTGAGACACCCGCGATGGAGACTCTCAAGACGCTGATGGGAAAATATGGCGAGGAGGGCGACAAGTTGCTCTTCAAGGTGCTCAACTCGGGCGATTACCTGAGCAAGGTGTCGGACGAAGAGCTCGCCGAGCGCAACTGCCTGCGACTGGCTTCGTGCCTCTGCGAGAAGGGCTTGCGTTACGACCTCACGGTGCCGTTCGCTCGCTACGTGGTGATGCACCGCGACGAGTTGCAACTGCCTTTCAAGCGCTATCAGATCCAACCCGTGTGGCGTGCCGACCGTCCGCAGAAGGGCCGCTACCGCGAGTTCTACCAGTGTGACGCCGATGTGGTGGGATCCGACTCGCTCCTCAACGAGGTGGAGCTGATGCAGATCATCGACACCGTGTTCCAACGCTTAGGCATCCGTGTGCAGATCAAGATCAATAACCGTAAGATCCTCACCGGCATTGCCGAGGTGATTGGCGAGGCCGACAAGATTGTGGACATCACCGTGGCCATCGACAAGCTCGACAAGATTGGACTCGACAACGTGAACGAGGAGCTTCGCAACAACGGATTGAGCGAGGAGGCCATCGAGAAGTTGCAGCCCATCATCTCGCTCTCGGGCACCAACGATGAGAAGCTCAATGTCATTGCCGATGTGTTGCAATCGTCGGAGGTGGGTGTGAAGGGTGTGGAGGAGACCCGTTTCATCCTCGACTGCCTCAAGACCTGCGACCTGAAGAACGAGATGCAGCTCGACCTCACGCTGGCGCGTGGCCTGAACTATTACACGGGAGCCATTTTCGAGGTGAAGGCGCTCGATACGCCGATGGGTTCCATCACGGGTGGTGGTCGCTACGACAACCTCACGGGAATCTTCGGTATGCCGGGTCTCTCGGGTGTGGGAATCTCGTTTGGCGCCGACCGCATCTACGATGTGCTCAACACGCTCGACCTCTATCCGAAGGAGGCGGTAACCACCACGGAGCTCTTGTTCATCAATTTCGGTGAGTGCGAAACGGCTTATTGCTTGCCCTTGGTAACCAAGGCTCGCCAGGCTGGCATCCGCACCGAGATGTATCCCGACAAGGCCAAGATGAAGAAGCAGATGAGTTATGCCAACGCCAAGGGCATTGCTTTCGTTGCCTTGGCTGGAGAGAACGAGATGGCGGAAGGCAAGCTGACGCTGAAGAACATGAAGACCGGTGAGCAAAAGCTGGTCAGCATCGATGAGCTCATTCGTGAAGTGAAATAAGCCATCACCCTCCCCAGGCTTCCGTTCTGGGGAGGCGATGGCCTAATCTCAAATAACCCAAGACCATTTTGCGTTGCTATGTGGCAGCGCAGCGTGGATCTTGGGTTATTTGCTATTGCGACCTTACGTTTGCAAGGTCAGTCTCTTATGTTTTGCCGATGTGCCTTAGACAGAATGGCAACTTGCCGTGGCTTCGGTGATGGGCCACGCAGGCGCAAATGATTGATGCGTTATCGGCTCGGCCTACCCAAACAGTTTCCTCCAAATCCATAGCACCACCACGGCGCCCAACAGGCAGAATACGAAGTTGGTGAGGAATCCCTTGCCAAAGAGTTCGATGTTGAGCAGGTGACTGATGAACGTTCCGGCGTAGCTTCCCACTACGCCGACGAATAGGTTCATGCAACAGCCCTTGCCTTCGCCACTCATGATGCGGTTGGCAATGTAACCAATGAAGATGCCCGTGAGGATGGGCCATGCGGTAAAGTCGGCTATGTGTTCTAACATGGTGTTGTGTTTTGTGAATGGGTTGGGGTCCGCTGTTTGTTATCGCCCGATGTTCATGGGGTTGCGGCTTTTGACTTGGTTTTCTATGATGCGCGTGACGGGTGGCACGTCATCAGTGATGCGTTGCCACAGTTGGTAATCGATACAATGGTCTCGTTTGACGGCAACCACAAACTGATTGTCGTCCAACCAATTGGCATTCAGACGTTCCCCCGAAGGTTTCAGCTCTATGTAATTTATTCCATCGGACGCGATGTCGACGATAACTCCCATCGTAAACACCGCATGATTGGGCTTGACCACAACGATGTCTCGGCCGTTGTAGGCAGGCGTCTCGCCTTTCTTTTTCATCACTTCCAGCGCTTTCTTCACGTCGACCATCTCATCGTATATGCCCACGGTGTGCCAATGGCCGTAAAGCGTTCGGCCCTTATCCACCTTTTCCGCAGGTTTCATGATGGCATCAAAGAGCATTTTTCCCTTGTCTGAATATTTGTTGGCCTCGTAAAACTCTGTGCACCAATCGTCTTTGGGGAATAAGAGCGTTGGAAGGGTGCTCCACCATTTCAAGGTGAAATGATTGGCGTCGCTATCGTAGATGCGAGAGGCTGTGGGATTGGCGGGGTCGGGATCTTCGCCTGTGTAGTTGAATACAAAGTGGTCGTTATCGCCAATTTTGAACATTTGGTTACGAATGTTTACCATCAGCGTTATCTCTTCGGTGCAAATCTTGTATTGATCGAAAGGGGCGAGAAGCATGGTTCCCGTATTGTCGATCATCTTGGTCAACTTGTAAACGCCTCGTGGATTGTCGGTTTGGGCGTGAGCGCCCAAGGTGCCGACGGCCAGAAGGATTGCGACAAGCAAGGCCTGACCGATTGCTCGCTGGCTGGATAGTGTGGTGATGCGTTTGGTAAATGAGTGCCAAGATGCGCGGAACAAACGTAAGGTTTTTGTATTCATAGGTGCATGGTAGATGTTAATATGCTTACAAAAATAATAAGTTTTTCCTTCGGTTGCAAGCAAACGGCAATTATTTAACTAAATAGGGTGATGTTTCGTCTCAAATCCGTACCTTTGCGGTCGTTATTAACCCTTAACATTACGGATATGATTAGATTAAATGTGTTTTTCGAAGTGAAGGAAGAAGCCAAGGCCGCCGAGATCTGCGCTTTGTGCAAGGAGCTGGTTGAGAAATCGCTCAACGACGAGGGCAATGTGGCTTACGACTATTTTGTGAGTGGCACACGCAAGGGCGTGATGATGATTTGCGAGACATGGAAGGACGAGGAGGTGCTGAAAGCCCACATGGCCTCTAAGCATTTCACCACCCTTGTGCCCCAAATTGAAGCGCTCACCAAGAACGGCTTGAAGCTCGAGCAGTTTGCTTTCTAAGCCTTCGTGGGGTTACGCCGCGTTACCCCCAACATACAACAATGCCACGAATCTCCGGGAAGAAGCATTAAGGTTGCTTCATCGCCCACGGAGGTTCGTGGCTTCGTCGTGTTATGCGGGTATCTTAGAAGTTGACCTTCGTTCCCAAGCTGAGCTTGAGCTCTCCCTCCACAGGGTGGTTCTTAGGCGTGAGCGCAATCTTCTTGGCGAACACCGTGGCCGACGGCTCCAGGTAAAGCTCCACGTTGGGCGCCACCATCACACCCGCCTGCACGGCACCCATCAGTCCGGGTGCCACCTTCGTGTCGTGGTTCTTCCATGAGGCGATGTTGAGCGATGCGGCGGCTATACCCGTCAGTTGGAACGTATGGTCGGCGGTGCTCTCGCCCGTCACGGCGCTCTTGATGTTCATCATGTAGCCAGCGTGGAGTGAGGTAATGCTCTCGTTGCCCTTACCGTTGCGTTGGATCACCGAGTTGCTCAGTCCGGCATGCACACCATTCACTCCATCGAGCCAACGGCCATAGCTCATGTCGGCCACAAACGACAGGCGCTGACCCAGTCCTCTGCGCTCACCGAAATTCTCTGAGTTGACCCCTGTTCCCAAGCTCACCGACACCACGTTGGGATGCTCTGGAGCCTCGTCGAGGTCGGCGTTCCGATGGCTGCGCTGCAAGCTGTAGTCGAGGCCCACCATCAGTTGTGGCATGATGCGTTGGCGGCGCTTGTTGCTGAATCGGGCCGAGAGGTTGTAGGCCACCTGGGGCTCGGCCACCAAGCTGATGTGGTCGGTGAGGCGCATGGCCAACTGACCGCCCACGTGCACATCGGGAGCAAACGAGTAGTAGTGGTTGCCATAGTCGGCGCCCACGTTGGCACCCACCAACGCTCTCACTGCCAGCGGGCGCGAGGCGTCGTAGCCGTAGGTGTATGCGGTGAGGTCGAGCATGAGGTCGGCGCCAGCCAGCGCCTGAGCGTAACGGCTCTTGCCCTCCTTGCGGCTCACCATGCCTTGCAGGTTGCCGCGCCATGCCATATAGGGCGAGAACCACTGGGTGTAGCCCAGTCGTGCGATGGGCGAGTATTTCTTCCACGTCTTCAGTTGGCCCATACGGTTGGTCATACCTGCGGCCACCGTGAATGAGCTGCGTTTCCAATCGCCATTATCGCGCACTTGGCGCTGGGCCAGGCTACGCTCGTATCCATCCATGTTAAACTGCATGCCCACGTTGACGTTTGCCAGCAGGTCGACACCTGTGGTGCTCAGCGAGGTGGGCATATAACTGCTCGAGTAGGCCATGAGGCGCGGCTCTACGAACAGCGCCATCAGTCGCGACACATGCCATGTGCCACGCAGCGCGGCGTCGACACCCACGTAAGGCATGTCGCTCTTCTCGCGCTTCGAAAGGTTCACACCCATGGCGGCCGTGAAGTCGAAGGCGCGGTTGCGGCGATAGCCATAGAAAGCATTGGTGAGGTTGAGCAGGTAGTCGGCGCCCACGGTGAGATGGGTGTAGCGGTCGTCGTTATCGCTCCATTGCGTCTTGGCCACCTGCGCCCACAAACGGGCACCACTCACGGGCGAGTACCATTTGCCCACGCCTATATAGGCTTGCGGCATGAGGTAGCTGCTCATGTTGGTTAACGGCTTGCGAGCCACCACGACATTGGCGCCAATGGCTCCCTCTACAAATGTGTGGTCGTGCCATCCCAGCGAGTGCCATGTGTCGGTGGGCTTCGCCGTCAGCTTGCGTCCTTGGTAGGTGTAGGTCAGACCGGCCAACACCGAAGGCACCACATCCATCTTCTTGCGGAACGATGTGGTGTGCTGGGCGTAGTTGTCGCTGTAGAAGTCGACCCTCGGCTCCACGGTGAGGCTCAGCTCGCGTGTCATGCGCACGTTGGCCTGCAAGCCAGCGCCCGCTCCGAGCACATGCTTGTGGTCGTGCATCTTGTCGGTGGTGTAGTTGTAGCTCACACCGGCCACCCCGTTCACCCAGAACCAGCGGTCGGGGTTGATGCCTCCAAAGGCGTTGTGCAGGTTGAGCAGGTAGTCGAGCTGTGCGCCCACGGCCTTCACCTTGTTGTCGCCGGGCTGCTTCACCAGGCTTACGTTGCCCGAAAGTCGCAAGGCGTTGTAGTTGTCAAACCATCGGCCCACGCTTCCCGTGAGGCGCGATCCCATGTCGCCCACTAATTTGCCGTCCACATTGGCGAGGAACGCCGGACCAGCGGCCATTCCAACAAACAACCCGTCGATGAAGCGGCGGTACGAGTTGCCCGTGCCCGTGAGGCGCGTCTCGGGCAGGCGGTAGCCCAATCCCACCATCGTGGTGGCCAAGGGGCGATAGCCGTGCCACGTCTCGGCCTGCGAGAGCCGGTCGCTCACGAGGCCAATCTTAGGCTCTATATAAAAATAGGTGAAGGGCGACAATGCCACCTGTCCGCGCAAGCCGATGTGCGCCCCCATGCCATACTCGGCGTTGCCCTCATGGCGCGAGGTGGCCAGGTCGAGGCCCGCTATGCCATAGAGCTCAAAGGCGCGCGCGCTATAGGTGGCGCCACGCTGTCCGAGCGAGGTGATGTTCATCAGGTAATCGATCGACAGGCCAGCATATTTGGCCTTCACGCCCGCCGTGCGCGCGTAGCCCGCGTTCACGCCCAGGCGCCATCCGTGCTCGGGCGTTATCCAATCGCCGAGGTTCACCTGTCCGAATGTGCCCGCCTCGGGATGGCTGTAGCCCATGACGTTGACACCCGCTCCCGCATCCACGAAGAGGTGGTCGAAGAGTTTCTTGTCGGCGTATTGCTTGGCCACACGGGGCCGTTGCAGCATATAGTTGAGCGCACTACCCTTCAGTTGGGCGTGTGCCGTGGCGGCGTAGGCTAAGAGGATTGCTACGGCCGCTATGTTCTTGAGTGATGTTTTCATTGACCTGAAGTTAATGGTTATCCTTACTGTCGAGCAACAAATCGTTCACGTCGCCGTCGGCGTGTGCCACCTGCTTGAGCGACGGGTCCATGTCGAGCGCCTTGCGCAACTCGTCGTAAGCGTCCGACACTTCCTCCAGACGGTTCAGGCAGATGGCCCTCAGATAGTGGGTCAGGGCTTGGTCGTCGGGCAACTGCTTGCTCAGTTTGAGCGCTTCGTCGTTGCGCTTCATGGCCAGCAGCATCACGAGCTCGTTGCGTAGTCCGGTCTTGGCCACCGTTTCGTAGTAGCCGTCGAACCGGCCGTTGAGCACGGCGTTCACGGCCAGCAGCATGTGCGTGGTCTCGTTGTCGGGAACGAAGGCGGAGAGCGAGTCGGCTGCCGTGTAAAGGCCCGCGTTGAGGAGCGCCGTCATCTGGTTGGTGTTGACCACCGCGGGGGCTTTCTTTCCGGCAAACGGGCGCAGCAGGTCGGCGTCGGCGGCCTGCCGGTTGATGAGCAATGCCGAGAGGTCGTTGGCCGCCACCATGAACGACGGGTAGATCTCCAGCGCCTGGCGCAGCATGGTCTCACGTCTCACAGAGTCGGCCTCGGCGCGATAGAGCCGGAAATACTCGTATTTGGTGAGCTGCTTGTAGTCGGCGGCGTAGAGCTGGCGAATCTCGTCGAGCGTGAGCTGGCGGAACACGGAGTAGTTCATTACGTAGCCCACATGGCGCAGGCGCGGCAGATACTTGTCCATGAGCAGCGAGCGGTAGAAGGGCAGCTTGCGCATGCCTCTCGACTGGTCGTCGATGTTGCCCCATCGCTTGGTGATGTTCTCCACCTGCCGGGCCTCGTCGTAGAGGCTGTCGGCGCGCAGCAGGTCGGCCACCTTGCCCCAGGGCGCCACGGCGGCGTTCGAGGCAAACTTCATGCCGCGGCGGGCACGCTCGGGCACGAGCCCCCTGAGATAGTTAACCGCGTAGTCCATGCGCTTCTTGGCCAGTTGGAGGTTGCTGTTGTACCTTCCATCGGGCGATGATGTGCCGTTGATGGTGAGCGATTGCAGCGTGGCGTCCTTGTCGGCGCTGATCTGCTCTATCTGCTCGCGCATCTTGCCGATCTCCGCAATGTTGTTGGGGTCGTTGGGGTCGAAGGCGGCCTTGTTCATGGGGAATCGCAGGTTCACCTCGCCCTTGCTGTCGCGCAACTGCACCTCGGGCTTGGGCCAGTAGGCCGAGTCGTTGAGCTGGCTGGCGGCAAACGAGTAGTCGAGCCAACGCAGGGGGTTGATCGTTCCCTTGGCGATGATGGTTGTGTCGCGGTACACAATGCGGTTGTAGTTCTCAATGGCCATATACACGTTGCAGGTGTAGTCGTCCTTCACGTGCTCCACGTAGGCCGAGTCGGCATAGCCTATGATGTCGTTGGTGCGTCCCTTCTCGCGCTTCTCCTTCGTCTTCACCACCACATATTGTGCCAGCGGGTCGCCCTGTGGGTCGTCCATGCGGTAGTCGTAGAGGCGGTCTTGCGTGCGGTTGTAGGTGCGCGCGTCGTACACCATGGGGCGCATGAGCTGCTCCTCGTGGCGCGTCACGTTGTAGATCACGGGCTGCACCACCAGGCGGTTGTTGTGCGAGAACATCTCGCGCGGCACCCTCACACGGGTCTTCACGTGGAAATAGTTGCCCCTCACCTCGATGTCGGTGGGTTCGGGCTGAATTTTGTCGGTGATGTGCTTGGCGGTCACCACGAGCTCCTCGAGGGCCACGTCGTTTGGCTGCAGTTTCACCTCTATGTATTTATGGCTCGATTTCACCTTCACGTCTTGGCTCTTCACACCCACCATGCTGAACCGGAGGGTGGCTCCCGAGTGTACGTTGATGGCGAAGCGGCCGTCTATGTCGGTGATGGCGAGGGCGCGCCGTGTCTCCGGGTCGGTGATCGACACGCCGAGAAGCGGCTCCTTCGTGTCCTTGTCGGTCACCAGGCCGGTGAGGCGAAACACATCCTGGGCCGAGGCGCCCATGGCCATGAGCAGCAGCACCAGCGTCAGCGCCTGTCGGGCCACACGGCCCAGCGCTGGGGTGCGCAATGAAGTATAGGGTTTCATCATCATACTCGCGTTGGATAATAAAAAAAACAATGCAAAAGTCTTACTTCAGCAGGTACACGAACGTTACGCCTGCCTTCAGCGGCGCCCACGCCCACTTGGTGTTGTTGGCGTGCTCGGGCTCCTCTTCGGCGGCGTCGGCAAACTTCTTCTCGTTGACGCGCACGGCTCCCGCGCCTATGGTGGCCTCGAGGCTCCATCGGCGGCCCAGCACAAAGCTGTAGCCGTAGGTCAGGCCGGCGCCCCATGCGTCGCCCTTGTGGCGGGTGTCGTCGAGGAGCAGGTTATAGTTGGAGGCAACGGCCATCACGCCCACAAAATGCCCAGCCTGCGGACGGGCGCTAAACCAATAGCGCGCCTCGGGGCTGAACTGCAGCCCCTTCGCGTCGACCTTGCCTGCCTTCAGCAAGCTGCCCATGGCCTCGAAGTTGAGCGTCACGTGGCGGTTGATGCGAAACTCGGCGCCCATGTTCGGCGACATGGCTGCCCAGTAGAGGACGTTGGTTTTCAGGCCGATGCGCTGTGCATGGGCCGGCATTGAGCTCATAAGGAACAGGCACACCCCCATGGCCGCCCCTAATAGTGGCTTACTAATCATTTGTACGTTCATAACACAGAATACAATCATTATTGAATGATATGGGTGCAAAGTTACGAAAAATGCCCGAAACGGGAACCTGTTTGCGCCAACAATTCGCCAAAAGGGCAATAATTTAGGATCATCCGACATTTGGAGTAATTTGAAGTGCGTACTACTTCTAATAGCTTTGGCCTCAGACGGCTTTCACAACGAATAGTTAATTTACTAAAGTTTCGGATTTAGGCAGGGTGGGCTGAAGGCCCAACAAGCACATAGC
>NZ_JAHKBE010000030.1 GCF_018789675.1 Hallella faecis
AAGGCATACCCTCGTCTATAGATATTGAATTCTTAGAATTAAACGACAACCCCTACATAAGGGCCACGTGGAATTGTATCGACGAGCAAAGGGATTGGGCGATTACCTGATTGTTGCAGCCCAAGACAGCAATTACATCTTGAAATACAAGCCTACGGCTAAGGTGCTCAATTCCACCGAAGACCGCATGTATATGATCAAGTCCATCCGATATGTTGACGAAGTGATAAGCTACACGGATGTCGACAAAATCGTGAAGGAGGTCGATTTCGACGTCTTTGTCACGGGCCCCGACCAATGTCACGAGGGTTTCCAGCGTGCCATCAAATGGTGTGAGGAGCATGGAAAGGAGCATATCGTGTTGGGACGTACTGACGGCGTGAGCTCCAGCGAGTTGAAGAAGAAAATAGCGGAGAAGACCCTCTCCAACGCGCAACCTACGGCCTAATGGTTCAACTGCGCCTTGGCACAATTCCTTTACGCGCTCGCCCCAATAGACAGATTGATAGACAACAGGTCATTGAACGTATGAAAATCATTGAACAACAGATTGTAGGCAAACACACGATGAACGATTGCGAGGACGGCATAGTGGTCACGCCCCACTTTATAGCCGTCGTCGACGGAAGCACCAGCAAAACGCCCCACCGGTTTCATCCCGACATGAAAAACGGTCGCTATTGCATGTTGGCCATCAGCGATTTTATCCGAAACGTCTCGCCCCACATAACCCTCGCTCAGTTTTGCAAGCAGGTAACGGCCTTTATCCATGCGCTATACCCTTCCCAAGACGCATCCACTCTGTTGCCACCCCATGAGCGGTTGTGCGCCAGCGCCATCGTCTACAGTTGCCATCGCCAGGAGATATGGATGATAGGCGATTGCCAATGCATGGTGGATGGACTCGCCTACTCCAACGACAAGCCCTATGAAGAAGTGTTGGCCCGACGCCGTGCTGAGGTGTTCCCCAATATGCTCAAGGTCCACCCCAGCATGACAGAAGGTGGTCACATTGTGCACGACTACGCCCGCGACACCATTATCCCTTCGCTCATCGAGAGCATGGCGGGCGAAAACACCAGCTACGCCGTTATCGATGGCTACCCCATCTTCATGCCAGGGATACGAACCATTCGTCTTAGCCCATCGTGCAACGAAGTGGTGTTGGCGTCCGACGGCTATCCCCACCTTCGCCCCACACTCCAAGAGAGCGAAGAGGCTTTGCGCCACCAACTGTCCACCGATCCTTTCTGCATCCATTCGTTTGTAGCCACCAAAGGTCTGATGGTTGGCAACGGCTCGTTCGACGACCGCGCCTATGTGCGGTTTCACGCTCAATGACAAGTTGGCTTCCAAACACGTCTTGCGAATGGAAATACGTCTTGCGAATGGATATTGGCGCACCCTCTTTTGCTATTGACACGTATTTTTTGTAATTTTGCACGAAATTTCACGTCACACATGAGATACTTCGTTTGGATTCGTTTCGACGGCACCGCCTACCACGGCTGGCAGATACAGCCCAACGGTATGTCCGTACAAGAGAAATTGCAAGATGGCCTATCGCTTCTTCTGCGCCGCCCCATAGAGGTTGTGGGCGCTGGCCGCACAGACGCCGGTGTGCATGCCCACCAAATGGTGTGCCACTTCGACAGCGAGCAACCCATCGACACCACCCAGCTCTGCTACCGTCTCGGCCGTGTGCTTCCGCGCGACATTAGTTGCGAGAAGATAGAGGCCGTGAGCGCCGACATGCACGCCCGCTTCTCGGCCCGCCGTCGCGTTTACCGCTATTTCATCCACACGAAGCGTGACCCCTTCCTGCGCCATTACTCGGTTGAGATGCATTACCCGCTCGATTTCGACTTGATGAACCAAGCTGCGGCCCAACTGCTTACCGTCGACGACTTCAAGGCGTTTTGCAAGGCGGGCGCCGACGTGAAGACCACCCTCTGCGATGTTACCACGGCCCAATGGGTGAAGACGGGCGAGAGCAGCTATTACTTTGAGATTGCCGCCAACCGTTTCCTGCGCAACATGGTTCGCGCCGTAGTAGGCACCTTGGTCGACGTGGGACGCAAGCGCATAAGCCTGGAGCAGTTTGACCGCATCCTCCAGGGCGGCACACGCTCCGACGCGGGCGAATCGATGCCTGCCAACGGCCTGTTCCTTTGGCAAGTAGATTATTAACACCTATTATATATAGTATTCAGGACATGTGGTTACTATTGGCCTTCCTTTCGGCAACCCTTTTGGGTTTCTACGATTCGTTTAAGAAGAAATCGCTTCTCTCCAACGCCGTCATCCCCGTATTGTTTCTCAACACGGTGTTTTCGTCGCTCATCTTCCTGCCCTTCATCATCTTATCCGCCACGGGCGCCCTTCCCGAAACCTCCATCTTCCACGTGGGCGGCGGCGGATGGGAAATCCATAAGTACATCATTCTGAAGAGCCTCATTGTGCTCTCCAGTTGGATCTTCGGCTATTTCGGCATGAAACACCTTCCCCTCACCATTGTGGGTCCTATCAACGCCACCCGTCCCGTAATGGTATTGGTGGGCGCACTATTGGTGTTTGGCGAGAGCCTCAACGTGTGGCAATGGATCGGTGTATTGCTGGCCATCGGCTCCTTCTTCATGTTGAGCCGTTCGGGCAAGAAGGAAGGCATCGACTTCGAGCACAACCGTTGGATAGGATTCATTGTTCTGGCAGCCGTGCTCGGCGCCATCAGCGGTCTCTACGACAAATATCTCATGGCCGATCCGTCCAATGGTGGTGTGGGCGTCGACCGCATGGCCGTGCAGTCGTGGTACAACCTCTACCAGATGGGCATGATGGGCCTGATGATGGCCATTCTGTGGTGGCCCACCCATAAGCACACCACTCCTTTCCGTTGGGACTGGAGCATCATCGGCATCAGCCTCTTCCTGAGCGCGGCCGACTTCGCCTACTTCTATGCCCTGAGCCTTCCCGGCGCCATGATTTCCATTGTGTCGATGATTCGCCGAGGAAGCGTCATCGTCAGCTTCCTTTTTGGCGGACTGTTTTTCCACGAGCGGAACCTTCGCGCCAAGGCCATCGACCTTGCGTTGGTGCTCTTGGGCATGGTATTCCTATATATCGGAAGCAAATAAAATCAATTATTGAAAGGTTTTGTTACATTTCTTTTGCAACATGAAAGTAAAATCGTATCTTTGCAAAAGCATTTGTTAAGAATACGCACATTTGGTTCACTATTGAAAATCATTCATAATGGCACGCAATATCTTTAAGGGATTAGGTATAGCCCTCATCACACCGTTCACACCCGAGGGAGAAGTTGACTACAAATCGCTCAAGCGTCTTGTGGAGCACCAGCTCAACCACGGGGCCGATTTCTTTTGCATTCTGGCCACTACCGCCGAGGCACCTTGTCTGACCCAAGAGGAGAAGGATAAGATTACGCAGCTCGTCAAGGATGTGGTGAATGGCCGCGTTCCCATTCTTAAATATTGCGGCGGAAACAACACAGCCGCTGTCATCGAGGAGATGCAATCGACCGACTGGAGCGGCATCGATGGCATCCTGAGCATCTGCCCCTACTACAACAAGCCTTCGCAAGAGGGTCTCTACCAGCATTTCAAGGCCATCTCCAAGGCCAGTCCGCTGCCGCTTGTGCTCTACAACGTGCCAGGCAGAACGGGCGTAAACATGAAGGCGTCGACTACCTTGCGATTGGCCCACGAATGTGAGAACATCGTAGGCATCAAGGAGGCAGCGGGAAGTCTTGAGCAGGTCGATGAGATCATCTACAACAAGCCCGACCGTTTCGACGTGATCAGCGGCGACGACGCCCTTACCTTCTCCATGGTGGCGAGTGGCGCGGCCGGCGTTATCTCGGTCATTGGCAACGCCCTTCCCCGCGAGTTCTCACGCATGATTCGGTTGGAGTTCAAGGGCGAATATGAGCCGGCCCGCAAAATCCACCACATGTTCACCGAGCTCTACAGCCTTCTCTTCGTCGACGGCAACCCTGCCGGCGTGAAGGCGTTGCTCAACGACATGGGCTTCATCGAGAACCAGCTTCGCCTTCCGCTTGTGCCCACGAAGATCGAGACCAAGCAGAAGATGGCCGACATCCTCGAGCGCCTGCGCCTCTAACTGATGAGAACTGGCGAGGCAGGTAAAATACCAAACTGCCTAGGCTGTTTACAACCGACAACATCCATCGCTTCCTGATGATGGCACAATCATAAAAGGGCAACGACCATGATGGCCGTTGCCCTTTCTCTTTGTCCTTAACAACCGTGGGTCGTTACTTCTTATCCATACCTATACCTATTTATTCATACCTAATGGCTTCTATGGGATCGAGGCGCGCCGCCTTCTTAGCCGGATACCAACCGAAGAACACGCCGGTGAAGGTACACACGGCGAAACTCATGATGATGGTCCACACCTCGATGTAGATGGGCCAATGGGCCAACATCTTCACGGCGTAGCTCGCCCCTATTCCCAATATCACTCCCACAAGTCCTCCCGTTACGCTCAGCATGATAGCCTCGATGAGAAACTGGTTGAGGATGTCTACGCCACGCGCTCCCACGCTCATGCGCAAGCCTATCTCTCGGGTACGCTCCGTAACGCTCACATACATGATGTTCATGATGCCAATGCCGCCCACGATGAGCGAAATTCCTGCCACACATCCCAACAATATGGTCAGCATATTGGTGGTGGAGTTCATCATCGACGACAGTTCCTCCTGCGAGCGGATGTTGAAATCGTCGTTGTCGCCTTGCGTCGTCTCCGTGGCGTCCTTGAGCTTATGGTTACGTCGAAGGATGGAGGTTATCTCGACCGTGGCCTTGTCGGTTACGTCCTCCGTAATGGCCGATGCCTGTATCTCGCTCAGGTATGTCTGTGCCAAAATGCGCTTCATCACCGTGGTGTAAGGCGCCAGCACCAGGTTGTCCTGATCCATACCCATCGAGTTGTAGCCTTTCTTCTTCAGCACACCTATCACGCGGAAAGGTATGGTGTTGAATCGCACAACCTTGCCCACGGGATCGGTTCCGTCAGGGAAGAGATAGTCAACTACAGTCTGTCCGAGGATGCAAACCTTCGCACTCGCCTTCAACTCCTGGTCGGAGAAGAGCTCTCCATCGCTAACGCTCAACTGTCGAATGCCCAGATATTCTTGGTTCACGCCATAGATGGTCGACTGCGTGTTGTTATTGCCATTGATAAACTGGCCGCTGGTGCTCACCACCGGACTGATGGCCTTGATGTAGGAACACTCGTCCTTCAGAGTCTGATAGTCGGTGAGCTTAAGGGTCTGCATGGCCGACGGGTCCTGTCGCACGCCACCTCGCATGTCGGCTCCCGGATGCACCATAATCATGTTGGAGCCCATCTCTGCGATGTTGGCCTGAATGCTCCGCTTGGATCCTTGTCCAATGGCCAGCATCGTGATGACCGATGCCACACCAATGATGATGCCCAATGCCGTGAGGAACGAGCGCATCTTATTGGCGAAAATGGCTCTGAGGGCTATTTTAAATAGATTCGTGTAGTTCATTATTCGTCCGTATTTGGCGGAAGCGCGGCCAACCCCTCGGCGGCGCTAAGGATGTTGTTGTTGTACTCGTCACTAATGACACGCCCATCGCGCAACATAATGTTTCGGCTGGAATAGTTGGCGATGTCGGGGTTGTGCGTCACAAAGATGATGGTTCTTCCTTCCGCATAGAGTTTCTGGAAGAGCACCAGTATCTCAAACGAGGTACGTGTGTCGAGGTTTCCTGTTGCCTCGTCGGCGAGGATGACCGCTGGGTTGTTGACCAAGGCGCGCGCGATGGCCACACGCTGCATCTGTCCTCCCGACATCTGGTTCGACTTATGGTAGAGTCGGTTGCCCAACCCCACAGCCCTCAGGGCCTCCACCGACCGGTCGAACCGCTCCTTTGCCGACACGGTCGAGTTGTACATGAGCGGCAACTCCACGTTTTCCACACTCGTCGTCTTGGGCAAGAGGTTGTAGTTTTGGAAGATAAAGCCGATCTTGCGGTTGCGAAGCACGGCACGCTGCGAGTGCGACATGGTTCTGACCGACACGCCATCGAGGTAATATTCGCCGCTCGAAGGAGTGTCGAGACATCCCAACTGGTTGAGGAGCGTCGACTTTCCCGATCCCGACTTACCCATGATGGTAACAAACTCGCCCTCGTAGATCTTAAACGACACGCCGCGAAGCGCATGCACCATCTCGTCGCCAACAAGGAAGTCGCGCTTCACATTTTGGAGTTCAATGACGACTTTCTTGTCTTCCATGTCCTTATTGATTTGATGATCTGTCATAAGCATCTTCTTTCAGGAACCATTCTTACTTGCCGTTCTTCTTGTTCTTTCCCGGAGGGCCTGGCTGGAAGGGGCTCGACACCGACTCGTCGGAGCTATCGTCGGCCGTCTGGTCGTTGGTATTCATGGCCACACCCGTGATGACCACTTGTCCTTCCTTGATGCCGCTGAGCACTTGCGTGTGTGTGCCGTCCGACATGCCGATGTTCACCTTGTGGGCCACCAACGTGTTGCCCTCGAGCGTCCACACCTTGTTTTTGGCGTTGCTCACGTCTTTCATCTTGCGTGCACCGATGGTCTCCTTGGTGGGTGTGTAGCGCAGGGCCTTGCTGGGCACGCTCAGCACACCATTGCTCTCCTGGGTGTAAATCACCACGTTGGCGGTAAGTCCGGGCTTGAGCTTCATGTCGGCGTTGGGCGCACTAATCACCACCTCGTAGGTCACCACGTTATTGGTGGTGGTGGCCTCCAGGCGCACTTGCGTCACCACGCCCTCGAAGGTGTCGTCGGGATAGGCGTCGACGGTAAACGTTACGCGCTCGCCCTTCTTCACATCGCCTATGTCGGCCTCATCCACATCGGCCACCACCTGCATATTGGTGAGGTCTTGCGCAATGGTAAACAGGTCAGGCGTGCTCATGTTGGCGTTCACGGTCTGTCCTTCCTCCACACTCTTGCTCACCACGATGCCGTCGATGGGCGATGTGATGGTGGCGTAACTGAGGTTTGTCTGCGCGCGCGACACCTCTTCTTGCGCCGACACCACTTGGTCTTTTCGCGAGACCACGGTCTGTTGGCTGGTCTGATAGCTCAGGCGTGCGGTCTCATAATCGTTGGCCGAGATGAGCCCCTTCTGGTAGAGGGTCTTGTAGCGATTGTAGTTGGCCTTCTGGTAAGCGAGGTCGCTTTGCGCGCTTCTAAGCGAGGCTTGCGCCTGGGAGAGCTGCGCCTTGGCGGTATTCAACTGGCTCATGAGGTTCAACTTGTCGAGCTCGGCGATGACCTGCCCTTTCTTCACCACGCTGTTGTAGTCGACGTAGAGCTTGCTGACAATACCCGACACCTGCGTTCCTACGGTCACCTCGTTTACCGTTCGATGGTTCCGGTAGCGGTAATACTGTTGAGAATGTTGACCTTGGCCACCTTCTCCGTCTTGAAATTCACTTCTTCCTTCTTCTTGCCACCCGACAGGAGGAAGGCTGCGACAGCGACGATGACGACAACGCCCACCGCTATCCAAACCATACTTACTTTCTTTGTTTTCATCCTATATGTTATGCTTGTTATTATCCTGTTGTCTTAGCCTTGCGTTATTTCAGCGTTCCGTTCTGGTAGAACTTCAGCATGTGGATGTTGAGGATGGCGAGATACTTGGCTTGCAACTCGCTGAGCTGGGCCTTGAGCAACGCATCCTTTCCGTTCATGAGCTCAATGGTGTTCTTGAGGTTCTGCTGAAACTGCTCGCTCAGCAGCTCATAGCTCTCCTGAGCGCTCTGTGTGCTCACCTGGGCGCTCTTGAACTGGGCTTGGTTGTTGACCGCCTGCAACCAGTAGTTCTCGATGGTTGAATAGAGTGTGGTCTGCTTGTCCTTGAGGTCGAGCTCGTAGGTCTGCTTGGCGAGCCGTGCCTTGTTGACGGCGGTCTTGGTGGACCGATTGTCGAAGAGGGGTATGCTTACCGACAGGCCGCCTCCGAGGGTGAAATTGTTCTTGAGCTGCGTTCCCCAATTGTTGCTGTTCATCGATGTGGTGTTGGTGCTCACCCCTGCGTTCACGCCGATGGTGGGCAACTTCTGCGCCTTGGCAATCTTTATTTGCAGGTCGCTGCTCTCTATGCCGAGCTGGGCGTTCTTAATCTCGGGTCTGATTCCCAGGGCGGCCTCATACACGTTCGTCACGCCGGGTATGGCCTGCAGGGCGGCCTCGTCGGTTGGCACGTCGGCCGTCACATCAAACTCCTCCTGGTCGGTGATCTGGAGCAGCTGCTTGAGCTGTCGCTTGAAGTCGCGGAGGTTGCTCTCGGCCTGCACCACGGCATACTCGTCTTGCGCTCTCTGGGCGGTGAGCTGTGCAAGGTCGGCCTTGCTCATGCTTCCCACCTTCACAAACTCCTGTCCGCGCTCCTCGTTTTTCCTTGATGTTTCGAGCGTGGCCTTGCTCACCTCTATGGCGTCCTTGCAATAGAGTATCTGCACAAAGAGCTGGGTGATCTGCTCCTGGATGGAGTTGGCGGTGGTGGCGCTGTCGAGCGCGGCTTGTGTGGCGGTCACCTTGTTCAATTTCACTTGGTTGCGGTTGCGGTTTCCGTTCCACACGGTCCAGTTGCTCATGATGCTATAGGTTCCGTTGTAGTACACCTTGTCGACGTTGGTCTGCACCTTGTCGCCGGCAATCATGTACGACCCTGTCTCGGGCCAAGGGTTGTACGACACATTCTGGGATGTCGAGGCCGAGAGCGTGGGCAGCAGGGCGGCCTGGCTTTGCTTCACGTCCTCCAAGGCGCTGAGATGCTGAACGCGCGACTTTTGGAGGGTGATGTTGTTTTGCAAAGCATACTGGATGCAGTCTTGCAACGTCCATTGGCGCGCCTCCACCGAAACGGGGGCGAGCAGCAACAGGGCAAGAGCCGATGCGAAAAACGATTTCTTCATTGTCATCTTTGGTAATTTGTTCAAAAAACGATTATAGGATGTAAGGAAGTAAGTATGGTTTATTGAAGCAAGTGTTTATTAACAATAAAAATGGGAAACATTACATTTCGTAACATTTCCCACCTTATTAATTTTATTCGAAGTGCTGCAAGCGTGCGATATACTTGCCGAGGATGTCGAACTCGAGGTTGACGACGGTTCCGACCCTGATGTCGCAGAAGTTGGTGTTCTGCCGGGTGTAAGGAATGATGGCCACTTGGAACGTGTTGTCGGTGGGGCCGACCACCGTGAGCGACACGCCGTTGACGGTCACCGACCCCTTGTCGACGGTGAAGTAGCCTCGCCTTGCCATTTCCTTGTCGGCCTTATATTGGAAGGTGAAATAAGTGCTTCCGTCGGCGTCTTCCATGGCCACGCAGGTGGCCGTTTCGTCCACGTGTCCCTGCACGATGTGGCCGTCGAGCCGCCCGTTCATCATCATGGAGCGCTCCACGTTCACCTTGTCGCCTTGCTTGAGCAGGCCGAGGTTGGTGCGGTCGAGGGTTTCCTTCATGGCGGTCACGGTATAGGCACCGTCGGCTATGTCGACCACGGTTAGGCACACGCCGTTGTGGGCCACGCTCTGGTCGATCTTGAGCTCATCCACGAAGGAGCAGCGCAGGGTGAAGTCGATGTTTTCTTGGTATTTCCTTACTGCGACAACGGTCGCCATTTCTTCTACTATTCCGCTAAACATGTTCTATATTTAATTAAAAAAGGAGAACTGAGGTGAGGCGTTCTCACTTACTCAATTCTCCGAATGTTAAATGGGAATCATACCGATGATGTGATGAAAACTCCAGCTATAAAAGTTGTGAGCGCTCTCCGTCTTTGTAATCCACCGGCTTGAAGCTTAGTCGCAAAGGCGATTTATGTGGCCCGCCATTGGCAAGAGATACGTCTCAGTTTTCAATGTAATTTGATGAGTATCCCTATCGAACCGATACAACTCCCAAAGGGTTTCTCCTTTTCATCTGCAAATATAGCATTTTACTTTTTATCTTCCAAACAAATTGATACTTTTTTGCAAGACAATAAATTGTTTTTTCATCCGTTAGAATGATAAAACGATCATGAAACGCATCATATTCTTCTTATTCTTAACGATTTGCACATCAACTGCTCGCGCGCAAGTGGAGGTGCGCAAAAATACGCAGCACGCCTTCCCAAAATCGATCCCTGCGGGCAACTATAGTGGCATAGCGTGGTTGGGCGACGACCAATATGCCGTGGTGAGCGACAAGTCGGCCGACGATGGCTTCTTTGTTTTCCGCATCGTGACCGACAGCGTCAACGGAGAGGTGAAAGGCGCCTACAACATGGGGTTCCGCAGCAGCGGTCATCCTGGGCACGACGATGAGGGGGTGGCCTATAATGCGCATACCAACACGGTATGGGTCAGCGGCGAGGCCGACAACCGCATCATGGAATATGGCATGGATGGGCGGCGCACAGGGCGGCAACTGGCCCTCCCAGACGTGTTTGCGCACCTGCCGGGCAACCTGGGGTTGGAGGCCTTGTCCTACAATGCCCTCACGCATCGCTACTGGACGTGCAACGAAAGTGGAAACATCGTCTTGCAATCGTTTGGCGACGACCTTCAGCCTCTGCAATCGTTCGCCTACAGGCTCGACGCACCATTGGCCAACCATGCCAAAGCGCTCCACTATGCCCATGGCGTAGGAACAATTTGTGCGCTCGACGATGGCGCCTTGCTCGTGCTGGAGCGCGAGGCCTACGTGCCCAAAAAGAAGGTGGGGGCGTTTGTGGTGTGCAAACTCTACAGGGTGGAGCCGCAGGGCGCCGATGCCGTGGCCCACACGCCTCTGCCCAAGCGGCTGCTCACGTCGTGGCGCACGAAACTGACGGTTTTCGACCGAAGCTTCGCCAACTATGAGGGCATGTGCCTGGGACCGACGCTGACCGACGGTTCGCGTGTGCTGCTCATCGTGGCCGACTCGCAAGACCAATATGCCGGGGTGCTGAAAGATTGGATAACGAGCGTCAAGCTAATTACTCCTCCCGATCCATCCGCTCCACCCGTTCTGGAGCGACGGGGCTGGTAGGCGCAACAGGCGCTTCGCCTTTCTTCATGGGGCGCAACCGCTCATACTCGTCGAAGGCGTAGCGGCGCGACAAGAGGATGGCCAACCAAAACGTGGTGAGGGCGTAAACCGTAACGGCCAGCAGCACCACCACCTCCAGCAGGGCCGCTGTCCACACCCCCACTCCGCTCATCACCAGGCCGAGCATGAGCGCGGGCGCCGTGGTAAGAAACATGCCGCTCATCTGCCTCATCACGGGCACCAGGGCGGCCTGGAAACCGCGTCGCACGAAATGGCGGACGGCCTCGCGATGGGTGGCGCCATTGCCCAAGAGGTAATAATAGAGTTCGTTGTGGTGCGCCAAGCCCATATAGTAGGCGTGCAGGGCACGGGCGATGAGCCCCGATGCCATGCCCACCATCAGGCCAAGCATGGGGATGAAGAAGCGGGTGTCGAAGGGTTCCTTCAGCGAGAGCACCAACAGCAGCACATAAAGGCTCACGAGCAGCAGGGGCGCCACGCTGGCCGCCATCACAGGCAGAAGCAACCTGCGTTGGCGAAGGCCCGACCTCAACACCACGACCACCGATGAGAGCAACGCAAGAGCCACGCCAACCAAGAGGTTGACCCACAGTATGTTACAGGTCATCAGCAGAGCCGTAATGGCACCAAAGGCCGACACCATGACCGCCATCATAGCCAACGACTTCAACAGGCGTCGCATCAGGCGGAGGTCAAAGGCATAGATGATATAAATGGGCAGGGCGAGCAACAGCAGCCCCAACACAAGTCCAAGCACGGATATATTCATGGTTCAGAGTTTTACGATTTTATGACACGGCAAACCGTCCTGGCGTGTGGCAAAAAGCACCTCCACCCCACTGGCCGCCAGCTCTTGCAGGGCGCCATGGGCAACCACTTGCGGTGCGGGGTCGTCGACCAGCACGATGGGCTTATGGAGCAACGGAACGGCGGCCAGCATGGCCGTGCGCAACAGAGGGGCGTCGACATCGGTCGTCCACCGCTCGTCGAGGTCGGCGGGAAGGCCCAGGGCGCTCCACCGCTTTCTCAAGGCCACCAGGTCGAGGTCGTCGCCAGCATGGACCGACAAGCCGATGAGCTCGCCGAACAGTTGCCCCACCTTCATGCGCACCGACGGCATGCGTTGCGGCACATAGGCTATTAGCCGACGGAAATAGGCGCTGGAGCCGGGCGTCACGAGTTCGCCGTCGATCGTGATGTAGCCCGAAGCCAACGGCACCAAGCCCAAGATGGCCATGAGCACCAAGCTCTTTCCCGTGCCAGCGCCGCCCGAGAGGCACGCCACCTCTCCACCGTCCATCGCCAGCGAGAAGGCCGGCGACAGGCGCTCGGGCGTCAAGCGAACACTTACATTCTTAAACTCCAGCATCGATCTACCGTTTTATTGTTTTTACAAAGATACTATATTTTTAATCCACACCTGCCGTTTTCAATGTTTTTTTTAGTTTTTTTGTTGTCGAGGGCATATTCCATGTTGAATGTGAAATATGGGTTGCTGACTTACCCCCTGAGGCCATCGCCGTAGGCGGTGGGCGCCCGATGAATGACGGCTGCGCGACATGTGGAACCACCTTATTGTAACATGTAACATGTAACAATGTAACGTTTCGTGACGCCGTAGCGTGTGAGCAACTTGGCTATCTCGCTCATCAGTATGCACCCGTCGCCGGTGGTAACGGCCTCGGCAAACTCCACCTTGGGGCGCTGGGCCTCGAGCAGGTCGTCTTTCTGCTTGAGCGTGCGTTGCAGGATGGTTACGGCCTTGGCCAGGATGGTCTTCTCGTCGTCGTCCTCATGCAGAGGGATGTAGCCGCCCATCTTGCGGATTTGCGGCAGCACCTCGGAGGTGACCCACTTGCGGAAATCCCTTGCCGAAGGCTTGCGGCTGTCGAGGATAACATCATACAGACCGTCCTCGTTAACGAAGTTAGCCATCTGCGTTCCGCCTCTTGTCGAAAGGGGTTCGGTTGAAACGACCCCCTTTTCAAGTCGTTCTCTCACATGCCTCTACCTCAGTCCAAGCACCTTGCATACATCCGTCAGGCAAAACCAAGGCTCACCCTTCTCATCATTCACCGTCCTTATCCTTCCGAACTCCAGACTCTCGAAAATCTTCATTTCGTTCTTCATAATTCTTTAGTGTTAAATCTTACGCTGCAAAAGTACGTCATTGGAAATCTGATAAAAGCACATCATTTTATCAAAGTGTTAAATTGTTTATGACCTCAATCATCAAACTCCTCACCCCTCTCGACTCAAGCCCAAGACCTATGTAAGAACGATAAGCAGAATCCTTCGCCGTATGCTCCAATGCCGCACACAACTGCGAGTAGTTCACGAAGTTAGCCATCTGCATTCCACCTCTTGTCGAAAGGGGTTGGGTTGAAACCAACCCCTTTGCCAACCGTCGGCATACATCTCCTTGCTTCAGCCCCAACACCTCGCACACATCCGCCAAGCAGAACCACGGCTCACCCCTTCTCTTCACTCACCGTCCTTATCCTTCCGAACTCCAGACTCTCGAAAATCTTCATTTCGTTCTTCATGTTTTTCTGTTATTTTTGAAAATAAAACCCCTCGCAACCCCTTGGCAGCAGTTTGGCGCGCCGTGAGGATTACGAGGGCAAAGGTAGTGAGAAAAAGTGAGTGCAACCGTAATAACACGTTGTCAGTACGGTTTATTACAGTTGCCCTACTAAACGTTGTAAAAAAAGAGAATGGGGTTAACGCAGCGATTCTTTTATGGGCTCAAACTACTGACAACGTCCCTCCTTCCCCCAGCTTCCGAACGACCAAAATGTTACATTGTTACATGTTACATGTTACAATAAGCACCTTCCGTATGTCCACACCCTCTTTTGGAAGTCTGAATTTGGGGAGGGTAAAAATTATATAGTATATATATTATATATATAATATATATACTATATAATTTCTTAAAGCCCATCCTGCGCAATATGGAACCACCTTATTGTAACATGTAACATGTAACATTGTAACAAAACTCATGCTTGCACCTTGGCCCATCGGCGCAATCTGCGGGAAAACAAGCCCCCCCGAACGGCTTCGCGCGCGCCACACCTGAACATATATAAATAAAGCAACTTGCAGAACAAAAACATAGGAAACATGGCGTTAACTACTATTAACACGCAACCCTTCGGATTTTAACAGGAAGTAACACGCTGCAGCACGCCCAAATTTCGTGCGTGCGGATAATTGCCGTACCTTTGCATCGCAAGCAGAACACCAAGCACCACCGTCAATCACAGGCCAACGACCGTCGCCCCTCACCCACCACCAACAGCTTCATAGACAAGCGGATCAACATACAACCACCCACCACCAACCAACGCCCATCGCCACCCGTATGACACCAGCGCCCACCGCTCGCCACCTCTCGCCTCGCCTCGAATGAGAGCAGCCAACGTTAACGGGCATTAACGGGAACACGAAACCACACATCGCGCAGGCGCCGAGCCGAGAACGCCCAACAAACCCAATTTTCAGGACACAACCCATCAGTCGGCAGAGTCTCCCCGAGCCTCGCGTATGTCTACGACAAATCTCGAGAGATTACAAACACCTTTGGTGTTTTTTGGAGACGAACACGTGACTCGTGAGATTGCAAACACCTCTGGTGTTTAGGAGACGAACACGAATCTCACTCCACCGAATAACAATCAGCACAAATACCCGTTGGTCAGTCGTCATTCGTGGGATAACAAACGCGAAAGGCGTTTCTCTCAGCCGTCATTACCTCCCGTTGGTCGGTGGGGCTACGCCGGGTCTCGTAAGATTGAGATTCGTGTTCTTAAAAAACAGTTAGCGTTTACTTCGCACGTGGGACTTCGCAGACTCTCGTGTTCTAAACAAAACAACAAGATATGAGCATCAAATGTGCAATCCGCGCGATCTTTGGGAAAACAAATACGCTCCCTTGTTACATTGTTACATGTTACATGTTACAATAAGGTGGTTCCACATGTCGCGCAGCCGTCATTCATCGGGCGCCCACCGCCTCTCAACTTTTTCTCCTAATTTGGCGCACGGTTCGCATTTTTTTCGTAAATTTGCAAACCAAATATGGGTGCCGACACACCCCCAAAACCTACAACCATGACCCCTAACACACATTGCGATTTTGTTTTGCCCGCCGAGTGGGCACCACAAAGCGGCGTACAACTGACGTGGCCCCACGCCGCCACCGACTGGAAACCATACCTCGAAGAGATAACGCAGATGTTCCTGCAGATGGCACGCGAGATTGCCAAGCGCGAGCTGTTGCTCGTGGTAACTCCCAACAAGGCCGCCACAAAAGCCCAACTGGCCAAGGCGCTCGACAGCGAGAGCATAGCGCGCGTCATCATACAGGAAATCGACACCAACGACACGTGGGCGCGCGACCACGCTCCCTTCACCTTGGTATCGACCCACAAAGCCAAGGGGTTCTTCGTAAAAAACCACTTGCTCGACTTCAAGTTCAACGGATGGGGAGAGAAGTTTGAATGGCAGAAAGACAACGCCATCAACCTGCAACTCTACTACAACGGCGTGTTCCACGCAGCCATGGAGAACCATACCGACTTTGTGCTGGAAGGGGGAGCCATCGAGAGCGACGGGCGAGGCACCATCATGACCACCTCGTCGTGCATGCTCGCACCCCACCGCAACCAACCGCTCGACAAGGGCAAGATTGAGGAGCGCTTGCGCAACCAGTTTCACGCACAGCGCGTCGTCTGGATCGACCACGGCCAACTGATGGGCGACGACACCGACGGCCACATCGACACCATCGTGCGCATGGCGCCCAACAACACCTTGCTCTATGTGGGATGCGACGATAACGACGACCCCCACTACGACGATTTCGCCGCCCTCGAACAGCAGCTGAAAGGCTTGAAGACTCTCGACGGACGCCCCTACCGACTGTTGCGCCTGCCCATGCCCGACGCCATCTACGACGATGGCGACCGCCTGCCCGCCACCTACGCCAACTTCCTCATCATCAACGGCGCGGTACTGGTGCCCACCTACCAACAGGAGAAGAAGGACCGACAGGCCCTGGCCACCATCCAACAGGCCTTCCCCGACCGAGAGCTCGTGGCCATCGACGCACGCACGGCCATCAGGCAGCACGGATCGCTCCATTGCCTCACCATGCAATATCCAGAGGGCGTGATAGTCCCCCTCGCCGACGACGAGGAGACCCACGAGGGCAACGCGCCCTTCTTTACATAATAACGCATGCCAAACGGCAAATCACACATGAACCATCATAACAACATGAAACTGAGAATAGGCATACTGCAACAGCACAACACGCCCAACATAGAGCACAACCTGAAACGCCTGGCGGAAGGCGTGCGCGACCTGGCGCAACGCGGAGCACAACTCATCGTGCTCCAGGAACTGCACAACTCGCTCTACTTCTGCCAAGTGGAGGACGTAAACAATTTCGACCTGGCGGAGCCCATCCCCGGCCCGTCGACCAACTTCTTCGGCGAACTGGCCAAGGCCTACGGCGTGGTGATCGTCACGTCGCTCTTTGAGCGCAGGGAAGCCGGACTCTACCACAACACCGCCGTGGTGATAGAAAGCGACGGATCGATCGCGGGCAAGTACCGCAAGATGCACATCCCCGACGACCCCGCCTACTACGAAAAGTTCTATTTCACCCCGGGCGACCTGGGATTCCACCCCATCGACACCTCGGTGGGACGGCTCGGCGTCATGGTGTGCTGGGACCAGTGGTACCCCGAAGCAGCACGCCTCATGGCCCTGCAGGGAGCGCAGATGCTCATCTACCCCACCGCCATCGGCTACGAATCGACCGACACCGCCGACGAGCAGCAGCGCCAGCGAACGGCATGGACCACCGTGCAGCGCGGCCACGCCGTTGCCAACGGACTGCCCGTGGTGGCCGTGAACCGTGTGGGGCACGAGGACGACCCCAGCGGACAGACGGGCGGCATAGAGTTCTGGGGGTCGAGCTTCGTGGCCGGACCGCAGGGCGAGCTCCATTACCAGGCGTCCGACCACGAGGAGGAGAGCCTCGTCGTAGACATCGACATCGCCCACTCGGAGCAGGTGCGACGCTGGTGGCCCTTCCTGCGCGACCGACGCATCGACGCCTACCAAGACATCCTGAAGCGGTTCGTAGACTAACGCGAGGGCACATCCAAACAAAGGGGCAACATCATTTAATAACATTATTTACAATTTGAACCGTCCCTTTCTCATTTTATTTTAGTAACTTTGCGCCCAAACTTGTAATAAGGTAATAATTATATAAATTATGAGCAAACAAACAGAGAAGATTAAAGACCTCGTTGCCAAGCGCGAGCTTGCACGCCTGGGTGGCGGACAGAAAGCCATCGACAAGCAGCATGCACGCGGCAAATACACCGCACGCGAGCGCATCGAAATGCTCGTCGACAAGGATAGTTTTGAGGAGTACGACATGTTCAAACTCCACCGTTGCCACAACTTCGGCATGGAGAAGAAGCAATACCTCGGCGACGGTGTCGTGGCCGGTTCAGCCACCATCGATGGCCGCTTGGTATATGTTTACGCACAAGACTTCACCGTCAACGGCGGATCGCTCTCGGAGACCATGGCCCAGAAGATGTGCAAGATCATGGACATGGCCATGCAGAACGGAGCTCCCGTCATCGGCATGAACGACTCGGGTGGCGCGCGCATCCAGGAGGGTATCTCCGCGCTGGCAGGCTACGGCGAGATCTTTGAGCGCAACATCCTCGCCTCAGGCGTGGTGCCGCAGATCTCCATGATCATGGGCCCCTGCGCAGGTGGCGCCGTTTACTCGCCCGCCCTCACCGATTTCATCGTTATGACCGAGGGAACCAGCTACATGTTCCTCACAGGCCCGAAGGTGGTGAAGACCGTCACAGGCGAGGACATCGACTCTGAGCACCTCGGAGGCGCCAGCGTGCACGCCAGCAAGAGCGGCGTGACCAGCTTCACGGCCAAGACCGAGGAAGACGCCATGGAGCTCATCAAGAAGCTGCTGGGCTACCTCCCCTCCAACAACACCGAGGAGGCTCCACGCGTGGAGTGCAACGACCCCATCGACCGGAAGGAGGACCTGCTCAACGACATCCTGCCCGACGACCCCAACAAGGCATACGATATGTATAAGGTCATCACGGCCATCACCGACAACAACGAGTTCTTCGAGGTGCAGGCCAAGTTTGCCAAGAACATCATCACAGGCTTCGCGCGCTTCAACGGACAGAGCGTGGGCATCGTGGCCAACCAGCCGTCGGCCTACGCCGGTGTGCTCGACGTGAACGCCAGCCGCAAGGGCGCACGCTTCGTTCGCTTCTGCGACGCCTTCAACATCCCCATCGTGAGCCTCGTGGACGTGCCCGGATTCTTGCCCGGCACAGGACAGGAGTACAACGCCGTCATCCTGCACGGCGCACAACTGCTCTACGCTTATGGTGAGGCCACTGTGCCCAAGATCACCATCACCCTCCGCAAGAGCTATGGCGGTAGCCACATCGTAATGGGCTGCAAGCAGTTGCGTTCCGACCTCAACTTCGCATGGCCCACAGCCGAGATCGCCGTGATGGGTGCCTCAGGCGCCGTTGCCGTGCTCTGCGCCAAGGACGCCAAGAAGATAAAGGAGGAAGGCGGCGACGTGAAGGCGTTCCTCGCCGAGAAGGAAGACGAGTACACCGAGACCTTCGCTAATCCCTACCAGGCTGCCCAGTTTGGTTACATCGACGATGTGATTGAGCCACGCAACACACGCTTCCGCATCTGCCGCGGATTGGCACAACTGGCATCAAAGCGCCAGAGCCTGCCCGCCAAGAAGCATGGTTGCATGCCCATGTAATCGCGTCAACACAGATAACAGAACAAGTTCAGAAAGTCAATGGATAAGAACATCTATGCAGCCATTGCCATGGCGCTCTACGAGTACCAGGGCAACAATGTACACGACAGGGAGCCGAGCGTCATCACCATCAAGCCGAAACCAACTTTGTGGAATGCCAAGTTCCTGTCTTTCACAGCTAAACCATCAAGATAATGAAAGAATTCAAATATACCATCGACGGCAAGGAGTATAACGTCGAGATTGGCGACATCAACGAAGAGACCTATGTTGCCAGCGTGAAGGTCAACGGAGAGGCTTACGAAGTGGGAATGGAGAAACCCACTGAGCCCGAGAAGAAGAAAGTGGAACTGGGCAAGCCCGTTGCCGAGAGCAACGAGGAGAGCGCAGCACCCGCCACTAACGCCAATGTGGCAAACGCCACCAAGGCTCCGCTGCCTGGAACCATCACAGCTATCAACGTAAACGTAGGCGACGAAGTGAAGGCTGGCGACGCCGTGCTCGTGCTCGAAGCCATGAAGATGGCCAACAACATCGAGGCCGAGAAGAGCGGTAAGATTGCCGCCATCTGCGTGAAGATTGGCCAGAGCGTGCTCGAAGACGACGCGCTCTTCGTGATCGAGTAAACAGCCTCTTTCATAAGAAGCTACCGTTCTTGGCGGGACAGGCCATGCCCGTTACTCCGCCAAGGAATGATAAACACCCTTAAAAACGCCCTCTTTTGTGTGAATTGATGCAAAAGAGGGCGTTTTTTCAATATTTTTTCGTAACTTTGCAGCCATAAAGTTAATTTGGGTAAGGTATGCGCAAATGAAGGAAGCGCCCCACCCGATAGCTTTTCATATTAAATCGAGAAAATAAGATGATCAAGAAAAAGGTTTTATTCATCAACCAAGAAATCACCCCGTATGTGCCCGAATCGGAAATGTCCGTCATGGGTCGCCAACTGCCTCAGAAAATGCAGGACAACGGTTTCGAAATCCGCACTTTCATGCCTAAGTGGGGAGCCATCAACGAACGCCGCGGCCAGTTGCATGAGGTTATTCGCCTGTCGGGAATGAACCTGATCATCGACGACACCGACCACCCCTTGATCATTAAAGTGGCCAGCATCCCCGTATCTCGCCTGCAAGTCTACTTCATCGACAACGAGGACTACTTCCTCCATCGCCCCGCCATGACCGAGGACGAGAACGGCATGGAGTATGCCGACAACGGCGAGCGCGCCATCTTCTTCGCGCGCGGCGTGCTCGAAACGGTGAAGAAACTGCGCTGGGCCCCCGACCTCATACAATGCCAGGGCTGGATGACAGCCGTGGTGCCGCTCTACATCAAGACCGCCTACCACGACGACCCATCATTCGCCAACACCAAGGTGGTGACCTCGCTCTTCGACAACCAGTTGAAGACGCAGCTCGGCGACAACTTCAAGCGTTGCGTGGAGTTCCGCGACGCAAAGGCCGACCTGCTCAAGCCCTACGCCGAGAAGTTCGACTTCATGGAACTGGGCAAGATGGCCATCGACTATAGCGACGGCGTGGTTGAGGCTGGAGAGAACGTCAACGCCGACCTGTTGGCTTACGCCAAAGGTAAGGAAATGCCAGTACTCAACTATCCTGGCAAGGACTTCGCGCCCGCCTACAAGGACTTCTACAACCAGATCCTCGACAAGTAAGGCTCCGGCCATAACCGCCTATAACCCCACCGCGACAATACGAGGTACACACCGCGACAAGACCTGAAGGCGACAACAGCCCACCACAGGTCTCTCGATGCGACTATACCATAATCATAACATGTGTTTTCAGATGAAATCAAAGTTTTTCGTTGCCCTTTCTCTTGCCGCAATCACCTTGGCAAGTTGTGACACGACAACTGACACCATAGGATCATCGCTCACCGACGACCGCGATGGTATGCAAATATCAGCACAAACATTCAGCGTGGCCAGCCGATCGCTGGTAGCCGACTCTGTGCTCTCGCGTAACATAACGGGTTACCTGGGTAAGGTGCGCGACCCTGAGACGGGCGCTTACATCACAGGCGACTTCATGGCTCAATTTAACAACTTGGAGGGATTTAGCTTCCCTGAAAAGGCGAACCTTGTGACAACCGACGCCAACGGCAACGAAGTGAAAGGTGTGGTAAAGGCCGACTCGTGCGAGCTGCGCTTGTTCTACACCAACCTCTACGGCGACTCCACACAGCTCATGAAGCTCACCGCCTACGAGATGGGCAAGCCCATGAACGAGAATCGCATCTATTACAGCAATTTCGACCCCGCCAACAACGGATATATCCGCGAGGGCGGACTGCATAAGGACAAGGTGTACAGCCTCATCGACTACAACGTGAACCAAAGCCGACGCGACTCGACGGGCTACACACCCTACATCACCATCAAGCTGAAAGGCCCCTACACGGACAAGGACGGCAAGACATACGACAGCTACGGCACCTACGTCATGCAGAAATACTACGACAACCCAGCCAACTTCAAGAATGCGTTCGCATTCAGAAACAACGTGGTGCCCGGTTTCTTCTTCAAGCATAAGAATGGCGTGGGCAACATGGCCTACATCACGCAGTCGCAGTTGGATGTGTATTTCAGCCACGTAGCCGACGACTCATTGTACCATTCGGCAGCCGTGTTCTGGGGAACGGAGGAGGTGTTGCAAACCTCAACCATCACCAACGACAAGCAAAGCATGGAGAAGCTGGCAAACGACGAGTCGTGTACCTACCTCAAGACACCCGCAGGCATCTTCACCGAGCTCACGCTCCCTGTTGAGAAGATCATGAGCGGTCATGAGAACGACACCATCACCTCCGCCAAGCTGGTGCTGCAACGATTGAACAACAAGACCACAAGCGACTATATGTTTGGCGTTCCATCGGAGATATTGATGATTCCGACCGACTCGCTGTACTCGTTCTTTGAGCACAACAACATCTATAACAACAAGAATTCGTTTGTGGCCAGCTGGGCTTACAACGCCGCTCAAGGCAGTTTCAACAACAGCTACACCTTCAGCAACATAGCAGGCATGATTTCGTCGATGTACAATAGCGACCGCACATCCGCCAACTGGAACAAGGTGGTGCTGGTACCCGTAGAAATCAAGACCACCACCACATCGGCGGGAACAAAGACCGTGGTGAAGGTAACCAACAACATGGCGCTGACAAGCACCCGACTGGTGAAGGGCACAGAGGCCGACGACAGTCCCATCAAGTTGAGCGTAATCTACAGTCGATTCAAATAACCCATTCATCATCTGAACGACATGGCCGACAACTTTTTGGAACGACACCACGAAGAGTATGAAGAAAGAAAAAGGGCATGGCTTCGCAACAAGAAGCACATGCCCAAACTAAAACGAACCATAGAGAAGCCTGAAGACGAAAGTCTTTAGGCTTTTTTATTCCTTATCGGTCATTGGATTTTAACCCCAAACATATATAAGATAGGGGTAATCCCCGACGGGAAGGGGATGGCTACATCCTATTCTCGCCTCCGCTGCCCCTACATGGGTCAGCCCACAATGCGGAGCTTGGCGAATTTGAGCAGGAGCTGCTTGCGGCCCGTCGCATCGAAATCGACCGTGGCCTTGGCGTTCTCGCCCACACCTTCCACTTTCACCACCACGCCACGACCGAAGCGTTGGTGCTCAACGACGCTTCCCGGGTGCAAGCCTGACGACCCTGACGAAGCGTAAGAAGAGCCTGACGACGCACCGGAAGGAGCCGATGTTCGCTGGCCGCTGCCTGAAGTGCGCCCACCATTAGTAACCGCGTGCTCCACCTTGGTCCATCGCCCACCTTGCCGAAGCATTTTCTCAAACGATGGCGAGAAAGGGTTGACGGCTTGTTCCGCCTGCCGGGGCGACGTAATCTTGGGTTTGGGATCGGCCATAAACTGCCCTGCCACAGGTCGTGAGTTTTGCATCCTACCACTCCTACGTCCATAGTCGTTCCCCCACTCCCTACTTCCCGTGTAGGGCTTGTTAATCTCATAATCGTCCTCCCATGGACGATACGAGCCGTGAGAGTTGCCACCCCACGTCTCGCCATACGACGAATGACCACCGCTACCACGGCCGCCCTCCACCTGCACGTCCAAGTATTTGGGGGCGATGTCGTTGAGGAACCTACTCGCATTAACAAAGCCATCCATCTTTCCGAAGCGCCATCGTGTGTGGGCCCACGTCAGGTAACAATGTTTCTCGGCCCTTGTGATGGCCACATAAAGCAATCGGCGTTCCTCCTCCAACTCGCGCATCGATCCCACCGACATCTGACTGGGGAAGATATTCTCCTCCAGTCCCACGATAAATACCGTCCCAAACTCCAGTCCCTTGGCGGCATGGATGGTCATGAGCGTCACCTTATCGTCCGACGAATCGTCAGAATCCTGATCGGTCATCAGCGATACGTTCGCCAGATAGTCGGTCAGCAACACATGCTCCTCCTGTCCATCCTCGCGTTGCGCCTGCACAAAGTCGGCGATGCCCGATATCAAACTGTCGAGGTTCTCACGTCTGCTATCGCCCTCGGCCGTGCGGTCGGTGGCAAGATCGGCCTTGATGCCGCTCTTCTCTATAATGTCGCGCGCCAGCGTTAGCGCGTCGCTCTCCTCCCGTTGCGCCACAAAACCATCGATGAGCGCCCGGAAATTCAGAAGTTTCGTGGCCGTCCCCTTGTTCACGAGCAACTGATATTGCACGGGGTTGGAGATCACCTCCCACAGGCTGGTCTCCTGCTGCTGGGCGCAATCCAAGACCTTCGCCAGCGTGGTGTCGCCAATTCCTCGTGCCGGGTAATTCACGATACGGCGGAACGCCTCCTCATCGTTGGGGTTGACCACCAGACGGAGATAAGCTATGACATCCTTGATTTCCTTTCGTTGGTAGAAGCTCAATCCCCCATACACCCGATACTTGTCGCCCATGGCCACCTCGGACTTACGCATCTCCTCCTCAAACAGGCGGCTCTGGGCATTGGTGCGGTAGAGTATGGCGAAGTCGCTCCAGCGGCATTTCTCCTGCTGTCGGATGCGCTTGATCTCTCGACACACGATCGCCGCCTCGCGCTTGTCGGAGATGGTCTCCATGACCTTCACCTTCTCTCCGTTCTCATTCTCGCTATACACCTCCTTCGGTATCTGCCGTTCGTTGTGCTTCATGAGAGAGTTGGCGGCCGCCACAATGAGTTTGGTGGAACGATAGTTGCGCTCCAACTTAAACAGTTGCGCGTCGGCATACACCTTTTGGAAATTCAATATGTTGTCGATCTTCGCACCACGGAATGCGTAGATGCTCTGATAATCGTCGCCCACCACGCAGATGCGGCGCACATCACGTGTGAGCAACCACAGGATTTGTTGCTGCACATAGTTGGTGTCCTGATACTCATCGACCAGCACATATTGGAACCGCGCAGCATATTTGCGACGTATCTCCTCGTTTTGGTTCAATAGCAGATAGGTGTAAACCAACAGGTCGTCGAAGTCCATGGCGTTGGCCAGACGCAGACGCGACTGGTAGGCCCTATAGATCTTATGCGTCTCTGCCATGTTACGCCGCCTGTCGCGCTCCAAGGAGTCGCCATCGGCGGCATAGTCGTCGGGCATCTGCAGTCGGTTCTTCGCCATCGAGATGGCGGCATGAACGGTCGAGGGCTTATACGTCTTGTCGTCGAGCCCCATCTGCTTGCAGATGCTCTTGATGAGCGATCGCGAGTCGGCCTCATCGTAGATTGTGAAATCCGACGAGAACCCTAACGTGGCGGCTTCCACACGCAGGATACGCGAGAAGATGGAGTGGAACGTGCCCATCTGCAAGCTGCGCCCCCGCTCATCGCCCACAAGGCCCGATATGCGCCCTTTCATCTCGTTGGCCGCCTTGTTGGTGAAGGTGAGGGCGAGAATGTTCCAGGGCTTCAGGTCGTAATGTACGAGCAGATAGGCAATCTTATACGTGAGCACACGGGTCTTGCCCGACCCTGCGCCCGCTATGACAAGCTGCGGTCCGTCGCAATAAACCACCGCCTGTCGCTGGTTGTCGTTGAGTTGTTCGAGGAGAGTCTGTTCGGTCTGCATCTGATGTTCCGATAATGTATGGTTGGGTAAAAGTGTTGCTTAGTGATTATTTATAGGTGCTTCCCACGGCCGTCTTGGGGTCGTAGTCCTCCCCCTCCTTGGGGAAAGAGGGAATATAGCGCATGTTGTTCATGATTTGCCGTTGGCGCTTTCGCATGTAAGCGCTTGGCTCCTTCGACGAGAACCGTCGGGGGTTGGGCAGAGTGGCTGCAATGAGCGCACAATCGGCACGCGTGAGCGCGTCGGCCGTCTTGCCAAAGTTATACTCTGCACACGCGTCGACACCATAGATGCGGTCGCCCATCTCTATGGAGTTGAGATACACCTCCATGATGCGTTGCTTGCTCCAAAACACCTCGATGAGGGCTGTGAAGTAGACCTCGAAACCTTTTCTCACCCACGAGCGCCCCGGCCACAGAAACACGTTCTTGGCCGTTTGCTGCGAGATGGTGCTGGCGCCAAACCGCTTGCCGCCCTTGCCGTTGGCCATGTTGCGCTTGGCAGCACTACCAATGGCGTTGAAGTCGAAGCCATGATGAAGCAGGAAATGGGAGTCTTCGGAAGCCATGACCGCCACAGGCATGTGTCGAGACATCTGCTCCAAGGGCACCCAGTGGTGGTGAATGGTCAAACTACCCGTCTGCACACACCTGATGAGCATCAGCGGCGTGACGTAGACGGGTATGAAACGATAAGCCACCACCGCAAGAATGGTGGAGGCGAAAAAGAGGCTAAGCGCCCATCTTACGATCTTCTTTATCATAGCAAAACAGGGATGCCGACGCATCATGCGTCCGCACCCCTACCTTAATTCATCCAAAAATGTTGACTGCTTAGTTGAGCTGGCCAGCGTTGGCCTTGTCGATCATGGCCTGCGAAGCGTAAAGGTAGACCTCCACACGGCGACTGGCCTTCACGTTCTCGGTGCCATCGGCGTTGGTGATGAGATTGGTCTCGCCGAAGCCCCGAGCGCTCTTGATCTGCGTGCTGGGCACGCCGCATGTGTTCACCAGATAAGCCTTCACCGAGTTGGCACGGTTGTTTGAGAGCACCTGGTTCACCTCGTTGGAACCATCCGAAGAGGCGTAGCCCTGGATGTCGACCTGCAGGTCGGCGTTGTTCTTCAACACGTTAGAGAACTTAGAGAGCTCGTTCTTGGCGGCAGCCTGCAAGGCATACTTGCCCACGGGGAAGAGGATGCCGTTGTCGAAGGTCACCTTCACGGCCTTCAGGCCATTGGCGTCGGTCACTTCCTCCACCTTACCGTTCTTCACCTGAGCGGCCGTCTCAGCGGCCACCTTATCCATGTGCTTGCCGATGAGGGCGCCTGCGCCAGCACCAACGGCGGCACCAACGGCGGCACCAACAGCGGTGTTACCAGCCAGGGCACCGATGAGCGCACCCACAGCCGTACCCGAACCTGTGCCAATGAGGGCACCCGTTCCAGCCTTGGTTGAACAACCCATGCCCACCATTGTAAGTGCGCACAATCCTACAGTAGCAACTTTTACCTTTTTCATAATGCTTGCAAATATTTAGTTTTTTACTTTTTCTTCTTCGCAAAGTTACTGCTTTTTTCCCAAGATAGCATCTTATTGAATATTTTTTTCGTAACTTTGCGGCAAAATTAACCAATCGTAAGGATTCGTCCAACGGGAAATACCTATCGCTCGATGGGGAAATCCCTAAACCGCGCCAACGGCAACAGACCAGGCGCACAACACGACTATTTAATTAAGGTAAAGACATAACATGGCAAAAGAACTGAAACATCTTACCAAGCGTTCCGACGACTACAGCCAGTGGTACAACGACTTGGTGACGAAGGCCGACCTCGCCGAGCAGGCCCCGGTCCGCGGTTGCATGATCATCAAGCCCTACGGCTATGCCATCTGGGAGAAGATCCAGGCTGGCCTCGACAAGGAATTTAAGAAACTGGGCGTGCAAAACGCATATTTCCCATTGCTCATCCCAAAGAGTTTCTTCGCTCGCGAGGCTGAGCACGTAGAGGGATTTGCCAAGGAGAGCGCCGTGGTGACCCACTACCGCCTCAAGACAAGCGAGAACGGAAAGGGCATTGTGGTTGACCCCGACGCCAAGCTCGATGAGGAGCTCATCATCCGACCCACATCAGAGACCATGATTTGGCACACTTACAAGAACTGGATCCACTCGTGGCGCGACCTGCCCATCAAGTGCAACCAATGGTGCAACGTGATGCGTTGGGAGATGCGCACCCGTCCGTTCCTCCGCACATCTGAGTTTCTCTGGCAGGAGGGCCACACCGCCCACGCCACCTACGAGGAGGCTGTTGAAGAGGCCCAGACCATGCTCCATTGCTACGCCGACTTCGTGGAGGACGTGATGGCCGTGCCCGTCATCAGGGGTGAGAAGAGCGAGACCGAGCGTTTCGCCGGAGCCCTGAAGACCTACACCATCGAGGCCATGATGCAAGACGGCAAGGCCCTGCAGAGCGGCACCAGCCACTTCCTCGGCCAGAACTTCGCCAAGAGCTTCGACGTGACCTATCTCAACAAGGACAACAAGCCCGAGTATGTGTGGGCCACATCATGGGGCGTGTCTACCCGTCTCATGGGCGCCCTCATCATGGTCCACTCCGACGACAACGGACTGGTGTTGCCCCCGAAGCTCGCTCCCATACAGGTGGTGGTCATCCCCATCAACAAGAACGAGGAGCAGCTCAAGGCCATCACCGCCAAGTTGCAGCCCGCCATCGACCAGTTGCGTGAGTTGGGCATCAGCGTGAAGTACGACGACGCCGACAACAAGCGCCCGGGCTTCAAGTTTGCCGACTATGAGCTCAAGGGCGTGCCCGTGCGTCTCGTCATGGGCGGACGCGACCTGGAGAACAACACCATCGAGATCATGCGCCGCGACACCTTGGAGAAGGAGAACGTTTCGTTCGACGGCATCGTGGAGCGCGTGAAAGACATGCTCGACGACATTCAGCGCAGCGTGTTTGAGAAGGCTCGCAAGATGCGCGACAGCAAGATCTACGAGTGCACCAACTACGACGAGTTTAAGGAGCGCATCAAGGATGGCGGCTTCTTCCTCTGCCCCTGGGACGGCACCGCCGAGACCGAGGCCAAGATCAAGGAAGACACACAGGCCACCATCCGTTGCATACCTTACGGCTACGAGCAGAAGGAAGGCGCAGTCGACATGGTGAGCGGCAAGCCCGCCACAAGCTGGGTCATCGTGGCGCGCGCCTACTAAGCGACACATTCCAACCCCCTATATCATCCCATTCGCCAAGACAAGGCGAATGGGATTTTTTATGAAACGACCTTAACCTTAAAAATCATGGGAGCGACATTAAAGTGGAAAATTGACCCGCTATTTGGCCACCACCTCATCTACAAAGAGCCATCCTTGGCGCGGGGAGCGCTGGGCTTGGATGTGCAAGTAGCGCGTGGTTAGCTTTCGGCGAAGGGTATAGGTGCAGATGGCGTAGGGCAGATCGTGGGGCTGGGCGCTGCAGGGCTCGCCATTGACGGTTACTTGCTGTGGGAGGAATATCTCAGGTCCGGCAATTTGCAGGAAAGGTATGCTCACCTCGTGGAGGGTGCGCTCGGCGCCGAGGTCGATGGTGATGTCGAGGTCGCAGCAGTAGCCCTGCCATCGCCCGTCGTTGTTGTTCCACGACCCTTGCCGCCCGTCGGTCAGGGCATCGTCGCCGCCTGCCGCATAGGCGCTGCTGTAATGGCAACGGCCGTTCATCCGCACCTTGGCTCGCAAGGCCTTGTGCCTCACCCTGCGGCCATACTCGGGGCGCTGCCCTATCTCCCTTCTGAGGTCAAAGGCGTTGATGCCAACGCGTCGCAAGCTATCGCTCACATGCGTCGCCCATTTGCGAAACGCCTCATACGAGCGTGTGCGCCCCATGCCCACCTCGCTCACGGCAAGGGCGCGCGGCCACAACTGGTACTGGAGCAACTGGGGCGTGGGCACATATTCGGTGAAAAGGCACACCTGCACGCCCAACAGGCGGTGGCGCATGGGAGCGATGAGCTGTCCCACCTCCCACACATGACTGAGCGGGCGGTAGCCGCCCATGGCCTCGGGCTGCGTTTGGGGTGCGTCCTGGTAGCTGTCGAGGTAGCACCATGCGCTGGGACACATCACCACCTCATGGCCCAAGGCCAGCGCCTTCTCGCCCAGTTCGGCGTTGCGCCACACCATGATGACGAGGGTGCTGTCGGCCTCCGTGTCGGTAAGGGCCTCATCCCACACCACCATCTTGCGCCCCAAACTGCGCACGATGGCGTTCAGGCGTCGTATGCCTTGGTGGTAGAGTTCTTTCTGCGTGGCAGTCTCGTCGCCTCCACAATGTATATAAGGTGATGGGAACACATCGGCCACCTCTCTCAGGATGGTCTGCATAAATTGGTAGGTGGCGTTGTTCGCAAGGTCCATCTCGGCATGGTTGAAGGCCACCTCGGGATAAGCGGCGCACACTTCCTCGCTATGGCCGGGGAACTCTATCTCGGGCACGATCGTCACGCCCTTGTCTTGCGCGTAAGCCACCAGCTGCCTGAGCTGCTGCTGGGTGTAGTAGCCGCCAAAACCGTTCTGGCTGTCGCTATAGGCGCGCACGTAGCCCACGTCCTGCCCATCGGCATGCGGAGGCGTGTTCCACCAGTCTTTCCACACCTGACGGGTGCGCCACGCACCCACCTCGGTCAGTCGCGGGTAGGCTTTGATCTCCATGCGCCATCCAGCAGCGTCGGTGAGGTGGAGATGCAGGATGTTGAGGCCGTAATGGCTCATCACGTCGACCTGGCGATACAACTCGTCGATGGGCAGAAAATGGCGGCTCACATCGATCATCACGCCACGCCACGCCAACGGGCGCGCCTGGGACGATTGGGACGATTGGGAGGTATGGGCGTAGCCCAACAGGGTGGCACCAAAGGCAAGGAGGGAAAGGAATAGTCGTCTCATCATTCGTGGTTTTAGGTTGTTAGGGATAGTGCAAACGGTACATATCTTTTGCAAAGGTAACAAAATACCCAGAATAAGTTTGCAGGTTTGCGCTTTTCTTCGTAGCTTTGATGTCAAAATCAACTAATTACCCACGTATGAGAAAAACATTAACCACCATTGCTCTGGCCTTGATCGCCCTCACGGCCATGGCGCAAGGGTACGTTCCCACTCAGGAAAACCTTGCCGAACGCGAGGATTTCCGTAACGCCAAGTTGGGCATCTTCCTGCATTGGGGCATCTACAGCATGTTTGCACAGGGCGAGTGGTACCTGCAAAACGCCGTGCCCGACCGCATGGAGTATGCCAAGGCCGCCGACGCCTTCTACCCACACCGCTTCGACGCACGCCAATGGGTGCGCGCCATCAAGGCCGCAGGAGCCAAATACATCTGCTTCACCACACGCCACCACGACGGATTCTCCATGTGGGATACGCAGCAAAGCGACTACAACATCGTGAAGGCGACACCCTTCAAGCGCGACATTGTGAAGGAACTGGCCGACGCATGCCACGAGGAAGGCATACGATTGCACCTCTATTATAGCCACATCGACTGGATGCGCGACGATTATCCCATGGGGCGCACAGGGCGCAACTGCGGAAAGGACGCCAGCAAGAGCGACTGGCCCCACTACTTCCAGTTTATGAACGCACAGCTCACCGAACTGCTCACACGCTACGGCAAGGTGGGCGCCATCTGGTTCGACGGATGGTGGGACCACGACCAAGACGCCACGCCCTTCAACTGGCAGCTCGACGAGCAGTATGCGCTCATCCATAAGCTACAGCCCGCGTGCCTCATCGGAAACAACCACCACATGGAACCCAACGAGGGCGAAGACATACAGCTCTTCGAGCGCGACCTGCCCGGAGAAAACAAGGCGGGATTCGTCGACAAGGCAGCACAGGTCAGTCCGCTGCCACTGGAGACTTGCGAAACCATGAACGGCATGTGGGGGTACAAAGTGGTCGACCAAAACTACAAGTCGACTAACGAAATCATACGCCTGCTCGTCAACACCTCGGGCAAGGGCGCCAACCTGCTGCTCAACATCGGCCCGCAACCCAACGGACAACTGCCAGCCTTGGCACTCGACCGACTCAAACATCTGGGCAAATGGATGAGCACCTACGGCGCCACGCTCTATGGCAGCCAGGCCGGACCCGTGAAGCCGTGCGAGTGGGGAGCCACAACCGAGAAGAACGGCACCATCTACGCCCACATCTGTCCCGCCGATACCGCGAAGATGCCTGCAGCCATCACCATCCCCATGGCCAAGAAGCCCAAGGCCGTCACCCATTTCCCCAGCGGCGCAAAGGTGGCCTACACCTACAGGAACAAACTGCTCACCATCGACGTGCCCGCCAACCCGACCACGCCCGACCACGTCATCGCCATCAAGCGATAACACACCACGTCAGCACACCCCACACACCCTTTAAACCCGAGGGAGCAACCCCACTCCACCGACTGCTGTCAGCGGGAGGGTTGCTCCTTCGGGGTTTTGCTGCGCGTACGGCAACGCCAACAAAAGAGAACACCTCAAGGAATCGTCGCTCCTGACTTCGTCACTGTGTCACCCAAAATTCTTCGTCAAAGAGTTATGCTATTTTCTGATGTCTTGCCATCAGCATGGTTTGGGTGTAAACCTCCTTGTTCAGAGGTAGCTTAATTTGTATGGTTGTGATAGTCTTAGCCAATGCAAGCACCTTGTCTACGCTAATCTTAATCTCTGAGACTTTCAACATACGCTCCAGTTCCTTGTAGACTTTCAAAGCCACAAAGCAGATGCATATATGGGCCTCGATGCGTTTGCGTGTAAAATGAAACATTGGGCGTATCTCTATCTTTGATTTTGCTATACGGAAAGCCCGTTCTACGTGCCAAAGGTTGTGATATGCTGTGTATACATCCTGTATTGGTATATCCGTATTGGTGAGATATCCTTTTAGGCCATCCCATTTGGAGTCATTAGCTACACGATCATAGTTGATGGCGAGTTTCACCTCACCATCCATGGATAAAAACTTATTATTTAACGATTAACATATCAGGATATTTAATAGAAAGTTTCTCCAACAGAGCAATAGCTTCTTCTACATAGTCCGAACCGTTATTGTGGTAGCATAGACAGTTGACTGTATTGGCTTGCTGATTTATATCGTTGTCACCTTCACCTGATGGTGTATCAACAATAGTATGTGCGATACCTAAATCTTGCAAAACATCCGAAGAAACGCCGTACAGATGCCAACCGTCGATTTCTATATCCAGTCTCACATCATTGGAGATACGTGAAAGTATGATAGGACTCCCTCCATGATTGTCTAGATATATGTAATACTTTTCCTGTGAGAGCAATTCCACCAATCGGTTCAACATCTTCCAAGCCACGTTTGTAGCTGAGAAATATCCACTTTGTAGAATGCATACATCCAGGGAAGAGGCATTTGGGTCAAAAGAATTTTGTTCTTCAGCTCTTTGAAAATAGAGATAACCATAGTCCGTAGAACGGTAGGCTACAGTAATTTCACCAGCGTATTTCACGGCATAATAGCGCCAGTTCTCAGGACACACGGACTTTGTGGAACCAGCCATTGCACTTACTGGAACCGACGTGTCTATCAAGTCAAAGACTTCCATGATACGGTTACGGCTTCCGAATTTATGATAGCCGGTAAAATTTTGCCAGGAACTGTTGATAATGCCATAGTAGCGATATCCCTCATGGTTAAAGCGGCACATGGAATAATCGCCTAAAGAGAGAAGGGCAGACCGTTTCTGTTCTTCTCTCAACTTTTCATTTGCCGATGACACAAAGAAATGTTTGGCTTTGTCCAACCGAATTTTCAGGCTCTGTACAAACGATCTGTTATTAAGATCCAATTTGCCATCGTCATTCAATCTTATGGTGAAAGCTTGCAGTGTTCCATTGATTTCGGAGACATCCTCATATTGATACAAACTCCTCCATACGTCTCTTGAACTATCCTTTTGCTGTTCCTCATTCCATGAAAGTGAATTGAACCCTTTCGCTTTACTAAACTTCAGTAGTTGCCCGTGCATCAGACGCGAAGTGTCGTTCAACAAATCCGTCAATCTTTCTTCACGGGTCTGATCTGCACTGTTGGCGATAAGATTCCGCAGGTGGCGTTCGCGTATTACAAATTCCTCCTTGTCAAGGTTAAGGTGCAGACCGAGGAAATAAGAATACAAACGGATGTAGTCACCAGCATGCATATCTCCCTTTATGGCAGAAGACAAACTTTCGTTGAAATCGGCTTTAAGCTCATCTGGGATATTCTGGTGGCAAGCGGACAAAGTATCCAAAACCATCTCTATCGACCTAACTTTGATGGCACTAGACAGATGGTGAGACAAGCACTCGTCACTTATATCCTTATATTTCGGTTTGTCATACCCAGAGATATAATCAAAGCAAACAAATATGGCGCGCAGCATATTCATATAAGCAGGATCCACGGCTTTCAAGTCCAGCGTGTAATCAAGAGCTTTCCATATAAATTGCATCCACGTAGTATCAAACTTGATGGCGATTTTATTCGCCTTGTCGATGTTAATCTTTCGTATCAGTTTATGCATCTTCGCCTTGACAATCTCAAAAGAAGTCAGGGGCTTTCCCCGAGAGTTCATCTTGTTGTAAAGATCATCAGACAAATCAAACCGCCCGAAATCAAGAATATAGAAATTGATGGGGCAATCACATGAAGTTAGTTTGTCCCACAAATCTGTCTGATGGCCAAATGTTTCATGAATTCTATCCAGAACGACCAGCATAGACATGATAGATGGATCGGCGTAGAAAGACCCTCTAAACTCATCCAAGTTTTCCAGATATTCGCTTATGACCTTTTCTCCTGTTCCATTCATACTGATTTCATTCGCCAAGTCCTTGTGCTTGGCAAAAAGGATCTGTTTGAAAAAGGCCACGGTACAGTTTCTCGTTGCATAACTGAAACGAGCCAAGGTAGCAAAATCCTCCTCTGTTGCGTAAGGAGAGATAAGTGCTGCGTAATAATGAAGCAAGAAAAGTGTTGTAAGGCGTTGCTGACCGTCAAGTGGCATGAAATCCTTCGCAATAGAATCACTCCCATAGACAAAATCCAGCGTTTCTTCTTTCCTGTCATTCGGATCTTGCGTTACACTATCCAAGGCCGTCTTGAATGTTGATAACATATTGGAAAGAACCGTTTCCGTTTTCTCCGTTCCTGCCCCATAGATGTAGTCACGTTGCAGGGTCGGTATGCTGATGGGCTGTTTGCTGACCAGTTCCCAAAATGAAGTTTTATATCCTATTTGATTATCCATGATTATCATGTTTGAATTACAATGCCGTGGCAACTATATATGGAGCCAGTTTTTTCTTAATATCCTCATAATACAGAATTCTGTCCCGTTGCCCCCAAGAATGTATCTGAAGTTCCTCTTGGTCATACATTTTCAAAAATACCTTCTGGGTGCAAATTGGATAATACTTATTTGAGGATATTTCATTGCATATCAACTGACGTTTTACTTCGAACGGCGATTTACCTACCATTGCATTTTGTCCTAAATCCAACAATGTCATATTTGACAACTGGTGTACGGCAACCGCTTTGTCGGCTTTAGCATCCAGCAAATCATAAAATCTGGCAACATCGTCAAACAGGGCTTTAATCTTGTCATATCCATATGTTTTTGAACGGCATATAGGCTCGTCACGTTCCAATGCCTCAATGATATTCTTTTGCTCTTGTGTAAGCTCGGGACTGCCTAAAGACATCTTTTTCAGAGCCTCCTTGTTGCAGACAATCCATTCGTACCACGAATCCTTTTTCTTTTCCGGGAGACAATCCGAGTTCTGTGCATGGATATGCTCCAAAGTCCAGGTCTTGTCGGCTCTTTCTTCCTTTCCGTTGACCATTTTGTAGTTATATCTAAACCTGTCGAACGAGAAGAAGTTACCCTCCTTCTGCAGTCTTGTGGTTTCCACATTATAAAGAAGCAAAAGTTTTTTGATGTACTTATAATGCGTACTTACGTCATAGCGCAATTGTTCCAAGCTCACGATAGGCTGATTGGTTCCTTTGTCTTTAGGAAGCGTCATAGCATCCTTGATAAGATTTACCATATGCTGTTCTTTCAGAACGCTCCGCTTTATTTTTGAGTTCAGAAGACTGCAAATCACATCGTCTTCCGTCCCAGGCGATGCAATGGCATTAAGAAAACCTATTCTGTGATACAAGTCCCTGTCATGATACCAGTATTGCAGCTTGTCAAAAACACTAAGCACACGCTCCCATGTATTCCAAGCATCATTGTCCTTGTCAATAAGTTTCTTGAAATAAAGATAAGTATACAGTTCGTCGTCCTTACGCAATTGCAGGAATTCGCACTTGGCAGCTTTGTCGGAAGCATATTTTCCACTAATCAAATCAAAAAGGAGACCAATGGAATTTCGCCCGGTATCCGACCGTTTGGTGAGGAAAGACTGAAAATCTTTGTCTTTCATCTGCTGCTCCAGTTCATCCCATTTCTCGTTGATGCTTGTCTGCTTGTTTGTAAAGCGTTCCTTTTGAATTTCTTCTCTAAGAGAATCAGAGAAGCCATCCAACGATCCTAAATCAAATTTGGTGGTCTTACTGAGGAACAATGAGCGTATAAGCTCAGAACACGACAGTTCCACTTTTAGCGAATTCATCCTGTTGAATATATCGTGTGGCTCCTTTTCTTCATTTGTTTCATACCATACGACCTGTACGGACTTTGTTCCGCTATCAGCAGTCTGGTAGAAATATTGGGAGAAGACACCTACTCTTGACAAATCTTCCATAAACCATTTGAGAACGGTCTTTGCAGCATTGTAGATATATACAGAATCTATCATGTGCCTCCATTTGCTGGGAATTTCATCAATGGTGGCAGGTGATGATGCTGTTGTAGGAGGAACTATTTTGATTGACTCAAAAATATCCACCATATCAGGACGTGTGGCATACATGATGGTGTACTTATGTGATATGGCGGTAAACATGTTGCTGTTCAATTGGTCGTATATCTGCATGATGATACGAATAGTTGTCAAGCGTTGTTGTCCATCTATCACCTCATACCACAATTCGTTGTTCATCTGTTTTTCCTTCACCACAATGGGTTGAAGACAATAGAATTGTCCTTTAGTGTCACCAATAAAGAAAGCATACAAGTCCTGCAAAAGATCCAGTACCTGCGTTTTCTCCCATCGGTAGCCTCGTTGGTATTCAGGTATGTAGTATTTCTTGTCGAGCAAGTCGGGGATTGCCCGTCTTATCATATAATTGTCTGTCATAAGTTTGTCGCTTTTATTAACTATGGTTCACTAAATTATTTTGACCAAGCACCCTCGTGTTGGGTCTAAAACTCCCATGAGGTAGTCAATGCTGTATGAAATCCTTCCATTTCATGGCACGTTTTCTCGCCATGGCAGAGCTTAAGCAAGCTTAGCTCTGCTCATCTGGCTTAACGAAAGCCCTCTTTTGAAGGCCTTTAGACCCAATTTGGCGAAAATGAGACAAAGAAGTCCCCTAAGGAACTTTATTACGTTTTTAGCGAAGAAGCAAGCTCCTATCCATGTGTCAGCCGTGTCGTCAAGTTTCGCCCTGATGTCGTTTGCCCGGTAAACCCTTTTGGAGGTTCCGAATGTGACCTCCACCTCGTTCCTCTCGCCGATGGCCCTCCTCTTGTCCTCAGCGTGGCGGTCGTTTTCATCCTTGGGAGGTCGTCCAAGCGAGTGGTTGTAACAGTCAACATGACAATTCTTGTATTGCATGTCGGAATTCTCCTGGATGGCCTGGATGGTCTTCTCATCGCTCAGCCCTTCAACATGCTTCACTATCAGAGCACCAACAACCATGCGGGCGGGCTTATTGCCTGCACCGTTGTGTCGGTTCTTCAGTCGCTTGTTGTATTCCTGCTCTATCTTGTCCCAGGGAAGATTGTCGGCAAGCTTCACCCAGCGGTTGGGGCTTGCTCAACCCCGAGAGAGACTCTTGAAGCTCAAACAGCTCGTGACTGTGATATTGGGAGTAGTATTTCATGTCGATTCTTGTTGATTTTAACACCCAAAGGTAGTCATTTCAAGTGAACTACGGAAATATATTGGAAGGTAATTTGTTGAACTTCAGTTGGTTACATTTAATTAGTAGACCCTACATACAAAATCCCAAGCCTGTAGTTGACTTGGGATTATTTTGAATGTCAATATTGTGGTATAATGGACTCTTCCAATAAAAAAGGAATGACACCAACATACATTATGCCATCATCATCCGTCCATAATTTGGAGTTGCCATCAAGAATTACCATTTTCTTAAAGAAATCCCCTGAGTTCTTTAGAGAAAATGTTTCTTGGTTCTTTTTCTCAACAGTATCTACATTCAATGCAGATTGGATGTAAATCTTTTCACGTCCTGTATTGACGATAAAATCGATCTCATATTGTGACTGTTTCTTCTTGCCATCAATAACACGTGTCAGTTCTACGACTCCAACATCGACGCGATATCCTCTACGTATTAGTTCTATATAAATAAGGTTCTCCATTAAATGAGATTTTTCTTGTTGGCGGAAATTCAGTTTCGCATTTCTTAATCCCATATCAATGGAATAATACTTCTGAGTGTTGTCGAAGTATTTCTTTCCTTTGATGTCATACCGTTTGGCACCCAAGAACAAATAAGCATCTTCAAGATAGTTGATGTAATTCTTGATAGTATGGTCAGATGTTTTGCGCTTCATCAAAGAACCGGCTGTATTGGTCAAGTTATGGGTATTGGTTAGTGAGCCTACTGCAGAATAAAGCGAGTCAATAAGTGCGTCCAACACTTCATCATCCTTTAAATTATACCTTTCAACAATATCTTTAATGTACACATTCTTGTGAAGGTCGTAAAGGTATTTCTGTTTTTCAGACTCACTTTGCTCCAAGACTGCTGACGGCATTCCCCCATAGGTTAAATACTCTTCAAGTGCATCAGCTTTTTCAAGTCCAGACACTTCATAATATTCTTTGAAGGAAAGTGGATATACTTTTATTTCTGATCCTCTATCACGGAAATTCGTCACAATATCAGAAGACAGCATTTTAGAATTTGAACCGGTAACATATATGTCCAAATTCTTCCGCGCCATAAGGTCATTGAGAATGTCATAGAACGTTGTGTAAAGCATATCCTTGTCGTCCTCAGACACAAGGCTTTCGTCTATATCAGTGTTTTTTACTTTTATAGACAATTGTATCTCATCGATAAAAACATAATATCGTTTTTCTTCGTCACATGCTTTATCCATGATGTATTCATAAAGCACATTCGGATTTCTGTACTTTATGTTCGCTTTTCTATCTAATGCGATTTCTATGAAGCAATCTTCAGAAACGCCCTCTTTCTTCAGATAATCTTTATATAATGTCGATAACAGAAAAGATTTGCCACAGCGTCTAATGCCAGTGATTATCTTTACCTTTCCATTCCAACGCTTACTTATCAAAGCTTCGATGTATTTATTTCTTTGGATAACCATATATCACTCATATTACTGCAATATCAGTCGTACTGTTCGACCTTTTTTGCAGTGCAAAGTTATGGAATTTGATTTAAGTAAGCAAGTTTAAGGCAACTTTATTGCTATTTATGGGTTAATAATCAAGACAAAATGTGTTTCTTAAAAGAAAGGAGGCGGACGCCGTCTCCTGGTCGGCTATACAGATGACCGTGCAAAGAAAGATGCCTATAACCGGGAGAAGGGAATACGCAGGTTGGAAAAGGCTTACAAGCATGGCGCGCTTACGAAAGGCAACATCAACAAAAGAGGTTACAATAAATTCTTATCTAGGGTCTACTAATTAAATGTAACCAACTGAAGTTCAATAAATTACCTTCCAATATATTTCCGTAGTTCACTGGAAATGATTACCTTTGGGTGTTAAAATCAACAAGAATCGACATGAAATACTACT
>NZ_JAHKBE010000031.1 GCF_018789675.1 Hallella faecis
CATCAAAAAACCCAACCCCCGCGGCCGCGCCACCCTTGTCGGACGACAAGCGAGGCGCGGCCTATCATTAGTTTCCTGCTAACGCAAGAAACTTACCAATCAATCTGTTAGCAAGACTTGCAGGGAGCCCACGGCTTCAACTCCTTGAAGAAGTCGTGACCCTTGTCGTCCACCAGGATGAAAGCGGGGAAGTTCTTCACCGTAATCTTCCAAATGGCCTCCATGCCGAGCTCAGGATACTCCACGCAATCGATGCTTGTGATGCACTCCTGCGAAAGAACGGCAGCAATGCCACCAATGGTTCCAAGGTAGAAACCGCCGTGCTTCTGGCAAGCGTCGGTAACCACCTGGGTGCGGTTACCCTTGGCAATCATCACCAACGAGCCACCATGATCCTGGAACTCATCCACATAGGGATCCATACGGTTGGCCGTTGTTGGGCCCATAGAACCGCAAGGATAGCCCTCCGGAGTCTTTGCCGGACCAGCGTAGAGGATGGGATGATCCTTGAAATACTGAGGCAGATCCTCGCCAGCGTCGAGACGAGCCTTCAGCTTGGCGTGTGCAATGTCGCGGGCCACAATGATGGTGCCATTGAGGCTCACGCGAGTAGAAACTGGATACTTAGTCAGCTCAGCGCGCACAGCGTCGATACCCTTGTCAAGGTCGATAACGATGCCCTCGCTACCTTCGCCTGCCTTGCGATACTCCTCAGGAATAAGTTCGCTGGGGTTGGCATCCATCTTCTCCAACCAAACACCATCCTTGTTGATGATACCCTTGATGTTACGATCGGCCGAGCAACTCACGCCGAGGCCGATGGGGCAGCTTGCGCCGTGGCGAGGCAAGCGGATGACGCGGATGTCGTGGGCCAGATACTTGCCGCCAAACTGTGCGCCGAGGCCAATCTTGTGAGCCTCCTCAAGCAGTTTTGCCTCAAGGTCGATGTCGCGGAAGGCGCGACCCGTCTCGTCGCCCGTGGTGGGCAGGTTGTCGTAATACTTGATGGAACCCAACTTCACGGTGAGCAGGTTCTTCTCGGCCGATGTACCACCAATGACGAAGCAGATGTGATAAGGAGGACAAGCTGCCGTTCCCAGGCTCTTGATCTTCTCCACCAGGAAGGGAAGCAGCGTGCCCTCGTTCTGGATGGTGGCCTTGGTCATGGGGTAGAAATAGGTCTTGTTGGCAGAACCGCCACCCTTGGCCACCATGATGAAGCGATACTCATCGCCCTCCTCGGCCTCAATGTCGATCTGTGCGGGCAGGTTGCACTTGGTGTTCACCTCTTCATACATGGTGAGCGGTGCGTTCTGCGAATAGCGCAAGTTGTCCTGCGTATAGGTGTTGTACACTCCGAGTGAGAGAGCCTCAGCGTCGTCGAAGCCCGTCCAGATCTGCTGGCCCTTCTCACCATGGATGATGGCTGTGCCGGTGTCCTGGCAGAAAGGCAACACGCCCTTGGCTGCCGAGTCGGCGTTGCGAAGGAACTGCAGAGCCACATACTTGTCGTTCTCAGAAGCCTCAGGGTCGGTGAGAATCTTAGCCACCTGCTCATTGTGCTTGCGGCGAAGCATAAACTCGCAGTCGTGGAATGCCTGTTGGGCCAGCAAAGTCAAGGCCTCACGAGACACCTTGACAATGGTCTTGCCCTCAAACTCAGCCGTGCTGACACCCTCTTTGGTCAGCAAACGATACTCAGTGTCGTCCTTGCCCTTCTGGAACATAGGAGCATACTTAAAATCTACTGGTTTAGCCATAGTCGATTTAAATAGTTATTGTGTGTAATGTTTTGTTTGCGTGGGGTTCACAAACCGTTCCCAACCACCCAAACGGGCCGGATGCGTCTGCGAAACCCACGCGGATTAGTTATTCTCCAAAAATCTCATTGGTGGTGAAACGCTTCACAGTGGCAATCTTCTCGAGCGCCTTCATGTCGAGGTTCTTCTCATCACCAAGAATGAGGTAACGGTAATTCTTATTGGCAATGTTCTCCTTCGCGAAGTTCATCACGTCCTTCAGCTGCAGCTTGGGCAACGTCTCGTAGATCTTTTGGTTCAGATCGTAGTCGAGACCCATCTTTTGGGCACGAAGATAACTGGCGAGAACGCCAAACTTCGTGGTGCGCGCTGTAGCCAAGCTCTTAATCAATGCCTGCTGGGCGAGTTTGAAATTGGCCTCACGCTCAGGTGTGTTGTTGAGCAGGTTGAGGAACTCGTTCACGCAGTCCATCATCTTATCGTTCTGGGTAATGATGTAAGTGAAGAACATCTCGTCGTCCTGCGGACGTGCGGGACGGCTGTAGCTGGCCGAAGCCGAGTAAGCCAAGCCGCGAGCCTCGCGCAGCTCCTGGAAGACGATAGCGTTCATACCGCCACCAAAATACTCGTTGAAGAGAGCCTCGATGGCAGCCTTGTCGGCATTCCATTTGGCGCCTTCGTTATGGAGCATCATGAGGTAAATGTTCTTGGCGTCATAGGGAGCAATCCACACTTCGTTGTCGGTTGTGCGAAGCGCTGTGTACTCCTTGGCTGCGGGAGCAGGCGCAAGGGTCTTCGGTGTGAGGTGAACCTTGCTCACCAGAGCGTCGAGGTCGGCCTCCTTGGTGGGACCATAATATAATAAGGTGTGCTTCTTCGTCTTCAGGTCGCGCAGCAAATTGAGCAGCGTCTGTGGGTTGGCGGCACGCAATTCCTTCTCGCTCATCTGGTTGGTGTAGGCATTGTACTTTCCATACATGCCATAATAACGCAGCGCTGAGAAGTTGGCGCCCTGGTTGCTCTTGGCATCGGCACGCGACTTCAGGAGCAGTTCCACAAACTGGTTCCATGTGGCCTTGTTGGCCTTGGCCTCATTGAGCACAGTCTCCAACAGTCGCAGAGCCTTGGGCATAGAGCTATTGAGACCCGTGAGGACAATATCGATGGCATCGCCGCCGACATTTACCTTGTAACTGCAAGCCAGATCGTAGAACAGCTGGTTGAGTTTCTGGTTTGACAACTTAGCGGTGCCCACATAATCAAGGTAGCCAGCGGCAATCTCATAGCGGTTGTCGCTCTTCGTTCCGAACGGATAGTGGAACGCCAAGGTGAAGAGCTCGTCCTCGGTGTTTTGCTTATAGAGCACCTCTACGCCCTTCTTCGTAACGGCTTTCGTGAGGTCTTTCTTGTAGTCTACGAAACTCGGCTGAATGGGATCGGCCTTGAGGTTGACCACCTCCTGAAGGAACTGGCTGCGCTTGTCGTTGTTGGTGGGAATCGGCGTGATGCTCGGCTTCTCAATCTTGTGGATGGTAGTGTCGTTGCCCTGACGCTTAAACACCGTCACGTAGTTGTCGAGGAAGAAGCGATTGGCAAAGTCGACGATCTGCTGGCGTGTCATCTTGGAAATGCGGTCGAGGCGGTTCACCTCATCGCTCCACTTCTTTCCGTTGATGAAAGCATCCACAAACTTGTCGGCGCGCGAACTATTGTCTTGCAGAGAACGGTAATAATCGAGCTTCATGTTGTTGACCACAGCGGACAACAGGTTATCGGCAAACTGACCCTTCTTGAGCTTGTCGATTTCGGCAAGCATCAACTTACGGACCTCCTCCAGGCTTTGGCCCTGCTTAGGCATGCCTATGAGGATGAACTGTCCATAGTCGGCCATGCCCATGTAGCCAGCCTGGGCGGCCTGAACCTTCATCGGAGCGTTGAGGTTGAGGTCGAAAATACCGGCCTTGCCGTTAGAGAGCATGTTGGTAATGACGTCGAGCGTGTCGGCCTGGTAGCTGGCTGCTCCCTGCGCTTTCCAACCCATCATGAGGTTTTCGGCCTCCAATCCCACAACGGTGGTGTCGACAGGAGCTGTCAGATCACGCACCGGCGCATACTCGGGACGGCTAAGTTGGTCGTTCTTCTTCCAATCGCCAAAGTACTTGTCGATAATGGCCACTACCTTATCGGGGTCGAAATCGCCCGCCATACAGATGGCCACGTTGTTGGGAACATAGTAACGGTTGTAGTAATTCTTGATGTTCAGGATAGAAGGATTCTTGAGATGCTCCTGCGTACCGATAGTGGTCTGTGTGCCGTATGGGTGACCTGGGAAGAGCTTTGCTGCCAAAGCGTTCCACTCCTTGTTGTTATCCTTAGCCAGACCTATGTTGAATTCCTCATACACAGCTTCCAGCTCGGTGTGGAATCCACGGATAACCATGTTCTTGAAACGGTCGCTTTCGATCTTCGCCCAAGTGTCGATCTCGTTGGAAGGAATGTCCTCCACGTAGCAAGTAACATCGTTTGAAGTGTAGGCGTTGGTACCTTCCGCACCAATGGAAGCCATGAGCTTATCATACTCATTGGGGATGTTGTACTTGGCTGCGAGCTGTGAGATGGAGTCGATCTCGTGGTAAGCCTTCTTGCGAGCAGCCTTGTCGGTGAGGCGACGATAAGCCTCGAATCGGTTTTGGATGGAGTCGAGCAATGGCGCCTCGGCCACCACGTCGCTGCTTCCGAAGTGGGTGGAGCCCTTAAACATCAGGTGCTCCAGGTAGTGGGCCAAGCCCGTGGTCTCCGCTGGATCGTTGCGCGAACCGGTTCGCACGGCGATGTAAGTTTGCAAACGGGGTTTCTCCTTGTTCACAGAGAGATACACCTTGAGCCCATTGTCGAGCGTATAGATGCGGGTTTGCATCGGATCGCCCGGCACTGTGGCGTACTTGTACTGCTGGGCCACGGCTGACGTGGTGAACAGTAATGCCACTGCGGCAAGAAAACTTCTTAGTCTCATATAATCAATATTGTTTAAATAATCGACGAATAGTTTGAGATGCGTGAACGTCTCGCGATGTTCCTAATTCTCAAAGTCCACCTCATGGTCGAGGTTGTTGATGAAATTGTCGAGCACTTCCTTCTCCACGTCGCCCATGCGATATTCCTTCTCGGCATCCTTTCGTATCTCGGCGATCCACGCTCTGCGCGCGGTGATGTAGTCTTGCTTGATGCGTGCCGCATCGTCGAGCGTGAGCGCATCCAACTGATAGTAGTCGAGGATCAACCGATAGGTCCACGCCCACTGGTAGCGGCGGTAGTTGTCGTTGATCTCCTCAAATCGACCGGTCACTTGGTCGATGGTGTCGAGCGTTCCGTTCTTGATGTCGTCAATGAGACGTTGCTCCTCCGACACGGGAAGCAGCAGGCCGGAAAGATCCGTCCAATCGCCCTGTCCGATGGTGGTTGTGGGAGGGTTGAGCTCCGGATCGACCTTCAACACGCGCTTGAGCACGGCTCCCATGTAGATGCGCAGGGCAATATCGTAGTATTTGATGCCCTTATGGAGCGACGAGCCATTGATGACATAGTCGTGGAAGTTGTAGCTCGACACATCGTAGCCCGACGACTCACGCAGGTTCTCGAGGATCTTCTTACCCTTGACAATCTCACCCACGCTGAAGGGCGAAAGCCAATCGAAGTTGACGATACTCTTTTGCGACCCCTTCGGTCTCATGTCGCGCTTGGGCCACTTGCGTATGTCGCGATAGAGGCCCACGGTGGTGATGTTGCGTCCTGGCGACAGGTACATGACGTCGCCATAGGCGATGAGGTACGAGAAAGGCAGGTTGCGCGTGTCGGGATGGTGCATCAGCTTGCCGAAGCAAACGCTGAACGTGCCGATCGTGGCAGGCATCAGGAGGTACGCGCCACTCGCCGTCTTCGTTCCGCGCTCAAGCACTCCCCAGTGCATGGGGCCCATCTTGTAAGCGTGGTTGGAGAAGTTGGTGGCTGAGCCAGCGTTGTAAAAGCTGAACATTCCACCGATGAGCAGCGAGCTCTTGTGGTGACTGGCCGAGAACGGACCGCAGAACGCCGCGCAGGCCTCACCGTTGCTCATGTAACTATTGGCAAAGAACACACTGGCCGAAGCGGTGAACCCGTTGCTGATTTTGCAGGCCTCGCCCACAAAGCAGTCTTGCATCTTCACCGAATTGATGATGCTCGATCCATGGCTGATGATGGAATTCTCGCAGATCACACCCGTTCCGATATACACATTGGCCTCGGGCGAGCTCAGGATGGTGCAGTCGCTGAGGCGTGCCGCACCGTTCACCTCACAATCGTCGCAGATGTTCGTGTTGGTTATTTCCTTCGTATTGACGATCTTCACGCCCGTTCCGAGGGTGCCACAGTCGGTGCTTGTGGCTTCGATTTCCTCGCGGATGAGCCGGCGAATGCAGTCTTTCAGCTCCTTGTCTTGGAAATGTTTCACCATGAAAGCGGCAAACTGACTGTTGAGATGCTTAAAGAGGATGAGGTTTCCATCGCCCACCTCATTCAACACAGATATCAGATTTCCCTCACCATAGGTTGCCCCCTCCGTCGTTTCGATGGTCGACACGTTGGAGATGTAGCAGTCATCGCCGATGTTGTAATTGTTGATGTAGTTGCCCACGTTCTCAATGAGGCAGTTGTCGCCTACTGTGACATTGCGCAACGTAGCGTTGCTGATGCCCGAGTGTTTGCAAAATCCCTTGGAGACCTCCACGTTCTTTTCGAACGCTCCGATGCGCACGTCGCCATAAAGCATCACGCGATGCATGTAGTTTGGCCTGAAGTCGTCGGCCACACTAACCCTGCTCCAGTCTTCTGCCCAGCAGTTGTGATCTTCGAGCACATTGATCTCCTCGTCGGTGAGTTTTCTGTAGTCCATGTTGTTGATGATTTGTTAGTTATCCAATCGTCAGTCCTCCACAGGGTAGAGGAAGTCGTTGTAGGGGTATTTCTGCACGTGGAGCTCACGCACCTTTCGGTAAAGGGTGTCGCGAAACTCGTCCACGTTCTCCTTCTCGCGTGCCGATATGAAGATGCAGTTGTCGTTGAGGCGCGCCATCCACGTGCGTTTCAGCTCATCGAGGGTGATGTTCTCGCGTGTGGGAGGTGTCAAGTCGTCGGGGTCCTTGTCGGTCCAATGGTAATTGTCGATCTTGTTGAACACGATCATCGTGGGCGTTTCGGCGCATCCAAGGTCCTTGAGCGTTTGGTTGACCACCTCCACCTGTTCCTCAAAATCGGGATGTGAGATGTCGACCACATGAAGCAACAGGTCGGCCTCACGCACCTCATCGAGGGTCGACTTGAACGAATCGACCAGGTCGGTGGGCAGTTTGCGGATGAATCCCACGGTGTCGGCCAATAGGAAAGGCAGGTTTTCGACCACCACCTTGCGCACGGTGGTGTCGAGCGTTGCGAACAATTTGTTCTCGGCAAACACCTCGCTCTTGGCCAGCAGGTTCATGATGGTGGATTTTCCCACGTTGGTGTATCCCACGAGAGCCACACGAATGAGGCGGCCTCGATTCTTGCGTTGCGTCACTTTCTGCTTGTCGATTTCCTCCAGTCGCTTCTTCAGCAGGCTCATGCGATTGAGGATGATGCGTCGGTCCATCTCGAGCTGCGTCTCACCCGGTCCGCGCAGTCCCACCGATCCCTTACCGCCGCCCGATCCTGAGCCACCGCCCTGGCGCTCCAAGTGGGTCCAAAGGCGTTGCAGCCGGGGCAACATATAGCGATATTGGGCCAGTTCCACCTGCGTCTTGGCGTTGGCCGTCTGGGCGCGCATAGCGAAGATGTCGAGGATAAGCGACGTGCGGTCGAGAATTTTCACCTGCAAGGCCTGCTCGATATTGCGCATCTGCTTGGCCGTGAGCTCATCGTCGAAGATGACCATACCGATCTCTCGGTCTTCCTCTTCCTCTGCCTTGATATAGGCTCTTATTTCCTCGAGCTTGCCTTTTCCCACATACGTGATGCTGCTGGGACCGCCCACCCGCTGGGTGTAGCGCTTCACGGTGACAGCTCCTGCCGTGTCGGCAAGAAACTCCAGCTCGTCGAGGTATTCCTTGGTCTTGGCTTCGTCTTGCTGGGGAGTTATCAGTCCCACAAGAATGGCGGTCTCAGCCTTGACTTCAGATATTACGAATTCCTTCATGCTTGATACATTATTTATAAGTGCAAAGATACAGAAAAAGATTGGTAATGACTATTTTGGCCGTCGCTTTTTTGTGTTTGGCAAGCTAAAAAGCCATTTGTCCTCCCCGCCATCAGGGACCCATTTGGGGCTTCGCAGGAAACCACGATCCCGCCCACACGAAATCACTCCGTAAACGTTTGCGTAGATTTTTACGTGAATTTTAGACACTTATTATTGCCGTGAAATATATATTCGCTATCTTTGTAACCGTAAAAATTGTTTTTAGGGAGCCGATTTCAAAAATAACAACTACACACAACTAACTATTTAGGCAATTGAAAATACGTAACGCTCAGACGGGAGTCTGGGCGTTTCGTGTTATTACAGGGTTTCATACAAGACGAAAGTCGGTTGGGAAAATCATCAACAACTGTTTTCCACAAGAGCCCACTCGATACGCCATGATTGTTCTTGGAGCATGACCTTCCAATCTCCTCAAGGTTGGCAAACACTAATAGCCAAACCGCCGATAGCGTTGCGCACCACAAAAGGGAACGGAATTTAACCAACAAACTATACCCAAATCTACACATTTATTTGAAACTGACGCATCGTTAGCCGCAAATACGCAATTCTCAGCACATTTACACAATCACTTGATATTCAATCCGTTACATTCATATTTCAACTTTCCGTCTTTCAAATTCCACATTACGTCTTGCGGTTAGGCATCTTTCGCACCTCGAAACATGCCTAACCTTGCTTCGAAAGATGGTCTTTCGAGGCACGAAACATGGTCTTTCGCAACCCGAAAGATGCCTAACGGCGAGCGCTGCTCTTAGATCAGGCGCCGCAATCTCTCGCAAACGGCGTTTGCTGCTCTTAGAGCACGCAAAATCTTGACACAACTTTTTAACCAAATTTCCTAACAACTAAAGCAACGCCTGCTTCCTAACAACATGACGCCTGAGCTATAATCCCACAAAAAAGTGTTGGGCAAATGGGGCTGTTGCCGAGCCCGTCATTTACCCAACACGCATCCATCCACCTAAAGGCAAGGCGCTAAGCCTCCCCCTTATGCGTCGTTCCCCACCCCACTTGGCTGATTGACAAGAGACGCCACGGGGAGTTTCGCTGCTTCGTTTATCGCGTCACACACAACTCCACGCCGGCGCCCTCGCAATCGGCGCCCATGGGTGGGTTGCGCTTGGTGAGGCAAACATTCACCTCATCGACCTGCGACCACTTGCCGAGGATGGCCTGCGCAATACGCGCCGCTACATGCTCCACCAAGTGGCGAGGCTCGCCCATCACTTGTTTCGCAAGTTGATATACCTCTGCGTAGTTGACCGTGTCGGCCACATCGTCGCTCAACATGGCACGCTCCACGTTCACACGCAAGCGCAGGTCTACCTCATAATCGTTGCCCACCATGCGCTCTTGCGCCATAACACCATGAAAGGCATGGAAACGCAGGCCACGCAGATGGATATAACTGTTCTTTAAGTTCATACGTCAACACATTTGTTCATAAGCCCGTCGCCTCTTCCAACCCATTCGCAACAGCGTCAAGGGGCGCTGAGACGACGAGCGCCCCATGGGCGATTATCCACAACGACTGGCGCCGCAGTTGGTGCAGATGAGGCAACCCTCCTGGTAAACCAGCGTCTCCTGGCCACAAACGGGGCACTTCTTTCCCGCTGCCTTGGTGCCGTCGGTGATGTATTTTTTCAAGGCGCGCTCCACACCATTCTTCCAGGTGTTGATGCTCTCGTCGTTGAGCTGCAACGATCCCACCAGTTTAATGACGTGGTCGATGGGCATGCGATAGCGCAACACGCCTGAGATGAGCTTGGCATAATTCCAATACTCAGGGTTGAACTTCTCGCTCAAGCCCTCAACGGTGGTCTTGTAACCGCGCTTGTTCTCAAACTGGAAGTCGTAACGGTGTGAGCCGTCGTCGTTGGTCTGCTTGATAATTTTGCCCTTGGTGACTGTCTTGGGCAACACAATGCCCTCCTCATCGTCTTGCAAGCCCGTGAAAATCTCATAGGGATAACCATTGAGCAATCCTACAAAGGCCACCCATTTCTCACGATTGTTTTGGAAACGAACCACATCGCAATCGAGTTCCTTGGGCCTTACCTCCTGCACCAACGGCCTCTGCAAGGCGGTGGCTGTAACGGTTGCTGGCGGTTCCTGGCGCTTCTTCTTATCCTTCTTCGTAACGGCGACCATCACACCCGACCTACTTCCGTCGCGGTAGATGGTGCAACCCTTGCAGCCTGAGCGCCAAGCCTCCACGTAAAGGCGGTTCACCAACTCCTCGTCCACATTGTTGGGCAGGTTTACGGTAACCGAGATGCTATGGTCCACCCACTTCTGGATGGCACCTTGCATGCGCACCTTCATCAACCAGTCCACATCATTGGCCGTAGCCTTATAATAAGGTGAACGGGCCACGAGGGCGTCGATCTCCTCCTGCGAGTATTTCTTCTCGGTGTCGACGCCGTTGATCTTCATCCATTCCAGGAATTTCTTGTGGTAAACAATGTACTCCTCGAACGAGTCGCCCACCTCGTCCACATAGTCCACATGCACCTCCTTGTCGTTGGGGTTCACCTTGCGGCGACGCTTATAGACGGGCATAAACACCGGTTCGATGCCGCTGGTGGTCTGTGTCATGAGCGATGTGGTGCCTGTGGGAGCAATCGTCAGACAGGCGATATTGCGACGACCATGCTTCACCATGTCGTCGTAGAGTTGTGGGTCGGCCTCGCGCAAACGGTTCACAAACGGGTTGTTGGCCTCGCGCTCAGCATCATAGATGGCAAAGGCACCACGTTCCTCAGCCATGGTAACCGACGAGCGATAGGCGTTGAGCGCCAAGGTCTTTTGCACGCTAACGGCAAAATCGGTGGCCTCCTGGGTGCCATAACGCAACCCCATGGCGGCTATCATGTCGCCCTCTGCGGTAATGCCCACTCCCGTGCGACGTCCCAGTCCGCTCTTATGCTTGATTTTCTCCCACAGATGGTACTCGGTGTGCTTCACGTCGTCGCTCTGCGGATCATTCTTGATCTTCTCCATGATCAGGTCGATCTTCTCCATCTCGAGATCCACGATGTCGTCCATGATGCGTTGGGCCATGCGAACGTGAGCGCTAAACTTGTCGAAATCGAAGCGCGCTGCGGGCGTGAAGGGGTTCTCCACATAGCTATAGAGATTGAGGCAGAGCAGTCGACAACTGTCGTAGGGGCAGAGTGGAATCTCGCCACAGGGATTGGTCGAAACCGTGCGGAACCCTAGATCGGCATAGCAATCGGGGATGCTCTCACGCAGGATGGTGTCCCAAAAGAGCACGCCGGGCTCGGCACTCTTCCAAGCGTTGTGCACAATCTTATGCCAAAGGTCGCGTGCCGATATTTCCTTGCGCACCATCGGCTGGTCGGCATCTACCGGGAACCGTTGCACATAGGGCTTGTCGGCTACGGCGGCTTGCATGAAAGCGTCGTCGATCTTCACGCTTACATTGGCTCCCGTCACCTTGCCCTCGGTCATCTTGGCGTCGATGAAGCTCTCGGCGTCGGGGTGCTTCACGCTCACCGAGAGCATCAGCGCTCCGCGGCGTCCGTCTTGCGCCACCTCACGTGTGGAGTTGCTGTAGCGCTCCATAAACGGAACCAGGCCTGTACTGGTCAGAGCCGAGTTGTTGACAGGGCTTCCCTTGGGCCTCAGCTGGTCGAGGTCGTGCCCCACACCACCGCGTCGCTTCATGAGTTGCACTTGCTCCTCATCGATCTTCATGATGGCGCCGTAGGAATCGGCGTCGCCCTCCAAGCCGATGACAAAGCAGTTGCTTAGCGACGCCACCTGATGGGTGTTGCCTATGCCCGTCATGGGACTGCCTGCGGGAACGATGTAACGGAAATGGTCGAGCAGGTCGAACACCTGCTGGGCACTGAGCGCATGGGGGTATTTCGACTCTATGCGCGCTATCTCATTGGCTATGCGCCAATGCATATCCTCAGGACTTCTTTCATAAATATGTCCGAAACTGTCTTTCATGGCATATTTGTTCACCCACACCCTTGCAGCGAGCTCATCGCCGTTGAAATAGTTCAAGGAAGCGGAATAAGCCTCCTCGTAGGAATAGGTTGGTTGGTTTTCCATGCTCCGAAATGTTTTCAAATGGTTACTACTAAGTTTTGCAAAACTACAAAAGATTTGCGAGAAAGTGAAGACTTGACACATGATTTTAAGCGAAAACTTTTCCCCCTCGGATAATTTTCTTTATCTTTGCAACAAACAAGTAAACCAAAATGAGAAACTTAACTACACGCCGAAGCATCCGAAAATATGCCGACAAGGCTGTTTCCGAGGAGTTGCTCAATCGCCTGTTGGCCGAAGCAGAGCGCACGCCAACCATGGGCAACCTGCAATTGTATAGCGTCATCGTGACACGAAGCGAGGAGATGAAGACCGAACTCGCACCCGCACACTTCAACCAGCCCATGGTTTGTGGAGCGCCTGTGGTGCTGACGTTCTGCGCCGACTTCCGACGCACCACCCTGTGGGCCGAGAACCGACAGGCAAAACCGGGCTACGACAATTTCCTGAGCTTCATCAACGCCTCAACAGACGCGCTGCTCTATTGCCAAACCTTCTGCAACCTGGCCGAAGAGGAGGGACTGGGCACATGCTTCCTGGGCACCACGGTTTACATGCCCCAAATGATTATCGACACGCTCCAGTTGCCCCAACTGGTGTTTCCCGTGGCCACCATCACACTGGGATGGCCCGACGAGCAACCCGAGTTGAGCGACCGCCTGCCGCTGAGAGCCATCATCCACGAAGAAACTTACCACGACTACACACCCCAAGCCATCGACGACTGCTATGCTGAGAAGGAGGCGTTGCCTGCCAACCAGCACTTTGTGGAGATCAACCACAAAGAAACGTTGGCCCAAGTGTTCACCGACCTGCGCTACACCCGACGCGACAACGAAGCCATGTCGGAGGGAATGATCGACGCATTGCGCCGGCAAGGATTTCTGCCAACGGCCAAACAAGACTGACAAAGCGGACTATCCATGAGTGTGAACATCAAGCAGGTGAAAACGAAGAAGGAGCTAAAGGCCTTCGTACAGTTTTTCTACGACCTCTATCGCGACTGCGACCATGCGGTGCCTTTTCTCTTCAACGACGAGTTGGGCACACTTAGTCGCACGTCGAACCCCGCTTTTGAATATTGCAACGCAGCCTATTTCCTGGCCTATAAGGAAGGAAAGGTTGTGGGGCGAATTGCCGGCATCATCAACACAAGGGCAAACACACGTTGGCAAACGCCCATGGTGAGATTCGGATGGTTCGATTTTATCGACGACCAAGAGGTGTCGGCTGCGCTCATCAGCGCCGTGGAGCAATGGGGAGCCATGCAGGGAATGACCGAGATTGGTGGACCGTTTGGCTTCGACGACATGGATCGGGAGGGAATGCTCGTGGAGGGTTTCGATCGCCTTTCCACCATGTACATCAACTACAACCACCCTTATTACCCGCAACACATGGAGGCTATGGGGGGCTTTCGAAAGGACAACGACTACTTGGAGTACCGAATCCGCGTGCCCGAGGTGACGCCTCCCAAGTTCGCCAAACTGGCCGAGATGGTTGAGAAGCGCTACAACTTGCACGTACACAAGTTCACACGCAAGGAGCTGCTGACCGAAGGAAAGGGTAAGCAACTGTTCGACATTCTGAATACCACCTACAACAACCTCTACGGATTTGCCCAATTAAGCGACAAGCAGATCGACAAGTTGGTGAACGATTACCTTCGCATGGCCGACTTAAACCTGGTCACGGCGGTGCTCGACGGCAACGAGAACAACAAGATGATAGGGTTCGGTGTTTCGTTCCCATCGTTCTCAAAGGCCCTGCAACACACACGCGATGGTCGATTGCTGCCCTTCGGATGGTGGCACATGCTACGTGTGGTGAAATGGCACAAGACCGACACGGTGGATTTGCTGCTCATCGGTGTGCTCCCAGAGTATCGCACGAAGGGCGCCAACGCACTTATCTTCAACGATCTTATCAGCTATTATCGCCAATATGGCTTCAAATGGGCAGAGGCAATGCCCCAAATGGAAACCAACAAAGGGGTGCTCAGCCAATGGCAATACCTGGAAGCGGAGAACCATAGGCGCCACCGCATCTACGTAAGGAGCATTCATTCAGCCAAGGAGTAAGCCTCATCCAACAAACAGAGCTTCTCCTTCCACACCCAATACGCCTCCATCAATCACGCCTTATATACATAAAGGTAGGTGCGCATCACATAAACGGGGGAGGCGTATCACATAAACGAAGCGAACGCTTCGCACATACGAAACCATCACAAGAGCAACAAAGGCCCACTTTCGCCAAACGCACACACCATTGCGTATGAGGCGAGAGTGGGCCTTTCGCAGCCTAAAAGCCAATAAGCATTGGGGACCGCATTAGCATTTCTTCACCTTTGCCCCACCTTAGAGTCTTGATTGTCAGAAACACATGCATCAAACATAGAATTATTTGCGATTTTAAGCAAAAAAATATTGATTAAAAAGTACTACCTATTGGAATATTTCATATTTTTGCAAAGGAAAAACGATTTCGGCCTTAAACCTCCGGAAGCATCACCTTAAACATCAAATACTTATCTTATGAACAACATTCCATCAGTTTTCTGGCTTATCCCCATCGCCAGCGTAGTGGCTCTGGGAATGGCATGGTATTTCTTCCGCTCCATGATGAAGGAGGAAGAGGGAACCGAACGCATGATTGAGATTGCAGCGCACGTGAGAAAAGGTGCCATGGCATACCTCAAGCAGCAGTACAAGGTTGTAGGCATCGTGTTTGCGGTGCTCGCCATCGTGTTTGCATTCATGGCGTATGGCCTCAAGGTCCAAAACCCATGGGTGCCCTTCGCATTCCTCACCGGTGGATTGTTCTCCGGTCTTGCCGGTTTCTTCGGCATGAAAACGGCCACCTACGCCTCAGCTCGCACGGCCAATGGCGCACGCAGCGGACTCGACAAGGGTCTGAGGATCGCCTTCCGCAGCGGTGCTGTGATGGGACTGGTCGTGGTAGGTCTGGGCCTCCTCGACATCGCCATCTGGTTCATTGTCCTCAATGAGGTGTATGCAGGCGAGAAGACCGCCCTCATCACCATCACCACAACGATGCTGACCTTCGGTATGGGTGCGTCAACACAAGCGCTCTTCGCTCGTGTGGGCGGTGGCATATACACCAAGGCTGCCGACGTGGGCGCCGACCTCGTGGGTAAAGTGGAAGCCAACATTCCTGAGGACGACCCCCGCAACCCCGCAACGATCGCCGATAACGTGGGCGACAACGTGGGCGACGTTGCCGGCATGGGCGCCGACCTCTACGAAAGTTATTGCGGATCAATCCTTTCTACTGCCGCCCTCGGCGCCACGGCTTTCGCCATGAACGGCGACATGCAGCTGAAGGCCGTCATAGCTCCGATGATCATCGCAGCCATCGGAATATTCCTCTCTCTTATCGGAATCTTCTTGGTTCGCACCAAGGAGGGAGCAACCATGAAGGATTTGCTTCGCTCTCTCGGTCTGGGAACCAACGTAAGCGCCGTGCTCATCGCCATCGCCACATTTGCCATCCTTTACTTGCTGGGCATCGAGAACTGGCTCGGATTGTCGTTCTCTGTCATCAGCGGACTGGTCGCCGGCGTCATCATTGGTCAGGCAACTGAGTACTATACCTCACAAAGCTACAAGCCAACGCAGAAAATTGCCGAGGCTTCTCAGACAGGTCCAGCCACCGTTATTATCAAAGGTATCGGCACGGGCATGATTTCCACGATGGTTCCCGTGGTCACCATCTCATTCGCCATTATGCTGAGCTACCTCTGCGCCAATGGTTTCGACATGTCACTTTCGGCCAAGAGCCTCAGCACAGGTCTCTATGGCATCGGTATTGCGGCAGTGGGTATGCTGTCGACCTTGGGCATTACGCTTGCCACCGACGCCTACGGCCCCATCGCCGACAACGCTGGCGGCAACGCAGAGATGAGCGGACTGGGTGAGGCTGTGCGTGAGCGCACAGACGCGCTCGACGCCTTGGGCAACACCACAGCCGCCACAGGAAAGGGCTTCGCCATTGGTTCAGCCGCTCTTACGGCACTTGCCCTGCTCGCCTCATACATCGAAGAAATCAAGATTGCTATGGTACGCGCCTTCGAGGGAGGCAAGCAATATATCGACGCTGCGGGCAATGCCTTCGACCCCACACAGGCTTCCACCATCGATTTCATCAACTTCTTCGAGGTGAACCTCATCAATCCGAAGGTACTCGTTGGCGCATTCCTCGGCGCAATGGCCGCTTTCCTCTTCTGCGGACTTACGATGGGCGCCGTGGGTCGTGCCGCCGAGTCGATGGTTCAGGAGGTACGCCGCCAGTTCCGCGAGATCAAGGGCATCCTCGAAGGTAAGGCTACGCCCGACTACGGACGCTGTGTAGAGATTAGCACACGTAGTGCCCAGCGCGAGATGATTATCCCATCGTTCCTCGCTATCGTCATTCCTATCGTTGTGGGATTGGTACTTGGCGTAGCTGGTGTGCTCGGTTTGCTTACCGGTGGATTGGCAGCAGGCTTCACACTCGCCGTGTTTATGTCCAACTCAGGTGGTGCATGGGACAACGCCAAGAAGATGATCGAAGAAGGAAACTTCGGCGGCAAAGGCAGCGAGAACCACAAAGCCACCGTTGTGGGCGACACCGTCGGCGACCCGTTCAAGGACACATCTGGCCCGTCGCTCAATATTCTCATTAAGTTGATGTCGATGGTCAGCATCGTCATGGCAGGACTTACAATTGCCTTCCTATAAGAATCTACAAACTATCCAGCCCGGATCGCCCACACGAGCGATTCGGGTTTTTGATATAAGCTCACTTTGGCCAATGGGCAGCAAAGCACGTTTGGCGAAAAAGAGCCTTGCTTGTTTACCCAACCTTCCTATGAGTTCGCCCAAATGAAAGAGGCGCCCTATTCAGGCGCCTCTTTCAAACCAACTTATCATGTACTACAAAACAGAAGGTCTTGATGGAAAAACGAATCGCTTTCTGCATTAAAACCATCTTTTTATTTGCCAAGAATCCTTATACCTCAATGGGCTTATACTTGGGCACCAAGGTCTTCATGATGATCCAACCAGCCATGTAAGCCACGGCGCAGAAGCAGAACACGATCATGTAACCGGCAGGTTTCCCCTCAAAACCGAGGAAAGTAAAGCCAGCGCCCATTTGCTCAGCGTAATTAAACAGATAGCCCGACCCAGTGTTAATGGCCCATGAGGAGATACCGCCCGCCATGGTGCCCACACCCGTGATGGTGGCCACCGCCGAGCGCGGGAACATGTCGCCAATGGTAGAATAGAGATTGGCCGACCATGCCTGGTGGCCTGCTCCCGCCAATCCGATAATGATGGCGGGCCACCATGCGGGGTCTATCGGGCTACCCTTCCATGACGCAAGCGGCTGAGCCACAAGGGCAAGCAGCGGCAGAAGGGCAAAGATGAACATGGCTTTCATACGACCCGAATAGGGTTCCATGCCACGATGCTCCACAAAGTACTTAGGGATGTAACCGCCCACGATGCTCAACGCCGTGACGATGAGATAGAGAACGAAGATAAGCCATTGGCCCATGGTGGTGCTCGATGCGTAGCCAAACTGGTCGGAGAAATAGGCGGGGGCCCAGAACAGATAGAACCACCACACCCCATCGGTCATAAACTTACCCATGATAAACGACCAAGTCTGTCGATAAGTGAAGCAACGCATGAAGGGCAACGTGGGGCCATCGGCTTTGGCAGCGGCCTTAGCGGCATCGCTATCGGCAGCGTCGTCTTGCAAGATGTAGGCCAACTCCGCCTCATTGACATGCTTACACTGGCTCGGTTTGTCGTAGATGAACACCCAAAAGCCCATCCACACAAAACCTATTCCACCAATGATTACAAACGCACTCTCCCACCCCAAGTAATTGGCAAGCACCGGAATGGTAAGCGGCGCTATGAGAGCGCCTATCGAAGCGCCCGAGTTGAAGATGGCCGTGGCAAAGGCGCGGTCTTTCTTCGGGAAGAACTCGGCCACAACCTTGATGGCCGACGGGAAGTTTCCCGACTCGCCCATTGCCAACACGATGCGGCAGAACATGAAGAGATAGACGCTCACCGTGGAAATCATCAGCGCCACCTGCGATCCCGCCTTCACGGCGCGCAAGGCATCCACACTATCGAGCCCAGCATACTGCATGGTGACCCAACCGCATATAGCGTGCAAGCAGGCGCCCAACGACCATACGAAAATAGCTATTAGATAACCGCGCTTGGTGCCCAATCGGTCGATAAACTTTCCAACGAAGAGGCTGAACAAAGCGTAGAAAAACGAGAATGCGCCGGTGATGTTGCCATAATCGGCATCGGTCCAATGAAATTCCGGGGCGATAAAGTCTTTCCATGTCAACGAAAGCACCTGACGATCCATGTAGTTGATGGTCGTGGCAAAAAAGAGCATGGAGCAAATCACCCACCTGTATTGGGATATTTTGTTCTTAGTGGTTAGCATCTCAAATAAGTAGTTTTTAGGTTATCGGATTGCCATCTTTGCCCGATGGCGAGGGCTAAAAAGCAAGAGGATGTGTTCGTTCCATCCATAGTCGTCGATGCATGTCGATCAACGGTTAGCGGTAATGGAACACACACATCCTCCGAAAGTTTATTCAAGCGTAGGGATTGGTGCCAACTGCATGTCGGTATATACGAGGTTCTCGCCAGCCATACCCCAGATAAAGGTGTAGTTGCTTGTGCCGGCAGCGCAATGCACACTCCATTGCGGCGAAATCACAGCCTGCTCATTGTTCATCCAGATGGGGCGAGTCTCCTGCGGTTCTCCCATGACATGAAGAATCTTCTGTCCCTCGGGCACCTTGTAATAGAAGTAAGCCTCCATGCGACGCATGTGGATATGTGCGGGCATGGTGTTCCAAACGCTACCCGGCTTCAGCTCGGTGATACCCATCTGCAACTGGCAGGTACGCACCCCGGCTACACCATTGATAATCATCTGGTGGATAACGCGGTCGTTCGACTCCTCCATCTTACCAGCCTTGATGTTGTTGGCCTCCTTCAAAGTCACCTTCTTGGTGGGGAAAGAAGCATGTGCGCAAGCCGAGTTGAGATAGAACTTGGCAGGCTCTGCGGCATTCTTACTGGCCACAACGATATCCTTGGCACCACGGCCCACGTAGAGAGCCTCTTGGAATCCCAAAGAGTAGGACTTTCCATCGACGGTCACCGTGCCTTCGCCACCCACGTTGATGATGCCCAGTTCACGGTTGTCGAGCAGGTTGCGTCCGTCGTTACCCTTGCTCTCATCCACATAGAGAGGCGCGATAGACGTGAGTTTCAGCGGTGTCGAGGTAGGCTCAGCGCCACCAATGAGGAATCGATCGAACATTGTGTAGGTCCAGTTCACCTCTCCTGGAGCAAACACTTTCTCTATGAGATATTCCTTGCGCAGGCGGTCGGTGGTGTAATGCTTAGCATCTTCAGGTCCCGTTGCCCAACGCACATTGTAATGGGTGTAAGCGTTTTCAGCCTTCACCTCATAGCCTTTAGAGCAGCAGCCCTGAGCGAAACCAGCCAGGGCAAAGCAGCAAAGGGCTGCGGTAAGAATGGTTTTCTTCATGATGATATTACAAATTAAGTGTTTTCAAAAATCTAATGGATGGCGAGACATTACTCCCTCTCCTTCCCTTTGGCCATTAAGTCTTCTGTGGCTCTTTCCTCCCGTACGATCAACCAACGGTTCCAGGCCATCAAGCCCAAGGCCAACACCGCAAGCAATCCTGCGCCAACGAATTTAGCATATTTGCAAGCGGCGTAGATAACGTAGCCGTAGAGCGAGCTTGAGAAGTCCATGCTACCCGCCATGAATCCCTCGGGAACCTTTGCAGTCAGTTCGCCCGTGCTTGCATACACCGTAGCGGCAGCGCTCGTGAAGTCGGCCGCCATGTCGGTAACAAACCACAACCCGGCTGTCAGCGCCACCAGTCCAACGATGAATGTACGCACCACATTACCCTTGGTGTAAGGCAACATCAACGGGAAGAGGTAGAACAATCCTGCCAATGAGGCCAACGGCAAGAACTGGTTACCGGGAAGGAACACAGCGATAAGCAGATATACAGGTATCAACAGCAAGGTGCAAACCAATGCTGTGGGATGACCAATGACCAGCGCCGGACTCATTCCGATAAACACCTGCTTGCCATGGAACCGACGGTTCACCAATTCCTTGGTTTTCTCCGAGATGGGCATCAAGCCTTCGATGAACAACTTTGTGATACGCGGGATGAGCTCCATGACGGCTCCCATCGTCACGCCCAAGACGAGGATCTTCTTCACATCGAGGCGAGCGACAAGTCCAATGAGCATACCCACAATGACGCCGAGCACCAACGGTTCGCCGAGCACTCCAAACTTCTTCTTCAATCCCTCCGCGTCGATATCGAGCTTGCTGAATCCAGGTATTTTCTCCAAGAGCCAATCAATGCAAATGACGAAAGGCAGGAAGCTCTGGCAGAACGGTTGTGGCACCGAGATTCCATCGAGATCCTTGTAATAACCTTGGAACTTCGAGGCCGTGCAGTCGGCAATAACCAGCGTGATGACATAGCAAACGATCGACGCGAAGTAGCCCCAATAGAGGTTCTCGTCGAAAACGAAGTAGACCACAGCGCCGATAAAGGCGAAATGCCAATAGTTCCAGAGGTCGATGTTCACCGTGCGTGTAGTTTTTGTAAGCAGCATCAGCAGGTTTACACCCAGGCAAATGGGGATAATGAGCACACCTACGGCCGTGTTGTAAGCCACGGCAGCTGCGGCTGGCCATCCCATATCAAACACCTTGAGGTCGAGGTCATAGATGCTTGAGATGAGATCCAACGGATCCTTAAAATTGGTTGTGAGCAGCGATGTCACAATACCCAAGCCCACGAAGCCCACTCCCACATAGAGGCCAGACCTCAAGGCTTTACCAAACTTCATGCCTATACACAGTCCAATGACCGTGAAGATGATAGGCATCATCACGCTTGCTCCCAAGCCGATGATATACATAAATACATTTTCCATACTTTGTTTTAGATAGACATCGAATCTCTAAGGTAGATTCTCATTAAATGATATGGCGCAAATTTACAAAAAATAATTGTAAATCTGCGCCTTATTCTATAATTAATTAGGTTTTATCGCCTAAAATAAAAAATCTCACAACTATCTGTCTCCAAAAGGATTAATCCTGGAAATAGATACGCTTCACGCGGTTGCTGATGCCCGTGAGCACCTCATACGGGATGGTATCGAGCACGTCGCTCAGCACGGTGACAGGCAGGTTGTCGCCAAAGATCTCCACGCTGTCGCCTTCCTTGCAGTCGATTCCTGTCACATCGATCATCGCCACGTCCATGCAGATGTTTCCCACATACTGCGCACGCTGCCCGTTCACCAAGCAATAGCAACGGCGGTTGCCCAGATGACGGTTCAATCCATCGGCATAGCCAATAGGAATGGCTGCGATAACGCTATCGTGCTCAATGGTTCCCTTTCGGCTGTAGCCCACCGTGTCGCCCGCCTTCACATGTCGAAGTTGGAGAATGGTGGTCTTCAGGGTCGACACATTGTTGATCACGCCATTGTTTCGCGGATTGATTCCGTAGAGTCCCAATCCCAGTCGGCACATGTCGAGCTGACGCTCCGGGAAGTGCTCAATGCCTGCCGAGTTGTCGATATGGCGCAGAATCTTATGGTCGAAGGCAGCCTGCAACTGTCGGCTGGCCTTGTCGAACAGTTCAAACTGATGGGCTGAGAACTCGTCGAAGTTATCGCTGTCGGACCCCACGAAGTGGGAGAATACAGACCGTGGAATGACGGCGTTCTGGTGTTTGAGACGACTGATGAGTTCCTCCATGTCGTGCTCGGGATCGAATCCCAGGCGATGCATGCCGGTATCGAGCTTGATATGCACGGGATAATCGGTAATGCCCTCCATCTCAGCGGCTTTCACCAAGGCGTCGAGCAAGCGGAATGAGTACACCTCAGGCTCGAGATCGTTGTCGAACATGGTCTTGAAGGCCGACATCTCGGGGTTCATGATCATGATGTTGCTGGTTATACCATTGCCCCTGAGCATGGCGCCCTCGTCGGCCACGGCCACGGCCAGATAGTCCACCCGATGCTCCTGCAGGGTCTTGGCTATCTCCACGCTTCCTGCGCCGTACGCATCGGCCTTGATCATACACACGAGCTTGGTCTCGGGCTTCATGAATGAGCGATAATAGTTGAGGTTGTCGACCATAGCGTTGAGGTTCACCTCGAGCACCGTTTCGTGCACCTTCTGCACCAAGAGCTCCGTAATGCGGTCGAATCCAAACTGTCGGGCGCCCTTGATGAGAATCACCTCGTCGTGCAAGTTATCGAACACCGGACTATGGATAAACTCCTTCACCGTCGTGAAGAACGACTTGTCGGCCACCTGAATATTGTCGCGCTGCGAGAACATCACCGGGCCTATGCCAATAAATTTCTCCACTCCACGCTTGCAAACCAGGTCGCTCACCTCGCGATATAGTTTCTCGGGCTGCTCTCCACTCTGCACAATGTCGCTCAGGATGAGCGTGCGCGTACGTCCCTTATGGTCGGGACGGCGGTTCATGAAGTCGAGCGCTATATCGAGCGACTTGAAGTCGGAGTTGTACGAATCGTTGATGAGCGTGCATCCATGACGTCCTTCCTTCACCTCCATGCGCATGGCCACCGGCTCAAGCAGCTGCATCCGCTCATCGAGCTGGTCGGGCGTAATGCCCAGTTGCAACGCCACAATGGCACACGTCACCGAGTTGGTGATGCTGGCCTTGTCGATAAACGGAATGCTATACCTGTTTTCCTCACCTCCCTTATAAATATAGGTGATGGTGGTTGCCGTGTCTTTTTTCTCCACGGCCTTGATATACAGGGGGGCCGTTTTGTCCTTAAGCGACCAGTAGAGTTTCTCGCCTTTGTAATCGAACGTGGCCAAGACCTTTGTCACCAACGTATCGTCGCCATCGTAAACCATCTTCTCCGCATCATGGAAGAATATGAGTTTCTCGTGGCATTTCTCCTCCATCGAACTGAAATTCTCCTGGTGGGCCGTACCGATATTGGTGAGCACGGCGATCGAAGGCTGCACAATGTCGCGCAGGGCCAGCATCTCACCGGGCTTGCTGATACCCGCCTCGAACACGCCCACCTGGGTCTGCTCGTTCATGAGCCACACCGAGAGGGGCACGCCAATCTGCGAGTTGTAGCTTCGCGGACTGCGCGTGACGTGCATGTTGGGCGAGAGGATCTGATAGAGCCACTCCTTCACCATGGTCTTACCATTGGATCCTGCGATGCCCACCACAGGGATGTTGAACTCGTCGCGATGGCGCTCGGCAAGGCGCTGCAACGCCTCCAGCGAGTTGATCACCTTCAGGAAGTTGGCCTTGGGATAAACCTGCTCCATGTTTTCGGGCACATCCTCCACAACGAAGTTTCGCACCCCACGGCGATAAAGCTCTGGGATATAATGATGCCCATCGTTACGCCCCGATTTCAAGGCAAAGAACAATGTCTCTTCGGGGAAACAGAGCGAACGGCTGTCGGTCAACAAAAAGCCGATGTTGGCATTCTCTTCGCCAAAACGGCGCGCACCGATGAGGGTGGTAATTTTTTCAATTGTATAAATCATGGATAACAACTTATATTGGTGGCAAAGATAATAAAAATGTTGCAAACGAAATCAATTACCTCCAAAAACTTTCGGCCAATAACCGAGTAACTTGCAAGTAGGTGGCCAATGCCCATCGGGCGCGATCCACGGGCGAGACAGGAATGGCCTCAAAAACCATTCGAAAAGCCTCAACAATCTATACGCAAAACTACATTGATTTTTGGAACGAGCGTGATGTTTGCCGCAAATATGCGATTCTCAGCGCATTTACACAATCGCCTGACAATCAATCTGTTGCGTTCACAATTCATCTTTTCGCCTTCCAAATTCCACATTACGCCTTGCGGTTAGGCATCTTTCGCACCTCGAAACATGCCTAACCTTGCTTCGAAAGATGGTCTTTCGAGGCACGAAACATGGTCTTTCGCAACTCGAAAGATGCCTAACGGCGAGCGCTGCTCTTAGATCGGGCGTCGCAATCTCTCACAAACGGCGATTTCTGCTCTTAGAGCACGCAAAATCTCGACACAACTTTTTAACCAAATAACCCTACAACTCCTCATCCATTCCCCTGGCAGCCCTCCTATTGTCGGCCGCTCCCTTTGACACGAACGAGAAACGAAGCCCCCGATGTTCCGCCCTTTTCAGAGAAACGAAAACAGGCTTGTGCGTTCCTCCGCGACGCGTTGGAACCCACAAGCCTATCATAATCATTTCGCAATCGGCAGGCACCTCTCTGTCGGGCCATGCCCACTCAGCGCCGTTTACATACCCGCCTTCGACACAAGCACTTGTGCCTTGCTGTTGTTGTAGATGGCGGGAATGGTGAAGCTAACGCCATCGTAAGCGGCGGTTGCACCCGCCTTGATGTTCTGGGCCTTGTAAACCTTGTACTTCTGCGTGCCGCCTGTGGGCTCACTCTTCTTGCCGCCGATGCCCATCAGCGTACCACCGTTCACCAAGAACGCAAAGTCGGTGCTCAACGCACGTCCGACCGAGGAGGCCGCCACAAACAAGGTTCCGCCATTGATGGTGATGGTTCCGTCGGTATTCACGGCGTGTGGCTTGGTGTCGAGGGCGTTATACACATAGAGGTCGCCCGTCGTCACCACCGACAGTTGGCCATTGTCGATCACGATATCCCCATCGGCATTGATGCCCTTGGCGCCCGGTCCCGTTGAGGTGAGGCTCAGCGAGCCACCCTTCATGAGGAACTTGCCTCCGGCCTTCAACGAAGAAACACCACCAATATCGTTCACCGTCGCATCGAAATAAGCCGATCCTGTGGTCTTGCCCGTCACCGTTCCACCCGTCATGGTGATGGTGCTGTCGGCTTTAATGGCCTTGGCGCCCTCGCCTGTGGCCGTTACGGCCACCACACCCCCATTGAGGATGAGCTGGCCATTGTTGTCGCAGCCCTTCTTCTTGGCGCCCACATCAATGCCGTCGCCTTCCGAATTGACGGTCAGCGTGCCGCCGCACATCTCAAAATATTGCTTGACATGAACACCGTCGGCCTTGGCGCTTTCCACCGTCAGCGTGCCGCTCACCATGCGCGTGTACTCGTCGGAGGAGTAAGCGTGGCGACAATTGCCCTTGATGGCAAGTGTGCCTTCACCCAACAGGTCGACGTGTCCGTTTATGTAGAGGCAAGCGCTCTGCAAGCCCGTGGCAGCATCGGCCAACACGTTGGTTCCCACAAGGTTAACGTCGATCTTCTTACCATCGTCGATGGTGATGGCCCCGTCCTTGGCGCTTGTCAGCGAAAGGTTGTCGAGGGTGATCGAAGCCTTGGCATCGCCGTCCATGTAGAACGAGCCGTCGGCGCTCGAGCCGGTCAACGTGTAGGCGATGGCACCCATGTAAGTGGAGTCGGCCACGACGCGCACATCGGCGCCCACCGCACTCACCGTGACGTGCTGGGCCAAGTTGCCAGCCACCGTCACCTGGGCCTTAGCGCCCTGGTAGTTCACGGCGATGGTATTGTCGGCCACACGGTTGTTGTTCACCGTGACCGAGGTTACCTCAGCCAGTTGGTAGGTCTTTCCCTGCACGGTCAGCGTGGATCCGTTGTCAAAGAGCATGTCGCCGGTCTGCTCGGCCATGTGGGCATAGGTCACCTCGCCCACCTTGACGTTCAACGTCTGGGCGGAGACAAACGCCGATACGGGCGCGAAGAGCATCAGCAAGGCCAAAGCCTTCCTACGAACCATCGTTCCAAGGGTCATATTTGTGAAGAATGTGTTCATCTTGCTTCGTATTTATAGGTTTTTCCTGCGGTTTTCACTACATACAATCCCTTCTTCAGGCTTCTTTCCATCGTGGCTTTGTCCTTGAAGGTTCCCACGCGCTGGCCAGAAAGGCTCACCACGGTGAGCGGTCCGTTGGCCTCGGCCACCACCTCTTCCACGCCGGCGGGCTCTGCCGTGAAGCGCATCTTCTGCAGGTCGTCCAGCGCCAGGGTGGTCTTGTTGCCGTTCTGGGCCACCACAGCCTGCCCATTCTCGAAGGTGATGGTCAGGTCGGCGGCGCTGAACGATTGCTCAGCCAGGTTGTTATGGGTAAAGGTCAGATAGCTGTATGCGCCATCCGCATGGGCCGCAAGCGCCATGAGGCAACCGGCGGCGAGTAACATTTTCTTTTTCATGGGTTTGTTAGATTACAGTTGCAAAAATAACGATTTACGCCTTTCGCTGAACGAAATAACCGTTAAAAAACCATTAAACGACGCAAAAAGTTGCGACAAACGTTGCTTACTGAGGATAAACGAGGTTCTCCTCGCTCATGTTCATCAGCACCTCGTCGAGAAACTTGCGGGCCTCCCAACGGGCCATGGGCAGGTCGTGGAGCAACCAGTTGCCGCAATCGCGAGGGGCGGCACCAGGTATTTCGCCTTCAAAATCGGCGACAAACTGGAACGTGCGCTTCATCAGTTCCACAATATCGCGCGACTCCCAATCGCCACGCAGCAACAGGTAGTTGCCGGTGAGGCATCCCATCGGGCCCCAATACACCACGCGGTCTTTCCACTCGGGGTCGTTGCGCAGATAGGTTGCCGCCAGATGCTCAATGGTATGGATGGCGCCATTGTGGAGCACGGGCTCACGATTGGGCTCCTTCATACGGATATCGAAGGTGGTAACCACTTCGTTTCCTACTACGTCCTTGCGACTGACATAAATGCCACGCAACAATTTCTCATGATTGATGGTAAAGGATGGTATCTTATTCATAATGAATCGGTTATGCTAAAAGGTTAGGCCAACAGGGCCTTGAGGTAATGACGAGTAATCTCGAAGCTGCCTTCGGCCATGCGGTTCCAGAAATCGAAATACTGGGCTCCTTTGTGGTCCTTCAGCGGCACGTCGCTAATGATGCGGAAAGAGATGAACGGGGTTTGGTAGATATGGCAGGTCTGCGCGATCGAGCAGCTCTCCATGTCGACGGCCACCGCGTCGGGGAAGTCGGCCAATATCTGGCGCATCTTCTCACGCGAGTCGACAAACCATTCGCCGCTGACGGTCAGGCCGCTGCGAATCTTTATGCCGTCGACCACGCCGCTGAGCGCCAGGGCCTTGTCGACCAACGCCTTTGGCGACACGAAACGGGCGGGTTGGCCCATGATTTGGCCACGCGCCACCTCCTCGCCACAATAGGCGTCGTGGTAGGTACATTCAGCAGCCACCACCACATCGAGCGGGCTAAGCGTCACGTCGGCTCCGCCTGCCACGCCCGTCGACATAACGAGGTCGGGCTGGTAACAATCGATCATCTCCACGGCGCCAATGGCCGAGTTTACCTTTCCGATGCCACACTGTTGCAGAATAATCTCAGCGCCATCGAGGGTGCCTATGACGAAGTCCTTGAAGTGATGTCGCTCCGTACGACAATCGTCGAGCAACGTCTTGAGTTGCGCGAACTCCTTGTCCATCGCAACGATAATACCAATCTTTTTCAATACAATAAATGATTATTTGACGCAAAGTTACAAAAAAATCGATGGCTCGCTTTCCTTTTTACTATGAAATTCAAACCATTCAGCGAAATTTTACTTACCTTTGCGCATAGAATAATAAACGTTTACACCTATTCTTATGAAAACTTTGAAGAAATGCCTACCCGACATTCTTGTTGTCGTGCTTTTCGCAATCATTTCTTTCGCCTACTTTGCGCCAGCCGACCTCGACGGGCGCATCCTCTACCAAGACGACCACTCGGCCGGACGTGGAGCCGGACAGGAGGCCAGTGAGTATTACCAACGCACAGGCGAGCGCACCCGCTGGACCAACGCCACCTTCTGTGGCATGCCCACCTACCAGACGTCGCCCTCTTACCACAGCACCGACCTGCTCGACAAGGTGATGGACTTCTACCACCTGTGGTTGCCCGACAACGTGTGGTACCTCTTCGCCTATCTCCTGGGCTTCTACATCATGCTGAGGGCCTTCAATTTCAAGCAGCATCTGGCCGCCCTGGGATCCATCGTGTGGGCATTCTCGAGCTATTTCCTCATCATCATTGCCGCCGGACACATCTGGAAGGTGATGGCATTGGCCTACCTGCCGCCTATGATCGGCGGTCTGGCGCTGGCCTATCGTGGCAAATACCTGTGGGGCTTCATCGTCACCGCCATCTTCACGGCATTTGAGGTGAAGGCCAACCACGTGCAGATGACCTACTATTACTTGTTCGCCATTCTCTTCATGGTCATCGCTTGGCTGGTCGACGCCATCCGCAACCACCAGATGGCACGCTTCTGGAAGGCGTCGGGCGTGGCCGTGGCCGCTGCCGCCATCGGTATCAGCATCAACCTCTCGAACCTTTACCACACCTGGCAATACTCCAAGGAGAGCATGCGTGGCAAGAGCGAGCTGGTGAAGAAAAACTCGGCCAACCAAACCGATAGCGGTCTCGACCGCGACTATATCACGCAATGGAGCTATGGCCTGAGCGAGACATGGACGTTGCTCGTGCCCAACACCAAGGGCGGAGCCAGTGTGCCCATGGCCGCCAACGGAAAGGCCATGGAGAAAGCCGACCCCAACTACATGCAGGCTTACCAGAGCATCGGCCAGTATTGGGGCAACCAGCCCATGACCAGCGGACCGGTTTACGTGGGCGCCTTTGTGCTTATGCTCTTCGTGCTCGGCCTGTTCATCGTGAAGGGTCCCATGAAATGGGCGTTGCTGGCTGCCACCATCCTGTCTATCCTCTTGTCGTGGGGACGCAACTTCATGGGCTTCACCAACTTCTTCATCGACTATGTGCCGATGTACGCCAAGTTCCGCACGGTGGCTTCCATCCTCGTCATCGCCGAGTTTACCATTCCTTTGCTGGCCATGATGGCCCTGAAGCGCATCGTAGACGAGCCCGACCTGTTGGCCAAGAAGGCCCGTTGGGTCTACGCCAGCTTTGCCTTGACCGGCGGTCTCGCCCTGCTCTTCTGGTTGGCTCCGGGCTTGTTCTTCTCGCAGTTTGTCTCCAACAACGAGATGATGCAGTTCAACCAGATCGCCCAGCAGGGTCCCGACGCGGCACAATTCATCAATGGCTTCAAGGGCAACCTCGTGGAGGTGCGCAAGTATATCTTCTCTGCCGACGCCCTCCGCTCGTTCTTCATCGTGCTCATCGGCTTGGCGCTGCTGATGCTCTACCGTTTCAAGAAGCTCAACTCGAGAGTCCTCGTGGCGTGCATCGCCGTGCTCTGCCTCATCGATATGTGGCAGGTCGACAAGCGTTACCTCAACGACAACATGTTTGTTGAGAAGAGCGTGCGCGACACACCGCAGCAGATGTCGGCAACCGACGAGCAAATCCTCAGAGACAAAGCCCTCGATTATCGTGTGCTGAACCTCGCAACCAACACGTTCAACGAAAACACCACATCCTATTACCACAAGAGCATCGGTGGCTATCATCCCGCCAAGTTGCGCCGTTACCAAGAGTTGGTCGACGCATACATCAGCAAGGAGATGGGCAAGACCGCATCGGCCGTGGCTGGTGCGGCTGGCGACATGACCAAGGTGAATGGCGACAGCATCTTCCCGGTTATCAACATGCTCAACACGAAGTACTTCATCATGGGCCTTCAGAACAACCAGACGGTGCCCATCCAAAACCCATACGCCTACGGCAACGCATGGTTCGTCGACAAGGTGAGCTATGTGGACAATGCCAACCAGGAGCTCGACGGCCTCGCCGCCATCGACCTGCGACATGAGGCCGTGGCCGACAAGAAGTTTGAGAAGCAACTGGGTACTGCCGTCAAGCAGGAGTCGACCTCCATGGCTACCCTGAAGAGCTACGAGCCCAACAACCTGAAGTATGAGGTGAACTCTGAGAAGGGCGGCGTGCTCGTCTTCTCAGAGATCTATTATCCTGGTTGGACGGCCACCGTCGACGGACAACCCGTGGAGCTGGGACGTGTCAACTACGTGTTGCGCGCCATGAACATCAAGCCTGGCAAGCACGAGGTGGTGCTCGATTTCCATCCCGCTTCGATCAACAACACGGAGGCTGTGGCCTACACGGCCTATGCCATCCTCATGGTGATGGCGGCCTTCGGCGTGTTCATGGAGTGGTACAAGCGCCATCGCAAGGCCAAGGCTCTTAAGAAAGCTAAAGCGGCATAAACCATCATGCCCCAATACCCAAGGGGCGAGTGCAACGCTCGCCCCTTGTTTTTTACAATCTCCTTATCTACAAATCATGAAAACTATCAAACCCTTCTTACTCCTGGCGGCCATGGGCCTTGCCTCAACGGTTATGGCTCAGCAGCCCCGACTCTCATCGAGCATTTATCTCTTACCACAGGCCAAGACGGATGTGGTGGTGCCCTTCCGCCCCACCGACAGCGGCATCCAACTGCCCATACGCTGGGGATTGGACGTGGCGTGGAATAGCGAACAGAACATGCGCAAGGGCATCAACTTCATTGGCAAGGAGAACCTGAGCATCGCACGCAGCAGTTTCCAGATGAACCAAGAACTGATTGGCGACACGGCGCTCACCCATTCGCAAATCCAGGCGCTACGCAGCCGCACCAACACCATCAACCTCATGGGCGCCGATGTCGACATGGTGCTCAACGCCGACCAGGGAAACGGCTCCACCGAATTTATCATTCCCTATTACACCCAGAACAATGTGGCCAACACCAACCATTGGGCAAGGCTCATCGACGCCTCGGTGGCATGGATGCAAAAGAATTACCCGCGCCATAAGATCGTGGCTGTTTCGCCTTTCAACGAGCCCGACTACACGCCGTGGAACGAGGGAACGAAGGCCAACTTCAAGGAGATAGCGCGCCAACTCAAGGAGGATTATCCACGTTTCAAGGATATTGCCATCACGGCGGGCAACACGCTCAACAACGACTATGCCGCCGAGTGGTACAATGCCGTGAAACCCTATGCCACATGGGGCAACACCCATCAACTGGCGGGCGAGTTCAACACGTTCACCAACTTCTGGAAGCAAGTGGTCGACGAGGGCAACGTGGCCTACGCCGACGAGCTCCACAACGTTGGCGAGGCAATGATTGCCGCCAACTATGGCATATCGATAGGTATCTGGTGGGGCTTCGACAGCCGCGCACGCGGCGAGTTCTGCCAAATAAGCAACCATGGGTCGCGCTTGGCCTACGGAGAGGATCGCAGCCATTGGACCGCTGCGTCGGTCTATCGCGACGACGCCACCAAGGAGTTGAAGGCTTTTGTGGGAGGCAGCGAGCGACAAGCCGCCAACTCCTCGTATCTCTTCGTGTCGCCCGACGAGGATGTCTATTTCGACGGTCAGGGCCCCACACGCGCCTTCCGCATGGAGTATCCAGGCGGAACAGGCTACCAAAAGGGACAAACCAACGCGGAGCGGGTCTACAACATCTACCGCGGCGAAGACGTGCCACCAATGGAGATCGCGGCAGGGCGTTACAAGCTCATCAACTACGCCGCACGCACGTTGGTGGTGGGCAACGCCTCTTCGGGCAACGACCTGAACATGAAACTCTTTTCACAACTGTCTACCATCCCGCTGCTGGCGCAATGGGATGTGGCTCCTGCCGACGCACGCATCGGTGGCGATTACAGTTTCCACACATTCACCAACGCACAAAACCAAATGCACATGAACGTGGTGAACAATTCCACATCGGCTTTCGCACACGTCATTTCCTACAATGCCAACAACGCCAGCAACGAGCAATGGTCGCTCCACTATGCGGGCAAGGGCTACTATTACATCCGCAATCGTGAGTCAGGGCTTTATCTGTCCATGCCCAACGAGTCGTCGACCTATGCGGTGCAGAAGCAGTTGGCCTCATCGGCCATCGACCGACGACTGCAGATGTGGCGCTTCATTCCTGAGGATGGAGCGGTGGAGAGCAGCGCGCCAAACGCGCCCACAAACCTCATAGCCAACGCCCAATCGGCCAGCGTGGCCCTTAGCTGGACCGCTCCTGCCGACGACGACGTGCATAGCTACAACGTGGTTCGTGGGGAGGCCGACGGCAGCCAATGGAGCACCATCGCCCGGGGCATCACCGCCACCTCCTTCACCGACAACACTTGCCGCCAAGGACACACCTATATATATAAGGTGAAAGCCATCGACCGATCGGCCAACGTGTCGGCCATGAGCGAGCCCGCCACGGCTTCGCCCACTGCCCAAAAGACCTTAGTGGCCAGTTGGCAGATGGAAGGCGACCTTCACGACGCAACGGTCAACATGATGGACGCCACCTGTTCCACCGCTCCTCGCTTCATGAGCGAACATCGGGTGGGCGACTCGGCGCTGCGCCTATCCAACAATTACCTCCGCCTGCCTTACGAAGTGGGCGACATGGACGAGTTCACCATTGCCATGTGGGTGAAATGGACCAACGCCAGCAACAACTGGACACGCCTCTTCGACTTTGGCAACGGCACCTCCAACTACATGTTCCTCACACCGAGCAACGGATCCAACATGCGCTTCGCCATCAAGAACGGAGGCGAAGAGCAAACGGTCGACGCCAACGGAAAGTTGCAAGGCAACAAGTGGCACCACGTGGCCGTCACCATGGGCGAGGGCAACGTAACCCTGTGGGTCGATGGCGAAGCCGTCGGTTCGTCATCGTCGGTCACCATCAAGCCCAGCGACATCCGCCCGGTGCTCAACTATATCGGACGCAGCCAGTTTGACGCCGATCCGTTGTTCAGCGGCCTCATCGACGACATTCGCCTTTACAACTATCCGCTCACAGCCCAAGAGCTGCAAAGCGTCATCGGGAACCCCACAGGGGTCGACCGCATAGAGGGAGATGACAACGCCAACGCCGCTCCCACTTACAACCTCAGCGGCCAACGCGTAGGAAACAACCACCACGGCGTAACGGTGAGCAAGGGAAAGAAATGGATGAGAAAATAACGACAAACTATCTACAAACAAAGCTCTCTGCTAAATGAAAAAATATCATTATTGCTCTTAGGATGCTGCTTGGCACTATGCCAAGCCGTGGCCCAAGACGCCGACACGGCCACCTTCCGCAAGTAGGCGCTAACTCCACCTATGGGTTGGAACTCATGGGATTGCTACTACTCGTCGGACGTGGTGGCCTACACCACCGACGGACATGCCGTCGACGTGGACATCAACTGGCCGGAGGGAAGCAAGACATTGGTGCTCGGGACGATGGAGGCGACAACTTCAACTACGATCACGGCGATTGGATCAATCCCACGCTGGTGTTACGCGATGGCAGAGAGGTGCCGCTGACGGGCATAATGGCAACAAATCCAACACGCCTAACAGAGCGGTGTCTTATTGTCCCAAATCGGACATTAGCAACCCACTGTTGTGCATTTTTTGCGAAATCTTTCTATCAGTCTTTCACGAAAAAGCGCAAATTAATGTAATTTTGCAACACACAAACTCAATTAAAAAGTAATGGATAATAAGACAAAGGCCATCGATACGCCATTTGAAAAGCACGACGCCTACGGATCATTGAGCATGCCCATCTACCACACAGCGGCATACGAGTTTAACACAGCGGTCGACATGGCCGACGCCTTCACGGGCAGAGTCATCGCACCCGACTATTCGAGAGTGATGAACCCCACGGTGATGTACCTCGAGGACAAGGTGAAAGCGCTCACCAACGCCAGCAACGTGGTGGCGTTCTCATCAGGCATGGCCGCCATCAGCAACACAATGCTGGCCATCTCCGCCACCGGAAAGAACATCGTTACCTCACGCCACATGTTTGGCAACACCTTCTCGCTCATCACCCAGTCGCTCAAGCGCTTCGGCGTGGAGGCGCGACCTTGCGACCTGCTCAACCTCGATGAGGTGAAAAGCAAGATGGACGATAACACCTGTTGCATATTCCTCGAAATCATCACCAACCCACAGATGGAGGTGGCCAACCTGGCAGAACTGGCAGCCATTGCCCACGAACACCACGTGCCACTGGTGGCCGACATCACCGTCATCCCCTTCACGCAGTTCTCGGCGAAGAACCTGGGAGTCGACATCGAGGTGGTGTCGAGCACCAAGTATCTCTCGGGCGGCGCCACATCGCTGGGCGGACTGGCCATCGACTATGGCACCACACAGGGATTTGGCCACAGGATGAAGAACGAGATGCTATTCAATTTCGGTGCTTACATGACACCCCACGTGGCCTACATGCAATCGCTCGGCCTTGAGACGCTCGACGCCCGCTACCGCGTGCAGAGCCAAAACACCCTTTACTTGGCCGAGAAGTTGCGCACATTGCCCGAGGTGAAGCGCGTCAACTACGTGGGATTGCCCGACAATCCTTACCACGCCATCGCCAAGAAGCAATACGGTCCCACGGCCGGCGCTATGATGACCATCGACCTGGAGAGCAAGGAGGCGTGCTTCAGCATGATCGACAACCTGAAACTGGTGAGACGGGCCACCAACCTCTTCGACAACAAGACGCTGGCCATACACCCAGCAAGCACCATCTTCGGCACATTCACCTGTGAGGAGCGGGCTGCCATGGATGTGCTCGACACCACGGTGCGAATCTCCGTTGGATTGGAAGACATGGACGATGTGTTCAGCGACATCAAGCAGGCCTTGAAAGCATAACAAACCTAACACGGAGACCACATGTACGACTTTAACAAAATCATCGACCGCACAGGCAGCGGCGACCTCAAGCACGAGGTGCTCCTGGAGCGCTACGGACGGGCCGACCTGCTACCGCTATGGGTGGCCGACATGGATTTCGAAACACCGACGTTTATCACCGAAGCGCTTCGCCATCGCCTCGACCACTCGCTCTTCGGATACACCGTCGAGCCTAAGAACTATTGGCCCACCGTGCAGCAATGGCTCCACGACCACCACCAATGGAACGTCGAGCTTGAATGGCTCAGTTTCATCCCCGGCATCGTGAAAGGCATTGGCATGGTGATCAACATCTTCACGCAGCCCGGCGACAAGGTCATCATTCAGCCACCCGTGTACCACCCCTTCCGCCTCACGCCACAAGGCAACGGCCGCGAGGTGGTGTACAACCCCCTCAAGGAGAACGCCGACGGATCCTACTCCATGGATTTCGACAACCTCGCACAAGTGGCCGACGACAAGTGCAAGGTGCTCATTCTCTCCAATCCCCACAACCCAGCCGGCATCGTGTGGGACAAGGCCACATTGGCGCGCCTGGCCGACTTCTGCTACGACCATCACATCCTCGTCGTCTCCGATGAGATCCATTGCGATATGGCGCTCTGGGGTAACAAGCACCTGCCGTTTGCCATGGCCTCCGAGAAGGCCGCACAATGCAGCATCACCTTCGGAGCACCTTCCAAGACATTCAACATTGCGGGCATTGTAAGCTCCTACGCCATCGTGCCCAACGACACCCTGCGACAGAAATTCTACTCATGGCTCACCGCCAACGAGCTCAACGAGCCCACACTCTTCGCGCCCATCGCCACCATAGCCGCCTTTCAGCAGGGCGAAGCGTGGCGAAAGGCCATGCTCCATTACGTGGAGCAGAACATCCTGTTTGTGGAGGACTACTGCCGACAGCACATGCTGCAGATAAAGCCCTTGCGGCCACAAGCCTCATTCCTCGTGTGGCTCAACTGCCGACAACTGGGACTCACCCACGATCAGCTCGTCGACCTCTTTGTAAACCACGCCCACCTCGCCCTCAACGATGGCGAAATGTTCGGACAAGGCGGCGAGGGATTCATGCGCATGAACGTGGCCACGCCACGCGCCATCTTGCAGCAAGCTCTCCACCAACTGTGGAAAGCCTTGCAATAGGCACAGGCAAGAACGACGACGTAACCGCCACGTGCACACGCCTCAAAACAGCGTTCATTACTCATTGTATATTACTAGTGATGCGATATTAATCGCTTAACTATAGTTATATATTTGATATTTAATCATTTACAAGCGTTCTTTGTTTTTTTGATTTGAAATTGATTGAGTAA
>NZ_JAHKBE010000032.1 GCF_018789675.1 Hallella faecis
TTATAACTCTCTGATATTTAAGTTTATATAACTTTATTTCTTCGTTTGTTTAACTAGAAAATCGTATCTTTATATCGTTAATTCCATAGCAAGATGAAGTTTTACGCTCCAAAATACAAGCAACTTGACCTCGGTTTGCTCCGCTCATCCCTTGATGAGCTGGACAAGAAAAACCGATGGGTGGCTCTCGGTGACCTTCTTCCATGGACGGAACTTGAGAGGGAATACAACTCAAGGTTGGACAATCAGAAGCAAGGTGCTGGTAACAAGCCGGCACGCATGATTCTCGGCGCAATGATTATCAAGCACAAGCTAAACCTGAGTGACGCCGAGACCATCGAGATTATCAGAGAGAGTCCCTACATGCAGTACTTTTGTGGTTTGCATGGGTTTACCGACAAGCCTATATTCGACCCAAGCCTGTTTGTCACGATACGCAAGCGAATCTCTGAGGAAGAACTCAACAAGATGACCGTCAAGCTTCTCGACAAGCAGAAGCGTCTTCTTGAAGAGAAACGCAAGCGTGAGGAGGAAGAGGCGAAGAAGAATGCTGAGGACCCGCCGACTCCGAAACCAGAGGATTCGAATGCCGCATCCTTCACCGACTCACAAGGTCGCGAGCACAAGGGGGTGCTGAAGATTGATGCCACCTGCGCCGATGCCGAGATGCGCTATCCTGTTGACGTTGATATTATACATGACGGCTGCCGCAAGGTTACCGACTATATTATGAAGGTGTGCGAGATGTTTGAACTACACAAACCACGCACGAACTACAAGCATGCACGTCAGGCATACCTTCAGCTTGTCAAGAAAGCCAAGAAGAAAGGCAAGATGGTGCGTGATACTATCGGGGTGACGCTCAACTACTTGCGCAAGGACATCCGCATCCTGATGGACTTGCTTGCGAAGAACAAGATGTACTACGAGTGTCTGTTCTCATATGAGAAACGCACCTTGACCGCCATCCTCAAGATGTACCATCAGCAGGAGGAGATGTACAGGTCAAAGACTCATACCTGTGCAGACCGCATACTGAGCATCTTTCAGCCACACGTCCGTGCCATTGTCCGTGGAAAGGCCAAGGCAAGGACTGAGTTCGGGGCCAAGATAGGTGCAAGCATTGTCGAGGGCTATACGTTCATCGACCACCACAGCTGGGATGCCTACAACGAGAGCCAGGACCTCTTGCTACAGATTCAACTTTTCAAAGAACGCTTCGGCTACCTTCCGGCCACCATCCTTGCGGATAAGATTTACCTGAACAGGTCAAACCGAGATATACTTGGTGATTTTGAAATCCATTCGTACTGCAAACCGTTAGGGCGACCGCCGAAGGATCCTCCTTCAGATGAGATGAAATCCAGAATGGCCAAAGCCATCGGGGAGCGCAATGAAATCGAATGCTCATTCGGTACTGGCAAGAGAATCTATCGAGCCAATGACATAAGAGCCAAGCTTCCAGATACAGCACGATGCTGGACGGGAATGTGCTACTTCGTCAAAAACGTGATGAAGTTCCTGAGGGAACTTTGTCTTGCCCTGACCGAAATCTGGCGGTTTTTCATCATTGTCGTCGCTATGAGGGGCTACGTCTGCTACCCTCTGTCTGTGAACAGATAATAATTCAGCAGACCCTATTTAGTCTGAATTTTCAATTAGTTTGTAGCGATAACCTACTACGACTCGTTTTTCTTTGGCCTTCCTCTTTTTCTCCCTACCTTTTTCGACTTGTATCCCGGTTCACACCCGACTGGGATGTCAATCCCAAAAGCCTTTGCAATCTCTACCTGCTTCCCGACAAAAGGCGTTATCTTGGTGGCATGCCCCTGCCGCTCGATACATCTTATGTTTCTCATCTCGTCAAGCATGTCAAGCGAAGAGGCGAACATGCTGTGAAGGCCTGTCGTCTTCCAGATGTGTCTGATATATGATCCGATGACCAGTCCGACGAACAAGACGAACAGCCTGCCGGTCTTACCGTCTTCACTCCAGTTTCTTTGCCTGTCAGAACACATCTCCGTCTTCATCTGCTGGAAGTACTTCTCTTGCTCATCTCTCAATTTATAGTGAGCCAGAGCTTGCGGTGCCGTCAGATCCAGCCCGAGCGTTACAATGGCGACAAACCCTAAAAGTCTGAGTGAGTCGTTGTACTTCTTCTCGTTCTTCTCAAACGACACGACATGTCTTTTCTTGTCCAGTTTTACGTCGAACATGCAGAAGTCCCTTTTAAGTGTCTCATCGTCAGGGGCTTCCTCTTTGCCATCAATCATCTGCTGAAGACTGTTTCTCTGCCCTTCGACCTTCATGTCTATGTTGATTTGCCCCTCGCTCCTCCACGACGGATTGAAGAAGAGATTCAGGCGCATCTTGCTTGCTGCCTTCTCGTACTTGCCCTTTCCATGTACCTTGTAGTCAATGTCGTACTGCTTGTAGTACAGCTTGCTGTCAAGGTCTATCTCCATTCCGTCCGGACGGACATTGAAGTCTCCAAGGCCGTCTATTTTGTCGCTGATAAACTTGTGGCCGGTCTTCATACACATTATAGCGGACTGGTCATGAAGAATGTTGTCCTCAAGGATTTGCACTGTCCCATAGCCCCTGTCCGTTATCATTACGTAATTCGTAAAACCGGCACAGCGCAGGTCGGACTGGATGACACCCATTGTGCGTGAGTCAGGGATATTACCGGGAAACGACCTGTAATAGATGGGCATGTGGTTGCTGAGAGTATAGACTACAACTTCATTCGTCTGCGCCAAGGCAATGTTCTCCTTGTTGTGCCCCCAGCGTATGTCGGCCAGGCTGCTCCCGTAAGCCGACCTGCTTGTGGAGTCAACAGCACAGAGCTCCATCTTTCCAATTCTTTCTGAACGAAGGCGCAATAAGGCCTGGCGGTCTTTCTCAGTGATTGACTGCGTAAGACGGGTAATGTCTCCCGGAGACATTTCGCGCGCGGACGGAGTCTTGGTGTATCTCTGCCAGCGAGCGAGCCTGCTGTAAGAATAGCTGGAAATATAGGGGAACATGGCAAGCGTCATGATGTCATCCACTTTCTCCTTGTTTCCCTCGAACACCTTCTCCAGGTCCTCGCGTATCTTGGTCTTCTCTGCAACTCTTTCCATAAGCCACACGTCGCCATACAGACGGTTCTGCGCGTCTCCATTATAGGAGGGTCTCCCTGCTTTCCTCGTGCTTGGCAAAGAGTCAAGTTCACTCAAATCCCATCCCTGTGGGAATACCAATTGTTTTCGCTCGGCAGGAGGCATGTAGAGGTATGCCTTGCCTGGAATGAACTTCAGGCTTTCGGTCACCGTGCCTAAATGAATGCTTTTGTTCATGCGCTTACCGGTTGCCTCATTCGTTACACGTGGACGTAGTGTAGCATATCTATATCCATTATTGATGTGAAGCGTCACCTTGTGAGCCGTCTCATCGCTTATAGGCCTTGCCATTGTGCTATATCTTTGATTACCGCTACAAATGTAACAATAATAAATGAAATGACAAAACATAATAAGTTAAATATAAACTGATTTATAGATAATTGGCTTTGCAGCTTGCGTTATCGCTACAAATTAATCGAAAATTCAGATATTTAGTGGCTGAAAGTGTCACACGTTTTTAGAAAGTGTCACACAAAGTGTCACACATTTATGTATCGTTGTGTCCCGTTATGTCATCATCAAAGCACCAGGTTCAAATCCGCTGCGTTAATTAGACATTACGCTCGTCCTCTAAATAACTGTCTGAATTTCAAGTTACTCGCTCGTAACTAACTGTATATAAGCAACAAAGAGGATACTACCGAAGTAGAATCCTCTTTAACGTTGTTTTGTTCCGATGTGACCCGCATGGGGTCACAAAGTGATTCCGTTGGGGTTCGAACCCAAGACCCACAGCTTAGAAGGCTGTTGCTCTAATCCAACTGAGCTACGGAACCATCATTTTTGTTGATGCAAAATTAAGGATTTATTTTGATTTGATGAAACTTAGACGAATTGGAATGAGGTATTTAACAGTATTTAACCAAAAATTGTGGCGTATAGGCAAAATATCGCACACCGCTGGCTAACAATTTGTGGAAAATTACGTATATTTGCAAGAAAAGTGCTCCCGTATCCGGTAACAATTCTCATCATGGCAACGCTCGAGCACACTCGATCGGGCTTATCTTGTTTAATGAAAACAATGGGTATAGCCTTGCACTCAACCGTGAACGTCCGACACCATACATAACTGTATGTCAAAGCCAAATACACAAATTGAAAAATATTATCAAATACATTCAAATCTTATGCGATTCATGAAAAAGATTATCTCATTTCTCTTTGCAGCAGCCTTGGCCTTGCCAAGTTTTTCTGCCATTCAGCGTCCCAAATTGATCGTCGGTTTAGTAGTTGACCAAATGAGATGGGACTACCTTTATTATTATTACGACCAATTCCAAGATGGAGGTTTGCGTCGCTTGGTCGACGAAGGCTTTAGTTTCGAGAACACGATGATCAACTACGTGCCCACCGTCACCTCCATTGGACACACTTGCATCTACACAGGAGCCGTCCCGGCACTGAATGGAATTGCGGGAAACAATTTCTACGAGAACGGCGTAAAAATGTATTGTTGTGGCGACTCAACCGTGAAGAGTGTGGGATCTAACAGTCGCGAAGGAAAGATGTCACCCCGCAACCTCATCGCAACGGGTATTGGCGACATGTTAAAGATAGCCACTGACTTTCAAGGCAAGGTGTTTGGCGTGGCTCTCAAAGACCGCGCAGCAATTCTGCCAGCAGGTCACGCCGCCGATGCGGCTTATTGGTGGGACCAATCGGCAGGTCACTTCATCACATCATCCTATTATATGAACGAATTGCCAAATTGGGTTAAAAAGACGAACAAACAATTGTGCGTAAAGCCCGGAACTGATGTGAAGACATCGCCCATTGGTATAGTTAAAACCTTCCAAATGGCCGAGGCTACGCTTCTCAACGAACATCTTGGCGAGGATGGAGCAACCGACCTTCTTGCAATCAGCGTGTCGTCGACCGATGCCATCGGACACACATACGGAACGAGAGGAAAGGAAAACTACGACACATACATGGAGCTCGACCGCCAGTTGGCGCATTTTCTGAGGGTATTGGACGATAAAGTGGGGCGTGGCAACTACCTGTTTTTCCTCACAGCCGACCATGGCGCCTCGCACAATCCCAACTTTCTAAAAGATCACAAGATACCCGCAGGAGGCCTGGAGACATGGACTTCCTGGAAATCAATGAGGGATCGACTCAGCAACATTTTAGATATTGCTGGCGACGTGATTGAGGCAGAAGATGCTGGACGCATCTACCTTAACCACCAACTGATAGAGAAAAACGGCAAAACGATTGATGAGGTAAAGGCCGCAGTAATCAAGGAACTGGAAAAAGACGAAAACATCCTGTATGTTGTGGATTACGACAAAGCGCTTACCACATCCATCCCCCAGCCCATCCGTGAGCGCATCGTGAACGGATACAACAAGAAACGCAGTGGCGACTTGTTCTATGTGCCCAAGGCGGGATTTGAAAACGTTGACAAATCGGCAGACTACAAAGGAACCACCCATGGGCAATGGAACCCCTACGACTCGCACATCCCGTTCGTGTTATTTGGTTGGAATGTAAAGCATGGAGAAACCAGCGAGCCTTCGTACATAGTAGATATCGCGCCCACCATCTGCGAAATGCTCCACATACAGATGCCCAACAGTTGTGTTGGAAACGCTCGCTATAAAACCTGTAACCCCTAACCCTACCCCAACCACCATGTTGGTTAGGGAACCCTTGACAAAACCAGCAGCTTAAGCACAACATCACTTAGGCAGCTGGTTTTGCTGTTTTGTATCGTTTTAACTACAAACAGCGACTTTATTCACCAGTTTTAGAAATAAGCACCAATCTACAAAAGATTCCTGTTACGCAAAAAAGGCATTGTGATAGCATAAATACACAGAAAGGTGGATAGACGAAACACTTAGTCAGCAAGCAGCGCTTGACTTATGTCAACTTGTAAATTGAATCACGAATATTTACATTTCAATCACATTCCTTCTTTATATTATAATATGAGTAACAATGCCAAAGTGTCGTTTTTCCCATCAAAACTAACATATTGTAAAGCAATAGCCCTTTTATAAGCCTTTGTTTGCGGACACCATAATAAAAATGTAAGCGCAGGATGTTAAATATTGCATTTTTTAAACCGAAAGCCGATTAGGCACTTTCAGTTTTTCTGAATCGAAAATTAATTATAAAATAGTGTTAATAAATCATTGCCGATACATATTTTTTGTATACCTTTGCACCAGAAAATTAAACCAAGACTAAAAATTTAAAGGAGGTACTAAAATGAAAAAAATCGCTTTGATTTCGATGATGATGCTGATGTCTGTCGCAACTTTCGCCAGCAAGCATGTGAGTAACGACGCTGTAGTAGTAGCCGACACCATCTACTATTCTGCTGACCAGTTGAGCGTTTCCGACGCCAGTCAGGCAAGCTATTATCGCCTGCTGATGACCCAGGGCAATGGTGTCGACAAGAAAGACGTATTCAAGGACTACTATATGGATGGCACCTTGAAGGCAGAGGGCGGCTACAACTTCGTAGACCTCGGCAACGACAAGAACACCATCTTCAATGGTGACGTTGTCACCTACTACGCCAATGGCAAGGAGAAACTCCACGGCAAGTATGTGGACGGCAAGCGCAATGGCTATTTCACCGTTCAACTTCGCGAAGGCGGCGTTGCTGTGGTCAAGTATGTTAACGGCCGTTCAGCCTTCGACCACTTCATGGTAACACGTCCTGACGGTACTCAGGAGGAGCGTCCTCTCTCAGAAATCAGATCTCTCTTACAATAATAACGTATAAAGCAATCATTTTTTGAAAAGGCTTGTAGTCGTGAGACTGCAAGCCTTTTTACATGAATACCCTCGCTCTTTCTCCCATGGAACAAAGCATTTCCCTGTTTTTTGACGCCACTGCTAGACCCGGGCACTCTCTGCCCTCATCTGGCTAAACGAAAACACCACATTGTTTCACATTACAACAAGGCCTGTTCCGTGTGGTTTACAGACATTAGGTCAACGCTCAGGTACGAGAGTTTCCCTTCGTCGCCACACAAACCCTCGTATTGAAGCGGAGAAAATGATACCGTTACAAAGTTTTCAACCAACCTATGATGGCCTGAAGCACCTCTGGCGCAATGGTTTCTTCTATTTGCTGATATTCGAGCACGCTACCTGTTGTGCAATGTTGGAAAAGATGATTCAAACCTTCAAACTTCTTAATTTCATGCCGGCTGTTAATAAGCCCCGACTCCAGCACCTGAATGTTTGACGCACAATCCACTTGGGTATCCTTCGTACCATTCAAAGCCAAAACTGGACATTTTACCTTGTCAAGCGATTTGCTAACATCAACATTTAGCAAATAGCGAAGATAGGGCGTGTCGCACTGCTTGACCGAGCTCTCTAAGACCAGCTTGAGTTCAGCTGGAACGCCTTCAAACGACAGTTGTTCCACTTTCTTCCCTTCTGCCAACACTTCGAAAGCCTGTTGCACAACAGCGCAACAAGTGTCAAGGATACCTTGCGATAGCCCCAATGAGGCCATACTGGCACGATTCTGTCTCATCAACGTTTCTTTACCCGAGGCAGCCATGGCCGCCAAAGTAACTATAAAATCAGGCATTCCTTGTTCTGCCATCATGAGTGCGATGGTTCCACCCTCGCTATGCCCAAGGACACCCACCTTGCCAAATCTTTTCCGCATGAGTCTCAACGCTACTTGCGCGTCGCTCGCAAAATCGCCAGTGGTATACGCATCCATCTGATATCCCTCAAGACCGTAGCCTCTGTCATCGTAGCGATACGACGCTATGCCTTGCCGAGCCAGCGCATCGGCTATCACAGCGAATGGCTTATGGCCGAACATCTCCTCGTCGCGGTTTTGCAGACCGCTTCCCGTGACCATAACCACCACAGGGGTATTTCTATCACAATGGACCGGCAACACCAACGTCCCCTCAAACGTGAAACCATCATTGGCGAAAGAAACCGTTTCCTCCCTATAGGGGAAGGGCGGAACTGGAGTCTGTGGACGGTTTACTTGTAAAGTTCCGGGCATAAGGATTAAAGGGAATTCCATCCCCATTTGGGTAAAAGTTCCACGAATTGCATTTCCGTCGTTCTTTCCCTCAAAAGTAGCACCAATGGCCGCTATTGTCACACGAACGGTGCCGTCGGCCAAAATTTCCCTTTGGGCTGGAATACCCTTGGCACCCTGCGAAGGCGAATCCATAGTGCAACCATTATCAGCAAAATGAAACACCAATGGCAACTTGGTTCCCTGGAAATCCAGTTCACCTTTCCATGCTCCCTCTTGTGCTTGAACAGAGAGCGCGAGCCACGCCCAAAGCATGACAAACAACAATCTCGTAGACTTCATCTTATTAGGTTTTTCCTTAAACTAGCAGACTTATAATTTTACAGGAAAGCAAGTCATTGGATAACAACAAATTATCCTATGCTTGCATATGTCAGGAAATTCACTTACCTTGGTGCTGCTTAAAACTCAAATAAAGAATATCTGACATATGGCAAAGGTAAACAAAAATCTGAGAAAACCACTCCTTTCGGAGGAATTTATTACGCAAGCAAGGCTTTTTATGCGCTTTCACTTGCCAAAGTCGTCAACGGCTCTCTTGGTGTTCGCAGTTCTACCTACAACGGCTACCAGTGGGACGAGATAATGTCAGCCATGTCTGGCGTGTTCCCTCTGTGGCGGTGACTGCGTGGAAGATGTCGACAGCGATGGGAAAAGGGGCGTTGTGTCCTAATTTGAACGTCTTTGGACGTTTTATCGTGCAGATATGCGTATGCGCACGATAAAAAATCTAAAGAATATACGAAAAGACTTCGTCTACTAATTTAAAGTTTTTAGTAAACTATTTTATATTATCAATCCCACGCAATAGGTTTGTTTTACCTGTAGGCGTGTGGTCCTACCCGAAAGAGAAATATGAGCCAAACTGAAAAGGCCATTTCTCTGTTGAACCCTAAGGAAGCACTAATCCATACGTTGTGCACCCCTGTGATTCGACAGGAAAATGGCCAGTAATCATCACTTAATGATGATTTCAGGATGTGGGCTTAGTCTAACAAAGCCTTTACTTTTTCTTCGAGCACACCCTTGGTTGCTGCACCCACAAACTTGTCGACAAGTTGTCCACCCTTGAAAAAGAGAATTGTGGGAATGTTACGAACGCCAAACTCAGAGGCCACATCATCATTCTCCTCAACATCGCACTTACCGATGACAACCTTACCGTCATACTCCTGTGCCAGCTCAGAGATGATAGGTGCAACCATGCGGCAAGGACCACACCAAGTAGCCCACAAGTCAACCACCAAAGGTAACTCGCCGTGTCTGTAAGTCTCGAAATTCTCGTTAGTAATCTGTACTTCCATTGAATATTATTGTTTAATAGTGAATAATTAACTTTTTGTTACGCAAATTGTTAAGTCATTTTGTTCAAGCTACAATCTAGCTAAAACTCCACGATTCTCGTGCCATCTTCTTGCTCAGTTATTGTCACTTTGACAGCGTCGTTCGGCAGAATTTCCTCAATAAGTTCCGGCCATTCCAAGAAGCACGGAGCTCCGCTATAGAAGTAATCCTCGTAGCCCATGTCATAGACCTCGTCAAGTTTCTTGATTCGGTAGAAGTCGAAATGGTAAATGGGACCTCCCGTTTTTGTCGACTGATACTCGTTGACGATGGCAAATGTTGGAGACGTAATGACATCCTCCACCCCAAGCTCCTCGCAGATGGCTTTAACGAATGTTGTTTTACCTGCTCCCATCTTTCCATAAAAAGCAAACACACTGGCTTGCCCCATGTTGGCGACAAACTCATGTGCCGTCTCACGAATTGTGTCTAATGATCTGATTGTCAGTTTCATCATATTATTGTTTATTTCTAAGTTCTTTTCCGCTCATCCAAGCCGTATGCTTAATTGACCGAATAACTTAGTTTGTCATTTTGATCCACATAGTTCACCAGTTCTTTGCTCACCTCAATCGGTCTTGCCGACGACTTAAGCAATATGTTGGTGTTGTTCTCATCATCTTTGATGTTGAAGTACAATTCCGTTTTTCCAGGCTTGTCTCCCATTGTCGTCAAGATGTCGTTCACCATTGCCGTGTCAATATCATTGCCATTCACATTGATGGTAAACCGGCTGACCCGTTCGGACTTAACGGTTTGCAAATACTCGATGCTATTGATGTTAAAATAAAAGTTGTTGCTGGTTGCGTACCGCTTATCGCACTTGCCTGTGATATACACCGAGCAGTTTTCGGTGAGCATGCCGCTCCATTTGCCCCAGTCTTCGCCAAACAAGGCTATTTCTCCAGGCCCCTCAAAGTCCTCGATGGTGACAATGCCAAATGGCTTTCCCTGTTTGTTGAACCTTTGGTTAACATGAGTGACAATGCCACCAAACGTGATTTCCTCACGACCGGCCAGTTCCTCGTAATTGTCTTTCACCACATCCTTGCAAAGCGTGTTGCACATCTTATGCAATATCAGCGAATAATCGTCGAGCGGATGAGCGGAAAGATAGATGCCCACCAGTTCTTTCTCCTTATTCAGCCGATCGATGCCGCTCCACGGCTCAGCTTCGGGAATGGCGGGAGTAGTGAATCCCACATCGTCCGACATGCCAAAGAGGGAGTTGGCGGCAGCGACTTTGAACTGCTGGTATTGTTTTCCAAAGCGCACCAAAGTGTCGAGGAACACCTCTCCTTTGCCGTTGGGCGCCACATATTGCTCGCGCATCAACCCAAAGCAGTCGAAAGCACCGCTCAGGGCAAGACTCTCAAACGACTTACGGTTTACATCCTTCAAGCTCACTCTTTCCGCGAAATCGAAGATGTCCTTAAATGGCCCGTTGGCAAGCCTTTCCTGCACAATCATATCGGCGGCGCTGCTACCCATGCCATTAATGGCCGATAGACCAAAGCGAATGGCGCCCTTGTCGTTCACACCAAAGCCCACATACGACTCGTTGACATCGGGGCCCAACGTCTCGACGCCCAACGACTTGCACTCTTCCATGAGCTTGGCTATCTCCGTACGAATGGCAAAACGGCGTGTCATCAAGGCAGCCATATACTCGGCAGGGTAATGGGCCTTGAGGTATCCCGTCTGGTAAGCCACCCAAGAGTAGCAAGTGGCGTGCGACTTATTGAAGGCGTAGGAAGCAAATTTCTCCCAATCGGTCCAAATCTTATCAAGCACCTTCGGGTCGTGGCCATTTTTCTTGCCTCCCTCGATAAACAAGGGGTGCATTTGGTCTACAATGGCTTTCTTCTTCTTACCCATGGCCTTACGCAACGCATCGCTCTGACCACGAGTGAATCCTGCAAGCTGACGGCTAAGCAACATCACCTGCTCCTGATAGACTGTGATGCCATAAGTGTCCTTCAGATATTTCTCCATGCAGGGAATATCATACTGCACCAAACTCGGATCATGCTTCCTTCGAATAAAATCGGGAATGTAATCCATAGGGCCTGGACGATAAAGCGCGTTCATGGCGATGAGGTCCTCAAACACAGTAGGATGCAACTCACGAAGGTATTTCTGCATGCCCGGCGACTCAAACTGGAACGTACCTATAGTGCGTCCTTCCTGGTACAACTTGTAAGTTAGTTCGTCGTCGATGGGAATATTGTCGATGTCTACGTCCTCGCCACGTGTTTGCTTGATGACCTTACATGCCTCCTTCAACTCAGAGAGCGTCTTCAGCCCCAAGAAGTCCATCTTGATCAGTCCGGTGCTCTCGATGACATGGCCATCATATTGCGTTACCGCACACTTCAGGTTGGGAAAATCTGGGTCGTCGGCCGTAGAGATGGGCACCCAATCGCTGATGGGGTCGCGGCAAATGATAAAACCACAAGCGTGAATACCAACCCCTCGAACCGTACCCTCAAGCTGCTTGGCATACTTAATGGTATTGCGTTCCTTCGGATTGACCGACACCTCTGCGTCGCGCAACTCAGGCGTACACTTGATGGCATTGGTCAGATTCATCTTCATGCCGTCTGGCAGACGCTCAGGAATGGCCTTTTTGAGGGCATTCGTCCGGTCGAGCGGCAATTCCTCCACACGCGCCACATCGGCAATGGAGTTCTTCGTGGCCATACTTCCATAAGTGATGATGTGGGCACAGTTCTCGTGGCCATACTTATCCATCACCCATCGAAGCACCTTACCTCTTCCGTCATCATCGAAGTCGGTGTCGATATCAGGAAGGTTCACACGGTCCGGGTTAAGGAAACGCTCAAACAGCAAGTCGTATTTCAGCGGGTCGATCCTGGTTATGCCCAAGCAATAAGCCACCACAGATCCTGCGGCAGAGCCACGGCCCGGACCTACCCATACGCCCAAATCGTTACGTGCAGCATTGATAAAGTCCTGCACGATAAGGAAATAACCTGGGAAGCCCATTGTCTTCATGGTGTGAAGCTCGAAGTTGATGTGCTCACACACATCCATGGGCACAGGGTCGCCATAGAGTTTCTTGGCTCCCTCGTATGTCAATTTAGCCAAATAGTCGGCTTCAAACTTAATGCGGTAAAGTTTGTCGACACCGCCCAACAGTTCTATCTTCTTGCGTCCTTCCTCGGGTGGCAAGGGATTTTGGCCATTCTCGTCGGTCGTAAACTCCTTATAGATTTCCTCATCCGAGTACCTTTGGCGCCACAATTCCTCTGTGCCAAAACTCTCCGGAATCGGGAAAAAAGGCATGATGGGTCCATGGTCGATGCTATAGATCTCCACCTTATTTAATATGTCGAGCGTATTAGTGAGCGCCTCTGGCACATCCGAGAACACGTCGTTCATCTCGGCCCGAGTCTTAAACCACTCTTGCTTGGTGTAGAGCATGCGGCTTGGATCGTCAAGCTTTTTGTTGGTGGAAAGGCAGAGCAAGTGGTCGTGAGCCTCGGCCGTGTCTTGATCCTCAAAGTGGCAGTCGTTGGTACACACCACCTTGATGCCATATTCCTTGGCAAGTTCAAGTATCACTTTGTTGGCACGCTGTTGCAACGGGAATGTTTCGCGATTGGCACGCTGATGCGGATCCTTCACCTCGTGGCGCTGAATCTCCAAATAGTAGTCTTCGCCAAACACACGCCGATACCACTCTATGGCCTCTCGGGCCCCCTCAATGTCACCATTCAGTATCTTGGCGGGCACCTCACCTGCAATACACGCCGAGCAGATAATCAAGCCCTCATGGTATTTTTCCAAATCCCCACGGTCGGTTCTTGGCTTGAAATAAAAGCCATCGACCCACGCGCGACTAACCAACTTTATTAAGTTCTTATAGCCTTTGAAATTCTTTGCGAGCACTATCAAGTGATAGCCCGATTTGTCGCCGTCGCTTGCGCTCTTGCTCTCCTTGCGGTGATGGGCCACATACATCTCGCAACCAAAGATGGGCTTGAACGGCTCAAGACCTTCTTTCTTCCGGCCTTTGTTGACCCCCGCGCAATAGTCTGCAAACTCCTTGATGCCATACATTACACCGTGGTCGGTGATGGCCATGCCCTTCATGCCATCCTTAACAGCCTTGTCTACCAAACGAGGTATCTTCGATTGGCCATCGAGGATGGAATAGTGGGTGTGAACGTGTAAATGTATAAAATCTTCCATGAATATCGGCGTTTTGAGCGGTAAAGTTACTATTTAATGTCGACATAGCCAAAAGAACCCTCTAAAAATTTGCCACATAAATAAAAAACCCTTACCTTTGCAAGAAATAGCCAACACCTACTAAAAATGGGTAAGAGAATCAAGAAACTAAAAAAAGTGCGAATCCATCGCGAGGGAAACGACACGCTCGTATTCAGCCTCATATTTATTATTGTAGTAGCCACCGGATTATGGTACAGTTTTGAAACCAAATGGCCCTTTGGAATCTTCCTGGCCGTCTTTGGTGTCATCTATGGCATTGTGCTCAACTTCTACCAGTGTCCCATACGATACCTTAACGTTGAGGACACCAACAAGATTGTCGTTGCTCCCGCAGATGGAAAGATCGTCGTCATTGAGGAGGTCGAGGAAAACCAGTATTTCCACGACAAACGAATCATGGTTAGCATTTTCATGAGCTTGTTTAATGTTCACGCCAACTGGTTCCCCGTTGACGGAAAGGTTAAGTTTGTTCACCACAAAGATGGCAACTTCCATAAGGCATGGTTGCCCAAAGCCAGCGAGGAGAACGAGCGCGCCGACATCATGATTACCACAGAGGACGGAACAGATATCCTGTGCCGCCAGATAGCTGGTGCCATGGCTCGTCGCATCGTCACCTATGCTCAGGAGGGCGAAGATTGCTATATCGACGAGCATCTTGGCTTTATCAAGCTGGGAAGCCGTGTTGACGTGTTCCTCCCTCTCGGAACAGAGATCTGCGTGAAGATGGGGCAAAAGACCGTTGGCGACCAAACCATCATCGCCAAGTTGAAATAAGCCCCTCAACAGAGTCGAACAGAATCATCCATTTGGATCAACAATAAAAATAAGATTGACCATGAGCATCAAGAAGCATATTCCCAACAGCATCACATGTTGCAACTTAATCTCGGGATGCATAGCTACTTGTTTCGCGTTTTTTCACGAGCCCGAGTTGGCTATGATGTGGATCATCATTGGAGCGGTTTTCGACTTTTTCGACGGCATGAGCGCCCGTGCCTTGCACGTTTCATCACCTATCGGAAAGGAGCTCGACTCATTGGCCGACGACGTCACGTTTGGTGTAGCGCCGTCCACTATTCTCTTCTCCCAATTGCTCGTTTTGGACCTGCCCTCTGCGCTCGATCCCATTTCGTCCATCTTGCCCTTTGCGGCCTACATCATGGCGGCCTTCTCGGCTTTGCGATTGGCCAAGTTTAATCTTGACGAAAGGCAATCGATGGGTTTCATTGGCATGCCCACCCCAGCCAACGCCTTGTTCTGGGGCTCGCTTATCATCTCGTGCAGCGATTGGCTCGAAAGCTACAACTTCACATTTGCCCTGCTTATCATCCTCATGCTGATAACTTCTTGGCTTCTCATTTCCGAGATTCCCATGTTTGCATTGAAATTCAAGCATTGGGGATGGAAGGGCAACGAAATACGGTATAGCTTTATTGGCCTGTCGGCTGCCATCCTCATCGCCAGCATCATCAACAGCGGATTCAAGGGCCTCTTACAGCCTTGGTGGATCATCATTGCGCTCTATGTCCTGGTATCCATCATTAGCAACAAGGGAGCAGCCGCTCAAGCAAAATAACAACGGGCCTTCACGCTCTACCCCAAGAGTGCGAAGGCCTGTCTGCCAATTGGCCAAACTGAAATGAATCTACAATTTATTTCCTAAAGAAGGATGTAACGCAAACTAACCAGCTTGCCATGAGCACATTATTCATCATACAATTACTTAGTTGCACCATGGTTACCATGTTGGCCTTGATGTTAGCAGTATCACGCTTTCAAATTCGATGGATCCATCAACGCTACGAAACGTCTCGCTGGCTCATCTTTGCTTCCATGCTGTTTCTGGCCATCCATTACGTTCTTCAAATGACGTTTGACATTCGGAGCAAAAGCGACATGAGTGGAGCTGTGGTCAACGTGTTGTTCTATACGCCCGTTTCCATTACGGTTTCGTACGCCATCTTCAACGTCATCTGTTTTCGCGAAGGCCGTCGACAATATAAAATCGTGGGCTTTGGAAGTTACGCATTCATACTTTTGGTGTTCCTAATCGGTTTCATCAAATATAGAAGTTTGAACATTGGCTCATTGACATATGTGATGATTGCCCTCTGTGTGCTGAGCATGCTTTATTGCTTTGTAACAACGGGCAGAGAAATCCGACATCATCGGAAAATCATAGAGAAAGAGTCGTCGGCCGACCTTCTACCCTACGACCAGTACACTTGGTCGTGCTATGCATTGCTAACGGCTGCCGCAGTATTGATATTGACCACCGCCATCGTTTACCGCCCCTTGCTATTAATCATTTTCCCCATGATGCTTATCGCCCTATTCATCTTTATCATGAGTTTTATCGGATATGGCTTCAATATGGTTCCTGTTGATATTGCCATGCAAGAGGAAGCGCCGAGCATAGAAACCGCGGAAAATGCCATTAAGGCAGAAGACACCAATGAAGACGGCTGCTTATCTGAGACGAGGGCTACGGAAATAGCCACCAAACTAAAGCTCTGGTGTGAGACCGGCGGGTTTAGAGACTCCTCTATCAACATGTCGACACTATCGAGTAGGATATCCGTTCCACGCAACGAGTTGAGCCGATATTTCGAACGTTACCTGAAGAGTTCGTTCAGAACGTGGCTCAGCGACATAAGGTTCCAAGAGGCGCAGCGAATGTTGTTGGAGCGTCCCCATTTCAACAACGACGCCATCTCGTCCGAATGTGGGTTTTCATCCCATGCCCATTTATACAAGGTGTTCAAGATGAAAACAGGCATGACACCCGGACAATGGAAAGAAAAGGTGTTTCATTCGTAGGAATGAAACTCCTTTTTCGTATAAATGAAACCATTACCACTATCAATGAAACTGCATAAATGGGAAAAATGCATTAAATTTGCCATTGTAATCAAGAATTGATTGAAATAAGAGTTTCCTTGTAAAACTAACCTGGTAACTGAGATTTTAGTAATAAGGAAAAATATAATCATCACGATTACTCGTATTTATCACGATTTATCGGGACTCTACGTCTGCCGGGGGGAGCGTGAGTCCCGTTTTTATATAAATAAAACAACCACCTACCAACCGACACTCAAATTGTATCGATGGGTAGGTGGTTGTGGGTCTATCGGTTGAATGGTTAGTAAACCAACGTTCCTATTTCCTCACCGTCGAGCACTTTCTTCAAGTTGCCCACAACGTCCATGTTGAACACATAGATGGGCAGATGGTTGTCCTGGCACATGCAAATGGCCGTTAGATCCATCACCTTCAATCCACGCTGCAACACCTCCTTATAGGTAATCTTGGTGAACTTCTCAGCCTGAGGATCCTTTTCGGGGTCGGCCGTATACACACCGTCAACACGTGTGCCCTTGAGCATCACGTCGGCCTCAATCTCAATGCCGCGCAAAGAGCTGCCCGTATCGGTTGTGAAATAGGGACTGCCCGTGCCTGCTGAGAAGATGCAGACATAGCCGTTCTCAAGGGCCTCAATGGCTTTCCACTTGCTATAGAACTCACCGATGGGTTCCATGCGAATGGCGGTCAGCACCTTGGTCTTCACGCCAATGGCACCCAAGGCAGAACTGAGGGCCAATGAGTTGATAACCGTGGCGCACATACCCATTTGGTCGCCCTTCACACGGTCGAAACCTTTCTGAGAACCGGTCAAGCCACGGAAAATGTTACCACCCCCAATGACGATACCTATCTGAATTCCCATCTCGTGGATTTCCTTAATCTGGCGAGCGTAATCAGCCAAACGCTCAGGATCTATGCCATAACTCTGTTTTCCCATCAGGCTCTCGCCCGACAACTTGAGAAGTATACGATTGAATCTTGCCATAATTTAATATGATAATTGTTAGAAAGATAAGTCTAAATCACAAATTGCACATCCTTCAGGGCGTACACCCGAATGCGCCCTTCACGGTCGCGCATCACCAAATGCCCATTGTCCTCCACTTCAACAATGGCCCCCTCAAATACGCCCTCCCGGTCTCGATATGTATGGAACCCATGTTTTCTGTAGAGGGCCTCATGATAGAGGGCCGAAATGTCGCCATAGGAACCTTCTTCGATCATCTTGTAGTATTTGACGAACGACGATAGGATTTTCTCCAACAGTTCTCCCCTATCCACCTCGTGCCCAACAATTTGGTTCAAAGACACAGGGTTGGGCAGCGCATCTGAGAAAGAAGCTTGGTTCACGTTGAGCCCCACCCCAAACACGCAGTCCTTGATATGTCCGGCCGAAAGGGAGGTCTCTATGAGCGTGCCACTAATTTTCTTGTCGTTCCAATATATGTCGTTGGGCCATTTCAGCGTAATTCCCTCAGCCACATAAGCGTCCAAAGCCTCCTTGAGCGCCAATGCTCCCATCATGGAGAGCAGGAACTGGCTCTGCACGGGCACCATCGAAGGGTGAACAAGGATGGAGAACAGCAAGTTCTTGCCTCGCTCGCTTTCCCAAGTGTTGGTGCCTTGACCGCGCCCGGCGGTCTGAAAATCCGTTGTTAGCACAACCGCCAAGGCTTTCGCCTGTTCGATTGCCGCCCGATTGGCCTGCGCCACCTCGCGCACACGCAGATTGGTGCTGTCGGTCTCGTCCATCTCATAGAGCACATACTCTTTCGAGTTTCCTTTGCGGACAAGCTTGTTATACAAGGAGAGGATTGAAAGCATTTTCTATATGATTGATTTGTATATCATCGCTGCCTTTGCGGCCGATAATCGTTAATATGTCGAACCGCAACTCTTCCACAACGTCGTACATCTGCACATAATTGTGGGCGGCCCTTCCTATATGGCGCACCTTTTGCACATTCACAGCGTCTTCTGGTGCCAGTATTTGCTCTGTTGCGCGCGTCTTCACCTCCACAAATACCACGGTTCTCATATCCGGAGTCTTGCAGATAATGTCTATATCGCTCTTGCTGCGGCCATATCTCCAGTCGCGATCCAAGATGACATATCCTTGCTTCTGCAAATAAACGGCAGCATACTCCTCGCCCCATTTTCCCAGATCATTGTGTTCGGCCATATCGACGATGATGATTTTCTTGCAAAAATAGCAATAATCATTAACTCTTCAAAATATTATTCGTACTTTTGCTGAAAATTCATCATCATGCCTATCACCTCCCAACAACAAACCGACGAACACTTCATGCGTATGGCGCTTCAAGAAGCCAACCAAGCCTTGGCGGAAGGCGAAATTCCCATAGGCGCTGTTGTCGTTGCTCGTGGCAGGATAATCGCCCGTGCCCACAACCTCACCGAAACATTGCATGATGTTACGGCGCATGCCGAAATGCAAGCCATCACGGCGGCGGCAAACCTGCTCGGCGGCAAATATCTCACCGATTGCACGCTATATGTCACCGTGGAACCCTGCGTCATGTGCGCCGGCGCCATAGGATGGGCCCAAATTAAGCGTGTGGTGTATGGCGCCCCTGATGAAAAAAGAGGATATGCTCGATTGGCTCCCCACGCCTTTCACCCTAAGTGCAACGTTCTTACAGGAGTGCTCGAGGCCGAATGTCGCGACATCATGCAGCAGTTTTTTAGGACGAAACGATAACCCTCCCAAGGGAACTTCAGGCTGCAAATTACGCAACAAACTATAGCAAGAACTACACATTTCTTTTGAACAAGAGTATTGTTGGCCGCAAATACGCGTTTCTCATGCCTTTTTGGTAATCTACTGACTAACAACAGATTATCAAGCAATTGTTCGACTCAACACTCAACATCATATCTCTATCTTTGTGAAAGATGCCTAATCGCACCACAAGAGACGCCTAACCGTACCGCGATTGGGAAGCTATCGAGGTTCGATACATGCCAAACCGCAACTCAAGTCATGCCCAATGGTAGACTCTCAGGAAAAACGCAACCGTTTTATGCCCCCAAAAAGGCATTTGCGAACTCTATTTCACAACTAAAAGTAAGCACAGATTTTTCAGAACTATCCCAACAAAACAAATAAGGAAACCAGTTCTTGCGACAACTCGGTAACACAAGAACTGGCTTCTTATTATGCCGCAAACAGGAGGAACGAGAAGGCACCACCGTTTGCTTTGCCCAAAGGCGTTTATACATTTTGAGGGTTCACAACCTAACTTATTTGACCAGCACCACCAAATACTTACTGGTGCTCCAGAATTGCTGGGGATTGGTAATGCGCAATTCAAACTGCTGATTGGCGTCGCGCTGCAACACGTAACTACCTGATGGATGATTGGTCAGCAACTTGGCAGCCTTCGAGTAGAACTTAATCTCCTTCGTAACACGAATATCTATCTTCGTGAAATAGTTATGGTTGAAGCTCGACCGCAAAATCTTACCATCCACGATGACGTGCTGGTCCTTCAGCTCCTTCTTCGTTCCAAACACGAACCAAGCGGTGTTGAGTTGTTGCACTTGGCTGTTGATGGTCTGTGTCTTCTGCTCAGTTTCGCTCGTCAGGTTCGACACATTGCTGTTCAGGTTGTTGATGGTCTCGTCCAACTCTGCAATGTGAATATCCTTGGCGTCGAGCTCGGCTCGCAACTGCTGCAACTGCAGGTCCTTATCCTCCAGTTGTTTCAGCATATTCTCGATGGTTCTCTTCATCTCATCGCCCTTAAAACCGCTGGTTCTCAACTGTTTCTGAAGTTTCTTTATCAGCGCCCTATTCGCATCCATCCTGCTCGATATGAACTTGATGTTCTCTCGAATCAACTGCGTCTTGTCCGCTCCTTCTCCATCTTTGGCAATGTTCACCCGGTTCTCAGCCTTGTTGATGGCCCTAAAACCTTCCTGGATATCGTTGAGCGTAGCCATCATGTCGTTGAGTTCATTGTCGCGTTGCTCAATGATTTTTTCCAACGAATCGTTAGGGGCCACACGCTGGTAAGTGGTCTGCGGCGGGCGTTTTCCTCCACAACCGACCATAGCCATACATAATGTCACAACGGCTGAAATCAACAACAACTTTTTCATATTCTTAGTATTAGGTTAGATAGATAGCGTTAATCTTTTTTCTTTCCGTAAAGCATCTCGTGCAAGAGTTCCTCATTGGTCTTCTCGCGCTTGACCTTCGCTTTGCCCGATGACTTTCGCACCGTTTCGTTGGCTTCCGCGTTACCCGCTAATACGATGACGATTTCGCCTTTGGGCTCAACCTCCTCGAAATGGGCTATTACCTCATTGAGCGTTCCGCGAACATGTTCCTCGTGCACCTTCGACACCTCGCGAGCCACGCTCACCTGCCGGTCGCCTCCAAAAGTATCGGCAAACTGCTTCAATGTCTTTACCAATCGGTAGGGCGACTCGTAGAAAATCATGGTGCGATCCTCAGACTTCAGTTCCTCAAGGTGGGTTTGCCTACCCTTCTTCTGCGGCAAAAAGCCCTCGAAGCAAAACCTGTCGCACGGCAAGCCCGACGACACCAACGCAGGAATGCACGCCGTGGCGCCAGGCAAGGTCTGCACGGTGACCCCCGCCTTCACGGCCTCGCGCGCCAAGTAAAAGCCAGGGTCGCTGATGCCAGGGGTTCCCGCATCGCTCACCAACGCTATCGTCTCGCCAGCCAGCAGGCGTTGAACCAAGGCGGGCGATGTGCCGTGCTCGTTAAACTTATGATGCGACACCAAGCGATTGTGAATGTCGAAATGATTGAGAAGGACACTCGAGGTTCGTGTGTCTTCTGCAAGCACCACATCGGCCTCCTTCAAGATGCGGATGGCGCGAAGGGTCATGTCCTCCATATTTCCCACAGGAGTGGGTACGATATACAATATGCCCATAACGAAGGACAAATATAATGAAATCTGCTATATACACAAAGAAATCATCCGTTTCTTTGCAATTTTTAAGTTATAAGGGGCACACGGGCGTTCAGGATGAACGTCCGTGAGCTTATTTTCCCCAATCGTTCATTACACCTATTTGGGCTTACACATTACGCTTCACCACCGAGCCGCTGGCCTGATGGGTGGCCAACACAAGCACCTCGGCAATCTGCACATGGGCCGGAGCGCTTACGGCGTAGAAGCACACATCGGCGATGTCGTCGCCCGTCAGGGGCTTAATGCCGTCGTAAACATGACTGGCGCGCTGTTCGTCACCATGGAATCGGATGTTGGAGAAATTGGTTTCCACCAAGCCCGGCTTCACATTGGTAACGCGAACGCAACTGTCGGCCACATCAATACGCAAGCCATCGCTAATGGTTTTCACCGCAGCCTTAGTGGCGCAATACACGTTTCCGCCCGCATAGGCAGCATCGCCTGCCACCGAGCCGATGTTCACCACATGGCCCTTGTTGCGCTGCACCATTCCCGGCACCACCAAACGGGTCATGGTGAGCAGACCCTTCACATTGGTATCGATCATCTCGTCCCAATCCTGGTAGTCGCCCTCATACTCGGGTTCAAGGCCACGTGCCAATCCGGCGTTATTAACCAGCACATCGATGTTCTTCCACGCGTCGGGCAAACTGGCGAAAGCCTTATGGGCAGCCTCGCGGTCTCTCACGTCAAAGGTCAACGTGAGCACCTCCACTCCTTCCTTCTCTAATTGCTGCTTAACCTCTTGCAACTTGTCGTCCCTGCGCGCCGTGAGTATCAGGTTGTACCCACCCTGTGCGAATCGGCGGGCGCATGCCTGCCCTATTCCACTTGTCGCTCCGGTAATCAATGCGATTCTTTCCATGTCATGATTATTTTAAAAGTCGGTATGTATTGATCTTATCGCTCTCACGTCTTCCAAGCGGACCCATGCCCACCCCAACAACCAACGCGCCCAACAAGTTGTTGGCGGCGTATTAAGGTGTTACTTATGCAAAGTTAACAATTTTTTGTTAGTTCCTTTTCTCCGCATCTTCATTTTTTCATAACTTTGCATGAAGAGAGATTGTCATTAAACACACAACAAGAAATTGCCCATGGAAAAGACATTCAAATTTACACCAGAGGAATTCAGGACATCAGTCAAGATCATTCAGTATCTGCGTACAGCCATCGGCAGCTCTCTGGAAAATCACGATGAACAGAAAGTTCGAAAATATATCCACCAAGCCATCGTTGCCGGGCATGTCCATCGCGACGTATTTGGCCTCAACCCCATCCTCACATCGCTGCAAACCGCACAAATTGCCGTCGACGAGATTGGTCTCCACCGCGATGGAGTAATTGCCACCTTATTATATGGAAGCGTTGCTAACGACGACGACCACGAGGAGATAGACCAACTGTTTGGCGAGAATGTGGCACGCATTGTTATGGGATTGGCCAAGATTCAGAAGCTCTACGAGAAGAATCCCGTCATCGAGAGCGAGAATTTCCGCAACTTGCTCTTGAGCTTTGCCGAGGACATGCGCGTCATCCTCATCATGATTGCCGATCGTGTGAACATCATGCGACAGATACGTGACGTGGAGCAAGAAGAGGCACGCCATGAAGTGTCGGAGGAGGCCAGCTACCTCTATGCCCCCCTGGCCCACAAGTTGGGCCTCTACGGCTTGAAGAGCGAGTTGGAAGACCTGTCGCTGAAATACTTGGAGCACGACGCCTACTACATGATCAAGGAAGATCTGAACGCCACCAAGAAATCGCGCGACGCCTACATCCAGCAGTTCATCGCCCCCATACAGGAGAAGCTAACTGAGGCAGGCTTGAAGTTCCACATGAAGGGACGAACCAAGTCGATCCACTCCATCTGGCAAAAGATGAAGAAGCAGAAGTGCGGTTTCAAGGGCATCTACGACCTCTTCGCCATCCGCATCATCATCGACTCGCCCTATAACCTCGAAAAGCAACTGTGTTGGCAGGCTTACTCCATCGTGACCGACATGTACCAGCCCAACCCCAAGCGCTTGCGCGACTGGCTCTCGGTGCCCAAGTCGAATGGCTACGAGAGTTTGCACATCACGGTGCTCGGACCTGAGAGCAAATGGGTGGAGGTGCAAATTCGCACGGAGCGCATGGACGACATCGCTGAGCACGGCCTGGCCGCCCACTGGCGCTATAAGGGCATCAAGAGCGGTGGCCAAATGGACGAGTGGTTGGCCAACATTCGGGCTGCGCTCGAAGCAGGCGACAATATGGAGGTGATGGACAACTTCAAGATGACGTTGGCCCCCGAGGAGATGTTTGTGTTCACCCCGAAGGGCGACCTCTTCAAATTCCCCGCAGGCGCCACCGTTCTCGACTTTGCCTATCGCATCCACTCGAAGATCGGCAACACCTGTGTGGGCGGGCGTGTCAACGGAAAAGTGGTGCCCATGCGCCAGGAGTTGCACTCGGGCGATAGCGTGGAGATTCTCACCCAAAGCAACCAAACGCCCAAGCACGCTTGGCTCAGCATTGTCACCACAGCCAAGGCGCGTGCTAAGATACGGTTGGCCTTAAAGGAAACCCAGGTCAAGGACGGCCTGTACGCCAAGGAACTCCTGGAACGCCGTTTCAAGAACAAGAAGATCGAGATAGAAGAGAGCATCATGGGCCACCTTGTCAAGAAGATGGGATTCAAGGAGGTGTCCGACTTCTACAAGCAAGTGTCCGACGGAAAGCTCGACCCCAACGACATCATCGACAAGTATGTGGAGATTCGCAACTATCAGGAAAACCACGCCAAGGAACACGAGGCCCGCTCGGCAGAGGAGTTTGAGTACGAAGGACCTGTCGAGGACCTGTCGAGCCAAAGCGACGACGTGCTTACCATCGACCAGAACCTCAAGGGCATCGATTACCATTTGGCTTCCTGCTGCCACCCCATTTATGGTGATAAGATCTTTGGATTCGTAACGGCGGGCGGCGGCATTAAGATCCACCGCACCGATTGTCCCAACGCACCCGAAATGCGCCGACGCTTTGGCTACAGAATCGTGCGCGCCCGATGGAGCGGAAAGGGCACGTCGCAATACTCCACCACGCTGAAGGTGATAGGAAACGACGACATTGGCATCATATCCAACATCACAAGCATCATATCGAAAGAAGAGAAGATTCTGATGCGCTCCATCAACATCGACAGTCACGATGGCCTTTTCTCCGGCAACTTAGTTGTGCAGTTGGAAGACACTACACGTTTGCAGGCGCTCATCAAGAAGCTGAAGATGGTGAAGGGAGTGAAACAGGTGCAGAGAATCTAACACCACACACTCCCACAAATGCCACTTTTAACCCAAATCGGTCATTAGATTTCAATTCTTGTTAGTGTTTGTTTCGAGCAGGTTGCGACATTCTCGTTGAAGCCATAGCGGGCTATGGCGAAACGCGAATGGAAGCAAGATGCCGAAAGAAACGCTGACAAGAGTTGGAAAGAAGTCATAAAATCATAATAACTCACCTATTTCGGTCTAATGACGACCGATTTGGGTTTAAGATGAAGAATATCGCTAAGCCCCAAGTCCGCTAACGGATTTGGGGTTTAGTCTTTGCCGGCGATTTCGGGATTTGGGAGGTAGCTGACCCATTGGGCGCATAAACACAACAAGCCGGGCTTTCCGTTTGTGGAAAGTCCGGCTTGTTGTGGTACCTCTTGGAGTTGAACCAAGGACACATGGATTTTCAGTCCATTGCTCTACCACCTGAGCTAAGGTACCTTACGTCCCCCTGAATGGGGTTGTTTTCTTTTTGCGGTGCAAAGGTAATGAATCTTTTTGATATAACAAGCGTTTTGTCAATTCATTAAGCTTTGTTAACAATACTAACGAATCTTTGCGGGCGTTACAGGTGCCATTTGTACTTGCGTTGCGCTCGCTCAGGCTGAGTTATAAAGCCTGCGCCCGATCCGCCTCCGGCAGCCACACCACGGTATTGTGCCCAACGCGCCCTGATTCGGTCTACATAATCCACCGTTTCGTAACCGCGCATGTATCCATGCTTCACCACGGGGTCATTATAATAAGGTGCGCTACCCAACTTCAACACATACTCTCGCACATGGGCCCAGCTGTGTGCATTCTGCCCATGCTTTGTGGCGAGCGCCATGGCGTCGCGTATGTGGAAATAGCCGCCGTTGTAGCTTGCCAGTACAAAGAGGGTTCGCTCGGCCGATGGCACATCCTGGAAATGGGTGTTGAGCTCGCGTATGTACTTGGCTGCAGCCGCAATGTTTTGCTCAGGGTCGTGCAGGTTGTCGCGCGACAAGCCCAGATGGTCGGCCGTAGACGGCATGATCTGCATCAGTCCGCAGGCACCTGCCCATGAGCGAGCCTTGGGGTCGAAGGTCGATTCCTGGTAACATTGTGCCGCAAGCAAGCGCCAATCCCAACGCGCCAAAGGCGCATAGCGTCGGAACAGATGGTCGTAATGGGAGATGACGCCCCCCGAACGGTCGAGCATGGGCGAATAAACATGGCGCGTTATGCTACGCGTAGAAAGCAGGAAGTTCTCCTCTTTCTTCATCTTGGCCACCATGCCGGGCTTAAACCACTGGTTCAAACTATCGGCCAACTCCTGATTGTCGGCCTGGACAGCCCATTGCGACTTGTGCGACGCATCGCTCACGCCTGCGTACCTGATGCCTCGGAAACTCTTTGGAATCTGGTAGGCTATGACGTCGGCCTCGCCTCGCTTCAACCGCTCAACCATCTCTGTCGTGTCTTTGCAAACCTCTACGCGAAGCGAAACGCCTATCTTCTCCGCGAACTTCTCGCAAAGCAAATATTGCAGGCCCATGCCATGTCCGTGATAATCGTAATACGACTCGGGACCCGACAGGGTAAGCATGATCAATTCGCCATTGTTCTGGATGTCGCTCATGCCAAACGAAGAGCTGGCAGGGATGGAATCTTCCCCTATGGAGGTGCCCCAAGGGGTCATAGCCTGCTTTTTCGTTTCCGTGCAGGAGACGAAAAATAAAAGGAGAATAAATATGTAAAAAGCGTTGACTTTCATGGTAATTCGCCACAAAAGTAATACTTTTATTGCACAAATGAACTAAAATGACTATATTTGCCACAATTTTTAAGCATTTATAGCTCATTCGACAACATTTAAACACAAAAACAGGCATGATACGTATTGCGGTCCAATCGAAAGGACGCCTTTATGAGGACACAATGAACTTGCTCAAGGAAGCAGACATTCAGGTAAAAGAGAGCAAACGAACATTGCTCGTCGAAAGTTCTAATTTCCCTCTCGAAGTGCTTTTTCTTCGAGACGACGACATTCCCCAGAGCGTAGCGAGTGGCGTTGCCGACATTGGTATTGTTGGCGAGAACGAGCTGCGCGAGAAGCACGAGGACGTGCAAACCATCCTGCGTTTGGGTTTCTCCAAATGCCGTTTGTCGTTGGCCGTTCCCAAGGTGGTCAACTATACTGGCTTGTCATGGTTCAACGGTCGGAAAATAGCGACCTCCTACCCCAACATCCTTCGCACATTCTTGAACAGCAACAACATCAAGTCTGATGTTCATGTCATTACGGGTTCGGTGGAGATTAGCACGGGCATTGGCTTGGCCGACGCCATTTTCGACATTGTGTCATCGGGCTCCACGCTTGTCCACAACCATCTTAAGGAGGTGGAAACTGTGATGAAGAGCGAGGCCATGCTTATCGGCAACTGGAACATGGATGAGGAAAAGCACGACATCCTGAACCAAATGCTGTTCCGCTTCGAGGCCGTTCGCTCAGCCCAAGACAAGAAATATGTAATGATGAACGTTCCCAAGAATCAGATAGCCACCATCACCGAGGTGCTGCCCGGCGTAAAAAGTCCGACCGTCATTCCTTTGTCGGATCCCGACTGGTGCGCCCTGCACGCCGTGATCGACGAGAAGCGCTTTTGGGAAATCATTGGCCAGCTAAAGGATTTGGGCGCCCAAGGCATCCTTGTAAGCCCCATTGAGAAAATAATCATGTAGAGATCATTCGGAGCCACTATCATGAAGATCATAAAATATCCATCAAGAGAACAATGGGCCGACCTCATTCGTCGCCCCCAGATAGACACCACCCAACTGCACGCCACGGTTTCCTCCATCCTGAGTGAGGTGAAAGCCCATGGCGACGATGCCGTAAGGAAATATGAGGAGCAGTTTGACCATGCCCAGCTGCATACGCTTGCGATAACGGAGGCCGAGATGGAAGAGGCCGAGCGTTTGGTGTCGGACGATCTTAAAGCCGCCATCGTGCTGGCCCACCGCAATATCGCCAAGTTTCATGAGGCACAACAGTTTGAAAGCCACAAGATTGAGACCTGCGAGGGCGTGGAGTGCTGGCAGAAGAGCGTTGCCATAGAAAAGGTGGGGCTCTACATTCCTGGCGGAACGGCTCCCCTCTTCTCCACCGTGCTGATGCTTGCCACCCCCGCCAAGATTGCAGGATGCAGGCAGATAGTGCTCTGCACGCCCCCCAACCGTGAGGGGAAGGTGAACCCTGCCATCTTGGTGGCCGCCCGAGTGGCAGGCGTGAGCCATGTGTTCAAGGCTGGTGGCGTACAAGCCATTGGCGCCATGGCTTATGGAACCGAAAGCATTCCACGTGTTTACAAGATCTTTGGCCCTGGCAACCAATATGTGATGGCCGCCAAGCAACTGGTGAGCCTGCACGACACAGCCATCGACATGCCCGCTGGCCCCAGCGAGGTGTGTGTGGTTGCCGACGCGAGCAGCGACGCCGAGTTTGTGGCGGCCGACTTGCTCTCGCAGGCTGAGCACGGCATCGACTCGCAAGTTTTTCTGATCACCACCTCCGAGGAAATGCTGCAAAAGGTTACCGAGCAAGTTGACGTTCAGCTGGCCGCCCTACCCCGCAAGGAGATAGCGCAACAATCGCTCAACAATTCGATCTTCGTTCTTGTGCGCGACGAGGCCGAGGCCATGGACCTGAGCAACGCCTACGCCCCCGAGCACCTCATCATCGCCACTTCCGATTATGAGAGGTTGGCCGAGAAGGTCGTTAATGCGGGAAGCGTGTTCCTGGGACGTTGGGCGTGCGAGAGCGCCGGCGACTACGCCAGCGGCACCAACCACACATTGCCCACCCACCAATATGCCTTGGCTTACAATGGCGTGAACCTCGACAGTTTCAACCGCAAGATAACATTCCAGCATCTTTCGGAGGCTGGCATAGGCAGCATTGGGCATGCCGTGGCCTGCATGGCCGAGAACGAGCAACTGGAGGCCCACGCGCAAGCCATGCGCATCAGGATGAGCAAGTTGGGGCTTCGCTAAGCCGACACGCGCACTTAGGGCAGGCACCCCGCCCCCATGGCCCTCGGGGCGAGGGGGGTCCACAGAGCCCATTATAGAAAACAAGTATAACCTACTCCAACCGGAAAGAATATCGCAGATGAAACCACTACAAGAACTGGTTAGACCCAACATATGGAAGTTAGCCCCTTACAGCTCGGCCCGCAACGAATATGCCGGCAAAGAGGCTCGTGTGTTTCTCGACGCCAACGAGAATCCCTACAACGCACCCTACAACCGCTATCCCGACCCGTTGCAAACGGAACTGAAGGCGCAGTTGGCGAAGATCAAGAACGTGCCCGCTGAAAACATTTTCCTGGGCAACGGGTCCGACGAAGCCATCGACTTGGTTTATCGCGTGTTTTGCCGCCCCGGCGTCGACAACGTGGTGGCCATCGAACCCACTTACGGCATGTATAAGGTTTGCGCCGACACCAACGACGTGAGCTACCGTCCCGTTCAGCTCGACGCCCACTATGCGATGCACGCCGACAGCCTGCTTCGCAGCTGCGACAAGCACACCAAGGTGATCTGGATTTGCTCGCCCAACAACCCCACAGGCAACAACATGGCCGTGGAGGAGATAGAGGGTGTGCTTCGCCAGTTTGGCGGCATCGTGGTTGTGGACGAGGCCTATGGCGACTTTTCCTCGGCGCCCGTGTTCCGCACGCGCCTGCAGGAATTTCCCAACCTCATTGTGCTCAACACCCTGAGCAAGGCTTGGGGTTGCGCAGCCTTGCGCTTGGGCATGGCGTTTGCCAGCAAAGACATCATCGACCTGTTCAACAAGGTGAAATATCCCTATAACGTTAACCTGCTCACGCAGCAGCACGCCCTTGAGATGCTCAATGAGCGCGAGAATGTGGAGAAATGGGTTACCATCTTGCTTCAGGAACGCACGAGGCTGATGCGGGCGTTTATCGACTTGCCTGTTTGTGAGCAAGTGTATCCGTCGGACGCCAATTTCTTCTTGGCCAAGATGACCGATGCGCAAGCCATCTACGACTATCTGGTGGAGAAAGGTATCATTGTGCGGAACCGCACACGCGTAACGCTTTGCCAGGGGTGCTTGCGCATTACGATTGGAACCAAGACCGAGAACTCCGAGCTGATGGGAGCTCTGCGGCAGTATAACCCCTAATCGGCCTAACAACACATAGCCCCAAATCGACGGCAACTCGATTTGGGGCTCAAGTGTTCCCAACGTTTGATGGGATAGCTCCTCAACGCTTGTAATGATAATAGAACCAATAGGTGTCGCCATATTTATCGCGCAGCGCCGTGTAGCGTTCACGCTTGTTGCCATACTTGTCGCCTAAGTCCTGAAAGTCGTCGTAATCGGCCTCTTTCACGTTGTTGTAATAGCTTATGAGCGGATGGCTCGTGGTATGTTTATAGATGATGAGGGCCTCCTTGTAATGCTTGGGCAGTTGCTCGTTGATGGGATAATACTTTGCGAGATGCCGCACAAACTGGTTCAGGTCGCGGTCGAGCAGATAAGCGCAAAGCAACCAGTCGTGGGCGGCTGCGGTGGCCCGATGGGCCTTGTGGAGCGTCTCAAGGTAAACGCGAGGGCGCATCTTCTGTATGAATACCACTCCCAGATGGGCGTACAACTTACGTTCGTCGGCCATCATGAGCTTCACCGAGGCTCCGTTGGGCAACATGGCGTCGGACCCTCCCACGAGCGGATAGGAAAACAAGCGGTCGCCAAGCATGTGGTTCTCTGAGAGCGCCCACACGCGCAACATGGTGAGGCTGCTGTCGGTAGCAGCTTCTTTTACGCCCACCTGCGTGGCCTCGGCAAAGTTGCCCTTGACCATACACTCTTCCATGCGCATGCGAAAATGGAACGTGCGGTCGGAGTTGCCCAAGGCACACACCACCAAGGCCATGACAACCATGACCAGCAGGTTCTGCCATGATATGCGCGAGAACACGCCCACATCGCCCGACGATTGTTCCAACGGCTCCAACTGCCGGCACACCCATACCACTCCGGCATACCCCGCCATGATCAAGGGGAAGCCCCACAACCAATTGCCGAGATAAGGCTCTTGGTCGACATGGGATGTTACATCGGTAAGCACGCCCAGCAACAGCAACGAGGGCAGGTAGGTAAGCGCATGGAAACGGCGCGAGAGGCCGCTCAGGCCAAATATCACCAGTTGCAGCACCCATAGGATGATGGTCAGCAACACGGCGCCGATGGTGCGGTTGTAATGGGTGACGCCATGTGCGAGCACGTGCTGTGTGACGGCCAAGATGTCGGCCTGGTATTCGAAAAGGTATAAAAAGGTGAACAACAAGAAAAAAATGGCACACATCACCCTCATGATGATGGTGCCATTCTTTGTGGTTTTAATCATTGTGCTGATTTTCATTTGTCTTTTTTAAGAACCACGGCAGAGCGAGCGGGGATATACAGTTTCAGCCAGCCCTTATGGTCCTTTTCGTAAACAGGGTCGAAATTGGTGTGGTGCACCATGGTGTCGTCGGCAAACCCGTTGCCACCAAACTCCTTGGCGTCGCTATTGAGCACAACCTTGTAGTCGCCCTCGGGCACCAGGAAGCCATAGTCGGTGAAGGAACGTGTGGGCGAGAAGTTGAACACAAACACCAGGTCGCCACGCATGAAGGCCAACACTTGGTCGCCATCGTTGTGCCATATTTCCTGCACGGGGGTCTTGATGAAGTTTTTCTCACCTTTCACCACCTCGATCATCTTTCGGTCGAAATCGCCCAGGAAATGGTAGTCGAGCTCGGGGTTGTCGACCAAGTTCCATTGGCGACGCGCATATTTGTAGCTCCATCCGTTGCCCTCACGTGGGAAGTCGATCCACTCGGGATGTCCAAACTCGTTGCCCATGAAGTTGAGGTATCCGCCGTTGATGGTTCCGAGCGTGACGAGACGGATCATCTTGTGCAGGGCTATTCCGCGATGCACCATGTCGTTCTCGTCGCCTTGCTTGAAGTGCCAATACATGTCGGCGTCGATGAGTCGGAAGATGATGGTCTTGTCGCCCACGAGCGCCTGGTCGTGGCTTTCGCAATAAGAGATGGTCTGCTCGTCTGCGCGTCGGTTCTTCACCTCCCAGAAGATGCTGCTGGGCTTCCAATCCTCGTCCCTGCGCTCCTTGATGGTCTTGATCCAATAGTCGGGGATGTTCATGGCCATGCGGTAATTGAAGCCGTAGCCGCCATCCTCAAACTTGGCGGCCAACCCGGGCATGCCGCTCACCTCCTCGGCGATGGTGATGGCCTTGGGGTTCACCTCATGGATGAGCTTGTTGGCCAGCGTCAGGTAGCAGATGGCGTTGTCGTCCTCATGACCATTGAAGTAGTCGCCATAATTGGTGAACGCCTCGCCCAGTCCGTGGCTGTAATAGAGCATGGAGGTCACTCCGTCGAATCGGAATCCGTCGAAATGGAACTCCTCCAACCAATACTTGCAGTTGCTGAGCAAGAAATGGATAACGTCGTCCTTGCCATAATCGAAGCAGAGGCTGTCCCATGCCGGATGCTCGTGTCGGTCGCCGGGATAGAAATACTGGTTGGGGTCGCCGGCCAGGTTGCCCAGGCCTTCCACCTCGTTCTTCACGGCGTGCGAGTGGACGATATCCATCACCACGGATATTCCCATCTGGTGGGCTGCGTCGATGAGCGCCTTCAGCTCCTCGGGTGTTCCGAACCTGCTTGATGGCGCGAAGAACGAGCTGACGTGGTAGCCGAAGCTTCCATAGTAGGGGTGCTCCTGAATGGCCATGACCTGTATGCAGTTGTAGCCGTCCTTGGCCACGCGTGGCAACACGTTGTCCTTAAACTCGGTGTAGGTTCCCACCTTCTCGGCATCCTGCCCCATTCCCACATGGCACTCGTAGATGAGCAGGGGGTTGGTGTTGGCCTTGAAGTTTTTCTTTTTCCACTGGTAGGGAGTTTTCGGTGCCCACACCTGCGCTGAGAAGATCTTGGTGACCTCGTCTTGCACCACGCGCTGGCACCATGCGGGGATGCGCTCTCCTTCGCCACCGTCCCATTTCACGTGCATCTTGTAAAGCTGCCCGTGCTTCATGGCCTTGGCGGGAAGCTTGAGCTCCCAGTTGCCTGTTCCCTCTATGCGCTTGCAACGGTATTTCTCGTCCTCGGTCCAGTTGTTGAAGTCGCCCACCAAGTAGATGTCGGTGGCCGTTGGGGCCCACTCACGGAAGACCCATCCTCCACGCGGCACTTTGTGCAGGCCAAAATATTTGTAGCCATTGGCGAAATCGGAAAGGGTTTGCCTGCCGTTTCGTGTAAGCTGGCCTATTTTCCACAATGCGTGCTCGTGTCGACCACGGATGGCGGCCTCATAAGGTTCGAGGTAAGGGTCGCTGGCCACGATGCCAATGTGCTTAGGCGTCGCTTTGACCGATAATTTCTTTGCTGTCATAGTTTGATATAGATATGATGTTTAAGCTTTTATTTTGAATATGGCTTTCTTGAACTGCTCTTTGTCGGCGATGCAAGGCGCATGGCCGTCTTGGGGTGTGAAAAGCACAAACTGCCCTTTCTTGACGTTGAAAATGGTTTGTGGGCGCACGCCGGGCAACAGGGCAAAATCGTTCTTCTCATCGAAGTGGGCTTCTGGCAGGTCGGCCAATGGCGTGTAGCCGTAGCGCTCGTCGGTCTCCAGGGGCAGCTGGATATCGATCATCTTGCGGTGATACTCGATGGCCGCCTCGTTCTCCGTCTTGCCTTTGGCCATCTGGATGTTTACATAAGCAACCTCTCCCTTGATGGGATGCATTCCGGCTTCGAGACTCTCCAGGTCGTGGTTTTTCATGAAGGCCACCACCTCCGCTATGAGCGGATAGAGCGACTCGTAACGAGCCAGATTGTCAAGTGTGTCAATAATCATAGTTGGTATTTTAAAATGATTGCGTTCTTGCTTGCCTTATTGGTCGTTGAAGCGACGGCCGTTCTCATAATGGCCGGTGAAGAGGATGGTTCCGTTGCGGTCTTTCTCCACAAACTTGCCGTCGCGCCTGTCGTTCACATACGATCCCTCGAAGCGCTTTCCGTCCTTGGTCTCCTCGATGGCCTTTCCGTTGCGTTGGCCATTCTTGTATGTGCCCTTGAAACGGGTTCCGTTGGCGTAGTGTATGATGACCTGCCCATCGATTTTGCCATTCACGAAGTCGCACTCGAAGACGTCGCCGTTTTTCTTTGTCAGCTTTCCATGACCGTTGAGCAGGTCGTCTTTCCACAGGCCCTCGTAGCGGTCGCCATTGGCCCAGACAAACGAGCCATGTCCCTCGCGCTCGCCGTCGCTGAAGTGGCCTGTGTAGCGGTCGCCGTTGGCATACTTGAATATGCCTTCGCCCGTACGCTCTCCTTGGTCGTAGTCGCCTTCGTAGCGGTCGCCATTCTGGAAATCGTAGATGCCACGGCCCTGCTGAATATCGTCTTTCCATTGGCCTTTGTAAACATCGCCGTCGGCATATCGGTTCACGCCATAGCCACACCGCTGGTTGTTGGCCCACTCGCCCTCATAGGTGGTGCCGTCGCCCCAGTCGAAGAAGCCTTTGCCCTCCTTCTTGTCGTTCTTCCATTGGCCTGTGTAGAAGGCGCCGTTGGCGTAGGTGTACTTGCCTTTTCCGTGGCGCATGTCGTGGTACCAGTTGCCGTCGTACTTGTCGCCGTTGAAATAATACATCACTCCATGCCCCTCTTGGTAGTCGCGGTACCAAAGGCCCACATACTTGTTGTTGTTGCTGAAATAATAGGTGCCTCGCCCGTTCTGCTGGCCCAGCACCCACTCGCCTTCATATTTCTCACCATCGGCGAAGGTGAAGGTGCCGTAGCCATGGCGCTTGCCCTTCACAAACTGCCCTTCATAGTTGTTGCCGTTTTCGTAGAGGGCGCTTCCCTTTCCATAAGGTTTGCCAGACGCCATCTCGCCTTTGTACACGCCCTTCACGCCTTGCTCCTCGATGGTGCAAGAGCCCAACGATATTTTCTGGGCCATAGCCGCAAAAGGTGCCAAGGTGATTATAAATAATAATATGTAGGTCTTTGCTTTCGTTTTCATGCCATAATCAATGATTGTTCAAAGATAGCAAGAATATTTGGAAAGGCGACGGGTCGTTTCTTTTTTTAATGCATTTGCCGCGCTATTTAACATTCTTAAATACTTGGGACTTCCTCGTGTCGCCTTGCCTGTCGCCTGTTTCTCTGGTGTGGAAGGTTTCTTGAACAGTAACGAGAATTGAAATCTAATGGCCGATTTGGGCTCAATGTGGTATTGGGGAATGGAGAATGGTGAATAAAATAATGGAGATTGAGAAAATGCTATCCAGAAACGATCTTTTTACCTTAAGAAACTAATCCCTATTGAAAATTCTTAATCCTGACGTACAAACTTCTTTCACAAGAAAACTATATGTACCTTATTGAAACTATCATTACCTAAATCAACCTTAGTTTACCAAATCCAACTAATAGCCTACCAAATTCTAATTACCTAAATCAAACTAATAACCTAATTATTATCATTAACCTAAAAACTTATCATCTATCCTGTTTTACCAAACCCTCTTCGTAAAGGAGTTTGTCGGCACGGCTCCTTGCATCTATGCAGGATATCCATGCCCCTTATATTCGTTTCGTTTGTTTTCGATTGCAAAGATACACTAAATGACCATTCTTGTCTGCAACAAATCGTTCATAAAGGTAGAATTATGTTTCATTGCAACAATCGTTCCATGAAACGAACGATTTGTTCCACCCAAATGGACATATTTGCACCACCGACCTCACAAAAGCCCCCATTTCATCGGTTCTGTTTTCCATAAGCCCATCCTGCGCATGTTTGAACCACATTAATAAAACATGAAACCATGAAGCCTACTCGTGAGCTAAACGGGCTGTCCCACCTTCGCCGAGTTTCTGCCGAAGGGCTGCCGACGAGCTCACGCAGGTGGCGAGCGGCTTCGCCTATGGCCTCG
>NZ_JAHKBE010000033.1 GCF_018789675.1 Hallella faecis
ATCCAACTGTCGACGGATCATCCTGCGAGTACGCTTGTTGGTGTGATGGCGTTGCGCAGCCCCACCCCACCGGGTTTGTCGTCTACCGTTGATTTCATGCTGTTGCGACAACTGAAGCAGACACCTCCGTCGTCGGAGGGTTCCACCTTCACCTCGATAAACGACGGGTGCTCATAGCTGACACCATGCTTGAAGGCGTTTTCCACAAAGGTGATGAGCAGCAATGGCGAAATCATCACCTTTGGCAACTGGCGTGGCAGGTCCACATCGATTTGCACATCGTTGGCATAGCGAATGCGCATCAGGTCCACATAGTGGCCGATGAAGTCGACCTCGCGCTGCATAGGCACCAGCGATTTGTCGCCCTCGTAAAGCAGATAGCGCATCAGTTGCGACAGCACCTCAATGGTATGCTTGGCCTCTTCGGGGTCGATGTCGACCAAGGCATGTATGTTGTTGAGCGTGTTCATGAAGAAATGGGGACTCACCTGATACTTCAGATACTCCAACTGCTGTTGCAGGTTTTCGCTTTCGAGCGCCTTCATGCGCTTACGAACACCTGCCGATCGGTAGAAATACTTCGTGGTGATGTTCAATCCCAAGAGCAGCACCATGACGATAAAGCTCACCGTTTCGCGTTCACCGAAGATAAACGGGCGTCCCAAGCGACGCGGATGGGGACCGCGCATGGGGCGCCGCGGATACTGGGGGCCTTCCATAGGATGGCCTTTCTCGATGGCTCCCACCTTGTCGGGCCATCCCCGACGCTCCTCGTCCATGTGCCGTTCCGCACCGGGCTGGAAGGGATGGATGGGGCGTGTGGAGCAGAGATACAACTCGAAGCCCGCCAATCCCACCACCACGATGACGCCGTAAAGCCATTTGCGCCCACCGTAGACAAGCAGGGGCGCTATCAGGAAGTTGTGGATGACGAAGTAAACAGCAAACATCGACAACACCCGCCACGACATACACACGCCAAACCAGTCGTAGGTTGACTGGTGCAAGACCGCATTTTGCGCATACATCGACAGTAAGGGCGCTATGAACAATAGCGTCCACAGGGCGGCATAGACAAGGAGCTCGGTCTTCTTCTGCCCGTTGAGGATGGAGTTAATGAGTTTCACTCTACTATTAACGTTTAAGGATTTCACTTTAGTATATATACGTTGCAGGTTCTTTCGAGGGTTGGGCTCATGCCCATTCGTATGGACGGGTTCACAGCCATTGGATTGAAAATGGGAAAAACCCATTGGCTTCCGACGTTCTCACAACGCCCGCTGCCGGGTTTTTCCCTATCGATTCTATGAAAAGCAGTCTGTTTTTTATTGATCGCTAAATTAGTGGGGGATTACTAATTATGGGTAGCACTGCTTGGATATTTATGATGTTTATAAGAGTTCTGTTTGTTCTGATAGGGTGATCTATCTTGTACGGGGCTTGTCGGTGCCATCCGCCTTGCGAGCCTGTGAGCCTTGCCGTGACGGTGGTCGGCGACGATCCGCTCGTGTGGGTGCAACTGCTTCCCGACGCCAGCCCCACCATGGCTTGCTCCACCGCTTGGCCTTTCCACAGGGGGAATGTGTGGACAAGGCCTGGGTGGCGCTTGTGTCTGCGTTTGTTGGTAAAGATAACACATTTGCAAGGTTTCTTCCAACTTTATTCAACGAACACCCTCTGTTTTTCAACCAACGGTCAACCGATAACGCCAATATGCTGACACATTGCGTTTTAGCGCACGGAAAATGGGGCAAAAGGAGCCAATTAACAAATTCAAACGCCTTTTGTTTCTCTATGTCGGCCATTTGAGCTACCTTTGCACCATCAAGATTCAGATAACGCCATGCCACACATCCTTATCGTAGAAGACGACCTCACCTTTGCCACCATGATGCAAACCTGGTTGCGCAAGAAGGGATTTGATGTCGACCGGGTGAGCTCGGTCAGCGCCGCCGCGCGCCAACTGACCGACACGCCCAACTTCGACCTCATCCTTTCCGACCTTCGCCTGCCCGACCACGACGGTTTGTTTCTGCTCGAATGGATGCGGAAACACAACCTGCGCATACCGTTCATCGTGATGACGAGCTACGCCGAGGTGCAAAATGCGGTGCTGGCCATGAAGACCGGCGCCAGCGACTATATTGCCAAACCGGTACAGCCCGACATCCTGCTGCAGAAGATTCGCGACGCCCTCAGCACACCTGAGCCAGCACCCACGCCGCAACCCGCCACGCCTGCGCCGGAAGCCAAGGCCCAAGAGCCCACGGCCGACGTGCCGCGCTACATAGAAGGCAAGAGCGAGGCGTCGCGCCAACTCTACGAATATGTGGGCCTTGTGGCGCCCACACCCATGTCGGTGCTCATCCTGGGCGCCAGCGGCACGGGCAAGGAGTATGTGGCGCGCCGCATCCATGAACTGAGTCCGCGCCGCGACAAGCCGTTCTTCGCGCTCGACTGTGGCGCCATTCCCAAGGAGGTGGCGGCATCGGAGTTTTTCGGATACGTGAAGGGCACCTTCACCGGGGCCACCACCGACAAGACGGGCGCCTTCGTGGAGGCCAACGGCGGCACGCTGTTTCTCGATGAGGTGGGCAACCTGTCGTATGATGTGCAGGTGCAACTGCTGCGCGCCCTGCAGGAGCGCAAGGTGCGCCCACTGGGTGGCGCCCACGAGATAGACGTCGACATTCGATTGGTGTGCGCCACCAATGGCGATTTGGCCAGTCTGGTGGCCGACGGACAGTTTCGCGAGGACCTCTACCACCGCATCAACGAGTTTACCATCTACATGCCTGAGCTCAAGGATCGCGGCACCGACATCTTCCTCTTCGCCGATCTCTTCATCAAGCATGCCAACGCCGACTTAGGGCGCGACGTGATAGGTCTCGACGACAAGGCGAGCGAGCGCATCGCCTCCTACGCATGGCCGGGCAACCTGCGCGAGCTGAACAATGTGATGCGACGCGCCACACTGCTGGCCAAGGGCAAGCATATCGGCCTGTCGGACCTCGAGCGCTCCATGGCGCCCTCCACGCCCACCGAACCGCTCGCGCTCCACGACGAGCTGACGGAGCAGCAACGCATAGAGGCCGCCCTGCGCGCCACAGGCGGCAACAAGAGCAAGGCGGCGCAACTGTTGGCCGTTGACCGCAAGACCTTATACAACAAGATGAAGCGCTACGGCATGGACTAAGCCATAGCCCATGCCGCGCAATGAAGGATAATGCATACAGCATGAGGGTGGCCCACTTCAAATACCGGATGAACCATTAATATTCCTTAAACAAACCCATTTTTGAGATTATCTCGAAGTATAGTTAGTAATATTTTTGTATTTTTGCAAAGTATACTTTAAGATATTTCTGTATGGACAAGCAAATCATCAAGAATATCATCATTGAGAAGCAAGTAGCCATCCCAAACTACAAACTGGTTCACCGAGATTTCCTTTTCGGCGATAAGTCGAATTATGTCCTCGTAGGTCTCAGACGAGCAGGTAAGTCCTACTTGCTGTATCAGGATATTCAGACCAGACTCAACAAAGGCGAACAGTCGGCCCAAGATATTCTCTACATCAACTTTGAGGATGAGCGCTTGTCATCCCTCAAGGCAGAAGAACTGGGCATCATTCTGGATTCCTACATGGAACTATATCCAGGCAAACATCCCCTCGTCTATCTTGATGAAATTCAGAATGTGGAAGGCTGGGAGAAATTTGCCCGTCGCCTGGCAGATTCCCAATATCGCGTGATGATTACAGGCAGCAACGCCAAGATGCTGGGCAAGGAAATGTACTCTACACTTGGAGGAAGATACATTCCGAAGGAAATTTTTCCTTTTTCGTTTGCAGAATACCTGATCTATCACCAAGTGGAACCATGTGATAACTGGGAGTATAACCAGCAGGTAAAATCAATTGTATCCAACTATTTTGATTCCTATTTTTACGAAGGAGGAATAGCAGAATCGTTTGAGCAACCCGACAAACGGGAATACCTCAATGCCCTGTATCAGAAGATCCTGATTGGCGACATCGTGGAGAGAAACAACATTCGCAATTCAAGGGTATTCCGCTTTTTGGCTAAAAAACTTGCCGATAGCGTGATGCAGCCTTCTTCCCTGACCAGATTGCAACACATGGTGAAATCTACAGGAGACACCATCAGTTTGCCAGCCCTGAAGGATTATTTGGAATACATGCAAGATGCGTATCTCTTCTTCCCGATTCCGAATCTGGTTTCACCTATGACAGAACAGGCAACGCTTCAAAAAAGATACGTTGCCGATAATGGAATACTCAACCTGTTCCTGTTTCAGGGGGAAACAAAGCTATTGGAGAATATGGTGGCAATAGAACTGAACAGAAGATTCAGAAACACTACGGAAGAAACTCTCCTCTATTATTTCAACAAAAATATAGAGATTGATTTCTGCGTTCCATCTGCTCAGTTGGCCATTCAGGTATCATATAATCTGAATGACGAGGCTACCTACGAGCGAGAAGTGGGAGCTCTCATCAAATTCCTGAAAGCCTTTCCTGGCTATCACGGCTACATCATTACCCGCGACTACGAGACGCAGATAGAGACAGATGGCCATACGATAGAGGTGGTACCTATCTGGAAATGGCTGTTGCAAAGTAGATAGAGCCATAAGATGTGGATAAACAAAGCAGAAACTTTCCTTCTTAAAAGGAAATAACATCCCGTTTCTTTCCTTTTAAGAAGGAAACTTTGTGTCAGTTGCAACCGAGAGCAGGAATCTACATATTAGCAATGAATCGCGACAATTACCTACATTCGCCGTTTTGGGAGATGAAACAAGCATGGGGCAGCATTACGCACCATGCGGTTAACAACACCCCGAAACACTTATAGACATAAGAAAAGAACCAACAAACATCCCCCTGATTTAACATTTATCCGTCGGCAAGCGTACGGCAGGGCGCAAATACGCGATTCTTACGCAATTTAGCAACCACCTAACAATCAGCTACTTACCAACTAAAGTTCCCATTCTTCTCCTCTCACGTCACAGTCCACACTGCGAAACATGGCCTTTCGCGGTGCGGAACATGCCGTTTCGAGGCTCCATACCTTCCTAACCGCAGTGCGAAACATGCCCAACCTTGACTCGATTGGGCATCTTTCGCACTGCGGTGGCTCATTTTCAAAGTCATGATCGCATAAAAAGGGCGTTTTTGTTCGCTGGTTCAACCGAAATCGCCACACCACTTTTTTACCAAAATTCCCAACATCATCACATTCCGCTCAGGGGCGGAGCAAGCCACGGCACCTACAGGCCTACCGCGCCCCATGGCCTTGGCGCAGGGTAAATTGTCTTGTAAATCAGCAAGTTGTTTTTCCAAGCGCTTATTCATTTTTATGCCTTTCCACTTGGAAGTTATATAAAAAGGTGTTATCTTTGCAATCAATTAGTGTGCAAAATACAATTAGATAATCTACCACCACTCCGCACACACCAAAAAGCAGATGCGCAAGGCGTGAGCCTTTCAGCGCAAACAGACTATCGATCATTCAGAAAACATCCTAAAACACTCTACACAATGAACCACCGTTTCATCCTTGCCACGCTATTGTCAGCGCTATTTTGGGCGGCACCAGCGTCGGCATCCACACCGAAAAACAAGTATGCGGGTTACCTCTTTGCCTATTTTGAGGGCACTGGCGAGGGCAAACTGCAGGAACATCTGCGCTTTGCCATCAGCAAGGACGCCAAGGATTGGTATGCGCTCAACAACAACCGCCCCATCGTAAGCAGCGACACCATCTCCACCAGTGGCGGCATTCGCGACCCCCATATACTGCGGGGCGCCGACGGTTACTATTACATCGTGGCAACCGACATGAACACCGCGAAGAACGGATGGAAGGACAACCCCGGCATTGTGATGATGCGATCGGCCGACTTGGTGCATTGGAGCCATAGCAAGATTGTGCTGAAGGAGGCTTACAAGAACTTCGCCGACGCCTACTGGGTGTGGGCGCCGCAAACCATCTACGACCGCAAGGCCAAGAAATACATGGTTTACTTCACCTTGCAGCGCACGGGCGACGGCCGCAAGAGCCTCATCACCTATTACGCCTACGCCAACAACAACTTCACGGGCTTCGAGAGCGAGCCGAAGGTGCTGTTCTCTGCCAAATACGGAAGCATCGACAACGACATCATTGAGCGCAACGGCGTGTACCACTTGTTCTACAAGGGCAACATCAAGAACGCCGAGGGCAAGGAGATACAGAACGGCATACAGATGGCTACAGCCAAGAAACTCACCGGACCCTGGAAGGAAGACTTCAAGTTTATCGACGCCTACGCCAACCAAAAGACGGGCGTTGAGGGATCGGGCGTGTTCCCCCTCAACGACGGCAGCGGCTATGTGCTGATGTACGACCTCTATGGCTCGGGCCGCTACGAGTACCAAACCTCGCGCGACCTGAAGACGTTCACGCAGAAGCCGCAGTCGTTCCGCAAGGATTTCGCCCCCCGCCACGGCACCGTCATACCCATCACGGCCAGCGAGATGGAGCGCCTCCAAAAGCAGTGGGGCTACGTCATGGAGCATGAGTACACGGCCAAGGGCAACCCCCTCTTCACCCACATGCACACCGCCGACCCCGCGGCGCTCGTTGAGAACGACACGCTGTGGCTCTTCACGGGCGTTGACGAGCCTGGACAGCACGGCACCTACGTCATGAGGAAGTGGGCCGTGTTCTCCACTACCGACCTCCGTCACTGGACGCAATACCCCACACCGCTCTACGTAACCGACTTTAAGTGGGCCAAGAGCAAGCAGGCCTACGCCGGGCACGTGGTGGAGCGCGGAGGCAAATACTATTGGTACGTGTCGACCAACTGGTGTGGCATTGGCGTGGCCGTGGCCGACAAGATCACCGGTCCCTACAAGGACGCACTGGGCAAGCCGCTGCTCACCAACGACGACTGCTTCGCATCGACCCACTCATGGGCCTGCATCGACCCGGCGGTCTACATCGACGACGACAGCACGGCCTACCTCATCTGGGGCAACCGCGAGTGTTACATCGCCAAACTGAAGGACAACATGACCGAGATTGTGCCGGGAAGCATCAAGCAGATCGACCTCGGCACCGACCATCCGTTCACAGAGGCGCCTTGGGTGCATAAGTACAACGGCAAGTATTACCTCACCTACGCATCCGAATGGCCTGAGAAGATAGCCTATGCCATGGCCGACAGCATGGAGGGCCCGTGGAAGCCGATGGGCGTCATCTCGGAGATTGCCGGCAACAGCAACACCACCCATCCGGCCATTGTCAACTTCCGCGACCAGTGGCTCTTCCTCTCCCACAACGGTGCGCTGCCCGATGGCGCCAGCTACAGCCGCAGCGTCATCATCGAGCCCATGGCTTACCGCGCCGACGGAACCATCAGGCCCATTCCGGCCACTGCCAAGGGTGTGAGCGCACAGGGCAACCCCATTCTCAATGGGTTCCACGCCGACCCTGAGTTTCTCTATTCCAACAAGACCAAGCGCTATTATATCTACTCCACCACCGACGGAAAGCCGGGTTGGGGAGGATGGAAATACTACGCCTACTCGTCGGCCGACCTGAAGGAATGGCGCTGCGAGGGTGTGGTGCTCGACGCCAAGAACGGACAGATACCCTGGGCCAACGGCAACCTCTGGGCACCCGCTGCCGAGGAGGTGATGACCGCCAAGGGCTACAAATACTTCCTCTACTACAGCGCGCAGCCCAAGGATGGCGGGCACAAGCAGATGGGTGTGGCCGTGGCCGACGCGCCCACTGGCCCGTTTGTCGACCTCGGCCATCCGCTCATCAGCAAGGAGCCGGAGGGATTCCACGGTCAGCTCATCGACGTCGACGTGTTTGTAGACCCCGTGAGCAAGAAGCCTTACCTCTACTGGGGCAACGGCATGATGGCGGGAGCCGAGCTCAACGCCGACATGACCAGCATCAAGGAGGAGACCATCACGCTCATGACACCGAAGGGTGGATCGCTCCGCGACTACGCCTACCGTGAGGCGCCCTACGTGTTCTACCGCAACGGACTGTACTATTTCATGTGGTCGGTCGACGACACGGGATCGCCCAACTACCACGTGGCCTACGGCACATCGACCTCGCCGCTCGGCCCAATCAAGGTGGCCGACAAGCCGGTGGTGCTGCAGCAAGATGCGCAGCGCGAAATCTATGGCACGGCCCACAACTCGGTCATCCAGGTGCCAGGAACCGATGAGTGGTACATCGTGTACCATCGCATCAACAAAGACTGGCTCCGCCACCAACCAGGCGTGCACCGCGAGACCTGCATCGACCGCCTCTACTTCAACGCCGACGGAACCATCAAGCCCGTAGTGCCCACCGAGTAACGGCGGGCGGCAACGCCAAACCGAACAGTTCTTCCAATGACATTACCCCATGCCATGCGGGGCAACCCCTTATGGGGATGTGGCTCACATGGCATGGGGGTTCCTTTTCAACCCAAACCTACTGCAAAAACCATCTACCAACCATGCAATTTCGAAGAATCATTGTAGCTGCCTGGCTCTTCGCCACAACCCTGGCGGCACAAGCCCAGGCGCTTCTCTACCCACAACATTTCAACCTCAGTGAGGTAACCCTGCTCGACAGTCCGTTTCGGACGGCGCGCGACTTGAACAACCACACCCTGTTGGCCTACGACGCCGACCGCCTCATGGCGCCTTTCATTCGTCAGGCGGGTCTCGACAAGCAGACGGGCAAGTACCAAGGCTGGCTCGACAAGCACCCTTCGTTCACCAACTGGGGCCTGAGCAACTGGTCGCTTGAGGGGCATGTAGGTGGCCATTACCTTACGGCGCTGGCCTTAGCCTACGCCTCACTCAACCACGAGGGAGCGTCGACCGAAGAGCAGGCGGTGCGCCAGCAACTCAAGGAACGACTCGATTACTGCCTCAACATACTCCACGACTGCCAAGAAGCCTACGCCAACGACGCAACGGGCTTGAAGGGATTCATTGGCGGACAACCGCTCAACGACATGTGGCGTAAACTCTATCGTGGCGACACATCAGCCTACACACAGTTTGGCGGATGGGTTCCGCTCTACTGTCAGCACAAGGTGCTGGCCGGCTTGCGCGACGCTTATCTCTACGCTGGAAGCCTCAAGGCCAAAGAGATGTTCCGCAGCCTGTGCGATTGGACAATCGAGGTGGTGAACCGCTACACCAACATCGAGAACCTGCTCAACAGTGAGCATGGTGGCGTAAATGAGACATTGGCCGACGCCTATGCCCTGTTTGGCGACGACAAGTATCTGGAGGGCGCCAAGAAGTACTGTCATCAACAGATGATAAACGGCATGGCAAACTACAACACAACATTCCTCAACAACAAACACGCCAACACCCAGGTGCCCAAATACATCGGATTTGAGCGTATCTGCCAATTAACAAGAGGAGCCGAACCGGCCAATTATGAATCGGCAGTACACAACTTCTGGACCGATGTGGCACAAAACCGAACGGTTTGCATCGGCGGAAACAGTGTGGACGAGCACTTCTTGCCCGCCACAGAAGCGGGTCGATACATAGCGAACCTCAACGGACCCGAGACATGCAACTCCAACAACATGCTCAAACTCTCGGAAGACCTATTCGACGACACTCACGACGCACGCTACGCCGACTTCTACGAAAACACACTTTACAACCACATCCTGGCCACACAAGATCCAACAACAGGCGGATATGTTTACTTCACCACACTGCGCCCACAGGCATACCGAGTATATTCGCAGGTGAACCAAGGCATGTGGTGCTGCGTGGGAACGGGCATGGAGAACCACGCCAAGTATGGGCACTTCATCTACACCCATTCGACCGTGGGCAGCGACACGCTCTTTGTGAACATCTTCATCGCCTCGGAGCTACACAACGACAAGTATGGCATACTGCAGGAAACAAGATTCCCCTATGAGCCAAAAACACGACTGACCGTCACACGTCCCGGAAAGTTTGTCATCGCCGTGCGCCAGCCAGCATGGGCCAGCGCCGACGGGAAGGCCACTTACACCTGCTACGACCGCTCATGGAAGAAAGGCGACACGCTGAACGTGGATCTGCCCATGACCTTGCGCATGGAGCCCTGCCCCAACCTGCCACAGTATGTGGCGTTCAAGTATGGGCCCATCCTGCTGGCGGGTCGCACCACAGCGCGCACCCAGGCCGAGGCCGACACCACAGGCCTGGCCTATGAGGTGCTTCAAGGCGAATATGCGGGTGAAGGACGCATGGACCACGCACCAGGATCGGTGGCCACGCCCCTGCAGCTCACCACCTCGCCCCTGCTTCTCTGCGACCGCTCACAAGTGCTCGGCATGGTACAGAAAATCGACACAGCCCGACTGATGTTCGCCATTCGCGGTCCGCAGGGTGTGGAAAACGCCTCGCGATCGATGTTCAACACCGTGCCATCGATTACCATGGAGCCTTTCTTCAGCCTACACCACTCGCGCTATTGTGTGTATTGGTACCAGCAGAGTGTGGCCGATTTCGCCAAGAGCGACCTCGCAGCGGAGGAGCAACTGGCCGCCGAACTGCAAAAGCGAACGCTCGATTATGTGGGAACAGGCGAGCAACAGAGTGAGGCCGGACACGACGCCAACTACTCGGCCAACTCCACCAAAGGGTCGTACAACGGTGAGTTCTACCGCGACTGCGGACAGGGCAACGAAGGATATGTGGAATACACGCTGACCATTCCCGAGGAACGCTATAACGAGTTGGCCCAAAGTGGCGACGCCCTGACGGTGATGTGCCGCTTCACCGTGGCCGACAAGGGGCGAAAGGCCAAGGTGAGCGTGGACGGAACGGAGGTGGCGAACGTTACTATTCCGTCGAATGTGGCCAACAAAGACCCGAAAGGCTTCTACAACGACGAATATCGATTGCCACGACAGGTAGCGTATGGAACCAACGGTAAGCTGAAACGACGCTTCGTGTTCCGCATCGAGCCTGCCGAAAACGGCACCATGTGCCCAGGACTCTACTACCTGCGCCTGCTCGTGGCAAAGCCTGTGAAGGTGGAAGGGGTGCCCTACGCCTTCCACGCCTCCGACTGGGTGTCGGGCGACGAGGCACGTGTGAAGCAAGCTAACATCAGCTATGACATGCAGGCCAACACCATCAAGGTGAAAGCGACGGGAGCGCAAAACACGGCCTTGCAACTGGCAAAGGTGCACTCGGGATGCTACTACATCCCTGCCGAGCATCCCTACCTATGTGTCACGGGAAGCCATCTGTCTACCGCAACCTCAGCTCACCAGATGTGGTTTCATGCAGGCAAATGGATCAACATTGTCAACCCCGTCAAGGTGGTCGACGCAGGCAATGGACTACAAACGGTGGTGTGGGACATGACGCAGCACATGGCATACCTCGATCCCGTGCCCTTGGCCACCACGGAGACGTTTATCACCAACTTCGGACTGACCAACACTACGGGCGAGACGGTCGTTTCCGACATCAGCTATCAGGCTGAGATTCCCGCAAAGGGATGGGCCACAGGCATTGCCGGAACTACTATCGGGAACAAAGCCAACCACGCCTTCAATTCTACTTATAACCTCGCAGGCCAACAGTTGCAACATCCGCAGCGAGGTGTCAACATTATAAACCACAAGACCGTGGTGCTGAAATGACGCAAAAAGGGCAAGCCCCCTCAGTGGGAGCTTGCCCTTTTCTTGTTAGGCTCATGCCTTTTGTATTACTTAACTTCTATGCTCTTCACGTTTTCCTTCTTCTCTTCCTTGGCCATCTTAGGAATCTCGATGGTCAGCACACCGTTCTTCACCTCAGCGGTAACCTTCTCCTGGTTGGCGTCCTCAGGGAGAGCGTAACTCTGTGAGTAATTAGAATAAGAGAACTCGCGACGCAAGTAGTGCTCGTCCTTCTTCTCCTCCTTACGCTCGTCCTTGTGCTCGATGGACACATTCAGATAACCATCCTTGTCGATGTTCATCTTAACCATGTCCTTCTTCAAGCCCGGGGCTGCCACTTCCATGGTGTAACCTGTGGCGCTCTCCTTCACATTAACAGCAGGTGCGGTGGCGTTCATGCGCGGCATCAAGTCGGTATCGAATACGCTGTCATCAAACCAACTGTTCAACCAATTAGATACACTGTTGTTGTTTCTACGAGCTAATAACATAATGTTTTACCTCCAATTTTGTTTTTCTCGTCCTCTCTTCGTCTTTCGAGTCGGTCGGGATTTCTGTTTGTTCGTTGTTTATCGTTTGTTTGGGTCGCCTCTCTGCTCGTCGCCTCACCGGCTTCTTGCAAATGCGAGCCCCAACTGCGGCCTCGAAACTGGAGGGGTGGTTGAAGTCCCAATTGTTAATAGTTTTGGCCTCTCGCCTCCCGAGCCTCTCGGCTTTGGTTTTCACCCATCATCATGCAATATGCATGCCAAAGGCACGACGGTGCAAGGATGGCGCGTTTTGACAAGGTTGGCACAACATTCATGCCTGTTTGACACGAATGTTTAAATATTTTAAGCATTAAAAGCCCCACATTACGCCTTGCGGTTGGATAGTTTTCGCATTGTGGGTTCGCCAACAAGCGCGTGGCGGTTCACTAACCATTTATCCCCCAATCGGTCATTAGATCCTAACAACCCACCAATTTCGGTCTAATGACTGATTGGGGATTATGAATGGACCCTAAAAAAAGCGGCTGCAAAACAGCCGCTTGATGGGGCATGCCCTCACGATAAGCACTTGGAGGGCATGGATGCTCACGGGCACGGCGTCGCCAAAAAACGTTGCGACGCCATGCATGAGCGCTGGGGGAATAGGGGTTATCCGCAATGGAAGAACGTCTTCACGAGCTTCTCCATCTCCTGGTCGTTGCCAGCGATGTCGCTGCGAAGGGTGCGGTCGGCGAAGCCACGGAGCTGGGCCTCTATGCCGTCGATCATGGCCGGACTGAACACACCGTGCTGCTCAAACACCGCACGCTGCTTCTCCAGGCAGTCGGCCGATGCCTCGCAGCTGTCGGGCAACTGAGCCAGGGCGCCCACGCGGTCGGCGTTCTCGGCGTCGTGGATATTATAGTTCACGTAAGTCTTCTCGGCCACCTGCAGGGCGTCGGGCATCTCAAAGCCGTGGCGGCATGCCACACACAGGCCAGCGATGAGCTGATAGATGTCGGCTGAGCCGTCGGGAGAACGCATCTCCACGGTCTGCTTGAGCGAGGTGTCGAAGTGTTTCTCGGCCTCGAGCGGGTTGGCCATGCTGCACATGTCCCTGTTGGAGGTCCAGCCCAGCGGCACTCTGACGAGCACTGAGCGGTTGCAGTCGCCCCAACACACGTTGGTGGGAGCCTCCTGGTGAGGAACCAAACGGAAGTAAGAGGTGGGGGTCTTGTTGCCGAAGGCGGTGATGGCGGGAGCCACGTCCATCATTCCGGCAATCATGGTGCAAGCCTCGGGGCTCAGGCGACCGTCGCGGATCATCATGTTCTTGCCGTCCTTCATGATGCGCATGTGGATGTGGAGACCCGATCCGGCCTTGCCGGTGGTGATCTTCGGAGCGAACGTAACGTTCAGGCCCATCTCGGCGGCCACGTTGCGAATCACCCACTTGGCAATCATCAGTTGGTCGGCGCTGGTCTGTGCGTCGACGGGCAGGAACTCAATCTCGCCCTGCTCATATATGTATCCGTCCTGCTGGAAGTTGCCCACCTCCGAGTGGCCATACTTAATTTGGCCGCCCGTGCGTGCGATATAGTCCATGCACTTGGTGCGGAAGGCTGTGGTCTTGGCAAAAGGCGACGACTCGTGGTAGCCGCGCTGGTCGACGGCGGGGAAGGTGCCATCGTCGGGAATCATCACGTAGTACTCCAACTCGCCCATGGTGTGGAACTCCATGCCGGTCACCTCGGTGAAGGCGCGAGTGGCCTTGGCAAGCGTGTGCTCGGGTGAGCTCTCCAGCGGACGGCCGTCCTTATCGAAGAACGAGGCCAGCATGCAGATCGTGGGAACCTCGGCAAACGGGTCGATGAATGCGGTGCGGAAACGCGGAACGACGTAAAGGTCGCTGCTGCCAGCACTGATAAACGAGAAAAGGCTCGATCCGTCGACGCGCTCACCACAGGTGAGGATGGTCTCAAGATAGTTGAGGTTATTGATGACGAAGTTCAAGGTCTTCAACTTTCCGTCGCCGGCGGGATACATGAAGTTCACCATTCGGATGTCGTTGTGACGGATGAAGTTAATAATGTCGGCCTTGGTAAACTCGCTTGCGGGTTTCTGCAAATAAGCCACCATCTCGTTGGCATTGAGCAAAAGTTCGTCGCTGTTCATAGTAACGGTTGTTTAATGGGTTGTTTAAGGTATAGTTAATTGTGATTTTCCAGGTTCGTAGCCTCTACGGCCGATAGCGCGCCATGGTGTGGGGCGTCAGCTTATCGCCAATGGGCCGTGAGTGGCTTATCCGTTGCAAATATAGCTAATAACTTGATACGCTCAAAATTTTAAATGCTTTATTTCTCGCCGATGTCAAACTATTCGCTCCTCATATAAAAAACAGGACCCGCCTCGGACGCTTCCGGGCGGGTTACCTAAATGTTTTGCAACGTACTACCTAATAAATAAACCAAATAAAATTTGATGGTGCAAAAATACACTTTTTCCTTGATACTTCCTAACAAAACCGTCTATAAAAATAGTAAAATCGTATAGATCGGTACTATTTTAACAAGATTAGTACGTTTTTTACACTTATAAAGCACAAAAAATGAGTAACTTTGCAAAAGAGCGGGGTAAATACCGCCTACTAAAACGCAATCACCAACTAAGCCTATGCGCCATTTTTTGAAAACAATGCTACTGCTCGTGGCTGCCGTTTGGCCTTTCGCCATGCAAGCCAAGAGCTACCAAGTGAAATCGCCTTCAGGGCGCGTTTCAGCCACCGTAAACCTCGATAAGGGCGCCACAATCACCGTGGCTCTCGACGGACACACGCTCCTCAAGGGCGCGAACATCAATCTTTTGCTCAACGACGGCCAGGCCGCGCTCCAGGGCGACCGGGGCGTGAAGGCCAAGCGCACCAAGGCCAGCCATACCATCGACGCGCCGTTCTACCGCCAGCGCCAGTTCCGCTTTGAGGCCAACCAGCTCGACCTGCTCGCACCCACGGGCTTCGGACTGCGCGTCGTAGCCTCCAACGAGGGTGTGGCCTACCGCTTTTATACCACACGCACGGGAGAAACGGTTGTCAAGAACGAGTCGGCGCAGTACCAGTTTGGCAACAACCGACGCGCGTGGCTCTCGCCATCGACCAACGTGAAGAACCCGTTCCAAATGGCATTCCAGAACATTTACCACGACACCACGCTCGACACGCTCAGCACCGTGCCCTCGTTCCTGCCGGCCACCGTCGACTGTGGACAGGCCAAGGTGACGCTGCTCGAGAGCGACGCCCATGCCTATCCGGGCATGTGGGTCGAGGCCGACGGAAAGGGCTCATTGAACGCGCTCTTCGCCCCCTACCCCACACGCATGGACTACCATCCTTGGCGACGCATGACCTACGTGGCCGAGACGGCCAATTACATCGCCACATCCAAGGGCGCCCGCGTCTATCCCTGGCGTATCATGCAGATCAGCGAGAAAGATGCCGACATGCCCACGGCCAACATGGTGTATGCCCTGGCTGAGCCCAACCGCATCGGCGACACGTCGTGGATCAAGCCGGGTAAGGTGAGCTGGGACTGGTGGAGCGATTGGAACCTCGAAGGGGTGGATTTTCGCGCCGGAATTAACACCAACACCTATTTATATTATATAGACTTCGCAGCGAAGCACAAGCTCGAATACATCATCCTCGATGAGGGATGGTACGACTCCAACAAGGGCGACATCATGCATCCCATCGCAGACGTGGACCTGCCCCGCCTCATCAGCTATGCCAACAAGCGCCATGTGGGCATCATCCTTTGGACGGTGTTCAACGTCATTGATGAGCAACTGGAGGAGGCTTGCAGCCATTACGCCAAGATGGGCGTGAAGGGATTCAAGGTCGATTTTCTCGATCGCAACGACCAAACGGCCTTTGAGATGGTGGATCGACTGGCCGACGCCTGCGCGCGCCATCACCTCGTGCTCGACCTCCACGGCATCTACACACCCACGGGACTCAACCGCACCTACCCCAACGTGCTCAATTTCGAGAGCGTGTTTGGCATGGAAGAGGTGAAGTGGGGTTCGCTGAAGAACAACCATCCGCTCTACGACGTGACGTTCCCCTTCATCCGCATGCAGTCGGGCAGTGTCGATTTCACGCCGGGCGCCTTGCGCAACGGTACACGAAAGGATTGGCTCGCCTCCTACACCAAGCCCATGAGCCAAGGCACACGCTGCCATCAGGCGGCCGAGTATGTGGTGTACGACTCGCCGCTCACCATGCTCTCGGATGTGCCTACAAGCTATGAGCGTGAGCCGCGGTTCACGAGTTTCCTCGCCAGTCTGCCCACCGTGTTCGACAAGACGACCGTCGTCGAGGGCCAGATGGGTAGCCACATCGTGACGCTGCGACAAAAAGGCAACATCTATTACATTGGCGGACTGACCAACTGGGATGAGCGCGACGTAACCATCAACCTCAATTTCCTGCCCGCCGGACAAGCCTTCAAGGCCACACTGCTCACCGACGGCATCAACGCCGACCGCAACGCCAACGACCATCGCTTCGAGGCGCGCCAGGTGTCGGCAGCCGACAGCCTCACCATCCACATGGCATCGGGCGGCGGTTTCGTAGTGGTCATCGCACCGGCCACAAGGTAACAGGCCGTGGAGAACTATCCGTAACGACAACAATAACATAAAAACATAAAACAAATCATGAGACATTCCATCATCGTGACCCTGGCGGCAGCCACGCTGCTCGCCGCTCCCGCACAAGCGCAGAAGAAAAACGCGGCGGCGGGTTATCCCATCACGCCCGTGCCTTTCACACAGGTGAAGGTGCCTGCCCAGAGCTTCTGGGGACAGCGCCTTGAGGCAAGTCGTAAGATTACCATTCCGCTCGCTTTCTCAAAGTGTGAGAGCGAGGGACGCTACAAGAACTTTGAGCGTGCCGCGCAAAACATGAAGACCCACGCCAACAATGTCGATGTGAACAAGGTGATGCCCTATTCGTTCGACGACACCGACCCGTACAAGACCATCGAGGGTGCCAGCTACATCCTCCAGACGTTCCCCGACAACAAGCTCAAGGGCTACATCGACTCGGTGCTCAACATCATCGCACTGGCGCAGGAGCCCGATGGATACCTCTACACGGCTCGCACGCAGAACTACACCCACCCTCACTCATGGGCCGGAAAGACCCGCTGGTCGAAGGAGGAGGACCTCAGCCATGAGCTCTACAACCTCGGACACATGGTGGAAGGCGCCGTGGCCCACTGGCAGGCCACAGGAAGCCGCAAGTTCCTCGACATCGCCTGCCGCTACGCCGACTGCGTGGTAAAGGAGGTAGGACCTGGAAAGGGGCAGGCTTGTGTGGTGCCGGGCCACCAGATTGCCGAGATGGCGCTCTGCCGTCTCTACCTCGCCACAGGCAACAAGAAATACTTAGACGAGGCCAAGTTCTTCCTCGACTATCGCGGAAAGACTTCCATCAAGCAGGAATACTCGCAGAGCCACAAACCTGTGGTGGAGCAAGACGAGGCCGTGGGCCACGCCGTGCGTGCCGCCTACATGTATGCCGGCATGGCTGATGTGGCCGCCCTCACAGGCGATTCGGCCTATATCCACGCCATCGACCGCATCTGGGACAACATCGTCACCAAGAAGCTGTATATCACGGGCGGTATCGGTGCTACGGCATCGGGCGAGGCCTTCGGTCCCAACTATTACCTGCCCAACATGAGCGCCTACTGTGAGACTTGCGCCGCTATCGGCAATGTCTACGTCAACTATCGTTTGTTCTTGCTCCATGGCGAGAGTAAGTACTACGATGTGCTCGAGCGCTCTCTCTATAACGGCCTTATCAGTGGTGTGAGCCTCGACGGTGGTGGCTTTTTCTACCCCAACCCGCTGGAGTCGATGGGCCAGCACCAGCGCCAGCCTTGGTTCGGTTGTGCTTGCTGCCCCAGCAATATTTGCCGCTTTATTCCTTCTCTGCCAGGCTATGTTTATGCCGTTAAGGACAACAATCTTTACGTAAACCTCTTCCTGGCCAACACCGCCACAATGAAGGTGGGTGGCAAGAGCGTCACCGTAAGCCAGCAAACGGCTTATCCTTACAATGGCGACATCACCGTGTCGGTGGTGAAGGGCGGAGGCGCCTTCGGCATGAAGATCCGCGTTCCGGGTTGGTTGAAGAACCAGCCGGTGCCTTCAAACCTCTATTCTTACTCCGACACCAAGCGCCTGGGCTACAAGGTGCTCGTCAATGGCAAGGCTGTTGAGGGCAAGGTTACTGCCGATGGCTACTACACCATCAGCCGCAAGTGGAAGAAGGGCGACAAGGTGCAGGTGCACTTCGACATGGAGCCGCGCACCGTACGCGCCAACAACAAGGTGGAGGCCGACCGTGGCATGATCGAGGTGGAGCGTGGCCCGCTGGTGTACTGTGCCGAGTGGCCCGACAACAACTTCGACATCAAGGAGGTGCTGGTCAACCAGAATCCGTCGTTCAAGCTCGGAACGAAGACCCTCGACGCCTTCATCCCTGAGGCAAGCAAGGCCAAGCTCGTCGACTGGCGTGGACAGACGCTCACCACACTGACCACCGACGCACAGACCCTGGCGTTCGACAAGGCCGGCAAACTCACCACCAAGGACGTTACGCTGACCCTCATCCCCTATTACGCATGGGCTCACCGTGGCGGCGGCGACATGAAGGTGTGGCTCGCCCAAGACCTGAAGGCCACCAATCCCTCGCAGCCCGCCACGCTCGCCAGCCAGAGCAAGATCGAGTCGTCCATGCGTTTGCCGTCGCTGCAGAGCATCAACGACCGCCTGGTTCCGAAGGACGCCACAGACCGTTCGATTCCTTACACCCACTGGTGGCCCAAGAACAACACCACCGAGTGGATCAGCTACACCTTCCCTGAGGCTGCCACCGTGCAGAGCTCAACGGTGTATTGGTTCGACGACCAGCCTTGGGGCGGTTGCTCTGTGCCCGACAGTTGGAAGCTCTACTACAAGGATACGCAAGGCCAGTGGCAGCCCGTGGAGGACGCCGACGCTTATCCGGTGGAGAAGGGTGCCGCCTGCACCGTCAACTTCAAGCCGGTGAAGACCACCGCCCTGAAGCTCGAGGTGAAGATCAACGAGCGCCTCTCAGCCGGCGTGTTCGAGTGGAGCGTGAAGTAATAGAGTAAGCCGCGTGAAGCGAAACGGCTAAGCCAATACCATCATACCGCATGAGCCCATTAGGTTCCAAAGCCTAATGGGCTTATTGGTTCATAGGCTTGATGAACACCCTGCTCAATGACAATACCGTCCAAATCATATAAAAAGCAGTCCAAATATAGTGTATGGCGTGTTATTATTGAACAAATAAGCTTACCTTTGCATCAACGGTTTGCATCGGTTTGTGCCGAATGTGGACGCTGCTAAGACAAATTTATTCTACCATATTTCATCTTTATGAACAAGAAAACTCTGATAGCCTTTTGCCTCATGGCTTCGCTCACAGCGACCGCCCAGCGGGCAAAGATCAAGACCGTTACTCCCGTGGCAGTCACTACCACTGTCGGAAAGGTGCCCATGCTGCCCTACCGTCTCTGGGTGACCTACGCTGATGGACACGGCGAATACCGACAGGTGAAATGGATGAACGCCGCACTCGAGACCGAGAAGGCGGCTGCCGACGCCAACAAGTATCCTGCCGGCTCATCCTATGATGTGCAGGGTTACATCATCGGCGACAACAAGACGGCCGCCGGGTTCCCCATCTCGGCCCATGTGAGCGTGGTGGCCACCGAGGCTCCTGTTCCGCAGCCCAAGCCCGTGGCTGAGCCGCTGCCCCTGGGGAGCGTGCAGCTCATTGGCGACAACCGCCTGACGCACAACCGAGACCTCGACATCGACCACCTGCTCACGCTCGACCCGCGCCAACAGGTTTACAACTACCGCGACACCTACGGGCTGCCCACCGACGGCTATCCCGTGAGCGACGGATGGGACTCGCCCACCACGAAGCTCAAGGGCCACGGAACGGGCCATTACCTTTCGGCCATGGCCATGGCCTACGCCAGTTGCACGGACAAGGCAAAGCGTCAGCAACTCAAGAAGAACATACAGTATGTGGTCGACCAGATGCGCCAATGCCAGGAGATGACGTTTGTTTACGACAAGCAGCTGGGCCGTTACCGCGAGGCCCGCGACCTGGCGCCCGAGAGCGAGCTCCGACAGTTGGGCGGCACATGGAAGGATTTCGATCGTTACAAGACCGACTGCGCCCACTACGGCTACGGGTACATCAACGCCATTCCCGCCCAACACTGCGCCCTCATTGAGCGCTATGCGCCCTACAACAACGAAGAGGGCGTGTGGGCCCCTTACTACACCGTGCATAAGCAACTGGCCGGACTTATCGACATCGCCAACCTCGTGGACGACAAGAAGCTCGCCGCCAAGGCGCTCGTCATTGCCAAGGACATGGGCCTCTGGGTGTGGAACCGACTGCATTACCGCACCTACGTGAAGACCGACGGCACACAGGCTGAGCGCCGCGCCAAGCCGGGCAACCGCTATGAGATGTGGAACATGTACATCGCCGGTGAGGTGGGAGGCATGCAGGAGTCGCTCGCCCGCCTGTCGGAGATGGTTGCCGACAAGACGGAGAAGGCGCATCTCATCGAGGCCGCCAACTTCTTCGACTCACCGGCCTTCTACAAGCCGTTGTCGCGCGGCATCGACGCCATCCGCGACCGCCACGCCAACCAGCACATCCCCATGATTGTGGGTGCGCTGCGCTCCTATCGTTCCAACGCCAACCCTTACTACTGGCACATCGCCGACAACTTCTGGGACCTGGTGCAGGGCCGTTACCGCTACGCCATGGGTGGCGTGGGCAATGGCGAGATGTTCCGTCAGCCTTACAAGCAGATGGTGAGCATGGCCACCAACCCCGCCGGACCCGACATCAATGAGACGTGCTGCGCGTACAATTTGGCCAAGCTTACCAAGGACCTCAACGCCTACCATCCCAACGATGCGCGCTATATGGACTATTATGAGCGCGTGCTCTACAACCAGTTGGTGGGCTCAGTGAACCCCCGCGAGTATGCCGTGCTCTACCAATATGCCGTGGGCCTCAACGCCAGCAAGCCGTGGGGCAACGAGACTCCGCAAGCCACCTGCTGCGGCGGAACGGGCGCCGAGAACCACGTGAAATACCAGGAGGCGGCTTATTTCACCGCCGCCGACACCCTCTGGGTGGCGCTCTACCTGCCCACACGCGCCACATGGCAGGGCCTGACGCTGCGCCAGGACTGCACGTTCCCCGCCCAGCGCTCCGTCATCCGTGTGGAGAAGGGCAAGAAGACGTTCACCATGAAGTTGCGTGTGCCCTATTGGGCCACCACCGGCTTCTCCGTTCAGGTGAACGGCAAGGAACTGGCCGACCATTACCAGCCGGGCTCTTACGTCACCATCGACGCACGCCGTTGGCAGAAGGGCGACAGTGTGGTGGTCAACATGCCCTTCACACGCCATCTCGACTTCACCCCCGACAAGATGGACATCACGCGCAAACAGTCGTATAAGCCCATGTGGGCGGCAGCCTTCATGAACGGCCCGCTCGTCATGGCCGCCAAGGATGTGCGCTCATGGGACGAGGCCACACTGAGCAGTGAGGCCGACGCCGACCGCCTGTCGTTTGTGCCCGACTATGATGCCGACCGCCATATCACCCATTACTTCCGCATCGACGGCGCCATCGAGGACACGGCGTATGTCGACACCACCACGCTCACCGAACTGTTGCGTGTGGCTGAGCAGCGCTTGGCTGAGCAGCAGGCGTGGGACGCCATGGAGAAGAAGGTTCCTGAGTTTGCGCCCTGGGCCAAGAATGGCATCGACGAGATGCGCTCGCGCTATGAGGCCGCCAAGGCGTTTGTGGCCAACCACAAGGGCAATGGCGCCGTGGTGGCGAGTGAGCTCAACGCCGCCCTCAGCATGATGCGCCCCGGCAACCTCGCCGAACCTGCCGACCTCAAGGAACTTCTCGAGGCGTTGCAGGCGGCACGCGCCATCGCCGCGCCCACCCAGCGCCTGAAAGACGCCATGGGTTATGCCGAAATGGTGAGAGACTATGTGAACGACGGCAGTGGCACCAAGGATCTCATCCGTCGCGGCCTCACAGGTCTGCGCGCCGCCATGCCAGCCAACTGATAATGATGTGTTCGTTGGCCAACACCTTCCCGTTGGCCAACGAACACATTTTCCCTATCACCCCTGTTGCAACAACGCACCACGAATGGCATCGTTGCACCGAAACTTTTCTCCCAACGCAAACAAACGCATGTACTGCCTTGCCGTTTGTTTGTCATTATTTGCTTGGAAAAAGCATACGCATTAGTGCCTTCCAGGATACGCATAAGTCGGGTCGCAACGGCTTACGGTCATAGGAAGGTCAAAAATTAAAGGCAGAATATCAAATTGTTCTATACATATTAAGGAGAAAGAGTGTACCTTTGCACCATAGAAACCCAATCTACCCGGCTCAAAACCGGCCGTTCCGAAAACCCAATAGCATGCGAAGACTCCTCACACTCTGCCTGGCGCTCATCGCCACACTCAGCCTGTCGGCTGCCAAGAAGAAAGCCCTGTGGCCCGACGGAACGCCCATGGACCCTTGGTTCGCCGACACCACACAGGTCGACCTCAACCAGTTGGGGCGTCGTTACGTGGTGACCGACTACGGCGTGTCGACCGACTCCACCCAGGTGCAGACACAAGCCCTGCAGCGCGTCATCGACCGTTGCGCCAGCGAGGGCGGCGGCGTGGTGGTGGTGCCGCGTGGCACGTTCCTCTCAGGCAGTTTGTATTTCCGCCAAGGCACCCACCTGCAAGTGGAGGAGGGAGGCCGGCTGAAAGGCTCCGACCGCATAGCCGACTTCGACCTTCGCACCACACGCATCGAGGGTGAGACATGCACCTACTACACCGCCCTCATGAACGCCGACGGCCTCGACGGCTTCGTCATCGCCGGTCCCGGCACCATCGACGGCAACGGCCACCACTATTGGCGCCAGTTTTGGTTGCGCCGCCAGTGGAATGCCCAATGCACCAACAAGGATGAGCAGCGCCCCCGACTGGTTTACATCTCGCGTTCGAGCCACGTCACCGTGCAAAACATCCACCTTACCAATAGTCCGTTCTGGACCAATCACCTCTACCGCTGCCACCATGTGCGCTACCTCAACGCCCACATCACCTCGCCCACCGAGGGCCTGAAGGCCCCATCGAGCGACGCCATCGACATCGACGTGTGCCACGACGTGCTGGTGAGCGGATGCTACATGAGCGTCAACGACGACGCCGTGGCGCTGAAGGGCGGCAAGGGCACGTGGGCCGACCGCGACTCGACCAACGGACCCAACCGCAACATCCTCATCGAGCGTTGCCTCTACGGCACCGTGCACGGCTGCCTGACGCTCGGATCGGAGAGCATCGAGGACCACAACGTGGTGCTGCGCCACTGCCACGCCAACAACGCCAACCGTGTGTTGTGGCTCAAGATGCGCCCCGACACGCCCCAACGCTACGAGAGCGTCAGCGTGGAGAACATCACCGGCCACACGGGATCGTTCCTCGTGGTGCGCCCATGGACCCAGTTTTTCAAGCCCGCCGACCGTGCCGACATGCCCCTCTCCGAGTGTCGCGACATACAGATCCGCGACATCCACATGGACTGCAACAACTTCTTCGACGTGGGCCTGAGCGACAAGTACCGCTTGCACGACTTCACCTTCTCCACGATCGACATCAACAACAAGCGCGGAGCGTTCGACCCCACCATCATTCCCGGCGCCAAGGTAAACGGCGTCAGGGTGAACGGCAAGAAGCTCTGACCCACTCCACCACCCCCAATCCCATCGAATCATGAGACACCTGTTATTATATGCGCTCTGCCTGATGGCCTCCCTGCAGGTCCAGGCCCAGCACTTCGAGTTCGACCTGACGCAGGCCCAGCCGCGCTACACCGACGCCACGGGCTTCGGCTACGACGTGGTGGCATCGCCCACAAAGGGCAGCAAGGCCCCGTTCTTCTTCAGCGTGAAGGTGCCCGATGGCAACTATCGCGTCAGCGTCACCCTCGGCAGCCGTCGCCAGGCCGCCGTCACCACCGTCAGGGCCGAGTGTCGCCGACTGCTGGTGGAGCCCGTGGCCACCCGTCGCCGCGAGTTGCGCACGGTGAGCTTCGTGGTCAACAAGCGCAGCACACGCATCGACGACCGCCACAGCGTGCGCATCAAGGATCGTGAGCGCGACTACCTCCACTGGGACGACCGTCTGACCTTCGAGTTCAATGGGTCGGCGCCCGCCGTGAGCCGCATCGTCATCGACCGCGACACCACGGCCACCACCCTGTTTCTCTGCGGCAACTCAACCGTGGTGGACCAGAGCCGTGAGCCCTGGGCCTCATGGGGCCAGATGATTCCACGCTGGTGGGACGAGGGCGTGGCCGTGTGCAACCTGGCCGAGAGCGGACTGACCGCCGGCTCGTTCCTGGCCCAAGGGCGCCTCGACTACATCATGGCCCACCTGCGCCGTGGCGACTACGTGTTCTGCGAGTTTGGCCACAACGACCAGAAGGAGCGCAACGCCGGAGCCGGCGCATGGTACAACTTCAGCCATAACCTCAAGGTGTTCATAGACCGTGTGCGCCAGAAGGGCGGCATCGTGGTGTTCTGCACCCCCACCCAGCGCCGCGCCTTCGACAACGCCCACCAGCACATCCTTGAGACCCACGGCGACTATCCCGACGCCATGCGGGCCGTGGCCCAGCGCGAGAAGGTGCCCGTCATCGAGTTGCACAACATGACCCGCACCTTCTTCGAGACCCTCGGCTATGAGGGCAGCACACGGGCGCTGGTGCACTACGCCGCCCACACGTTCCCCGGACAGGAGCAACCGCTGGCCGACAACACACACTTCAACCCCTATGGCGCCTACGAGGTGGCCAAGATGGTGGTGGAGGGCATCAGGCAGCTCGGCCTTCCGCTGGCCGCCCACCTGCGCTCCGACTGGCGCGACTACTCGCCCGCCCACCCCGACAACCCCGACACCTTCGTGTGGTACGCCGCGCCCATCTTCGAGACGGCCAAGCCCGACGGCAACTAACCACATCCGCATGTTGCGCCACAGAAAACATGCAGCTGACGAATAGAACAACTACCTTATTACTGAAAACAAGAAACAAGCTACACAGATATGAACAAACGAATCATCACAGCCACATTCCTGATGGCCATGAGTTCGCTGGCAGGCTTCGCCCAACGCCAGTTTGACAACCTCGACCGAGGTCTCATCGCCGTGAAGAGCAATGGCGGCATGTACTGCTCTTGGCGCATCAACGCCGACGAGTATTACGCCACCACCTACGATCTCTACCGCGACGGTGTGAAGGTCAACGACCAACCGCTCACCGTTTCCAACTTCACCGACCCCAACGGCACGCTCGAGAGCCAATACACCGTGAAGGCGGTGCACGCCGGACAGGCGTCGGCCGACAGCAAGAAGGGCCTCAGCCTGGCCAACGGATGGCTGGAGGTGAAGAAGCCCAAGCGCATCTCGAACGACGGAAAGACCGACATCTCCAACCAGTATGAGCCCAACGACGCCACCATTGGCGACGTGGACGGCGACGGCGAGATGGAGCTCATCACCAAACAGCTCTTCATCGGCCAAGACCCGAACAACACCTCACAGGCCGACTTCGCACGCATCGAGGTGCAGAAGCTCGACGGCACGTTGCTCTGGTGGATCGACTGCGGCCCCAACATGTGGGATTTCCAGCAGAATGAGATCAACATCATGGCCTACGACTGGGACGGCGACGGCAAGGCCGAGTGTGTGGCCCGCCTGCAAGACGGCAGCGTCGTCCACATGGCCGACGGCACTACCTACACCGTTGGCGACGCCACGAAGGATTATCGCGGTGGCGTCTACAACTTCCTCAGCAAAGGCGACGAGTTCCTGGTCTACATGAACGGCCAAACGGGCAAGCCCTACGTGGTGCAGGAGTTCCCCCTGAAGCGCTTCGAGAGTGGCGAGAGCGACCTCAACGCCGCATGGGGCGACAGCTACGGCCACCGCTCGATGAAGTTCTTCTTCGGCGCCCCCTATCTCGACGGCCGCAAGCCCAGCATCTTCCTGGCACGAGGCATCTACACCCGCCACAAGATGATTGCGCTCGACGTGGATCCCGCCACCCACCAGTTGTCGGTGCGTTGGCGTTGGAACAACAACACCCCCGGCTCACCCTGGTATGGCCAGGGCTACCACAACTTCGTCATCGCCGACGTCGACCTCGACGGACGCGACGAGATTGTGTTTGGCTCCATGGTCATCGACGACAACGGCCACGGCCTGTCGACCACGGGCCTCGGTCATGGCGACGCCCAGCACGTGGGACAGTTCGACCCCTATCGCAAGGGACTGCAGATGTACGCCTGCAATGAGGACCGGCCGGCCAACAACTACCGCGACGCCACCACCTCAAAGATCTTCTACCGTTTGGCCGGCGGCGGCGACGATGGCCGTTGCATGTTTGCCAACTTCACCAACCGCGTGCCGGGCGCCATTGGGTCGTCGGCCCACGACAGGCCCATCAGCGCCGTCACTGCCAAGCATGCCGAGGGTCTGCCCGACGGCTATTGGTTCGGCAACGTGTTCCGCATCTATTGGGACGGCGACCTGCTCGACGAGGACAACAACGCCGCCAGCATCCACAAGTTTGAGGACCAGAGCACCATCACCCTGCCTGGCGCCCTGACCAACAACAGCACCAAGGCCACACCGTGCCTGCAGGCCGACATCTTCGGCGACTGGCGTGAGGAGATTGTGGCGCGCACCGAGTCGGGCGACATGCGCATCTACACCACCACCATTCCCACCCAGCACCGCATGGCCTCGCTGCTCACCGACAAGCAGTATCGCAACGCCATGCAGACCCAGATGAACGGCTACAACCAACCGCCCCACGTGTCCTACTTCGTGGGCGAGCTCGAGGGCATCACCATCGCCCCGCCTCCCGAGGCCACCAATGGCAAGACCGAGATCAAGAACGGTGGCACCCTCTCATCGGCGCTCAACGGCAAGCAGGTCATCATGGCCGAGACGTCCGACATGACCGTGAGCGTGGCCGAGGGCGCCCAGCCCGAGGTGTTCTTCGATGTGGCACCCTCATGGACCCAGGGTCACGACAACAACAACAACATCACCACCTCCTACTACACCCACACGCTGACGGGCGCCGCCTTCTCGGGCGCCACCCGTGTCACCAAACAGGGCTGCGGCACGCTCGTCATGCCCACCGCCGTGCAGACCTACACGGGTCCCACCGATGTGTGGTTTGGCACGCTTCGCTTCGATGGCGTCATGCAGCACTCGCACGTTTGGCTCAACCGTTTTGCCGAGCTCAACTCCGACGGTGGCTCGTTCCAGGCCGGCGTCAGCATGGACTATGGCGCCATCCTTCGTCCGGGCGCCGACCATGTGGGCATGGTGACGATCGACTCGCTCCACCTGGACTTCGGCTCACGTGTGGTGTTCGACATCGACGACAACACGAAGAAGGCCGACAAGCTCGTGGCCAAGAAGCTCGTCATTGAGAAGAAAAACTGGAGCCAGGGCCCGCAGTACAATGCGCCCGTGTTTGAGATCCACCCCACCTACCTCAGTGGCAAGGACCGTTTGGAGGCAGGCACCTACGAGTTGGCTGACGCAGCCGACATCAAGGGCGACATAGCCGACATCACCATCGACGGCATCAACAACCAGAAGGCCGCCCTGAGCGTGGCCAACGGCAAGATCTTCATCACCATCGCCGACCAGCGCGACGCCGCCGCTGTGGAGTGGCAGGGCGCCATGGATGGCAACTGGGACCTCCTCAACACCGAGAACTTCACCGTGGGCGGACTGAAAGACCAGTTTGTGAGTGGCGACCGCGTGACATTCACCGACAACGCCGAGCGTGGCGACATCACCATCACCGAGCCGGTGACGGTGGCAGCGCTCAACTTCACCAACGATACGCTCAAATACACCCTCAGTGGCGACAGCATCCTTGGCACAGCCGACCTCACCAAGACCGGCGAGGGAACGGTGACCCTCAACAACGAGAACCGCTTCGTGGGCACCACACGCATCATGGGCGGCACACTCAACGTGGCGAAGTTGGCCAACAAGGAGGGGCAGGATTATGGCTCACTGGGCGGTGTGAACAACCGCATCGAACTGTCCGACAATGGCGAACTGGGTGTAGCATCCAACATCACCACCAACCAGACCATCCGCCTGGCAGGCTCCGACGGCGCCATCAACGTCGACGCCAACGCCCGCCTGACCCTGAAGACCGGCATTGTGTCGACCAACGGTCGCCACACCCTCACCAAGCGAGGCTCAGGAGCGCTCACTCTTGACGCGGCCAGCACCCTGCGAAGCATCCATGTGGAGCGTGGAACACTCGACCTCTTCGATGGCATCAACGCCGACACGGTGCGCTTCGCTGGCACCGGAACAAAGGTATACGACAGCAACACGATGGGCTCTTACAGCAACAACAGCACAACCTTCGTGGTACCTGAGAAGATTACTGGCAACTTCTGGATGGATCCGCGCTGCGACTACAAGGGCAAACTGCTCGGCAAGGGCACGCTCTATGTGTACGCCGCCGGTCCGCGCAACACGCTCAGCGGCGACTGGAGCCCATTTGAGGGAACCGTCGTTGCAGGTCAGGAGAAGCGCAGCACCTACGGACCCAGCTTCGACTGGAACAACAACTACGGCCTGCCGAAGGCCACACTGCAAGTGAGCAAGGGCACAACGTTCCAAGCCGGCAGTAGGTCGATGGCCATCGGTCACGTCAAGGGCGAGGGTGTCATCAACACAACGGGCACCCTGACCATCGGCGCGCTCAACGAGGATATGCTGAAGACGACCACCCTGCAAATCACCAACGCCAAGGTGCGCAAGGTGGGATCGGGCATCTGGACGCTCACTACCGCCAACGCCCAGCCCAACATCGGCGCCGTGACCATCGCCGGGGGTGAGCTCCGCCTCGACGACACATCGTTCAAGACGTTGCTCCTGGGCACATCGGGCGTCACCGTCACCGACTCAGGACTGGTACAAGGACGCGGCAAACTGCAAAGCATCGTCGTCAACGGCGGCACATTGGCTCCCGGCACCTACTTCGGCAACCACTACGGCGCCATCAAGACCGAGGGCAACATCACCCTGTCGAAGGGTAAGTTGGAACTGACCATCAGCAACAACCGCAACAGCGGAACCAGCCGCTCCTACCTCGAGGTGGGTGGAACGCTCACCCTCAACGACTCGGTAGTAGTTAAGCTGAGCGACCGTTACGCACCTGCCGTAGGCGACAGCATCGTGCTCTGGACCGCCAATAAGTTTAGCGGCAAACCGAAGGTGAGCCTGCCCGCACTGCCCGACGGCATGATGTGGGACAGCTCCGCGCTGGCCGCCGCCAACGGTGTGCTGAAGATCTCCGTGAACACCGGCATCTATGGCGTGAACGCCGACGGCACCTCGCGCCGCCTCATCTTCACCCTCGACGGCCGCCGCGTCAACGAAGACCTCAACCGTCTGCCCGCTGGCGTGTATGTCGTCAAGGAGAATGGCAAGACCTATAAGGTGAATAAGCAATAAGGAAGATGGGCCTGATGGGTAGCTCACAAGCTGCTCACCAGGCCCATTGTGCTTTTTGCGCCCACCAAGCACCCCACCAAACATACGCATAACCCACAAACCCATCATCCATGAAGCACATTCTTTCCCTTCTCACCATGGCGCTGTGCCTGTCGTGCACAGCGCGCACAGCGCCCAGCAAAATGGTTTCGGCCACCGCCTCGGCAGCCGCCACACCCACCGCACGCCATTTTGTCATCACCTTTGCGGAGGGAGCGCGCCTCACGGCCTACCTGCCCGCCCAGCCCTCGGGCCGCGCCATCGTGGACCTTCCGGGCGGCGGCTACTCGCATTTGGCCGTCGACCACGAGGGGCACCAGTGGGCCGACTGGATGAACCGTCAGGGCATCGCCTTCTTTGTGTTGGAGTATCGCATGCCCAAGGGCGACCGCACCATCCCCCTGACCGACGCCTGCCGCGCCATGACCACCGTGCGCGACTCGGCCACGGCATGGCGCGTCAATCCCTACGACGTGGGAATCATGGGCTTCTCGGCAGGCGGACACCTGGCGTCGGCGGTGAGCACCCACGCCCCATGGGCAGCACGCCCCAACTTCAGTATCCTGTTCTATCCCGTGGTGTCGATGGACGAGCGCGTCACCCATAAGGGATCGTGCGCCAACTTCCTGGGGGCCGAGGGCATGAAAGACCAGCGCCTCATACGGCAGTGGAGCAACGACGCCTGCGTGCGTCGCCATCTCACACCACCCGCCTGCGTAATCCTCTCCACCGACGACCGCGTGGTGCCTCCCGTCACCAATGGCGTGGCCTACTACTCGGCCATGCGCCGCGCCGGCAACAACTGCGCGCTCTACGCCTATCCCTCGGGAGGGCACGGCTATGGCATCCGCAAGAATTTCGCGTTCCACGAGCAGATGCTCGGCGACCTCAAGGCGTGGCTCGCCACCATCGCCGCGCCCCGTGAGCAGGCGCTGCGCGTGGCGTGCATCGGCAACTCCATCACCGACGGCATGGGCATCGACATGAGCGAGGTCTATGGCTACCCCGCCGTGCTCCAACGGCTGCTGGGAAAGAACTACAACGTGAAGAACTTCGGCGTGTCGGCGCGCACCCTGATGAACAAGGGCGACCTGCCTTACATGAAGGAGCAGGCGTGGGTCGACGCGCAAGCGTTCCTGCCCAACATCGTGGTCATCAAGCTGGGCACCAACGACTCGAAGGACTACAACTGGATACATGGCGCCGACTATGGCGCCGACCTGCAGAAGATGGTCGACACGCTGCGCGCCCTGCCCTCGAAACCTCAGATCTATGTGTGCAGTCCCATACCGGCCGCCCGCATCTGGGGCATCTCCGACAGCGTGATCGTCAATGGCGAGATACCCGCCATCAAACGGGTGGTGAAGAAAAACAAGCTCGCCTACATCGACCTCCACACCGAATTCAAGCCCACCGAAGGCCTGATGCAGCGCGATGGCATACACCCCACCGACAAGGGAGCGGCCCAACTGGCCAAGATCATCGCTGCGCACATCCATACCCAAAAATGATGATTTGTCGAATTAGCCCACTCGCATTGGACTGTTAGTCGTCGATTTTGCGTATCTTTGCAAAAGCATTGAGCCAAAGCTTGCAAAGATTGATATGATCAAAAAGACAACATGTTTCATCTATGTGGCGCTGCTGGTGGCGATGGCCACCGCAACCATGGTGGAGAACAGCCACGGAACCAACTATGCCCACACGGCCATCTACGGCTCGTGGTGGTTCGTCCTGATGTGGACTGCGCTCACGGCATTGGGCGTGGCCTATCTCCTGAAACGCCATGTGCGCCACTGGGGCACCTGGATGCTGCATGGATCGATGGTCGTCATCCTTGTGGGCGCACTGCTCACCCACCTCACCGCCACCAAGGGCAAGATGCACCTGCGTGAGGGCGAGACCACCAACGCCTATATCGCTGAGGGCGACGGCCACGACATGCGCAACGCCATGTTGCCCTTCAGCCTACAGCTCCAGCGGTTTGAGACCTCCTATCATGCCGGCACCAGCGCCGCGGCCGACTACGAATCGGTGTTTACCGTGATCGATGGCCACGAGCGGCAAAGGGGTCGCGTGTCGATGAACCACATCTTCTCCTACCGTTCCTATCGTTTCTATCAGGCGAGCTACGACGCCGACGGCCATGGAACGGTGCTGGCCGTGAACAGCGACCCCTGGGGCATACCCGTCACCTATACCGGCTATGCCTTGCTTTTCTTCTCCTTGCTCTTCATGCTCGTCGACCCCAAGGGGCCTTACCGCCGTGTGCTCCGCAGCGACCTGCTGCGCAAAGGGGCGCTCATGGGCCTGCTGCTCTTCGCCTTGGCCACAAGCGGCCGGGCCCAATCCACCGTGCCCCGCGCCACCGCCGACAAGCTGGGGCGCCTCTGCATGCTCTACAACGACCGCATCTGCCCAGTGGAGACCTACGCTCTCGACTTCTGCAAGAAGGTCTACGGCGCCCGTTCCTACAAAGGGCTGACGGCCAACCAGGTGCTGGCCGGATGGCTGTTCTATGGCAACGAGTGGGCCACGGAGCCGTTCATCCGCGTCAAGGGCAGCGCCCTGCGCAAGCAGATGGGCCTCGAAAGTCATAGCGCCATGGCCAATTTCTTCGTCATGGGACAATACACCCTGGGCCCACTGGTCGAGGAATACTACCAAGGCAACACCGACAAGGTGCACCAGCAGGCCCTCGACGTGGACCGCAAACTGATGCTTGTCATGGAGCTTCGCCATGCCGCGTCGCTCCACCTGTTGCCCTACACCACGCCCCACGGCGTCACCACGTGGTATGCGCCCACCGACACGCTGCCGCAAACGATGAACCACCAGCAGGCGCTCTACATCCGCAGCGTGTTCTCGCTGATGGCACAGGATGTGGCGGCTGGCCGTTGGGACCGCGTAGATGAGTTTCTCAACAAGATGGATCGGTACCAGCACGCCTTTGGCGGGCGCACCCTCCCCTCAGCCCCACGCTACCAGGCCGAGCGCGTGCTCAACGCCGTGCCCTTCGCCACGGTGCTCTTCATGGTGAACCTCACGCTGGGCCTCATCGCCCTCTTCTATATCATGGGCCGCATGACCGAGGCCCGCTGGATCACGCCCCGCCGTCGCCGGTGGGCCGACGGCACGTTTGCAGCGCTGCTCGGCCTGTCGTTCCTGGCGCTTACCGCCGCCATGGCGCTGCGCTGGATGGTGAGCGGCAACATGCCCTTGAGCAACGGCTACGAGACGATGCTGCTCCTGGCGTGGTTTGTGGAGGCCATCGCCCTGCTCATGCAGCGCCGTTTCCGCATCGTCATGGTGTTTGGGTTCCTGCTCTCGGGCTTCTTCCTCCTGGTGAGCCACATCAACGCCATGGACCCGGCCATCGGCCAGATGATGCCGGTGCTCAACTCGCCCCTGCTCTCCATCCACGTAAGCGTCATCATGATGAGCTACGCGCTGCTCTCGCTCACGTTCATCTGCGCCGTCATGGGCCTGCTCATGCGTCGCCACGAAGGCGAGCTGCAGGCGCTCAGCCAGCTCTTCCTCTACCCCGCCGTGGCCGCCATGGGCATAGGCATCTTCATCGGAGCCATCTGGGCCAACGTGAGTTGGGGAAGCTACTGGAGCTGGGACTCGAAGGAAACCTGGGCGCTCATCACGTTCATGGTCTACGCCATCGCCCTGCATGGCGGCAGCCTGCCGGCGTTCCGACGTCCGCGCCCCTACCACTGGTTCATGGTGCTGGCGTTCCTTTCGCTCATCATGACCTACTTCGGCGTCAACTACCTGCTGAGCGGAATGCACTCCTATGCCTAACAGCCTCGCCCCTTCTTACCGACAACAATAAAAGAACCAATCAACAATATGGAAAACAACAGGTCTTCAAATCTCACGAAGATACAACTCAACACCTTCGACAACGGCACGGAAGTGCGCGAGCACCACGTCATGATCAGTCTCACCGACGCGGGCCGCACGCTGCCCTACGCCGACCAGCTGCGCCTGGTGACCGAGGAGTTCAAGGCCACCCGCAAGGAGCTGGGCGCCAAGACGGTGTTTAAGCGCTACTTCCTCAGCGACGCCGCCAACCAGGCCGACGAGCTGATGAGCTACGAACTGGAGAGTCCGGAGTACGCGGTGTCGATCGTGCAACAGGCTCCCGCCAACGGCACGAAGGTGGCGCTGTGGGCCATCCTCATGACAGGCGTGGCCACCAAGGCGCTGCCCAGCGGTCTCCATGAGGTGAGCCACGGCCCTTACCGCCAGCTATGGAGCGCCTCGTGCAGCAACCTCGCCAAGGACTCGGAGCGCCAAACGAAGCTATTGCTCAACGAGTATGTGATGCGACTGCTCAACGAGGGCTGCACACTGGAGGCCAACTGCGTGCGCACGTGGTTCTTCGTGAACGACATCGACAACCACTACGCTGGTGTGGTGAAGGCGCGCAACGATGTGTTTGTGACGCAAAACCTCACCGACCAGACCCACTTCATCGCCTCGACGGGCATCGGAGGGCGCCACGCCAACCCACGTGTGCTCTCGCTCATGGACGCCTACGCCGTGACGCCCTTGGCCAAAGGGCAGATGGGCTACCTCTACGCCGCCGACCACCTCAACCGCACGAGCGACTATGGGGTGAGCTTTGAGCGTGGCACCTATGTGGACTATGGCGACCGCCGCCATGTGCTGATCTCGGGAACGGCCAGCATCAACAACAAGGGTGAGATTATGCATCGCGGCGACATCCGCCGCCAGTGTGAGCGCATGTGGGAGAATGTGGAGGCGCTGCTCAACGAGGCCAACTGCTCCTTCGACGACATGAGCGAGGTGGTGTGCTACCTGCGCGACCCGGCCGACTACGCCGTGGTCAACCAACTCTTCGAGGAGAAGTTTGGTGGGAACGCTGGTCGCAAGGCCACACCTTTCATCTTGGTAAACGCTCCCGTGTGCCGCCCCGGCTGGCTCATCGAGATGGAGTGCATGGCCACGAAGGCCATCAGCAGCGACTATCCGAAGTTTTAACCCAAATCGGTCGTCATTAGATAATAAAGGGACACAAAAAAAGACAAACCTATCCCTTTGGAATTACCTGAGTTAAATAATAATGCCCCAGCATCTAGACCAAGCTCTAGAGGAGGGGCTATATAAAGTGCTAGACAAGAAGGACATAGATTAACTATGAGTAATTATAACGATAACGAGGGCTGTGGTAGCTATCTATTTTTGCTGTTATGTGTTGTAATAGCAATTATAATAGGTGTCTCTAATCACAGCTCTAGCTCCTCAAGTAGCAGCAGCTATAGTGGTGGTAGTACATATGGAAGACCTTGGAAAAAGAAACTCCAAGAGTACGAAAAAGAAAAAGCTGAGAGGCAAAGACAAGAGCAACAATTAAGAGAAATGCAGCAAAATGCTCTTAGGTATCAGAGCCTCCCTGTAGTACAGCCTACCACACGCACATCTTGTGCTCCTACTCCTGATGATGCTTATAGTGAGGGATACAATGAGGGATATGAGCAAGGTAGAAGAGATGGAGCTAATGGACATAGTCACGGCTATGGATATGATGACTCCAGCAGCTACTATGACTATTATGAGACTAGATACCAAGAGGGGTATGAGGAGGGCTATGATGATGGTTATAGTAGTGGTCAATCTGAATACGAAGAGGAACAAGATGAGGAGGATGATTGGTAGTAATATAATTAACTAAAGTTTCGGATTTAGTTTCAAACGGGCTGAATGATCGTTCAAACCGAATG
>NZ_JAHKBE010000034.1 GCF_018789675.1 Hallella faecis
ATAGTTATAATCTGTAACTTTGAAGAGTAGTCATTTTAGTTTTGACACACCCTCTTCGCAACACGGTGGCTCATTTCCGGAATTTCCATCGCATAAAAACGGTGATTATGGTCGCTGGTTTGAGCGAAATCGCGACACAACTTTTTCACCAAAATTCGTAACATTCCCTGTGTTAGTGGGTGTTTTTAGTTTTGAACGAAGGTCGCTCCCATGTTGAGCACCGCCTGGGCCCACCGCCTACGGCGATGGCCTCAGGGGTATAACATTGCGAACCCTCCCTTAGCGCTCGCTCAGCGGCACATAGGCCTTGGGGCTGAGGATATTCTTGTAGGCGGGTCGTATGATGCGGCGTCCCTCGAAGTTGAGCTCCTCGATGCGGTGGGCGGTCCATCCCACGATGCGCGCCATGGCGAAGATGGGAGTGTAGATCTCCTCGGGCAAGCCGATCATCTCATAGATGAAGCCGCTGTAGAAGTCGAGGTTGGCGCAGACGGGCTTGGTGCTCTTGCGGAAGGCCGTCACACACTTCACGCCCTCCTGCTCGATGAGCTTCAGAAACTCGTACTCCTCCTCGCGCCCTTTCTCCTTGGCCAGTTCGCCCGCCAGTTTCTTGAGCTGCACGGCACGCGGGTCGCTCATGGTGTAGACGGCGTGGCCGATGCCATAGATGAGTCCCGACTTGTCGTAGGCCTCCTTGTTGAGCAGGCGGTAGAGATAGGTGTCGATCTCGTCGATGTTTTTCCAGTCGCTGATGTACTCCTTGAGGTGGTGGAACATGTTGACCACCTTGATGTTGGCGCCTCCATGGAGCGGGCCCTTGAGCGATCCTATGCCTGCGGCGATGCTCGAATAGGTGTCGGTGCGGGTCGACGAGGTGACGCGCACGGTGAACGTGGAGTTGTTACCTCCGCCATGCTCCGCCTGGATGATGAGCAGCAGGTCGAGCATGCGCGCGTCGAGCTCGGTGTAGTCTTCGTGCTTGATCATATAGAGAAAGTTCTCAGCGATGGTCTTCCCCTCCAGCGGATGGCGTATGTGGAGGCTGCGTCCTTGCACCGAGTGGCGGTAGATGTTGTAGGCGTAGGCGATGATGGTGGGAAACTTGGCGATGAGCTCTATCGACTGCCGCATGAGGTTGTCGCGCGAGATGTCGTCGGGGTTGGGGTCGTAGGTGTACATCTCCAGCACGCTACGCGCCAGAATGTTCATGATGTTAGATCCCTCGAGGTCGATGATGTTGACGGTGGTGCGATGGTCGAGCAGCATGTTGTCGTTGAGCAGCTCGCGAAACGCCGCCAGCTCCTCCTCGTCGGGCAACTGGCCTGAGAGCAAGAGGTAGGCGATCTCCTCGAAGCCGAAGCGCTTCTCATGGAGCAAGGGCTCCACGAGGTCGTTGAGCTCATAGCCACGGTAATAGAGCTTTCCGGCGCTGGGCTTGAGCGTGCCGTCGTCGTCGCGCTCGTAGCCTATGACGTTGCCTATATTGGTGAGGCCCACCAGCACGCCCGATCCGTCCTCGTTGCGCAAGCCGCGCTTCACGCCATATTCGCCAAACGCCTCACGGGGAATCTTGCAGGAGTTCTTCACTTCGTCGCTCAGTTTGTAAATCAAATATTCTTTCTTCATCTTTTTACGCTTTAATTATACTTGCTCCATTGGCGAATAATATACACTAATGTCTTCTGTGCTCGCAAAATTAAGAAAAAGATTTCAAACCGAAAGCCGTTTGCGCAAAATAATTATCATTTTGACACAATTTTCTTGTCGTATAACAGGAAAAGTAACAATAATCTATACTTTTGCGATAATCTTGCATTTCCATATTGCATATTGCGCCCCTCCACGCATCGACAGGAAGCATAAATATGCAACCCATAGGGCATGGTTGCCCACCACGCCGAGCAACGACAAGGCCAAGAGGAAATAGAAGGCGGCGGCCACCAACGACGACACCAGCATGCCGCGCGTGGCGGTGAGGCCGATAAACAAGCCGTCGTATACGAAGGCCGCCACACCCGCCACGGGGATGAGCCACGTCCAGAACAGGTAACGGTGGGCAGCGGCCACCACCCCGGCGTCGTTGGTGATGAGGGTGAGCAGACTCGTGCCCCCCACGAGATACACGAACGTGAAGGCCGCCACTAACAACCATCCCCACGCAAACAACCGACGCACCACACGGCACAGCGCCACGCCATCGGAGGCGCCATAGGCCTTGCCCGAAAGGGCCTCGCCGGCAAATGCGAAGCCATCCATGATATAGGAGAAGAGGGTGAAGAAGGTCATGAGGAGCGTGTTGACCGCCAGCAGCAGGTCGCCCTGGCGTGCGCCAAAGGTGGTGAAGGAGAGGTTGACTGCCACGAGGCACAGGGTGCGCAGAAAGATGTCGACATCGCCACGCGCGGCCTGCCAATGAGAAGCGCCACGAGGCAACGGCACGCGCTTGGGCACCTCGCGCACCTTGCGCGCAACGAGGAGGAGGGCCAACAGGAAGCCACTCCATTGCGCCAGGAGCGTGCCCAGGGCCACACCCACGATGTCCCAATGGAGCGCAAACACGAAGACGAGCGAAGCCACGATGTTGGCCACGTTCTGGAAGATGGCCACCCACATGGGGATGCGGGTGGACTGCATGCCCACCGACCAACCCGTGAGGCCATAGATGCCGAGCATGGCGGGCGCGCCCCACACCACTATATGATAATAGGTGGCCACCAAGGGCGCCACCGCCTCCGATGGGCCGATGAGCCATAGTGCGCCTTGGAGCAACGGCTGTTGCAACAACAGGAACAGCACACCCACCCCCAAGCCCATGAGCAACGCGCGGCGTAGCAAACGGCGCACACCGCCCGCATCATCGCGTCCATAGGCTTGCGCCGTGAGGCCACTGGTACCCATGCGGAGAAAGCCCATCGTCCAATACATCACGCTAAAGATCATGGTGCCCACGGAGATAGCGGCGATATAGGCGGCGGAGCCTATATGGCCCACGATAGACAGGTCGACAAGACCCAACAAGGGTACCGTGATGTTGCTCACGATGCAAGGCAAGGCAAGACGCAGAATCTCGCGATCGGTTTGGTTCCATTTCATGATAATGACAAAGTTAGCAAAAAGATAAGAAACCAATGATCGCATATTGGAAAATTTTGTATTTTTGCAGGCAGAAAGGGAAAACACAGTGAACAAGAATATCATATCCCATAAGCCTCATCGCTCCTCACCGCTCCACACCCTTTGGCGCCACTGGCCGCTGACGGGTGGCGCCCTCGTGCTTGTGGCCGTCCTGGTGTGGCTGGGCGTGAGACTGTTGCCGGCGTCGGAGAGCAACATGCGGGCGTCGGTTTGCTTTGTGGACGGGCGCTCCAACCTATGCCTGGTGACCGACCACGACACGCTCATCATCGTTTCCGACACGGTACACACCCAAGGGGTGTGGGTAAACAAGCGTTGGTGGTGGCCCAGCTGCAACGGGCGCGTGCTCACCATACAACAGGGCAGGTCCTATACCGACCAAGGGGCGTGGCTCGTGGCCGACAGTCTGCCGCAGCTCATCGCTAACCAGATCGACTCGTTAGGCGCGTTGCTTCAACGCAAGACCACCGAGCGCCACGAGTTGCAATACTACCTGCGATGCCATGGCGTGCAGGACGAGGGCTACCAGCGCATTGCCCGATACGCCATAGAGCAGGCGCGAGAGACCGACTCGCTGGCGGCCATCTACAAGGCCCTGAAAGCTCACCAACCCAAGAAGAAGGCGCGCCTCATCAGGGTGGGACACTACCAGGTGGCGTGGGCTGATGGCGACGGACGGGTGCAGCGCGCGGCCTGTGAGCCCATCGTCACGCCCATCGGACAACTGGGGCGGTCGATGACCCTACGAACCCTCGACCACGCCAAGCCGTGGGCAGCCTATGCCGTGAGCAACACGCCCTTGGCGTCGGCTCCCACCAAGAAGATCTTTGCCGTGAAGCTATGCGCCACCGACACCACCCTCACTACCCTACTGGTGCCGGGACGATACACGAAGGGTGTGAGCTACGACATCCCGCCGTTGTTAGCGCCCAACGGCTGTCCAGTGTTCTCAAGCCACGGACGGTTCATGGGGGTGATATCGAACAATAAAGTGAACCGCAACTAAGATGTTTTGCAAGATTGTTAGACATATAAGCGTGGCCGCGGCCTTGCTCTCGGTATGGGGCTGCGACATTACCAGCAACGACGTGGTTACCCTCAAGGAGGGCAACACCGTCTACAAGGGACAAACCGCCAATGGCAAACGCAACGGACTGGGCGTGCTCTACATGGGCGACTCGGTGGCGTACAGCGGACAGTGGAAGGACGGGTTGCGACAAGGACAGGGACAGGTGACCGACTCGTTGGGGCGACTCATCGAGGGCGTGTGGGACCACGACACGATCGTGAGTGGCACCCGACGCGACTCAGCGGGCGTGTACCAGGGCGAGTTCAGCCAGCGACTGACGGCGCAAGGCTATGGCACCTACCACGACAACAACGGAACCTACTACGAAGGACAATGGAAAAACGATGAGCGAACGGGGTTCGGATTCTCCTCGCAGCACCGATTCTTCAGGGTAGGCGAATGGAAGAAAGACGTGTATAAGGGTGAACGACTGAGCTATACCTCCGACCGCATCTACGGCATCGACATCTCCAAATACCAGCACGGCAAGGGGCGCAAGCGCTACTCCATCGACTGGAAGCGGCTGCGCATATCGCACCTCGGCACGCTATCGAAAAAAAACATTCAGGGGGTAGTCGACTACAAGGTGTCGTTCATCTTCATCAAGTCGACCGAAGGAACCAGCATTCGCAACCCCTACTATGCGGCCGACTACCAAGCCGCACGCCAACATGGCTACCCCGTGGGCACCTACCACTTCTTCTCGTATAGGTCGACGGGAGCCGAGCAGGCGCGCCATTTCCTGAAACACTCGCACATACGCAAGGGCGACCTGCCCCCCGTGCTCGACCTGGAGCCCTACCCCTCGCAAGTGGAGAAGATGGGCGGAGCCGTCGGCATGTGGAAGCGTGTGCGCAACTGGTTGCAGATAGTGGAGCAACAAACAGGCATGCAACCCATTCTCTACGTGAGCCAGACGTTTGTGAACCGATACCTCGACGCGGCACCCGACATTAAGCACAACTACCCCGTATGGATAGCGCGCTATGGCGAGTATAAGCCCGACGTGAAGCTATGGATATGGCAGTTGGCGCCCGATGGGCACGTAGCGGGCATTCACGGCACCGTCGACATCAACGTGTTCAACGGCTACGAGAGGGAGTTTAAGCAATGGCTCACAACCGTGCGGAAACGCTAACCGCCCACAAAAACCAACTTCATTCGACCTTCTCCATGAGGATGCCGTTTCCGGCGTCGATGCAATGCTTATGAGGGTAAAGCCTATACACAAACACGTTGTCGTCGCCGAAGTCGCAATAAAGGGCGTCGTCGTGATATATGAAAGTTCCCCTGCAGGTCTCGCCATCGGTCGTCTCGCTGATGGTTTTTCCCTCCACCGTAACGGTAATGCCCCCATAGTCGGTGGCGGCATGCCATGTTCCTTCCACCCACTCGGGCACTTGCTCATCCATCTCGGCCACTCCCTCGGGCAACGAGTCGGTGGGCGCATCGTCCGCGTTCGCCACATAGTCGCGTGGAGCGCCTTGGCGGTTGGGCGCATCGGCCACATTCATGTCGGGGGCCACATATTGGTCTTGCGACTCGCAATAGCGCACCACCAGCACGCCCACCACGGCGCAAAACAGGGCTGCCACCCATAGCCTATGCCAGCACCCCTTCTTTTTACCCTCGGGTGTGGGAGGCGGCGGAGGCACCATTTGCCCACCGCGCGGAGAAGCGCCCGACGGGCGTTGTGGCCTATGGGGCCAAGGCTGCCAATCGTCGAATGGGGCGTACCGATCGCCTCCATGCCACGGGCCACCCTCACGCCCGTTGCCGGATGGGGCGCTGGCGTTGTTGCCAGAACGCATGTTGCTTTGGACGGAACGAGGATGCGCGGAGGAGACAGGTGGGGGAGGCGGCGTAGGATTAGACGCCGACGGTTGGTCCGTAGCCCCTTGTAGTTCCTCGGCATCGGGCGCATCGGTCAGGTCGTAGGAAAAAGGCATGCCACACCGGGGGCAAAAACATTGCAACTGGTTGACCCCAGGGGTGAGAGGCATATCAAACCGGAATCGGCATCTCGGACATTTCACTTCCATAGCAAGGATTCTTTACATGAACGGATATGAACAAGCGAGGCCATCAAACAAACCGCACGGTGGCCTTGGCCACCACACGCCACACGCCCTCGTCGCATTTCACCACGCCCTCGTCGAGCGTCTCGATGCGTTGGGGCTGCCGATGGGTGTTGCCCTCGATGCGGCACACGGGCTTCACAAACTGGCTCACGCTGATCATCGCCGTGGCAATGGCGTCGGGCGTGGAGAGCATCACGAAATGGCCATTCACGCCATCCTCAGTGCGCATCTGGTAGATGCTCTTGCCCACCTCCTCCTGTGGGGTGCTCTCGGGGAACACACCCTCGGCGGTGGGCATGGAGAAGAACCATGTTGACGGCGCGTGGCGTTGGGTCCCTGCGGCATTCGCCTTCGTAGCCGATGGGGTTGCGAAAGCTGCGGCTGAGGCAGCAACGTCGGTCGAAGCGGGCGCATCGGAAAGGGGCGCGCCGGACAGGGCCTCCGCCCTACCCTTCCATTCCTCCAACGCCGCGCGCAGCTCCTCCAACACAAGAGCCTGGCTTTCGATCACTTTTTCGAGTTGGGCCATTCGGTCCTCCAACGGTTGGAGCCGTTCGGCCACTTGTTCCTCCGTGACATATCGCTTGTTTCCAAACATAGTGTTTCCTATTCTCTATCAGGTCGTTACAGATTCTCTATCAGGTTATCGCGTATGCTTCCGATGATGGGATAGAAGAACACGGTGTCCTCTATCTTGTCGGATGCGTTGCGATCGGTCTCGTTCTTATTGACGAAGTTCCACCCGTTCACCAAGTGGTGCTCAAGATCCTTGTTGACCAACTGCTTGAAACGGGCCAGACTCTGGTTATCGACCAAGAAACGGTCGACAACATGCAGGTCGTCGCACAACTGGCAGAAGAAATCGTTGAACGTACGAACGGCCTCCACCAACTGTTGGCGCACCGAGGCGTCGTCCATGTCGGCATAGCAAAGATGCTCCTTGTCGATGGCCGAATAGTTGTATTTCACCTGGTTGTCGATGCCATCCATGAGCCGGTTGAGCTGGTCAACGCTCACGCACCCGCTGGCGTCGCGCACTTGCATCAAGGCGCCACGACACGTGATCTGCTTGGGCTCCTTGCGCTCCATGACCACCGAGAAGCCATCGGCGTCGTAGGGTTCGCCATACACACGCTCGAAGATGGCTTGCGAGATGAGGTCGAGGTCGCGCTTGCCGCCCACGATATCGAGCACCTTCGATCCCGTTCCGGAGAACATCACGGAGCGCGGCTTGTCGAAATGGCGATGGTGCATGAGGCGCGCCACGTAATAGATGAGGGCGGCGTAGAAATAGATGAACACCACCTTGAGCCTTCCGTCCTCGTTGAGCCGCAAGTTGTAGGAGAACACATCGTTGCCTCCCACGGCCTTGTTGTTGACCACCGAGAAGAGGAACGCGTTGATGTCCTCGCTCTTGCGCTTGGCCATGATGTCGTCGAGAATGCCGTTCAACTCGCCATAACGGTCGTCGTCGGCATCGAAGAGGCGTCGGAAATAATCCACATACTTCACCAACATGGGATTGGTGTCGCCATGGGGCACCTCCGAGAAGCCATCGCCAAAGAGCACATTGGCCGCAAAGCGGAACGAGGTGAGGATGGTGGGCTGCTGCGCGTTAGACTCGAAGACGGCCACATCGCTCGAGCCTCCACCAATGTCGATCGACGCCACGGTAGAGGCCGATCCCCGAAACTGGCTGCTGCCCCTATAGAAATAATAAGGTGCCACCGACTCGGGCATCTGTATGAGGTTATGCTCGTCGGGCTCGAAGCCAAACACCTCCTGGAAGGTCTTGCGCCACATGTCGCCCAACTTGCGCACATTGCCCACCTTCATGGCCAATGGGTAGAACCACACGAGGCGCGTCTTGCGAATGTCGCCGCCCTCGAGGAGCACCTTGGTGCGCATGAGCAAGGCCAGCTCGGTGAGATAGGCGCGCACACGCTTGGAGGTGGCGATCTCGGTAGACCACTTCAGGTTGGGCACCACACGGTTGCCATAGCCTATCGATTCCTTCTCGTAGGTGAATGGGATGTTGGCGTCGCCCAAGGCCACCATCTCGTCGACGTTCTCGGCGTCGAGGCGATCGGTCTCCGACAACACGGTGCGTTGTGGGAAGCCATAATCGTCACCGATGTTCTTGGGCAGGAATTCCTGCTTCATGATCACGTCATAGAGGATATGCTCGCCATTGTAGAGCGTGGCCAACAAGCGCTGCTTGGCGTCGGACCGGATGGCGAGCGGCTCGGGCATCTGCCCCTGGCGCATACACTCCACATGGGTGTTGGTCGTTCCAAAGTCGACGGCAAAGGTAAACGCATCGTGGCCCTCCACATAAATGGGCCATCGGGGGCACACCACACCTTCGCACACCCACGCCTGGCGCTCATCGGAAAGCGTCACCGACACATAATCGAAGCCCTCCGACAAGCGGTAATAGTCGGCGCCCACACGCTTCTCGCTCTTCAGCGAGCGCGAACGTTTCATGGCTTCCACCTGTGTGGAGCCGTTGGCGTTGGCCTCGCTCTTGTGGAAGGCCAATTGCAGATGGTAGTTCTCCAACAGGCCCAACGCGCGATCCACCAATTGGATGTTGTATTGCTTGAGGTCGCTGGTCCTCACAAAGGGGAAAATGCTCATGGCAAAGGGCACGGTGAGGAAATAGCCACGATCGCCCACGGCATCGTAACGCATGTCGACCCCCACAGCGGGCACATAGGTGCGCTCCAGGGTGATGAAGTGCCCCGCCTTCTTCACCGGCACGCGCAGAATGGCCTTCACCGTTTCCTGCTGTCCGTTCTTGGTGTGCACCATCTCGAAGCGTGGGCGGCCCGCAATGGTTCCCATGAGGTCTTGCGTGGTGAAGTATTTGAAGTAGGTTTTGCTCAGCGGCAAGAGGAAGTCGTTGGCGTCGGTCTCCCTACTGCCCAACGACAGGTTGCCGTCGAAGAAGCAATCGCGGTCCATCGTGTAGTCGAGCTTGATGAGCGCAGGCTGGAAGAAGTCGTCGGCCGTGAGCCACGGATACTGATGTGTGGTGGCGGGCAGGATGCGCTTCTCGGGCTCCATGGCATAGTCGGCGGGCTTGATGGTGATAAGATCGTCCCAGTTGGCGGTGATATACCTGAAGGGGTCGGTCTGCGGTGCGTTGAGTTGGTTCTGCAACACCAACGGCAACCGCTCGCCCTCGGGCTTGAGGGTGGGCTCGATGAGGAAGTCGCTCTCTTGGATGGCCTTGAGGATATCGGTGGGGCGTGCGCAATAAAACGGCACGCCAAGCGCCTGTATGCCCCCATCGGCCGGGGCGAAATGGGTGGTGAGAAACTGCATGGCGCGATCCTGGCTGGGAAGGTCCATGGCCTTCGGATTGCCAATATCGGTGAGAATGGCTTGCTGCAACTGGGGCGTGAGCCTGTCGAAGCAGGTGATGAGATAGGCGTTGACCTCACCACAAAGGTTCTTCAGCTCAGGATAGGCGGTAAACAGGGCGTAGAGGCATTTCACAAACTTGGGCTCGCGCATATAAAGGGGGCGTGTAAGCTCAAAGAGGTTGACGTTTTGCTCCACGGGAATGGCAAACTGGCCAGGGCGCGCATTGGGCGTGGCCATGAAGAGCGTCACGGGCGATGTGCATCCCACCACTTGGTTGCCACAGATGAGGAAGTACAATCGGTCCATGCGGTCGAAATTGAACGCTTCCTTGTCTTGCTCCAAGAACATGGCTATGGTGTCGCCAAGCAGTTGGTGTCGTGGGTCGCTGGCCAACATCTGGAGGGCGGCCACCTTGCTCCATTCCACCACATGCAACGTGGTCGACAACTCGGGCAGGTTGAAGAAGAGCTGCGCCACGTCGAGCGCATTGCCCACCAACTTCTCGTCCATCAGCTCGCCATTGAGGCTCGCATCCATCGCCAACCTACGGAACGCGTTCTTCACCAGGTCCATCTGGGCGAAGGGCGACGGGATGGCCGTGCGCGGCTGCACCGAGAGCCCACCGTTGGGGTCCTCTATCATGTTGATCTCGTCGGCACTATACTGGTTGGTGAGGGCTATCCATCCCTCGCCCGACGTCTTCTTATTGTATGAAAGTATCTTGCTCATGACTTATACTAAACCGTTGTACTTTTCCTCGACGAGGCCATCGAGCGCCTCATCGAGCAGAGAGAAGAAGCGGAACGCGGTCTCGTTCATCTGGAACCGTCCGGCCTTGGCAGCGGCCTGCGACCCCTTGTTGAGTGCGCTCAGCAACGTCTTGTAGTTGACCTCTCCTGAGAAGAATCCCTTCTTGGGCGCCACACCATTGATGGCGTCGGCCATCTGCGAGGTGAGCAGGTTGAAGGGTTGAAAGCTGCGCTGGTTGCCCGACAGCTCCCTGAGCCACGTGCGATAGGCCACGAAGAAGTCGGCGGTGAGCGTATTATAGAAGCTGGTGGAGAGGAAGCCGCGGGTTATCTCGGGCTTGTCTTGCGTGTATCCGCGCCCCACATCCTTTCCAAACTGGTTGGTGATATACTGGTAAGCCAAGAAGAACTTGGCCATCGACTTGTTGACCATCTGGCGCGTGCCCACTCCAAAGTCGTTGAGGGTGAGGGTCTGCTTGTCGTTGGCCAGTCCGTATTCCTTGTAGATGGGGTTCAGCGCGTTGCCTCCACGCGTCACCAACTGGTCGTCGGGGATGCAGAGGAAGTCGATGACCGACAAGGCGCCCACATACTCCACCACATGGGCGTCGTTGCGCTGGCCGTTGCCTCCGGGATCGTTGAAGTAGGGTGTGGAGGGAACCTCGTCGCCCAGATAGTAGCAGGCGTTGATCTTTGAGAGGGGCAAGTCGACGCCTCCCTGTCGCAAGCCCGTGAGGTTATCGTGGTAATAGAACAGGGCCGACTTGGTCTTCGAGATGAAGTCGGCGCGCGAGATGGGGCTGTTCTCGTCTTGCTGCACATTGAAATAGGGCAGCACGGTGAGCGCTCCAATCTTCGCGTCGCGCAGGTCGCCCCGGTTGTTGATGGCGGCGTTGCTGGCGGCGTTGCGTATGTTCTTCACAATGATGGGATAGCCGGCGGCGCCCGTTCCGCCAAAGATCGACGACACGATGAAGATGCGGTCGGTCTTTTGGAACACATTGGAGAACTGCTTAAACTCCTCGCTGTCCTTAAACTGGTTGAGGGCCACCGACCCGATATTGGGCGACCCCACAAAGCCGATGTCCATCTTGGTCTGCAACTGGTCGTTGGAGAACATCATGGAGCACAGGGCTTGGTTGGCCGTATCGAGCGTGTTGTAGGATATGAAGTCCTGAAACTTCTTCGACTCGACCGTTCCCAGGTTGAAGAGGAACGTGTCGCTCAGGGGCGACCCCGCGGGCAGGATATCGCTCAGGGTGGACATCTTCACCGAGAAGAAGCCTTTCGTCACATCGGGGCGCTCGCCATAGAGCGCCTTCCTGATCGACCTGTACCAACGCAGCAGGTTCTCCGTGCGCTTCAGGTCTTCGTTGGCCTTGTGGGGATCCACAATGATGGGTATCACCTCCAAGGGTTGGGGCTGTCCGCCCTCGTCTATGGGGTGTATGCCTGCGGCAAACTGCATGATCAGCGGGCGCATCACACGCGACCCCGTGCCTCCTACAAGGAATAGAAACAATCGCATATATCTTATATATTCGTTCGATGTTTTTTGGGGGGAGAGAGAGCCACGGCATGCCACACCCATCGTTCCCCCCGATTACTCATTCGGGCCAGCTTAACTGGCTCATGTGTGGTGTGCAAGCCCCTACTCGGGGATGGGCGTGTGGCGACAGTTGGAACTCCACCAACGCATGGCGAAGCTTGCCACCACGAAGAGCGCCACCGCCGCAAGGAAATCGATGAGGCAGAAGCCCACCAACTGCGACGAGAAATCGTAGCCCAGCTCCGAGAACACGCTGTTGGGATAGGCGTAGCACGCCACCGTTGTCAGCACCGACGCCACCCCCAGGGTGAGAAGCCAGTGGTACCAACGGCTGAAGCTAACGCTGTTGACGACATAATAGAACAGGGCTGCGCCACCCCATGCCACCGCTGCGGTGATAACCGCCACAACGAGGTAGAGGTTCTCATTGTACATCTCGTTCGAAAACTCGGTCTCGTAATATCCAGCCTCGAAAATCCACGAGGGGAAGAGCAGGAACACCAGTGTTATAAACACTCCCATGCCCAGGCAAAATGCGTTTTTCATCTATCCAGTACTAATTCGAGTTCAAAGTAATAGTGATCGTCGGCATTGCGGTTGTAGCTATCGTAGATGCCGCCCAGCAGATACTTCAGGCCGAAGGTGGTGTTGGCGTCGGGCGTGAGGTCGTTGTCGGTCGACGCGGCGCCAATCCATTGCGGCATGCGGTTGAGGAGCTTGATCTCCACCTCCTGCCCGTGCCCTATGCTTGCGGCCTGCAACACAAAGATGTGGGTGGCCGTGCCGAGATATTTCTTCTCGGCGGGGGTCATGTCGGCCTTCTCTATCTTGCGTATCTCCTTGATGCGCACGTCGTCGTCGGCCTTCACCTCATAATTGCTCACATCGGTGAGGTAGCGTTGGTCGATGAGGAGATGGCTAAGGTCGACGGCCAAGGCCAACTGTATGTCGCCCGAGTTGCGGTCGGGCTCCACACCGGTGAGGCTTCGTATCTGCGTGTCTTGCCCGCGCTCAGGGCGGAAGCGGCCGCGCACGTCGCGGTTGCTGAGCAGCAACGAGTAGTAGGGCTTGTAGATGTCGTTGGCCGTCATGAGGCACATGTTGTCGTAGCCCCTCATGCGCTCCATGTCGGCAAAGGTGCGGAGGGTGGCGTCGTGGGTGAGCCGCACCATGTTGGTGTTCGACGCCACAATGATGATGTAATAGGGACGGCGCCCGGCAAAGGGCTTCACGCTGTTGTCGTAGCTATAATAGGGGCCGTTGTATGATCCCATCATGCGCACCACGAGCATCGACTTGTTCTTCACCTCACTCTTGAAGACGGCGTTGGTCATGCCCTCTATCTCGCTGAACACACGCTGCGGATTGACGCCCTGCATGTCTTTCACCGAATAGATGAGGTCGGTCACAAGGATGCTCACCTGGTCTTCGTTGGTGCGGTTGAGTATCTGGTCGAAGATCTGTTGGAAATTGGTGTAGCCCTTCTCGCCCACACTGTCGATGGTGGCCGTGCCGGGCAGGTTGTTTTGCAACGCCATGATGGCGGCGCGGAACGACCCGTCGCCATCCTTGCTGTCGTAGGGCGCCATCGATCCGCTGCGCTCCACATAGATGTGGAACGTGGGCTGCTTGGCGCCAATGCCCTGGAAGGCGATGTGCTTGCTGGGCCGGCGGTGCTCAAAGAAATCGCTGATATAGTCTTCCACATCGTCCACGTCGATCTGGCCATGGTCGTAAAACTCCTTGAAATGGGGCTTGTTGCGGTCCAAGAAGTGGGCTATCTTCTGCCAATCGTTGCCGTCGATGGTCTGGTCGGCATCGGCCAACTCCAACAAAAGCTTGTTCAACTCTTTCCTCGGTCCGTTGCCGCAACTGGCAACCGTCAGGGTTAGCGCCAAAAGGGCTGCGTATGCAATATGCTTCATCATCGTTTGTTACTGTCTTTCGGATTGCTAGTTTGCAAATTTATAAAAAAATGCCGAAACTGACCGAACGAGGGAGTAAAAAAACCATAAAAGCGGCGGAAACGGTAGGGCGCACCATTCACTTCAACTCAAAGGTTGCCATGAAAGGCACCTTCTCACCACCTATGCTATCCTTATAAAAAAAGCGGTAAACGCCTGGTTTGTTGGGAAGAATATCGGGAAAAAGATGGGCCGTGATGGTGCCGCTTTGACCATCGCTTAAAACATGACCGATGGCCGTGAACAAGCAATCGGTGGGCACAACAAACCAATTGCCATCCGCTCCTTGGGCCGTGATGCTATAGGCATCGCCATACACAAATTCTTCGCCACTATGGTTGGTAATCGTGAATCTGATCTCCGTGGTGCCCAATGGATAGGAAGGCTTCTCCGCCTTGAGGGAGATGCCTTGGTAGGTGCTCACGCCTTCCCTGTTGTCGATGATAGGGTCCAACTTGCCCTCAAACCTGATGGCGGGCGAGTTGTAAATCTGCCTACGAAACTCCTGCTGCTTCTCCTTCGTGTTCCAACGGAGCGCAACATCAATGGAGTTGGATCCCATTCCAAATCCAACAACATTTCGCAAGGCCGGGGTCTTGTCTTCCGACAGGAACTTCCGCTCAAGTATCCGCATAATGGCGTTCAGTTCCCTATGCGAATATTTACGCGCCGAAGCCTTGCGATAGGTTCTCTTCTTGCTCTTGACAACTCTCTTTTTGCTAATGGCAACCCTCTTTTTGCCAACAGTTGCCACTTTCTTTTGCTGAATGGCCATTGATGGGTTGCAAGCAGCACAAGTGGTTTGCATTGAAAGAAACAGAATCAAGCCCAATGCCATTGCATTGACGAGTATAATCTTTGGGTTCACCATCGCATTCCCCTCCTATTCATTAAATCGAGAAACTCTATTTTTATCTCAAAGCAAATCGTTGAAGCTCAACCTGTTGCCACAACGCTACGCTTATATCTATCTTCATGTCTTTCGACATATAGCGTACTCACGTACTCCTCCCACTGATGGAAGCAGCAACAAAAGACGTCACACCAACTGCAGAAATAAGGTATGGCGAACCGGATAAGCCACAGTAAATATCTGCCTGCCTAACATTAGTCACGCATGAAGTTCCGCTCAACTTAGCGTTACTCTAAAATCAAACAAATCTCCATCTGACGTGGCAAAGATAAACATAAAACCTGAGAACATCACCCCCTTGAGGAGGTTTTTTTTCTCTATGATGGAGTTTTTTTTAACGCTCTTAGTTCAAACCCATTGATTCCACATTGGGATAGAGACGCACATCACGCACAACTGACCACTGAGGAATGGCGTAGAGCCGTTGCATACTCATAAAACAATGCCAGTCGGCACGGGGCATCACGCCCCGCTAACCCGACTGGCATTCTTCCTATTGGGGGAACATTCCACATTTGGAGTGATTTGAAGGGCGTATCACCCTAATAGCTCTGGCGTCTGACAGCTTTCACAACGAATAGTTAATTTAGCCTCAGACGGCGTAACAACGAATTTCCCTAATTTTCGAATTTTTCCAAATTGCGTTAGCTAAATTCGTTCAAATTGGTAATCGTAAAACGATTATATCAATTACCTCCCGTTGGTCGGTGGGGCTTCGCCGAGTCTCGTTAATTCGTTGTTCTTTCTGACGAAGGTTTAGCTCAGCGGCCGAAGGGGGAAGCCAAAGCGGCAGAGCCGAGCGGCCGCGTCTGAGCGTGAATCTCTCACCCCGAGAAGCTCATAGCTTCCATCTCAGGTCAACGCCCACCTGGATGGGGTTGGCGCGCTGGGCAAACCAAAGGTTGCTGCCCGTGGCGCCGCTGTTCACGGCAAACACCTGATGGCGGTTGTTGGTGAGGTTGCGCCCCCACAGGTCGACCTCCACACGCCCCATGTCGAAAGCCAGATGGGCGCCCACCACCGCATAGAAGCGTTGGCTCTTGGTGTTGGCCTCGTCCCAATAGGTCTTGCCCTGTCCGCTCACGTCGGCGCCCACCGTAACGCCATGCAGCCACGGGGAGGCCACGGGGAGGGTGTAATTGGCCGAGGCGGCCACGGTATGCTCGGGCACAAACGGCACGCGACGGCCCTCATAGTCGGTCACGGCCACGGCGCCTGCCGCCGACACGCTGTCCTTATACTCCTTAAACACGGCGCGTGTGTAGCCGTAGCTCGCGGTCCACGCCAAGCGGTCGGCCAAAGCGCTGCCACGAAGGGCCACCTCCACGCCGCAGCTGTTGCTCTTGCCCGCATTGGTCATGGTGCGGCCAAAGCCATACCGGCTGGCCATTACGGAGAGCTGCTGGTTGCGAATGCGCATGAAGAAGGCCGAGAGGTCGGCCTGCACGCTGCCGCCAAAGAGGTTGGCATGGGCGCCCACCTCGTAGTTCCAACTCGTTTCGGGCTTGTAGGCTATGCTATGGGCTATGCGGTCATAGTCGGCCTTGGTGTGGGGCACGTCGTAGTCGCCACGCTGCGAGCTGTTGGCCTCGAGCTCCACCTGCATAATGTCGGAGAACATCTGTATGTTGTAGCCGCCGGCGCGGTAGCCCTTGCTCACCACGGCATACACGTTGCTGCCCTCTTCGTCGAGGCGATAGGTCAGCCCCACCTTGGGCAGGAGCTTGCCCCACTGGTTGTGGCGCTCATCGCGGAGCGCCGAGCTGATGGTGGCGCCCATCTCGCGCCCCATCACGCTCACGAGCATCTGCATGGCGGCATGGGTGTCGTAGCTGATGGCCACCTTGCTCCAGTCGTAACGCAAGCCCACCGTGGCTGTCAGGCGCGGAGTGACCACGATGTTCGACTCATGAAACACCCCTAAGTTGTAGGTCGGGGTGTGGTAGCTGCCGGGCACGTCGCGCATGTCGGCGCTCACGCTCACGCCGCCCGCCCTTTCTATCGTGGCCTTGGCCATGGCGGTGGCGGCGTCGGCCGTCATGCCGTTGGCCATGAACCGCCCAGCCATGGAGCTCACCATGGCGTTATACATCGCCCCCTGCACGGTGTTGCCCAAGAACGTGTCCATGCCGGGGTCGAAATGCACCAGGCTTCCCGTTTTCAACCACGTGAACCCAGCGAAGGCGCCCAGCGTCCAGCGCCAGCGGTCGGCCACGGGGCGACGGCTCTTCAGGGCGATCTCCTGCGTCATGGCGTTCTGGAACTGCCGCTCCTCCATGCGCAGGAAGTCGGCGGGAAGGTAGTCGATGTCCATCAGCATGTAGTCTTTCACATATTGGTAGCTCGTGGTCGACGTCAGGTCGAAGGCGTTGGCCTTGAACCCCACGCTGAGCGAGGTGGTCAGCAGGTTGCGGCGGTAGTTGCTCTGCCGGTTGGTGTTGGGCGGGGCGGTGTGGCCGGCGTCGTCCAAGAGGCCGTAGGGAAAGGCGTTCTGCCGCACATATTGGTAATCGGCCACATAGCGCACGTCCCACCGCTCCGACGGCTGCCACACCAGCTTCAGGCGGCCGCCCGCCTCGTTGCTCCTGTCGGCGCGCTCGCCCGTCGTGGGGTTCTTGTAGAAGCCGTTCTGGCCGTCGTAGAAACCCTCCACCGAGTAGGCCCACTGGCTGTTCACCTTATGGTAGTGGGCCACCTCAGCGCTGCGCCTCAAATGGCTTCCCACGCCCACCTTGAGGTCCGTGCCCTGGTAGGCCATGGGGTCGCGGGTGTAGAGGCGCACCAGGCCGCCCTCGCTGTTCAGGCCGTAGAGCGTGGCCTGCGGACCGCGAAGCACGTCCACACGCAGAAGGTTGTAGAAGTGGTGGTTGAAGGCCGACTTGCTCATCAGCGGCACGCCATCCACATAGATGCCCACGGCGGGCGAACTGACGCGCGAGCCTATGCCGCGAACATACATCGATGAGGTGTAGCGCGAGCCGTAGACGGGCATCGTGAAGTTGGGAACGAAGGCCGACAGCTCGCGCAAGTCGCTGGCGCCCAAGGCCTCCACCTGCCGCCCCGAGAACATCGAGGAGCTAACGGGCTGCTGGCGCATGCGGTACTGCTCCTTGGGTTGGCTCACCACAATCATCTCGTCGAGATCGCGCACCAAGGATGTGTCGGCGGGGTTCGTAACGTCTGCCTCCGCCGTAGCCGAGGCGGCCAGGGCCAAGGCCAGCGCAGCCACGGCGCGATGCCTCAGGGGGAGGGTTGAAAAAGTTGTGTGTTGTTGCTCTCTATTTTTCATGCTGCAAAGGTACGGCTATTTCGCCTGTCGGGCAATCCTCATTTGTTAGGAATTAGCGGAGCGCAGCCTTTTGATGGGCAGCCGCCCCCTACCCTCCCTCCAACAACAACCATGGCAACCACCTTAATGTTAAATGTTAAATGTTAAATGTAAAAAAGTTGCCGCACGCAAAAACGCCGATTGCATCGCTGCAACCGGCGCTCACCTCATGAAAAACAGTAGCGTAAAACAAATCTACCAACAATCTAACAATCTAACCTAATATATGAAGAAAAACGATGCGTCTCAATGGATGCTCGCCTCTGCGCCTCTTCCGTGGCCTACACCCCCATGCAGCTCTGCGTGGTAAGCGAGGCTGCTATGGCGGTGATGATGGTCACGATGAGGTTGAGCAGAGTCTTCCACTTCTCCTTTTTCATGGCTCAGAATGGCTAAGGGTTAAGGGTTAGGGCTTGGTTAGGCCTTGGGGTCGGTAACAGTCTTCGTGTCGGTCACGAAGTTCTTGGGAGCCTCCTGAACGGTCACGCCCTCAAGCAGATTCATCACGAAGTTGCCCGCGCGGCGGTTCCTGTCGGTGACCTGTCCGTTGGGCACGAAGCGCTTGAAGGGCTGGTAGTTGACCCTGTAACCCTTGACGTTCTGCGCGCCGAAGTCGGCCGAGGTGTTGGCAGGCGCGGACTTGATGCCCACCTTGAAGGCTCCGATGCCCTCAATCTCCACTCGGTCAGAGTTGAGCAGGTGGCGGCGAAGCGCCACAGAGAGCTCGTTGAGCACGGCGAGCGTGTCGGCGTAGGTTGCGGTGGTGGAGTGGGCTATTTCCTCGGCCAGCTCCTTGGTGCTCACGTTGTTGAGCACAACGGCGCGGCCATACCACTTGCCGTAGTTCTTGTTGCCCTCGCGCTTCTCCTGTACTTTGCGATAACGTACACTCATAGTTTTGTCCTCCTGAATTTTTTAGTTAAACATATATCTTTTTACCTATAGGTCTGCTTTATGGTGGGCGCGTTGACGCTCGATAGCTCCGCGCCCCGTATGAGCTCGCCCGTGAAGTAGCCCGTTCGCCCGTTGCGCTCGGTTACGCCCGTTTGCTGAAACTTGCGCTCGGGCGTCATCACGACGCGCAGGCCGTAGATGTCGTCGGCCGACACGTCCTCGGCCCTGTCCTTGGCCCTCGAGCGGAAGCCCACGCGGAACGAGCCGAGGCCGTCCACGTGCACAATCTCAGAGTTGAGCAGGTGGCGGCGGATTACCTCGGCCAACGACCAGAGCACGGCCAGCATGTCCGCCCGCGTGACCGTCGACATGTGCGACACCTCCTCTGCCAGCTGCTCGCTCGTGATGGTGCCGATGGGCACCATCTTGGCGTACCATTTGCCCAAGTTGGGGCTGCTCAATATCCCTATGCGGGTGGCTCTGAATTTTATGCTCATGCGTTTTCGTAGTGTTTGATGTAACTGCCGCAAAGGTATAAAACTCGTTTTAATTATGCAAGAAATAATCTAAAAAAACGCCATTTTTCAACGTTAACGGAAGTTAACGGCTGCCCATCTTAGATAAGCAACACTTATTGACATATCGTTCAAGAGGGAAATCTAAGATGGGAGGAGCGCTTTGCGCTCGGTTTTTCACTTTTTCACTTTTTCACTTTTTCTCTTTAAGGTCGTTCCCACATCGGGAACCCTCCCCATCCCCATGGTCAGCTATATAATTATAATATAAATATTATTACCAAGTAATAATACTAAGTATTATATATATATTATAATTATATAGCTGATTTTAAGCACCTTTCGTTTCGTTGCGTTTTTCGTGTTTTTTGTTTCAATCTGTCACTTTTCGGCATTTTCGCCACATTTGCGGTTTTGGAGCTGTTGAGCGATGGTCGTGGGCTGACGCAACTGGCAGGAGGAGCCTCGGAGACCAGACGCGCCCTCGCGTGCGTGCGCCTGACAGAAAATAATACATCCTATAACACAATGCAAACGTATGTTAATGTAGATAAATAACTATTAAATCACTTGGAGCGTATTGGTTATATATATAATTTTGCAATGTTTTCAGAAATCCTAATGAAGAAGTGGTAAAAGTGAAAAAGTGAAAAAGTGAAAAAGTGAAAAGTTAAAGTTAGGAAATAGAAAAAACACAATGTTTATCATTTAATAGTACACCACACATGACAGGAATCTTTATTGTCAAGCAGTTGGGGACTGTGCAGAGCTTCGAGAGCCGCAAGAACCCCGGTCAGTCAGTAACATGCGCCGATGCGGTGCTCCGCGAGATGGGTTCGCCCGACTACGCCGACTCGTTCAAGGTGCGCCTCTTCGGCAAGAACGCCACCAATCCGCCCCATGTGGGCGAGGCCGTTTGCGCCAAGCTCCGCTTCCGCACCGAGGAGCACGACGGCAAGGCTTACATGGACTGCACCGCCGAGGAGCTAACGCCTGTGGCCACCATCTACTAACCTCAAAACCATTAACCTCATGAACTTCAACCTACACATCAGCGACGAGGACTATGTGCGCATAACCGCTGGCAGGAAGCGCGTGGCGGGATCGTTGCAACGGGTGGATGGCGACACCTTCATCTTCCACCCATGGCAAGAAACCGAGCGCAAGCGAAGCAAGGTGCTCCGCACCAAGCACGCAAGCTGCCGCATCTGCGACGACTCCATAGCCCTCTCGCTCCGCATCAAGCGCGCGCAAGCGCCCAACGCTTGCAACATCATCTTCGACGAGACCGACCAAGCGGTCGATTTCATTACAAGCAACACTTAACTACCCAAACATGAATGCAGATCATTTTAGAAAGGAAGTAGGCAGAGCCTACGATTTGTTCTTTGCCGCCCTCGACGACCACCTTGCCGCTTGCGACAACCGCCCGCCCTCGATATGTTACCCCGCCGCCATAAGCCGCGTTGAGAGCGTCATGGCGATGGCCCTTAGCGCAGAGAACTCGAACGAAGGAAGCACGACCGAGGAGCAAGTTGAAGCGGCCGCGGAAATTGCCAAGAAACTGGTGCCCGCCATTCTCGACATCATTATTAAAGCCGACAAGGGCTTGAGCCTTGGACAAATCATAGTGGCAATTAACTCAGCAAAGGACACGATTACGCTCCAGCTCGCTGAGCAATATTTCGCCAAGAGAAACAATCAGCAAGAGGACGCTGACACAACGAACCCTTAAACCGCAAATAACATGGAAGATAAAGAATTAGAAAAGGAAGTGGAAGAGCTCACCAACCTCTTCGCGCAAGCCATCGCCGGTGCGCTTAGCAAGCGCGGCAAGAAGACGGGCATTGCAAGCATATCGCTTGCGCTCGTGAACTTTGAAAACAAACTTTATGCGGAATAACCTTAAACAAATTTCACATGAACGAGAATGACATAACCGAAGCAAAAGAGCTCACCCAGGAGTTGCTCAGCGCAGCCTTGAAGGTCTTGGCGAAAAAGGAAAGACCCTTTAGCCTACCCCAACTGGTAGTGGCTATCAACGCCGTGAAGGGCGCTCTTGTCCACGAATATATAAAACTCTCACAACCGCAACACCATGTTTGATTTTACCGAAAACGCACGCAGACGGGCAACGCTCGTTTGCACGGCGGCCGACTTAGACCGCATCGTTGCCGACCCACAGGTGGCCGCCATCTGCGCCGACCTCCTCGACGCTGACGAGAAGCTGAAACGTGGCGAGTTCAGCAAGGATGAGTATGAAACCTACAAGCAGCAGCAGAAGATAAAGCTCCCTGCCCTGATGTTCCACTCTCACTTTGCCGACGGTCACCGCCACAACGCATCGGCAGAGCCGAGCGGCCTCTCCATCCTCGACATCGACCACATCAACGACCCACGGGGCATGTGGGCCAAATGGGCGCCGACGGCCAAGAAGCTCAACATAGCCCTCGCCCACGTTACCCCCTCAGGCCGTGGCCTCCGCATTGTGTTTGCCATACCCTCGGGGTTGGAGATTGCCCACGCCCAGCAGCGCATGGCGAAGCGGCTCGGCCTCCCCGTGTTCGACGATGTTTGCAAAGACCCCGCACGCTGCTCCTTCGCCGTACCAAAAGACTACGTGCTCTACCGCGACGACACCATCTTGTTTGACGAGACCCTTGCCGCCGCCTACCAAAAGAGCATTGGGTGGGCTGCGCCCGAAGCCAAGAAGGCCGCCAAGGCACCCACACGGCGTGCCGCTAAGAAACCCGAAACAAAAACCAACAAAAACGCAAATGATGTCACTATTTCTCATCCTGAGTCTGGGAGCGCTGGACCTGTTCCTGCTGAAAGTAATTTGGGACAATCTGCCCAACAACTATTGACCGAGGCCACGCCCGACGACCTATCGCTCTTCGCCGAGACGTGCAAGGAGGCGGGTCTCAAAGCCGATCACATTGACCGCTACGGCTCACGCCACAACAACCTCGTGGCGGTGCTCTCAACGGGTATCACACGGCTCATGCCCATCGGCACCATGCGCAAGGTGGTGGAGCATTTCATGCCCACCTTCTCGCAAGACCAAAATTGCCAGCAACTCATCAACGACTTCTACGACAAGTACACCGACCCCAACCGCCCCATGTCGCAACGCTTGGCGCGGCTCTACGCCCGCTCGCACAAGGCCGACATGGTGAACGAGGGCAAGGAGGTCGACATTGAGCAGGAGGAGGCCGAAGCGCAAGCCAAGGCCGAGGCGCAAGCCAAGCTCGAGGAAGAGCTGTTGGAGGTGGCACCTCGAGGCATCAAGGAAACGCTCAACGGCGTGCCGCAGAACATGCGCTTTCCTGTTGTTTGCGCCGTGCTGCCCCTTGCTGCCGCCTACGCCGATGCCGTTACCGTGCAGTATTGCGACGGTGGCAACCAACGGCTCGGGCTGATGAGCATCATCGTAGGTCCGCAAGCTTCGGGCAAGAGCGTGTGCAGTAAGCGTGTAGCCTTGTGGTTGCGACAAATGGAGGAGGACGACGACAAGCAGCGAGCCATCGAGGAGAAATGGAAGGAGGAGAAGAAAGGCCGCAAGGCAAACGAGAAAGCGCCCGAAGACCCGCACGTCATCATCCGCAATCCGCCCGTCACCATTTCGTGCTCCACGTTGTTGAAGCGATTGAAGAACGCGCACGGCCATTGCCTCTACTCGTTTGGCGAGGAATTGGACACACTCTTGAAAACCAATGGCGCGGGGTCGTGGTCGCAAAAGTTCGATGTGTACCGCTTGGCGTTCGATAACGGCAAGTGGGGTCAGGACTACAACTCCGACCAAGCCGAGAGCGGATTGGTGGAGGTAGCCTATAACATCACCATGCTGGGCACCTACGGCTCGTTGCGCAAATGTTTCAAGGGCGATAACGTCGAAAACGGCCTGTCGTCGAGAATGATTCTCGCCGAGATGCCCGACAACGCCTTCGCCGCCATGCCCAAAGTTTCGGAAATAGAGGCCGATTGCACCGACATCATTGAGCAGTCGGTAACACGCCTGAAAAGCGCATTGGGCTTCGTCGACACGCCACAGCTTCGCGCCACCATTGGCGACTGGGTGGAGAGCAAGCGTCTCGAGGCCATGGCCGATGGCGACCTCGTGAAGGACACCTACCGCAAGCGCGCCGCCGTGATTGGCTTCCGTGCGGGCGTGGTGGCCTCCATCCTCGAGGGCGGCGAGACCGAGAACGTGTGCCGCTTCGCTGCGCTCATCGCCAACTATGTGATTGACAAGCAAACCCATTTCTTCGGGGAAACATTCGAGGAGCAGATGAAGGTGGTCACCAATGAGCGGAAACTGTCTATCCCTGCAACTCTTTACGCTTCGCTGCCCGATGAGTTTGAGTTCTCTTCGATTGCCGCTCGCCGCAAAGGGTCATCCTACAAGTCTAATAGGCAGTTGCTTTGCAATTGGAAAAAGGCTGGGTGGATAGAGCGCATAGCGAAGAACACATATCGAAAGTTGGTTAGTTGAATTTTTCACTTTTTCACTTTTTCACTTTTTCACTTTAAGGTCGTTTACATTATGCAACTTACATTACAACGCTATTTCTTTAGCGACAATTATACCTTAGGTCGCCTCTATTCGGGCAACCACTTGATTTGCGAGACCCTCGAGCCGCCCTCTTCGCATCTCAACAAGCACAATCCCCTGCGGCTCATACGCAAGGCCAAGGCCGACGGCAAGCGTGCCATCCCCAAAGGCGTGTACGAGTTGGTTATGTCCTACTCACCACGGTTTGGCAAGCGTTACCCTCGCTTGCATGGCGTGCCGGGCTACGAGGGCATCCTCATCCACCCCGGCAACTACCCCGCCGATACCAAGGGCTGCATCCTCCCCGGCTGGAACCGTCACCCAGGCATGGTGAGCGGGTCTATCGCCGCAACCGCCGAGATTATCGGCATAGCCGAGCGAGCCGCCGCATGGGGCGAAAAACTCACCCTGAAGGTGGTGGAGGAACACTACGAGCGGAGCGAATATTTTGACGAGGTCGCTTAGCCGCCGCCCATAAGCACGCTTTCCCAAGCTTCACGCAGGGCTTTGGCCTTGATGAAGATATAAACAAAACAGATAGCTTGCTTATTGCAAAAAAAATGATTACCTTTGCACAAGCATAAATTTAAAAGGTCACTTTGATTCATTTCAAAGTGAAAAGGATTAATAGAATTAACGCTGCCAGCAGCGATGCCCGCAACGTTGAAAGACGCCGTCAGCAGAGAATGCTCACGGCGTTTTTGCTTTAATCTATAAAGAAATATTTGTCGTTACGTGTTCCCATGCAGGGGTAACTGAGCGGGGGAAGAAGCGTGTTGTGGCTTCTTGATGCGTTTGCCTATCGCATATCTGCCTCGACGAACGAGCTTGGATATTTTTATGGCCGCACCCCCGCAAGCGGGCCGTTACTCGTTCACCGCTCCGCAATGGGGGCATCGGCCTTTCTTCCGCAAGATGGCTCCGCAATTTCCACAGATGTATCGTGCCCGCGTGTGACGGAAATAGCGGCGTAGGGCTGCGAAGACGTATGCTGCGAGCAGGAGGTAGCCCACGTAATAGAGGGTGGTGACGCTGAACACGATGTAGCACACGGCGCAGACGGCTGCCAGGCCTCCCAGGTAGAGCGTGGCCTCGCCGAGGGGCAGGTGGTGGCGCACGTCGTCGACGGCTGCCAGCCCCACGATGAGCATGACCCACACGGACACGAGGAAGATGCCCAACGGGAACGGGACGGAAAAGGGGTTGAGCGTGGGGTGGTAATAGAAATGGACCCACATCTGCGGCGCGAAGGTCTGCAAGCTGGCGTAGAGCGTGGCGGACGAGGCCACGATGAGGCAGAGCAGCGTGGGGTAGAACGACTCGATGTCGTTGAAATGGACCAAGTGGGCCTGGTGCTTGCGGATGCTCCACAGCAGGTAGGAGGCCGCTATGATGGCGATGACAACGAGGAACACGATGACGTGGGTGTTGGAGAAGGCCGATATGAACTGGGAGATGGGGTCGTCGGGCATGACGCATGGCAGCATGCGCGTCTCTCGGGTCCACCCAAACTGGGAGTTGTCGTTGCCCAGCTGCACCCAAACGGAGTCGACCTTGTCGGTGGGCACCATGCGTATGTCGGCCACGACGAGGTGGTCGCCCTTGCGCACGGTGAACGAGTCGGTCTGCATGCCGCCCAGATACTCCTCGGGCATCTGCCGCAAGAGGGTGAGGCTGTCGGCCTTCACGATGAAGTTGTAGTTGTTGGTGTAATGGTGGGAGGAGAAGAACGACAACGAGTCGATCTGCCGCTCACTATATTGGTAAGCGGCATGGGGGCGGTAATGGGCCACGTAGCACGACGACAACAGCGACGTGAGCACGAGGGCGCTGACCAGGAACAGGAGGTGGAAGGGGTGTGTAAGAGTTCTTCTCATAAGCATTTTATAAGCCATAAACAGCCATCTGACAGGCTTTGCAATCGAACTCCAAACGGAAGCGGCGGCCATCGCCAAGGCGCAACGTGAGCGGTTCGCGCCACGTGGGCTGCTCGCCGCCTCGGCGCACGCAATGGCCCAAGGCGAAGCGGATGCAATGGCGGCACCGCATGAGCAGGGGCGCCTCCGCCCCACCCCCGCCCACCTCGAAGGCGGGGCGGATGTTGGTGAGGCCGTGGGCCTCATAGAACGAGCGCGCCATGGAGTTGGAGATGTTATAGAGATAGGGGTGCTGCTTGTACTCGGGTTGCCAAGCGCGCGCCACGGCCGGAGCCATGGGGGGAAGCTCCGTGAGCCTGCCGGCTTGCTCCACATGCTTGCGGATGAGCGCATCCAACGCCTCCACGCCCTCGCGGCGCAGGTCGGAAAGAAGGCTCGACGGGATGAAATGGCGGTCGGCATGGTTGAGGATCGACACGCCTTGGCATGTGTAAGGGGTTGCGCCCAACTTGGACAACTGCTTGACGATGTTGCCGGCCTGGGGCTTCTTGGCGGGCTGATGGCCGAACGCCACCGTGGCACGCGCCTCCTCATTGAGGAACGGCACGCGCAACGTGAGGGCGAACCCGTCGGCCGTAAGGTCCAACGAGAGGTGGACGCCCATCTTGCGACAGGCCGTAGGACCGGCGAGCGCCTTCTCGAACGCCACGTCGTTGTTGCGATAAAGGCCCACGCCCGCCTTCAGGCCTTGCGGCATCTTGAAGGGGTAGAGGCGGTTACCCACGGCGCGATTCACCCTGAACCCCTCGAGCGTGCGGCTGTCGGTGAGGAAGCAAAGGCCGTCGCCATTGGCAAACGAGGCCGTGCCGGCAACGTTGAACGATTGGCGGCGCACCTCCTTCACCGTGCCCACATATTCGCCCAAAGCCTTGGGCGTGTCGAAAGAGGCGATGTCGGGCCCTCGCCCATGGAGGAAATAATGGGTGAAGCCACGGTTGAACGTCTTGCGCAAAGAAGGCTCAAACTGGTAGGCAACGGTGCCAAACGACGCCCGGCGATAGGCGTCGGGGCGGCGCGCCACCAATTCGTCGAGGCGGCGGCTATAGGCCGAGACCACGTTCTTCACATAGTTGGCATCCTTCAGGCGGCCTTCTATCTTGAACGAAGAGGCGCCAGCGTCGGCCAATTCCTCCAAGTGGTCGATCTGGCAAAGGTCTTTCATCGAGAGCAGGTAACGGTCGTGCTCTATCAGCTGGCCGTCGGCGTCGAGCAAATCGAACTTCATCCTACAGAACTGGGCGCACTCGCCACGGTTGGCCGAGCGCTGGAAACAATGCTGCGAAGCGTAGCATACGCCCGAATAGCTCACGCAAAGGGCACCATGAACAAACACCTCCAGCTCCACGTTGGGCACCTCGCGATGGATGGCACCAATCTCCTCGACCGACAGCTCGCGGGCCAACACCACGCGGGTGAAGCCCAACTGGCGCAACCACCTCACCTTCTCGGCCGAGCGCGTGTCGCACTGGGTGGAGGCGTGAAGCTGGGGCACGTGGCCCACCTCGCCCAAGGCCACACGGCGCATGGCGAGCGTGGCCATATCCTGCACCAGCAAGGCGTCGACGCCCATGCGCGCAAGGTCGGTGATGAGTTGTTGGGTGGCTTGCAGCTCACGCTCAAAGACGATGGTGTTGACCGTAACAAACACCTTGGCGCCAAACTGATGGGCGTAATCGGTGAGGCGCTGGATGTCGGCAAGCGAATTGCCTGCGGCGGCACGCGCGCCAAACTTCTCGGCGCCGATATATACGGCGTCGGCGCCATGATCGATGGCGGCAAGGCCACACTCGAGGTCCTTGGCGGGCGCCAATAGTTCAAGGGTTCTCATTCGCAGCGTATATTACTGTATCTCGTTGATATTGTAGGGCGTTTCCTGGTAAACGTAATAGTTGATCCAGTTGCTGAAAAGCAGGTTGGCGTGGGCGCGCCACGTAACCAACGGGCCTTTCTGGGGATCGTTGTCGCGGTAATAGTTGCGGGGCATCTCCACATCGTCGCGCTTGCCAAAGTCGCGCCGATACTCCTTGTCGAGCGTGTCGGGGGCATACTCCAAATGGCCGGTGATGAAAAACTCACGGCCGTTGCGAGCCATGACCATACTGACGCCGCTCTCGGCCGACTCGGCCAAGATGGTAAGCTCGGGCACCTGCTCGAGGTCGGCGCGATGGATCTCCGTATGGCGGCTATGGGGCATCATAAACTCATCGTCGAAGCCCCGGAAGATGGGAAGGTGATCGACCAGCACACGCTGGTGGAACACGCCAAACATCTTCTTGGGAAGACGATGCTTGGGAACACCATAGAAATGATAAAGACTTGCCTGGGCCGCCCAACAGATATAGAGCGTAGAGGTGACATGCGTGCGGGCCCAATCGAAAATGCCCATGATCTCCTGCCAATACTCCACATCCTCAAAGTCCAACAACTCGATGGGGGCTCCCGTAACAATCATGCCATCCCACTTCTGCCGCTTCAAGATGTCGAAGTCCTTGTAGAACATCATCATGTGCTCAACGGGGGTGTTCTTGGGTGTGTGACTCTTGAGCTTCATGAAATTGATCTCTATCTGAAGGGGGGTGTTGGAAAGCAGACGGATCAAGTCGGTCTCGGTGGTAATCTTCAGCGGCATCAAGTTGAGCACAACAATCTTCAACGGACGAACCATCTGCGAGTGGGCGCGACTCTCGTCCATCACAAAGATGTTTTCCTTCTTGAGCAGTTCTATGGCTGGAAGCCTATCGGGTAATCTAAGTGGCATGAATGTTCCTTTCTCTTATAATCTGCACAAAGTTAGTAATAAAATGGCGAAAAACGATTAACTCTCCTTCGAAATCATACATAATTCGTCGTTCATCCTTCTACCCACAAGGGGCGGCGAGGGTTGTCGGCACATGCAAACGAGATAAAAAAGCATGAAACGGGAAACATTTTCGGGGAATTGTTCTTGCCATTCCGAACAATATTCGTAACTTTGCCGACGAAACATCAAGAGCAGTTGAATCTGCACCAACCGAGCACGACATGCCACGGTGGTCAAGATACGATGTGGAAGATTACGTTTAACTTCAAAAAAAGAATGTCATTATGAACCACTCACTTTACAACAAGTTTGCTGCACAGTTTGCAGCCGCCACACTCCCTTCGCTCGTCGAATCGTTTAACCGCCAGGTGCAAAGCCGGGGCTTCAACGCCGCACGCGCCGCGCACGACCAGGCGCTCTTGGCCGAATTGGAACGCCGAGGAATCGACCTGTCGGACGTGTCGGACGGCACAACCACCTCCTTCGCCCACCACGTAGGGTTGGAAAACAATAGGCTGGTGAGAGTCGACTAACCGTCGCTCGCTTTACATCATAGAAAAAACCGATGATATCGTCTGCTCTTGATATCATCGGTTTTTTATGTTTTTGCGTTATGGCATCAGGGGTTATGCCACAAACGATTCGTGTTTACCACAACTGCAAGCGCTCGCTCTCGGGGATAAACATCTTGTCGCCCTTCTTCACGCCAAACGCCTCATACCAAGCGTCGATGTGGGGCAGAGCGCCGTTCACACGCCACTCGCCGAGGGAGTGTGGGTCGCGCTTCACGCGGTTGCGAATTTCCTGCTCGGTGATGTTCTGACCCCACACGCCTGCATAGGCCAGGAAGAAACGCTGCGCGGGCGTAAAGCCGTCCTTGCTCTTCAAAGGCTTCTTGGCGGTGGCGTTCTTGAAGGCGTTGAACGAAACCATCAGGCCTCCGTGGTCGGCCAGGTTCTCACCCAGGGTGAACTTACCATTGCAATGGAGACCGGGCAACACCTCGATGGCGTTGAAGAACTCTGTGTAGAGGTTGGCGCGCTCCTCAAAGCCCTTGGCGTCGTGGGCCGTCCACCAGTCGTGGAGGTTGCCGTCGGCGTCGTACTGACGGCCCTGATCGTCGAATCCGTGGGTCATCTCATGACCAATCACCACACCGATGGCGCCATAGTTGAAGGCGGCGTCGGCCTTGGCGTCGAAGAAGGGACGCTGCAAGATTCCTGCCGGGAAGCATATCTCGTTGGTGGTGGGGTTATAGTAGGCGTTGACGGTCTGCGGCGTCATGTGCCACTCCTCGCGATCGACCGGCTTACCGGCTTTCTCGGCAATGTGCTTGTCGTGGGCGAAGAAACGGGCGGCCATAACATTCTCGTAGAAGCTCTTGCTGGGGTCGATGGTAAGCTTGCTGTAGTCGGTCCAACGGTTAGGATAGCCGATCTTCACATAGAATCGGTCGAGCTTCTTGTGGGCGTTGGCCTTGGTAGAGTCGCTCATCCAGGTCTGGGCGTCGATGCGCTGGCTCAGGCTGACCTGCAAGTTGTGAACCAACTCTTCCATCATCTTCTTCGACTGGGCGGGGAAATAGCGCTCGCAATACATCTTGCCAAGGGCCTCGCCCATGGCGCCCTGCACCTGATTGGTGGCGCGCTTCCACAGGGGATAGTCCTCCTTGCGGCCGCTCATGGTCTTTCCGAAGAAGTCGAAGTTGGCCTCACGCACGGCGTCGCTCAGGTAAGAGGCGCTTCCCTGGATGAGATCCCACTCCATGATGGCGCGAAGGTCGTCGGCGGTGAGCAGGGGCAGCAGCTTGTCGAGGCCGGCGAAGAAGGCGGGTTGGCCCACGATGAGCTCCTGGATATACTTCGTATCGATGCCCTCAGCCTGGGTGTAGGCCTTCAAGGGGATGTTGGGATAGGTCTCCTCAAACTGGGCCAGGGTCATCTTGTTGTAGTTGGCTTGCGGGTCGCGCAGCTCCACGTTGCTCTTCGACACCAGCGCAAGCTCGGTCTCGAAGCGGAACACCGACTGCATCTTGCGCTGGGCGTCGGCATGGTTGAAGCCGAACAACTCGAACATGTGCACGATGTGCTTCTTGAAGGCCTCACGAATGTCGCTTGTGGCCTTGTCGGGATTGACATACCAATCTTTCTGGCCAAGCGTGAGACCACCCTGACCCACCGAGAAGATGTTCATGGTTACGTTCTTGTCGTCGGCGCCAAAATAGCTTCCAAACGGCACGCCGAAGCCCATCTTGCCATACTTCAACTGCACCTGGCGCAAAGCCTCGAGGGTCTTGGCGGCCTCCATCTCGTCGAGCATGGGCTTGACGGGAGCGATGCCTTCTTGGTTGCGACGGGCCGAGTCCATGGCCATCTTGTAGAAATCGCTCAGCTTGCGCTCGTTGGTGCCTGCCTGGTATTTCTTCTTCGACAGGTCGGTCAGGATGGTGTTGATCTGCTTGTTCACATTCTCCTGAAGCATGTCGAAACTGCCATAACGGCTATAAGCGGCAGGCAGAGGATGGCTTTTCTGCCAGCCACCCGTGGCAAACTGGTAAAAGTCGGTGGCGGGGCTCACCGTCTTGTCGAGGTCAGCCAGCACGAGGCCCGACTTGTTCTGGGCCATGGCACCGCATGCGGGAGCGGCGGCAAACATGAGCACCGGAAGGATTTGTTTCATTTTCATGACTTATGATTTTTTTGATGGTTGTGTCTTATTGTCTTGCAATGCAGAGCATTAGGCGTTAGCCTGCAATTCCTCCAACTTCTCGGAGAGCTCCATCCAATGGTCGTTCTCCTTGTCCAAGGCCTCCTTGGTCGACGTGTACTCGGTAACCAGTTCCATGTTGGAGGCGTTCTCGGGCGTCATGAAGAGTTGGTCGAGCTCCTGGAGTCGCGCTTCCATCTTCGCTATTTTCTTCTCCGACTCCTCCACCTCACGACTGGCCTTGCGTATCTTCTTCTGCTGCTCCTTATGGTCTTGGTAGCTCTGCTTGCCACTTGGGGCCTCGATAGCGGTTGCCGGAGAGGCCGACGGGTCCGACGCCGACTGCGGTTGGCGCTGGTCGAGCGCCTCATGGATGGTGTCGGCATTGTGGGCCCTCAGGTAGTCGTAGATGCCACCAAGGTGCTCCACCACCTTGCCGCCGCCAAACTCATAGACCTTCGTCACCAAGCCATCGAGAAACTCGCGGTCGTGCGACACGATGATGGCCGTGCCATCGAAGGCCTTGATGGCTTCCTTCAGCACGTCTTTCGAGGGCATGTCGAGGTGGTTGGTGGGCTCATCGAGGATCAGCAGGTTGACGGGTTCGAGCAACAGGCGTATCATGGCCAAGCGCGAACGCTCACCACCCGAGAGCACTTTCACTTTCTTCTCTGAGGTCTCGCCGCCAAACATGAAGGCGCCCAACAGGTCGTTGATCTTCAAGCGCATATCGCCCGTGGCCACTTGGTCGATGGTGTCGTAGATGGTTATCTCCTCATCGAGCAACTGGGCTTGGTTCTGTGCGAAATATCCAATTTGCACGTTGTGGCCAATCTTCAGGGTTCCGGTATAGGAAATCTCGCCCATGATACACTTCACGAGGGTCGATTTTCCCTCACCGTTCTTTCCCACAAACGCCACTTTCTCGCCTCGCTTGATGGTCATGTCGACATGCGAGAACACGGTGTGGTCGCCATAGTCCTTGCGCACATTGTCGCAAATGACAGGATAATCGCCTGAGCGCAAACAGGGCGGAAACTTAAGGTGCATCACCTTGCGGTCGACCTCGTCGACCTCGATGGGCACAATCTTCTCCAACTGCTTGATGCGCTGCTGCACCTGAACGGCCTTGGTGGCCTGATAGCGGAAACGATCAATGAAGGCCTGGATGTCGGCGATCTCTTTTTGCTGGTTCTCGTAAGCGCGGAGCTGCTGCTCGCGACGCTCGTTGCGCAACACCACATACTGGTCATACTTCACCTTGTAGTCCTCAATGTGGCCACAGGTTATCTCGAGCGTGCGGTTGGTTACGTTGTTGATGAACGCGCGGTCGTGGCTAACGAGCACCACCGCACTATTGTTTTGAGAAAGGAAGGTTTCCAACCAGCGTATGCTCTCAATGTCGAGGTGGTTGGTGGGCTCGTCGAGGAGCAACACGTCGGGATGGCGCAACAAAATCTTGGCCAACTCGATACGCATGCGCCAACCGCCAGAAAACTCGCGGGTGGGGCGATCAAAGTCGGTGCGCTCAAAGCCCAAGCCGGTGAGCGTGCGCTCCATCTCGGCTTCGTAGTTTTCGCCACCCATCATCATGAAGCGGTCGTGCTCCAAGGTAAAGCGATCCACAAGAGCCATGTAGTCGGGGCTCTCATAGTCGGTGCGGTCGGCCATCTCCTGCTGCAACCGGTCGAGCCGACCTTTCATCTTCACGTGGTCGGAAAACGCCTTGCGCGTCTCCTCGCGAACGGTGGTGTCGTCGGAGAGCTTCATCACCTGAGGCAAATAGCCTATGGTGGTGTCATTGGGGATGGCAACCACACCCGAGGTGGGTTGCTGCAAGCCACTAAGAATTTTGAGCAAGGTCGACTTGCCCGCACCATTCTTGCCTACCAAGGCAATGCGGTCATGGTCGTTGACCACAAAACTAACATTGTGGAAGAGTGGACGAACGCCAAACTCTACCTTAAGGTTTTCTACAGAAATCATCTTTCCCAACTACAATTTGATATGCAAAGTTACAAAAAATAGTTCATACGAACAGTTGCACGCTTCTTTTTTGTTACCTTTGCGCCAACAACAATCATCACAAACCATGAAAAAAACAATTCTACTATTGGCCGCGCTCATCACAACGGCAATCGGCGCAATGGCACAAAACGACCCGCTTGCTGGCAAACGCATCGGGGTTATCGGCGACAGCTATGTGAAAAACCACCAAAACCCCGTGGAATACGCTTGGCATAGCAAGCTGGCCAAGAAGCACGGCATGAAATACTATAACTACGGACGCAACGGAAGTTGTGTGTCGATCGACATGAAGACATGGGGACCGGCGGTCGTAAACCGCTATCAGCAGATGAACGACTCGCTGGATGTGGTGGTAGTGATCGCTGGCCACAACGATGCGGCACGCCTTGCCAACGCCGTGACCGACTCAACGACCACGCTCAACAACTATCGGGAGCAATGCACCAAGCTATGCAAGGGACTCATCGAGAAATACCCTCGGGCCTACATCTATTGGTTTACGCCATGGGCAAACGACAACCCCAACTTCAAGGTTATCGTGGATGCCACCAAGGATATTTGCGGAAGCATGGGCATTCCGGTGTTCGACGCCTACCAAAACAGCAATATCTTTGCGCGTAGCGACCAGTTCCGGCAAATCTATTTCCAAGGGGGAAAGCGCGACCATGCACACCTAAACAACAAGGGACACGACCGTTTCCTTCCCATCGCCGAGCATTTCATCCTTCAGTATCTGCAATAAACGGAACATACGGCAGACGAAAAAAACATCGCAAAGAAACAACGTCATATCACACGAAACGGTGACCACCAAATAGAGTGCTCACCGTTTCGCGTTTATAGGAGCAGGAATTTCAAGAAACGAGACAAGAATTCCACCCTCTGTTTTCACATGTACAAAGTTACGTATTACATTCCATTGCCACTTACGAAGAAAACTTACCCCGAGAAACGACTAAATCCTGCCCTAAGTTTCCTTCAAAACCGAGGGCGAAGAACAGCCTTCCCCCTAAACGCTACTAAAGGCAAATGGGGCGCACCCGACAAACCCTGTGGAGTGCTGTGCAGATGCTAACCCAAAAACTAT
>NZ_JAHKBE010000035.1 GCF_018789675.1 Hallella faecis
CCCCCCCCCCCCCCGCCCCCCCCCCGAGTCGTGATTTGGGATAAAAGCCCGCATGGCTTCGCGTTGTTTTGACACAAAACCATTATCTTTGCACCCTCAAAACGCACGGACCCATACAGTCACATCCCGAATAGGATCGTCAGGGCGTAGGCTGGACAAGGGTGCGACAGGCGTGCTTTGTAGATTCTTGAACAACAAAATGAAACATCAGACAAACGCATTGGGACATAGACGGGCGCGTGGTTGGAGGGCCGCGGCCGGGTTGGCAATGGTGGCGACACTGCTGCTGGCAGGCTCACCGACGGCCGGGGGCAAGAGCATCGACCCGCAACAGGCAGCGCTCATAGCCCAGCGCTACGTTAGGTTGGCGGGGGCAGGCGCGGCTCAGGCACCGGCACGTGGCGTGGTTCCGACATCTGGCGCACCTTATTATCTATTCAACGACGCCCGTGGCAACGGTTTTGTTGTCGTGGCGGCCGACGACGAGATGGGTGAGGTGCTGGCCTACGGCACCGCCGGACCTTTGGACACGCTCAATGCCAACCCCTGCGTGAAATGGCTGTTGGAGGGTTATCGCCTTTCGTATGAGGCATTGCGCCAGGTCGTTACAAGGTGCAACTGGAGTTGACGGCCGACGAGGATGGAACCCAGCGCTATCCCATCAACCCAATACACGACTGCGACACGGCCTACCTCGAAGTGGCGAAGGCTGAGGAACGCCCATTGCTGGCGAAGGCCGAGGTGTTTCTGGCCGACGACTCGAACGACAAGGTGGAGGAGGGCTATATCGACCTCGCCAAGCAGTCGCTTTTCAAGCTCGGCGTGGCGCTTCGCGCATCGGAAGGCCGCACCTACGAAGGTCCCGTGAAGATGTGGAGCGAAGACATGGCGACAAAGGAGAGAACACAAGTGCAGGGCATCGACGACGAGGTGATCGTTTCGTCGTCTTACGATGTGCCGCTCTTCAGCTATTGGTTGCGCAAGGGCAACCTGCCATGGGCCGACGGCCACACCTATCGCATCATCGTGATGGGACAATGGGAGGGTGTGGATGTGGAACTGGGGCATGCCGATGAACCTTCTTATTGCCTGAAGCGCGAGGGCGATCTCGTTACCCTTTTCAGAGGCACGCCCACACAGATAGAAGGCGTGCAAGCCTTTGGCGTGAGACGCGAGGGCTGTAGACTCGTGGTTTCGGGCAGTGGGACGAGAACGGTGAGACTCTATAACGCGAATGGTCAGCTGGTGAGACAGATATCGACCTGTGGCAAACAGGCTGTGGTGTCGCTGCGAGGCATGCCAAAGGGTGCATATTTGCTACGATTGGAAGGCAAACGGAATGGCTGCTGGCGAATCCTTTGGGACGGACGCTGACATGCCTTCTTCCACATGATGGACGTTGTAGGTCCATTGGGAATGACGGACCTGACAGGCCATTGTGCATGAAGAGCGATTGGCTTGGGCATAACGAACGACCAGCGTGGCTAAGGAATCCCGCCTCAGTTATTCGGGCCGCGCTTTGGCGGTGGGCCATTTTTGTTGTACCTTTGCAGCAGAGAAGTGTTTCTGTTACAACACAAACCCACCAACCATGTTTCAAAACCGCAATAAAAAAGGAGAACTTTTGAAAAAGCGACCGTCGGCGATGCTGTCGCTTTTGCCTATCGCCGTGCTTGTGGCGATGCTCATCGCCACCATCAAATCGTTTGGTAGCGACGCCCTCAGCGGCGCCTCGCAAATAACGCTGCTCACCGTGGCCGCCTTCTGCGTGCTCATCGGCATGGGCTATCTCAATGTGCCCTGGGCCAGCTTCGAGAAAGCCATCACAAAGAACGTGTCGAGCGTGTCGAGCGCCTTGGTCATCTTGCTGCTCATCGGCGCCCTTGGCGGCATTTGGATGGTGAGTGGTGTGGTGCCCGCCCTTGTGTATTATGGTGTGCAGATCATCCATCCCAACATCTTTCTTGCCTCCACGTGTGCCATCTGCGCCTTGGTGAGCGTCATGACGGGTTCGTCGTGGACCACCATCGCCACCATCGGCATCGCCCTCATGGGCATTGGACGGGCGCAGGGCTTCGCCGACGGATGGGTGGCCGGAGCCATCATCAGTGGCGCCTACTTCGGCGACAAGATATCGCCTCTATCTGAAACCACCACGTTGGCATCGGGAAGCCTCGGCGTGCCATTGTTCAAGCACATACGCTACATGCTCATCACCACAGTGCCATCGATGGCCATCGCCCTCATTCTCTTCGCCATTGGCGGTCTGCTCACCAACAGCAGCAACGCGCAAGACATCGACACATTTACGCAGGCCATCAGCCAACGCTTCAACATCACGCCGTGGCTGCTCTCGGTGCCTGTGCTGACAGGTGTGCTCATCGCCCGCCGTGTGCCGCCCATCATTACGCTTTTCCTATCGTCGCTCTTGGCCGTGGGCGCCGCCATGATTTGGCAGGCCGACGCGCTCAGAGAGATCGACCCATCGCTCTTCTGCGCCGCCATGCAGAGCCTGTGTGGAAGCACCTCGCTCCACACCGACAGCGACATGCTCACATCGCTCGTCGCCACACGCGGCATGGGCGGCATGATGAACACCATCTGGCTCATCATCTGCGCCATGTGCTTCGGCGGAGCCATGTCGGCCTCGGGCATGGTGGGCGGCATTACCCGTCTGTTTATCCATCTCATAAAGGGCCGCACCTCGCTCGTGGGATGCACCGCCACCACGGGCCTGATGCTCAATGTGGCCATCGCCGACCAATACCTGTGTATCCTGCTCACGGGCAACATGTTTCGCGACGTGTACGACAATGAGGGCTATGAGCGCCGATTGCTCAGCCGAACCACCGAGGACGCCGTTACCGTAACCTCCGTGTTGGTGCCCTGGAACACTTGCGGCATGACGCAGAGCACCGTGCTTGGCGTGTCGACCTTCTCTTACCTGCCTTATTGCTTCTTCAACCTGCTGTCGCCGCTGATGAGCGTAGTAGTGGCGGCACTCAACTATAAGATATTCAGGCGCAAACCGTTAGCCGAACAAAATTAATGATTTTTAGGTGCCTATTCGTTTGAATGTGGAGAAAAACGTTTATCTTTGCATAAAACGACGAACCTATGGCCAAATTTATCAATCCGTTCACCGATATCGGTTTCAAGCGAATCTTCGGACAGGAGATATCGAAGCCCTTGATCATCGACTTCCTCAACAGTCTGATGGAGGGCGAGGAGCACATCGAGGACATCACGTTTCTCGACAAGGAGCAACCGGCGCTCTATGAGGACGACCGATCGCTCATCTACGACATCTACTGCCGGACGGAGCGTGGCCACAACATCATCGTGGAGATGCAAAACAAGTCGCAGCCCTACTTCAAGAACCGTAGCATCTACTATGTGTCGGAGGCCATTGCGCGACAGGGCGAACGCGGATCGTCGTGGCAGTATGCCATCGACGCCGTGTACCTGGTGGCGTTTCTAAACTTCAGCCCGATAGACTTCGACAAGAAGTTTCGCACCGACGTGACGCTGACCGACAAGGAAACGCACAAGATGTTCTCCGACAAGGTACGCATGACGTTCATGCAACTGCCCCTGTTTGACAAGGAAGCCGACAACTGCGACAACGATTTCGATAAATGGATTTATGTGCTTAAAAATATGGAAACATTGACACGACTGCCATGGGCGGCCAAGAGCTCCGTGTTCCAACGTCTGGAACAGATTGCCGACGTGGCCTCACTGACAAAACGGGAGCGCATGAAATATGACGAGGGACTTCGCAAGTACCGCGACACCCTGTCGGTGCTCGAAGGCGCAAAACAAGACGGCCTGGCCGAAGGACGAGCCTTGGGGCATGCCATGGGTCATGCTGAGGGCTTGGCTGAAGGACGAGCTGAAGGACGAGCTGAAGGACGAGCTGAAGGACGAGCTGAAGGACGGCAAGAAGGCTTGGCTGAAGGCCGACAAGAAGGCCGACAAGAAGGCCGACAAGAAGGCTTGGCTGAAGGACGGGCTGAAGGCGCCAATAGCGAGAAGCAGGACACCGTCAACCGGTTGCTTGCTGCAGGCACAAGCATCGACGTCATTGCCATTGCCACAGGTCTCTCGAAAGAAGAGGTCGAGAAACTGATAAAGTAAGACTATCGGCCATAGTCGACCGAGAAACGCCCAGCGTGTTTCACCACGACTTATGCTACAAACACGGATTACGCTTTAGAGAACAAACATCATGTTGGTTAGGAAAGCACAATCCGTGCTTTTTTATGAAATGCCAGCCTCAACTTACACAATATCCCAAACAACCACTAACGAAAACAAAATAATCCAATGATCAAGAAATTACTATCAATCACGCTCTTCGCCCTGGCAAGCCTTACATCGTTGGCTCGCCCGCATGGCGAAGCATTTGCTATCCTTATTGAGAAAGCCAACATTACCGGACAATGTTTCCAGTTCTACGACCAATGGTCGACCCAAGACGTGGAGGACATCTGGAACCAAGGCAGAAACGCCAAGTCGGTGAACTACACACGGGCAGGATGGCTCGCCATCTCACAAAAAGAAAGTGCGGATCAAAAATACAAGTACAACTCATTCAAGGAGATCAAGAAAGCGGCTGACAACGAAGCGAAGAATGGCATCTTCCTACATTCGCTGACCCTGGCAGAAGTGGGAACACGCTGGTACTGGATTGGCCTCTCCGAGAATCGTCCCAACATATCGCGTCAGGTAGTGGAAATGGTGAAAACCAGCAAGCTCAACCAATGGATGGCCGAGAAAGCCCAACAAGGCCTGAAGGTGATCAACTGCGCCAGGAAAATAACCGAGTGTGCTGTCGTGGCACACGACGGAACCGACATCGACCGCCAGGAGGCCTGCCTCTATGAGACGGCTCAAGAAGCGCTCGACGACGTTAAGAGGCATTGGGAGGCAGGATGGCGCGTCGGCCTGATCGATGTGTCACCCATGAACAAGTACACCATCGTCTACAACACCTACACCACACCGCGCGAAGGCGAACAGTATCTGGCTTTCTGCGATTCCAGGGAAAGTGCCAAAAACTTCATCAATGAGCACGCTCACAATGGTTACTTCATCACCCATGTGGGTGGAGCATTCTACCCTGGCGCTACTGACGAGAACGGCAACCCCATGTCGTTCATGCAAATCATGAGCGGACTGGTTTCCACCACTGCCAATCTCGTAGGATCCATCAATGGCGGCAAGGATGGCGGTGGTGCAAGCGACGGTGGAGGAAGCGACGGCGAGACGGCCAACACCGCATCGTGCCGCACCCAGGAAGATTATCAGAGGGAATATGACAAATGGGCCGAGAAAGCACGCCACGCAGCCTTGTCGCATTATAAGAGCAGCAAGATCGACAACCAAACCGGGCACAAGTCGGGCGAGATAACAGCTGGCAACCGCAAGATTCTTCGCGGCTACCAAAAGCTCATGCGAGGGGTAGCCGACGCCGCCTCAAAAGCCGGATTCACCCTAAAAAGGGCCGACATAGAGTCATTCGTTCCCTAACCACCGCTCCTGGCAAGCCCACTGACCGACGGTCAGGGTGAAGCGGCCATGATCTCATAGCTACACGTTGCGGATGCACGTGTTGCATGAATACCAACGTTTTCGTTAAGCCAGATGAGCAGAGCTAAGCTTGCTTAAGCTCTGCCATGGCGAGAAAACGTGCCATGAAATGGAACAAATGACCATGCATACCATCAAATTCTGAACCCAGAGCGAGTGCTTTTACAAACAGATTCCGTAAATTTGCACCTGCCCGTTGATGTTACGAAATGACAAAGCGACACCTGTCGTACCCAACGAAGCGACATGACACTTGTCGTAAGATGATAACGCTTTAACCCAAACATATATAAAACAAAGATATGAAGCCTTATAAATTTGAACCCTACCTGAAAACCACATTATGGGGTGGCTATCAAATTGCGCCTTTCAAGGGAATATTCACGGCGCAGCCCAATATCGGTGAGAGCTGGGAAATAAGCGGCGTGCCCGGACACGAGAGCGTGGCCATCGACCGCGGACTGGTGGACGACATCGACATGGGCCTCACACTCACCCAACTCATCGAGAAATACAAAGGACTGCTCGTGGGCAACAAGGTTTACAAGCATTTCGGCAATAAGTTTCCGCTGCTCGTGAAATTCATCGACTCGCGACAGGACCTTTCCGTGCAGGTGCATCCCAACGACGAACTGGCCATGGAGCGCCACGGCTGCGCCGGAAAAACGGAGATGTGGTATGTCATCAAGAGTGATGTGGGGGCGAAAATTTACAGCGGCCTCAGGAAAAGCATCACGCCCGACGACTATGAGCGGTTGGTGAGCGCCGACAATGAGGAGAATGGCGAGAACCCAATGGCTTCGGTCATCGCCACCCACGAGGCGCACGACGGCGACTTGTATTTCCTGCCGGCGGGACGACTGCACGCCATTGGCGCCGGCAACTTCCTGGCTGAGATTCAGGAAACATCCGACATCACTTACCGCGTGTACGATTTCGGACGCAAGGACGCGCATGGCAAGCCGCGCGAGCTGCATATCCAGGAGGCGCGCGACGCCATCGACTACCAGGTGTGGCCCGAGTATCGCAGCAGCTACGACAGCACGAAGCCCATATCGCAACTCATCAACTGCCCACACTTCATCGTTCACCGCGTGGTGGTGCAGGTGGCCTCGCAAGTCGATTTCAAGACCGACTCGTTTGTGGTGGTCATGTGCCTGTGGGGTGAGGCCAACATCAATGGCGTGCACATCCATCAGGGCGAAACCATCCTGGTGCCGGCCTGCGAGAATGTGCTCTACATCTTTGGCAACGCATCGTTCCTCACCGCCACGCTTTAGCGGGCGCTGATGTGGGAAGCGTCCGCCAAGGCGCGGTTTATTCCACCAACAAGGTTATCCTTTCGCCGTCCTTGAGGTTGCGCCTAACGCCCAGTCCCTGCCTGCAAGGCGAAAGCCGCCAACAGGAGGCCCAATAATAACATGCCGCATCTCATTCCTTCTGTTTTTTATATGAAATACGAGCGGAAATGCCGAAACACTTAAAAGCACGGGCGGGCATCAACTCTGACATGAGTGATAGCCACTATAGCTCATGATGCGGGGGCAATTTCTAAACAAGTTGTGGAATACCCAGAAATCTTTGAGCACCGTTACGATTTTAACCAAAATGCATGCGTTTTGTTCATTTCATCCATTCCGAACTTAAGCTTTGCATCTTCTGAGTGGATAGTTATAGCGTATAGCTCCTCAGCCAAGTCGAAGAACCCTTGCCCTAGCTTGAAATCACCTGCATGGATGGCAACGCTTGAAAGCATGGGCCTCCTTCTTTAACTTCGTTCCACGAAATATCGCCAAGTAGATTGCCAAGCACCCCTCTGTCGTAAGGGTTTGACATATCAAGACGTACACCTGATCGCTTAAGAAGGTCGGTGTAGTTTATCACCGACTTTCTTTTAGCTACTTGTATAAGAACCTTCTTTATACGAAGATGGTCTTCTGTGTAAGGCACCAATTCACTCATGGTAGTTTGAATTTCAGCTTGAACAGTTGATTGGAATTGCTACATAGTTTCTTATTCTTCAGCAGAATCCTTCATTGCTTGAACCTTCTCATTAATAAAGAGAATTTCTTCGGATGTCAACTGATATTTCTTGCAGAGGAAATCATTGACGTCGTCTACTGAAAGACTCCAGTCAACATCAGAAGTCTCGCAAAAGTCTTGCTGCGGAACATACTTCCACTTTTCAGGAGTAATGTCCTGAGTGGTCTTAAGCACACCAAGAAGAGCTCTAACAAACTTTGTGGCAATGTACTTCTTCAATGCAATAGCCTCATTCTTAGTACGGAAGTTTCCAATGCTAACAAAAGACTCCGTATTGGCAACGGCAGGCTCGCCTATAATCGGTGGAGTCAACATTTCGCCGAAGGTACCAGTGCCATTGGCTTTAGACAAGAACAACTTGTATCCGTCAAGGTTCTCCACTTCTCGGATATAGTCGCGCCTTACAAATTTCATGGCTCTTACGTTGCCTACACGCCCCAATATGCGAATGTACTCGTTCTCATCGTTTGGCTTTTCGTCAAAGAACACCTGTGGAAGGCGCTCAAAGATATTTGTCGACACATCGTAAGGATGGCCATTACTAAGCTGGCCGATGGCCTCAGGATGGTCCTCGTGCATCTTGTCGGTAAAGCGATAAGCGGTGCGTGATATCACCATGTCGCTCATAGGCTTGAAACCTTTATGGTTACTAACAGTTTGCAGGATGGCATTCAGCTCGGGATACGGAGTGAACAAGCCTATAGGCCCCTTGTTCACCTGGTCATCCCTGAGGCTGATGGTTATTCCGCCTTTGATGTCTGTGTCGTCGAACAGTTTGTCGCTCTTAGGCCAAAATTCACAAATGCCAAGATACTTATCTTCCAGCATCTTCTTATTCCAGGCTTTAGGCGTACTGCCAGCGTTAGACAAGAACCTTGCTGGGTGAATCATTTCCACCACACCCGAAACAGAATACGCACAATCCAAGAATAGGTTATAGAGTGGGCCATTGTAGGTTTTCTGCTCACCCACAGCATTATCCTGATACGGCGGATTACCTATAATAACATCTGTACCCAACGTAATAAGCTCTTCCATTATCTTTTGCTTCTTTTTCTCGTTTATCAAATCATAAGAATTGTAATCCTCTATCACATTCTTCACTGGTAGCCCCAACAACTCATAAACCTTACGCGTAAACTCGTAGGTTAATGGAGAGGTTGGCAACGAATAAATGGTGTTCTTTATCTTGTTGCCAAAAGCCTTGAATAAAGCATTGGCAAACTCGCCTTGCTTCGAGGCTATATCAAGAATTCTTGTTCCTTTCTTTATTCTGTTGGCAGGCAAGTAGGCTACCATCTTGTCGGCAACCCATGTGGGGGTGACGACTTCAGAGGTCGATAGCCTGCCAAATTTCTTCATGGCCCTTTCCACACGCTCGTTTGCGGGAATCGACTTGTCGTGCGACAATTGGTTCATGTGCGAAATCTTGTAGTCCAAGTCGCTTAGCACAAAGGGATTAATGATGGAGCGAATGGCCAACAACACCTCTTTTCCAATTCCCACATTGCGCGCAATGCGCCTATTGGCTTCGTTAGAACCAATCGTCTTGAGAATGTCGTCGAGCGATGCCACTTTGCTATCCGTTAGGAACGCAAAAAACAATATTAAGGAATAGAATGTCGACAATTTCTTGAGAAGTTCATCTTGCTCATCCTTACTGTTGCCGTTCTCATTCTTAGGCGTCGTCCCGCCTTCGTCATCTTTGCCGTTCGTGGCATCGCCTGTGTCTATGTCGTCACCGTCTTCTTTGTAAGCAGGCATCTTGATGCCTTTCTTCGATCCAATGGGGTATAGTGTTTTCAAAGCACCAAGCACATCTTCGTTTGTAAGCAGACTTGCGTCGACTGGTATATCGGTTGCTTCGTCCAGAATGCTCTTGTTGGCAGAATACGCATCTACTGCCTCAAGAATGTCGTTGGGCTCCACCTGCCGCATCTTATCCTTATTGATAACGATAATCGGCGATATTCTCAGTTCCTCCGCAATGCGCTCACTCAGTTTGCCGTTGCCTTTCTTGTCGGTGTTGACATTATAAATCTGCGCCTTCGACTCTTGCATCCGAAACATTCTCGCAGGTTCAAAATCAACCAGCAGCGTCTGCGGCTTCATATTGTACTTGATAACATGGCCTTCCTCGTCTCTATATTCGCGCACATACTGGTTTTGCAAGCGGAAAATAGCCTGGTCGTACTCTTGCGGCGACACCGTGTCTTTCAGATAAACCATTGTGTCCCATTGCTCAACGGTGGTACCTGTAAGCATTCTGTTTACCGTCAACGTAATGGTCTTAACGCCGTGGCTCTCCAGTTGTTCTATCTTGTCCTTTACATCGCGAACCGTGCGAAACAGCCCTTCGTTTTCCACACCAGCAATATTGAGCAACTCATATTGGCCAAGACATTTGAAATCGTTTTTATGCTCCGTTATCAGCGATTCGGCAGCGTCGCAAGAAGCACGATAAGGCAATACGAACACTATATGCCGACATAGTTTGCCGTTCTTGATTCGATCGTCGTTGAGGAATCCAAGGATGTTATTGTCCTCCTTACTTCCATCTATTGCCATCAACAAGTCGAGCACCTCTTTCTCGTGCACGAATTTCTTGTGGCTCCCATCATTTCTTTTAAGTATCGATTTTGGTCGCAGCAATTCGTTAAGAGCATATTCCAGATGTTCTTTCTTAAGTTCCTCCATTTTCCTCAATGCCGATTCGTTAAGGTTGAACGCAAAGCGAATCATCTGGGGAAATCCATAGTATGGGTTGTCCCATTCGTTGATGTTGTCGGCGTTGATATGCTTATTGTCCCATTGTTCCTTATCCTTTACGATATCGGAAAACTGATAGAATGCTATGACGTCGTCTTTTTGAAACTCACTTCCCATTAGAATTCGATAGGGAGTGCCCGAAAGGTGCAATCGAACCTTTGAGCATAAGCGTTTCAGTTCCTCATTGTCGTCGTAAGCATCGGATGTGTCAGCATATTTCGTTTCCGACTTAAACTCCGTCTTGCTACCTCTCAACACCTTGCCATACTCTTCGGCACGAGCGCCATAATGGGTCTCGTCGACAATAAGCATGTCCCACTGACGGGAGAATATGTTGGCATGCTGCGACTTGATAGTGTTGCCGCTCAAATCCTGAAGCGTAAGGAACACCACTGCCCTATGTTGGTTTCTGAGTGTGTCGCTAACGGCGTCAGGGTTTCTTTTAAGCGAATCGGCATCTATGAAATCGAAGCCTTCGAAATTCTTAACGCTTTCTACCGTCTTCTTCCATTCGTTCTTCACGTCGGCCTTGCCCGACACAACAAGTATAGCCCTGTACCTCTTGTTTGACAGGACGCAGCTGAGAGCTGTAAACGTTTTGCCAAAACGCATCACAGCATACATCAGAAGGTTGGTCCTCCCTTTCTTTACAGCTTTTGTGAAATTGGAAACAGTCTCTTCCTGATTGGGGCGCAAGTCAAACGGAGTGTCGCCACGCTTGTAGGTAAATGTTTGGGCTGTAGGACGTTCCGCAAATGTATAAAACTGATATTTGCCCTTGTTTTCAGCGAAATCCCTCTTGATGTCGTCAATAGCTTCCATAACATCCTTATCCGACGCATGCTCGAAGAACTCCCTGGAGTAATAAGGCAGTTGCTCCATGTCGGAAGGGAGCAGTCGGTGCAACCGCTTGTCATGCTCAAGATAATAGTGGATTGCGAAATCACGATAATACACATCTTGATCGACCTTCGATATGGCCGAATAGGCTTTTTCAAGATCAGGGAAGTACCGACGCCACTCATTGAGACGCTGATCTATAGGACGATACGTGTCGCCCACTTTCAGGTAGTTGGGCACGGTACCTGTAGTAAATGCGTAAATCTGTGGCTCCACACGCCCAATGATGTATTTGTCAAGAATGGAACGATCCATAAATTACCGTTTTTTGCTTAAAAGATGAAATGGATAGGTATTGCCCGAGGAGAACGCTTTGAGCAACACGGGTATGCCATTATGATTGTGAATATTGTTAGTCTTGCACCCTGGACAAGGGGTTCGTTCTATCTCGCCATACAGGTTGCGATTTTCCACATCGTGGCACGAATTGGGTATGACTCCTTTGAGGCCATCCATCTGCCAAACATTCCATGATATGATGTCGGCTATTTCTCTTACCAACTCATGATCAGGTCGCTCGCCAAACTTGTATTCGTAATTGTCGATAAAGGTGTAAAGCAGCGATTCACGAGCCAAAAGCAGGTTGTCGCCTTGCCATTCGTAAGCCCTACTGGTTTGGTAGGCGGTTACCGCCGCATCAAACCAATCCTCACGGTTGCAGGTGTTTTCGTTAACGATCCTTAGTTTACGATCCAAAAAGCCTATCCTGTCCTCTATGTGTATGGCACGGCCTGTTGTTGTGTCATAGCGACTTGTCATGAAGGGAGCTTCGCCACACGTAATCTCCATCCAACGCAACTTAACATAGTCTTCCCACGTTTTTCCTTCAGGGATGGCTATTTTCCCCCTAAACGTTTCCCATGTCCTGCGCTCTTCGCCCGTTTCGCGATTGAAGGCGTCTCTTCTTCCAAAGAATTTCTCATCGATGTTGTTGACCATGATGTTGCACACCCAAGAAGGAGTAAACACCTCTGCCATTTTCTTCACACGCTTGCTTTGAGTCGACTTTTTCTTCATAACACGGGGCATAATGACATTGGCATGCTCACCTGTGATACGCTCGGCCTGAATCTCATCATAATAAGAATAACCTTCGCCTAAATGTTCATAGTCGTGAGTAGCCCAGAAGATGTGGTGTGTAGTCCCATCATTCTTGTATGCTGTTACAGAACGATCGGTGAGCAGGATGTTTAAGATATCCTGTCCGTATTCCTCCAAAAGGTTGTTTTCTTTTATGTCAACTTCGTTTGTCATTCAATAACGCGATTAAAAAACGGCAATTAGTAGCTGGAGCGTAATGGAATCCGAAAAGCATTGTCACAACACATGCCTTCACCAGTAGTAATTACAGTCTACTTTTCTCACCTTTCATGGTATGTATGTACATAACTTCGTGCAAATATAACAAATTCTCACGAGCAACGTAAACAATTAGCCATGATATTGAGAACAAATCTGTCATTCATGGATCTTTAGGTGTTTTTGTCGCCGGTGCTCATTTAGGGGTGGATGCAAAATAATTATGTGAGAATTGGACGGGAAACTCGGCTTTGCGGCTTTTCTGAAAGGACCAATGGTCCATGAACTTGGCCGTACCTGTTCATGATTTCTCATTGACACCGCATAGCCATTCAACACTCAGCATTCCACACTCATCATTAATATTATCATTCACCTAACATTCAATATTCCACATTAAAGATTTTTGGTACAAATCTTGTGTTGGGTTTTCGGTCAAAATAGAGGGCGGGGAAGGCGGTTTGGGGCGTTTGGGAGGGCGGATGGGGAGCGAGGAACGGGGCGTTAGGCATCTTTCGAGGTGCGATAGCTAAGGGATCGAGGGCCGGAAGGTAAGGGATGGAGGTGCGGATGGGCATGTTTCGTGGGTCGAAACATGCCTAACCGCAAGGCGGAATGGGAAGTGTGGAGAGCCGAATTGGTTCTTCGGATGGTAAGCGTCTGAATGTTAGGCGGTTACAAAAATGCGCGAGAATGGCGTATTTGGGAGCGAGGCGGTGCTCGACGGGAAAAATAGTGTAGATTCGGGGGAGGGATGTTGAGAATGTTGAATGGGTCCTTCGGATGTGGAGTGGTTGAATGTGGACCGCAGAATGGCCAAGCGAAACAAAATTAAAACGCTTATTTCTACGCAAATGCTCGAAGCCATACGTATTATAAACGTAACGCCCCCCAAAAAAAACAAAATGAAATACAGAGTTTTATACGTGGTTGGTGCGGTTTTCCTACTCTTTGCCAACCCTTCCTGCTACCTTGCGAAGAAGAAGGTGGAGATCAGACCTCTGGTGAAGGAAGAGCAGCCCGTTCTCACGTTCGTGGCTCGCCAGAAGGGCAAGGCGTGGAGCCATCCTTTCGTATGCGTGTATGAGCCGAGTTCCGACACGGAGCCGGGCGACATCGCATCGGTGAACTATTTCGAGCCGAACGAGCCAAACAACGTGGGCATTATCGTGAAGCTGAAGAACGGCACCGAGCAGCGCATCGTTTGCCTGGAGAACGGAAAGGTTGAAACAAAATAGGAAAGACAAATCTATAACGACGCTCCCTCGCTGAACACCCGCACCAACGTACCGGCAGCGGTTATGAACATGAAGGCAGGCAAGCCCCTGCGTAGGTATCTGCAACCATCGGGTGGGTTGGGGTGCCGCCACCAATAGGCGCAAAGGGCGCGTCGACGAGACTGATAGGCTCTTGGTCGACGCGCCCTTTGGGATGGATGCGGTTAGAGGCAAGGCTTGTAGGCCGAGAGAAGTTGGCGCACGGCTTGGGTGCGGTCGGCGGGAAGCGGATCGACGCCTTCGAGCGGATAACGGAGGCCCAGCTCCTGATACTTGAAGGTGCCAAGGGTGTGATAGGGCAACACCTCGATCTTCTCGACCACCGAGTAACGGGCCACGTGCTCACCAAGGCGGTGCAGCCACTCGTCGTTGTCGGTGAGGCCCGGCACCACCACGTGTCGCACCCAGATGGGGATGCCGCGTTGCTGCAGCTCGTCGAGGAACCGCAAGTTGTTGTCCTGCCGCTGGCCAGTGAGACGCGGATGGAGGTCGGGGTTCATCGTCTTGATGTCGAGCAACACGAGGTTGGTGTGGCTGAGCACATCGAGGGCGCGGCCCGAGCAGAAGATGCCACTGGTGTCGAGGGCCGTGTGGAGCCCCTCGGCCTGGCAGAGGGCGAAAAACTCGGCGGCGAAGTCGGCTTGCATCAGCGGCTCGCCACCCGACAGCGTCACGCCGCCGCTCTTGATGAAGCTACGGTAGCGCAGCACCTCGTCGAGCAGTTGCTGCGGGGTGAGCTCGTACTGGCATTTGCCATGCGGGTCCCACGTGTCGGGGTTATGGCAGAATTGGCAGCGCAGCGGACAGCCCTGCATGAACGCCACGAAGCGTATGCCGGGCCCGTCGACAGTGCCAAACGATTCCATGGAATGAATGTGGCCAATGGTATGGGTCATGATATATAGCGTGTTCTATTACCCAGCGGGGCGATGCGAGTGGGCCCTGTGGGTGTGAGTGACTAAAACGAAAGCCAAATGCCCTCCGCTGCTGTGCGGTGAGCAAATGGCTTTCGTATGATGATGTGTATCAATGCGATACCGTGGGCCTTATTACATGCCCAGGTTGATGGTACGTGAGAGCACGTCGAGCTGCTGCTCGCGTGTGAGCTTCACGAAGTTCACAGCGTAACCGCTGACGCGGATGGTGAGCTGCGGGTACTTCTCAGGGTGATCCATGGCGTCGAGCAGGAGCTGACGGTCGAACACGTTGACGTTGATGTGCTGGCCACCGTTGGGTGTGAAGTAACCGTCGAGCAGCGACACGAGGTTTGTGGCCTGCATGTCCTTCTCCTTACCGAGGGCCGAGGGAGCGATGGCGAAGGTGTATGAGATACCGTCGCGTGAGTGCTGGAACGGCAGCTTGGCCACTGAGGCCAGGGCAGCCACGGCACCCTTCACGTCGCGTGCGTTCATGGGGTTGGCGCCCGGTGCGAACGGAACGCCCTTCTGGCGACCGTCGGGAGTGGAACCGGTGTTGCGGCCATACACCACGTTAGAGGTGATGGTGAGCAAGCTCTGGGTGGGCACAGCGTTGCGGTAGGTGCGGTGCTGGCGCAGGTACTCCATGAACTTCTCAGTCAGGTCAACTGCGATAGAGTCGGTCTCGTCGTTGTTGTTGCCGAAGGGCACATACTCGCCCTCCTCAATCTTGTAGTCGACAGCCAGGCCGGTCTCGTCGCGGATGATGCGCACCTTGCAGTGCTTCATGGCGGCGATAGAGTCGGTAACGATCGACAGGCCAGCGATACCTGTGGCGCGGGTGCGCTCCACATCGCCGTCGTGCAGCGACATCTCGAAGGCCTCGTAGTCGTACTTGTCGTGCATGTAGTGGATGATCTTCAGGGCGTTGACGTAGGTCTTGGCCAACCAGCGCATCATCTGCTCAAACTTAGGCATAAACTCCTCGTAGGTGAGGTAGTCGGATGTGATGGGCGCGAAGCGGGGAGCGATCTGGTGACCGGTCATCTCGTCGCGACCGCCGTTGATGGCGTAGAGCATACACTTAGCCAAGTTGGCGCGTGCACCGAAGAACTGCATCTGCTTACCAATCTTCATGGGGCTCACGCAGCAAGCGATGCCGTAGTCGTCGCCGAGATCGGCGCGCATGAGGTCGTCGTTCTCATACTGGATGGCGCTGGTGTCGATGCTGACCTTGGCGCAATACTTCTTCCACTGCTCGGGCAGGCGCTCACTCCAGAGGATGGTGAGGTTGGGCTCGGGCGACGGACCCATGTTGTACAGGGTGTGGAGGAAACGATAGTCGGTCTTGGTAACCATTGAGCGGCCATCGATGCCCATACCGCCGATAGAGGCTGTGGCCCAGATGGGATCGCCTGAGAAGAGGTCGTTGTACTCGGGGGTGCGGAGGAAACGCACGATGCGCAGCTTCATGATCATCTGGTCGATGAGCTCCTGTGCCTCCTCCTCAGTGAGCGTGCCGTTCTTCAGGTCGCGCTGGATGAAGATGTCGAGGAAGGCGCAGACGCGGCCCAGCGACATGGCGGCACCGTCCTGGTCCTTCACGGCGCCGAGGTAACCGAAGTAGGTCCACTGCACAGCCTCGCGGGCGTTGGTGGCGGGCTTGGTGACGTCGAAGCCGTAAGCGGCGCACATGCGCTCAAACTGCTTCAGGGCCTGCACCTGCTCGCTGATCTCCTCGCGGTGGCGCACGATCTCCTCAGTGAACTCCTGGATGTCGATGCGCTTGAAGTAGCGCTTCTTCTCCTCGATGAGGTTGGTGGTGCCATAGAGGGCAATACGGCGGTAGTCGCCGATGATGCGGCCGCGGCCGTAAGCGTCGGGCAGACCAGTGATGATGTGTGCGTGGCGGGCGGCCTTGATGTCGTCGTTGTAAGCCGAGAACACACCCTCGTTATGTGTCTTGCGATACTTCGTGAAGATTGTCTTGGTGGCGGGGTCGAGCTCATAGCCGTAGGCCTGGAGAGCCTTCTCCACCATGCGTATGCCTCCCTTGGGGAAGATGCCTCGCTTCAGGGGTGCGTCGGTCTGCAGACCCACCACCACTTCGCTGTCCTTGTCGATATAGCCAGCACCGTAGGTATCGAGGCTCTGGGGAAGCTTGGTCTCAGCGTCGTACACGCCCTTCTCGCGCTCCACCTCAAAGAGGTCGGAGAGGATGCTCCAGAGCTTCTTTGTCTTCTCGGAGGGGCCGGTAAGGAAACTCTCGTCGCCGTTGTAGGGCTCGTAGTTGGCCTGGATAAAATCTCTTACGTCAATCTCGCGCTTCCAATTGGAACCTTTGAAATCTTTTTGGAGGTCTTGTAAAACCATGTTCTTAAAATAAATGTGGTTGTTAAAAAATGTACTCGGGAACACGTCCCGCGGTGCAGTGACGGTGTGTATGCCGGTGCGGCGAAAGAATGTCTTCTCCTCACCCGTATGCTTCCTTATCGGGTACAAAGTTACGCTTTTCCTCGCTATTGAGCAAACGATTGCATGAAAATCATTATTTATGAGGAGCACCCCAGCTGGCTCATCATGCCTATCAAGACCACCAGGCCCTTCACGCCCATTAAGCCTACAATGCCCATCCCCCCAAAACCAAAAGAAAGCGGCTACACACTTCGCTAAGTGCTGCCGCTTTCGCAGTCGGTGCAAGCGGGGGGGATCAGTTGCTTACACCGCAGTTTTGAGTTGAAATATTACTGCTAGCTCCCTCCCATGGATGAATAGGGGGGTAGAGTTGTGTCAACCTTGTGCTGACGGGGATTCTTATTTGTGTGCCTTTACCTCAAGGTTGAGCTCGTCGAGCTGCTTGGGGTCGAGCTCTCCCGGAGCGTCGAGCATCACGTCGCGTCCGCTGTTGTTCTTCGGGAAAGCGATGCAGTCGCGAATGCTGTCGAGACCGGCCAGGATGCTCACGAAGCGGTCGAGACCGAAGGCCAGACCGGCGTGAGGGGGCGCTCCATACTTGAAGGCGTTCATGAGGAAGCCAAACTGGGCCTCGGCACGCTCGCGGGTGAAGCCGAGCACCTCGAACATGCGCTCCTGCAACTGGGTGTCGTGGATACGCAGCGAGCCGCCGCCCACTTCCACTCCGTTGCACACGAAGTCGTAAGCCTTGGCGCGCACCTGCTCAGGATGCTCATCGAGCAAGGGTATATCGTCGGGGTTGGGCATGGTGAACGGGTGGTGCGTAGCCATGAGGCGCTGCTCCTCGTCGCTCCACTCGAAGAGGGGGAAGTCGATGATCCACAGGCACTTGAACACGTTCTTGTCGCGCAGGCCCAGGCGGTCGCCCATCTCCAGGCGCAGCGAGCAGAGCTGCACGCGTGTCTTGTTGGCGTTGTCGCCAGAGAGAATCAGCACGAGGTCGCCGTCCTTGGCGCCCATCACCTGCTTGATCTCGGCCAGCGTCTCGGGCGAATAGAACTTATCGATAGAGCTCTTCACCGTTCCGTCGGCGTTATACTTGATGAACACCAGGCCCTGGGCGCCCACCTGCGGACGCTTCACAAAGTCGGTGAGCTCGTTGAGCTGCTTGCGGCTATAGTTGGCACATCCCGGCACGCAAATGCCACCGATGTACTTGGCCTCGTTGAACACGCTAAACTCGCCCTTGCCCTCAAAGGCGTCTTTCAGTTCCACAAACTCCATGCCGAAGCGCAAGTCGGGCTTGTCGCTACCAAAGCGGCGCATGGCGTCGTGCCAGGTCATCTGCTCGAGCGGCTTGGGCAGCTCCACACCGCGAATCTCGCGGAACAGGGTGCGGCACAACTCTTCGAAGATATTGATGACATCGTCCTGATCGACAAACGACATCTCGCAGTCGACCTGCGTGAACTCGGGCTGACGGTCGGCGCGCAGGTCCTCGTCGCGGAAGCACTTGGCAATCTGGAAATAGCGGTCGAAACCGGCCACCATAAGCAGCTGCTTCAGCGTCTGCGGGCTCTGCGGAAGGGCGTAAAACTGTCCGGGGTTCATGCGTGAGGGCACCACGAAGTCGCGGGCTCCCTCGGGTGTGGAGCCGATGAGGATCGGGGTCTCCACCTCAATGAACTTCTGGTTGTCGAGGAAGTTGCGGATGAGGATGGTCATGCGGTGACGCAGCTCTATGTTCTTACGCACGGCGGCGCGGCGCAAGTCGAGGTAACGGTATTTCATGCGCAGCTCATCGCCACCGTCGGTGTTGTCCTCGATGGTGAAGGGCGGCGTGAGACTGGGGCTGAGCACATTGAGCTTGCTCACGATGATCTCGATGTCGCCAGTGGGCATCTTGCTGTTCTTGCTCTCGCGCTCCGACACTGTACCCGTCACTTGGATGCAGTATTCGCGACCGAGCTTGTTGGCCTGGTCGCAGAGGTCCTTGTCGACGGCTCCGTTAAACACGAGCTGTGTGAGGCCGTAGCGGTCGCGCAGGTCAGCGAATGTCATGCCGCCCATCTTACGTGTGCGCTGGACCCATCCGGCGAGTGTTACTTCCTGGCCGGCGTCGGAGAGACGCAACTCTCCACAAGTTTTCGTTCTATACATAATCGATAATGATATGACGAATTGATGAATTATGGCGCAAATGTACGAAGAATAAATGAAAGCGAAAAAAAAAACGTTGTAAACTTACACTCGGCATAGGATAAATTTTGTAAATTTGCCCAAAGCATAAAAACAAACGCCACTTAGAACATGATTTCAAGACGCTTCCTCACGCTTATGGGCCTCACGCTCATGGCCCTCTCGGCCATGGCCCAACAGGCCGGCGACGTGCTGGCCGCCGCCCGCAAGGCCAACCATTACTTCATGCAGAAACACCCCGATCCCACGCAGGCCACCTTCGTGCGCAAGGTGCGCCCCAGCAGCTTGTGGACGCGCGCCGTCTACTACGAGGGACTGATGGCGCTGCAGGCCGTCGACCCGCAGGAGACGTATGTCGACTATGCGCTGCGCTGGGCGCGGTTCCACCAATGGACGCCACGCAACGGGGTGACCACCACCGACGCCGACGACCAGTGTTGCTGTCAGACCTACCTCGCCCTGCTGCCTTACGCCGGCAACGATGCGGCGAAGGTGTTGCCCATCGTGCGCGACAACCTCGACCGACAGATGGCCTCGGGACGCCACAACTATTGGTCGTGGATCGACGCCGTGCAGATGGCGCTGCCGCTCTACGCCCAGGTGGGCCAGGCCACGGCTGACGCGCGCTACATGGACTATGGCATGAAGGCGTATCGCTGGACGCGCAACGAGTGTGGCGGCGGCTGTTTCAACGAGCAGACCGGACTGTGGTATCGCGACGCCGACTTTGTGCCGCCCTACCGTGAGCCCGACGGCCAGGAGTGTTATTGGAGCCGCGGCAACGGATGGGTGTACGCCGCCCTGGTGCGCACCCTGCAGACCGTGGGCAAGCGCCACAAGTATTATAAGGAGTTGAAGGCCGACTTCCTGACCATGACGCGCGCCATTGCGGCTTGCCAGCGCCAAGATGGCTTGTGGAACGTGAGCATGACGTCGACCCACTATGCTGGTCCGGAGCTGACGGGCACGGCGCTCTTCCTCTACGGCCTGAGCTGGGGCATCAGCCAGGGCCTCATCAAGGCGAAGACCTATCGCCCCGTGGCCGACCGCGCTTGGCGGGGCATGGAACGCATCTGCCTCCATCCCGACGGGTTCCTGGGATATGTGCAAGGCACGGGCAAGCAGCCCTCCGACGGCCAACCGGTAAGCTACACCTCGGTGCCCGACTTCGAGGATTTCGGCACGGGCTGTTTCCTGCTGGGAGCCACCGAGTATTACAAGTTGCTGGGCAAGCGGTAGGCTGATAGGCTTGAGGGCCTAAAAGCCAAACAAATCCGATGGGCCTAATAGGCAATGGGCTGACGCGACAGCCGCCCACATGCCTATTAGGCCCATCATTCGTTTCACGCCTACCGGCCCATGAAGCCCAACAGTCCCACCGGGCTCCTAAACCATTGGCTTATTCTCTTTCTTTCTTATATTTCTTATCTTTCCCATTGAAGCTCTTCACCTTCATGCCGAGCTGGTCGGGCAGGATGGCGTTGAGCAGGATGCCTACGAGGGCGGCGAGGGCCAGGCCCGAGAAGGCCACGGAGCCGATCTTCACACCGCCGTCGGTGCCATACTGCACGCCGATGCTCACCACCATGATGAGGGCGGCCACAAACACGTTGCGCGATGAGGAGAAGTCGACCGAGGTCTCCACGAGGTTGCGCACGCCCACGGCCGAGATCATGCCATAGAGAATGAGGCTCACACCGCCGATGGTGGCGGCGGGCATCAGGCCGATGAGGCAGGCAAACTTCGGACAGAAGCTCAGCAGGATGGCGAAGCAGGCGGCCAGGCGTATGACGGCCGGGTCGAACACCTTCGTGAGGTTGAGCACGCCCGTGTTCTCACCATACGTGGTGTTGGCCGGCGCACCGAATATCGAGGCGAGGAACGTGGCCAATCCGTCGCCGCTGAGCGTGCGGTGCAGTCCCGGGTCCTTGATGAAGTTGCGGCCCACGGTGCTCTGTATGGCGCACATGTCACCGATGTGCTCCATGATTGTGGCGAAAGCGATGGGGAAGATGGCGATGATCGACGTTACGATGAGGTCGAAGTTGGGATCCTTCGCCACCGAGAGGGCCGTGCGGTCCATGTCGATGGGCAGGCCTACCCACGCCGCCTCATTGAGCTTGGAGAAGTCGACCTCGCCCATGGCGGCGGCCAGCACATACGAGCCAAGCACGCCGAGCAGGATGGGCACAATCTTGATGATGCCCTTGCCCCAGATGGAGGTTCCGATGACGATGACGATGGCCGTGATGGCCAGCAACCAGTTTTGCTGACAGTTGGCGATGGCCGAGCCCGAGAGCGTCAGTCCGATGGCGATGACCATCGGTCCGGTCACCACGGGTGGGAAGAAGCGCATGACCTTCTCCGTGCCAAACATCTTAAGCAGGAACGCCATGACAAAATACAACAATGACGCTGCAGCTACGCCGATACAAGCGTAATTGAGCGCCACCACGTCGGTCAGGCCTTGTGCCACGCACAACTGCTTGACGGAAGCGTATCCTCCCAGAAAGGCAAAGCTGGAGCCAAGGAAGGCTGGCACCTTCATCTTCGACACCAGATGGAAGATCAGCGTGCCAATGCCTGCGAAGAGCAGCGTGGCGCTCACGTCGAGTCCGGTGATGAGGGGAACGAGGATGGTGGCGCCAAACATGGCGAAGAGGTGTTGCACACCGAGCACCACAAACTTGGGCTTGCCCAGCTCGCGGGCCTCGTAAATGCCCTGAATGTCGGAATTCATAATTGTTATTGTTTTTTTAAGTTTCAATCAGGAGATTATTCCATCTAACATAACGCATTGGCCTTGCGCCTTATTGTGCTTCCGCCCCACTTTTTCTCATCGCAGAACGCAACCGCCGCCCCACAATGTATCTCCCTTGAGCGAAACCGCCCCATGCCAACGGGACTAATCGGCCCCATGCCAACAGGCTAATAATAGCTTATCTCAAACTCCTGCGACAGGTTATGGTAGTCGACGAGCGAACTGCCCGTGTATTCTATTTGCATGCCGCGGTAGGCGCTGGGCACATAGAGCTTGCCGGTGACGAGGGTCCACTTGGGCTTGCCGTAGTCGAACGACTTGCCCGACAGCAGCAGCCTCATCGAGGCGTAGTCGATTTCCCAAAAGCCACCGCCGACGCAAGTGTCGTGGGGCTGCAACAAGTCCTTGTGCATCCTTACTTGGCCGATGCGCATATAGCCGTCGAGGGTGATGATGAATTTGGGTTCCATGGCAGATTGTGGGTTTAGCCGAAAAACTTACGATACTCGTTCTCGAAGTTGGGCGTGAAGACACCCTTGCCCATGTTGTCGAGAATCTCCTGGCGGCTCCAAAAGCGCCCGCCGTCGAGCTCGCTCTTGCTGGGACACACCTCACCGTCGTAAACGCAGCGGTGCACATAAACCAGCTCTTTCTCGCGCAGGCTCTCAAAGACATAATGGCCGAGGCTCTCGGGCGCAAACTGGGTGATGCCCAGCTCCTCCCTCACCTCGCGGTGGAGCGCCTGCTCCACGTTTTCGCCCAGGTCTACATGGCCGCCCACGGCCGTGTCCCACCGGTTGGGCTGAATGTCTTTCCACGCAGGGCGATGCTGCAAGTAGAGCTCGCCCTTGCTGTTGAACACGTGCAGGTGGACCACGGGATGCAGAATCTTACTGCCGTCGTGGGCCCGTCCGCGGCTCACGGCTCCAAGCACCTGGCCGTTCTCGTCGACCATCGGAAATAGTTCTTCTTGATTGTCTCTCATATTCTTATTAACGACGTTCGCCCCCCAATTATTATATTTATGAGTTTCCGATTTAGGCAGGGGCGGGCTGAAAGCCCAACAAGCGCATAGCCCAGGGCAAGCGAAGCGACACCCTGGGTACGAATACCAAACAACATACATTAACGCCCTGCAAGGGCAAAAGCGTAATAAATATGGCACAGTCATTGAGCAAAATCTACATACATTTGATATTTCACATCAAAACCACGAGCTCTCCTATCCGTGAAAGCGATCTCGACCGCATTCATTCCTACATAGGACAACTGGTTAATGCCACAGGCTGCAAAGTAATACAGGTAGGTGGAATATGTGATCATATACATGTTTTATTCCTATTGTCAAAGGACGTCACTATAACACATGTGGTGGAGGAGGTAAAACGCAACAGTAGTAGATGGGTGAAAACAATAGCCCCATATTATAGAACATTCGCATGGCAGAATGGATATGGTGTTTTCTCCGTCAGCCAGACCGTCGTCGAAAAGACATTGGAATATGTAAAGAATCAAGGCATACATCACAAAAAAATGTCGTTTCAAGATGAGTACCAAAAGTTTTTAGAATCGTATGGAGTAGAATACAATAAGGAATATGTATTTAAGGATTAATGCTTTTGCCCTTTCAGGGCGCACCAATGATAATACGATACTACCCAGGGCGTCGCTTCGCTTGCCCTGGGCTATGCGCTCATTGGGCTTTCAGCCCGTGCCCGTGCATTATCGTCTGCACCTCAGCAATTCAAGCAAGTATGATTGCGCAATAATTCAGCCCCTTTGAAACTAAATCCGAAACTTTAGTTATATTTGTGGCTTTTCCATTATACCATTTGTAGAATTCTCGAAGTTTAACAACCCCATCCCCACCCCACATTCAACAACCAACAGTAAGAAAAATTGGTAAAAAACTTGTGTTGCGTTTTTGGCTGAAATAGCGCGCGAAAAGGCGAAACGTAAGGGCCGAAACGCCGAAAACGAAGGGCCGCCTGTGGCGTTGGGCATCTTTCGAGTTGCGATAGCTAAGCTTTCGAGATGCGAAAGGTAAGAGAAGGGGCCTCGAAAGGGCATGTTTCGAGCCTCAAAAGATGGCTTTTCGTCATGCGGAATGTGGGATGTTGGATGCGAAATGGGGCCTTCTGATGATAAGTGACTGAATGTCAAGCGGTTGCAAAAATACGCGAGAAGGGCGTATTTGGGAGCGAACCCGGGCGTGATAGGAAAAACCGTGTAGATTTGGGGGAGGGATGTTGAGAATGTGGAATGCATCGTTCTGACGACGAATGAGACGGCACACAGGTAAAACGGTGTGTTTAGAAGTTACTTTTTGCCTAAATTTTGTTCCGTGCATGATATAAAACTGGATTATTATTGCTATTTTTGTACCAGTAATACCAATGGGTTCATACTAACCTTCACCAACTATGTCACTCTGGGATAGAATCTTAGGCTCCATAAACAAAGGTGAAGCACCGCGCTCTACCAACATCGACCTTACGCCCATAAAGCGTAATGCCGACAGCTACGCCTTTGTGGATGTGGAGGTTGGGGTGAAGAACCATAAGATTCAGGACATAGGAGCGTTGCGTTATGACGGAGCAACGTTCCACAAAAATTCAAAGGCCGACTTGCAGGCTTTCCTACGCCACATAGATTTTTTGTGTGGTCACAACATTGTGCATCACGACGCAAAATATCTGTTTGGCGATGAGCGACAGCCATGGGCGCTTGTCGACACCCTATACATGTCGCCATTGTTGTTCCCCGAACGGCCCTACCACCGACTTGTGAAGGACGACAAGCTGATGAGCGACGAGATGAACAATCCGGTCAACGACTGCGAGAAGGCACGCGAACTGCTCTTTGACGAAATGACCCATTGGCACAATCTGCCTGAGCGCAGAAAGCGCATCTACGCCTCTTTGCTCACCGGCATAGAAGAGTTTGACGGCTTTATGCAGTTGGTAGGGGCGGAGAGGCACGCCAAGGATTCGGTCGCAGAACTGATACGGGCTGAATTTGCCGGCATGATATGCGCCAACGCCCCCATCCAGACATTGGCAAGCAAATATCCTTGTGCGCTGGCCTATGCCTTGGCCTTAATCGACACGTCAGACCAACGGTCGGTAACCCCAGCTTGGGTGTTGTACCACTATCCTGAGGTGGAGTATGTGATGCGACGGCTGCGGCACACACGCTGTGCGGAAGGATGCGATTATTGCAACCAACAACTTGACGCTCGGTATAATCTGAAGCGTTTCTTCGGCTATGAAGCGTTTCGCACTTATGATGGTGAGCCGTTGCAGGAAAAAGCAGCGTGCGCCGCCATCGACGGCCAATCATTGTTGGCGATATTTCCAACAGGCGGAGGAAAATCGCTCACGTTCCAGTTGCCTGCCTTGATGGAAGGAGGCAGCGTGCATGGATTGACGGTCGTCATATCGCCATTGCAGTCGCTCATGAAAGATCAGGTTGACAATCTGGCTGACCGTGGCATAACCGACGCCGTGACCATCAACGGCTTGCTCGACCCCATATCGCGCTCGCTGGCCATAGAGCGTGTGCAGGGCGGCGACGCTTCGTTGTTATACATATCGCCCGAGATGTTGCGGTCGAAGACCATAGAGAAGATACTGATGGCGCGCCATGTGGTGCGATTCGTCATCGACGAGGCACACTGCTTCTCGGCCTGGGGACAGGATTTCCGTGTCGACTATCTCTATATAGGCAAGTTTATCAAGGAATACCAAGAGCGCAAGGGTGGCGACACCCACATCCCCGTGTCGTGTTTTACGGCAACAGCAAAGCAGAAGGTGGTACAGGACATTTGCGACTATTTCAAGCATTGGCTCAACCTCGACCTGCATCTCTTTGCATCGTCGGCCTCAAGAAAGAACCTGCGCTATAAGGTAATACACGTTGATACGGATGACGACAAGTATGCGCAACTTCGCGAACTTGTGAAGTTGGCTGCGTGCCCTACGATCGTGTATGTGTCGCGCACAAAGCGCACACGCGAACTCGCATCGAAGCTCACCCGCGACGGAATGAAGGCTTTGCCGTTCAACGGCAAGATGGACCCCGATGAGAAGATAAAGAACCAGGATGAGTTTATGACGGGAAGAGTGAACATCATTGTGGCCACGTCGGCTTTCGGCATGGGGGTCGACAAGAGCGACGTGGGGCTTGTGGTCCACTACGACATATCCGACTCGCTGGAGAACTATGTGCAGGAGGCGGGACGCGCAGGCCGCGACCCCAGTCTCACAGCCCAGTGCTTTGTGTTGTACGCCGACAACGACCTTGACAAGCATTTCGTACTTCTCAACCAGACCAAGCTCAGCCTTAGCGAGATACAGCAGGTGTGGCAAGCCGTAAAGAACTTCACACGCCAGCGTCAGCGAGTGTGCTGCTCGGCGCTCGAAATAGCCCGACAGGCTGGTTGGGACGACTCGGTGTCGGACATCGAGACGCGTGTGCGCACGGCGCTCTCGGCACTTGAGCAAAGCGGCTATATAGAGCGTGGCAACAATGTGCCGCATGTGTATGCCACGGGCATAACGGTGAAGAACATGGATGAGGCGCGTCGGCGCATCGTAACGTCGTCGTTGTTTGGGAAAGACGAGGTGGAGAAGGCGGTGCGCATCATCAAGTCGCTCATTTCGCAGAAACACATCTCAAAGGCGCAGGATTCTGAGGCGGAGTCGCGCATCGACTACCTTGCCGACATTCTCGGTATGAACAAGCGGGAAATTGTGTCGGCTGTAGAGCGGATGCGCCAAGAGGGCATACTGGCCGACAGCAAGGACATCTCGGCCTACATGCAGGATGTTGGGTCTGAACGCAAGGCAAAAAACATGCTCGAGTATTTCGCACAACTTGAAGAATACATCATAAGGCATATTCCAGACGAATCGTTGCGCATATCGTATAAGCAACTCAACGACAATGCTGTGCGCGACGGATTGGAAAAGTCTACTGAGAAAAACATACGCACGCTGCTCTACTTTCTTGCCGTGAAAGGCTACACGCGCAAGAAGGAAGATGTGTCGCGCGACATCGTTGTAAGACGCCAAAGCGACATGGAATCGACGTTGAAGCGCTTTGAGAAACGCCTGAACATCTGCAGGTTTGTTATCGACTGGCTTTACCGTATGGCGGAGGCCATGGACGACGAGGCCAAGAAAACAGGAGCGGTGCAGTTCTCGGTAGTGGAATTGCTTAACGACATTAAGACGAATGGGCAAATGTTGTTCTTCGACTCCTCCAACTTGCAGTTGGAGGATGTGGAGGAGTCGCTGCTCTACCTGTCTAAGATTGGGGCGTTGAAGCTCGAAGGCGGATTTCTTGTGCTCTACAATGCCATGGACATTCGCCGGCTGAAGGACAATCGCTTGCGTTATAAGCAGGACGACTACCACACGCTCAACGAGTTCTACAAGCAGAAGATTCAGCAGATACATATAGTAGGCGAATACGCCAATCTGATGGTTAGCGACTATGACGCTGCCCTGCAATATGTGCACGACTACTTTCAGATGGACTATCGACAGTTCATAGGCAAGTACTTCAAGGGAAATCGCATAGAAGAAATAAACCGCAACCTTACTCCAGCCAAATACCGCGAGCTTTTCGGGCAGTTGTCCACGCGACAGAAAGAGATTATCGAGGACCATGAGTCGCGCTGTATTGTGGTGGCGGCTGGGCCTGGCAGTGGCAAGACGCGAGTGCTTGTGCACAAGCTCGCATCGCTGCTGCTGCTTGAAGACGTGAAGCATGAGCAATTGCTTATGCTAACGTTCTCGCGCGCCGCCGCTACAGAATTCAAGAGCAGGTTGCTGCAACTCATTGGCAATGCCGCCCACTTCGTAGAGATCAAGACATTCCACTCCTACTGTTTCGACTTGCTCGGACGCATAGGCAATCTTGACGACGTTAGTGGCGTGGTGGCAAAGGCCGCTGAGATGATAAACAATGGCGAGGTGGAGCAAAACCATATCGGCAAGACGGTGCTTGTAATAGACGAAGCGCAGGATATGGGCAGCGACGATTATGCCTTGGTGTCGGCCCTGATGTCGGCCAATGAGGACATGCGGGTCATTGCGGTTGGCGATGACGACCAGAACATCTATGAGTTTCGTGGATCCGACTCGAAGTACATGTATGAGTTGAGCAAGGAAGCGGGAGGACGTTTCATCGAAATGACAGAGAACTATCGCAGCTCGCGTCGCGTGGTTGGGGCGGCCAACGATTTCGTTAAGTCGATAAGGAGAAGGTTGAAGAGCGCCCCCATTGTGTCGATGAGCGACGAGGAGGGCGAGGTGAAAATAACACGCCACATCTCTAAACACATGTATCTGCCCGTGGCCGATGAGGTGATGAGGCGTGGCAAAGGAACCACGTGCATACTGACACAGACCAATGAGGAAGCGGTCGTGATGCTTGCGCTGCTAAATGGGCGAGGTGTCAAGGCCAAACTGATACAATCGTTGGACGGGCTGCGCTTCTGCAATCTGATGGAGATGCGCTATTTCATGAAGTGTGTCAACAGCAGGAAGGTGTCGCCACTCATCGCTGAAGAGGCTTGGGAGGAGGCAAAGCTAAAAACGTTTGGCAAGTATGCAACAAGCAAGAGCTTGCAGTATGTGCGCCGATGTGTGGAGATGTTTGAGCTGACCAACCGCGCTAAATACTATACCGACTTGCGCGAGTTCGTATTCGAGTCGACGATAGAGGATTTCTGTGATGTTTCTGACGCGGAGGTGGTGGTGTCGACCGTCCATAAGTCGAAAGGCCGTGAGTTTGACAATGTGTATATGCTGATATCCGACAAATACGACCACACCGACGATCTTCTGCGTAGATATTATGTAGGAATAACCCGGGCCAAGCACAATCTGTACATTCATGCCAATGGCGGAGTGTTTGAGGGTATAAACCATTGTCAGCGCGTTACCGACACTCAGCAATACGCGGTGCCTGAGGAAATCGTTCTGCAACTATCGCACAAGGACGTTTATCTTGATTATTTCAAATATAGCAAACAGGAAGTGCTGGCCTTGCGAGGTGGCGACGAGTTGCTGTATAATGCGCCATATCTGTATTGTGCACAAACGGGCAAAGCCGTTGCCCAACTATCGCAAGGCATGATGGCCAAACTGGCCAAATGGGAAACCCGAGGTTATCATGTGACAGCTGCAAGCGTACGCTTTATTGTGGCTTGGAAATCGAAGAATGCTGCAAAAGATGAGAAAGAGTTGGCGGTGATACTTGCCGACTTGAGGCTGCGGAAGAATTGAGCTTCGATCATCATGTTATAAACCCATTGCCGCTTACAAAAGTTTTACCCAAATCACGCCGCCGACAAAACCGGGAATTCCTGGTTTTGTCGGCGGCGTCGTGTTGGGTTAGCGCCTGCCGGTCGCAGGCGGGGTTAGAGCGCCTTGGCCTTGGCGGTGTTGCAGAGGAGTTAGAATCGGGCCGTTGGCCTGCCTATCGGCTATTTGACGAATTGCAGCTTGCCCATGTCGCGCGGCTTGGCCTCGGGACTCTCGTCGGGATAGCCCACGGCGAGGATGTAGCAGATGCTGTAGCCCTCGGGCAACTGGAGCTTGTCGAGGTATGGCTTACATGCGTCTGTCGTGTTGAGGAAGCGCACAGGGCCTCCCAGGCAGCAGGTGCCGAGCCCCAGCGACTGGGCAGCGAGCATCATGTTCTCGCCCATGAGGCCGGCGTCGACCGAAGGCTGACCGTCGGGTGTGGCCACACAGATAATGTTGGGCGCGTTGCGAAACATGTTCTTGAAATGAGCGTCGCGCTTCACCTGGTCGGGGTTGGCCTTCTTGAAGAGGTCGGTCACGCCGTCGATCCACTCCCTGTTCTCCACCACGCGCACCTGCCACGGCTGAAGGTTCATGCCGCTGGGCGCGAGGATGCCAGCGCGTGCCACCTGCTCGAGCTTGGCGTGCTCCACGGGGCGGTCGAGGTAGCGGCGCACGGAGCGACGCGCCTCAATGGTCCGCATCACATTGTTGCTCGGGGCGACGGCCTGGGGTGCCCACGCCTTGAAGAAGCGAAGCGTTTTCTCCTTGCTGTAACCCTTGTCTTCCTCCAGGAAACTGGAGTCTTGGATGTGGAGCACGTTGCCGGCCTGGTCGAGCACCACAAACACGGGGAACCCGAACCGCTGCGGACTGCCGAGGCGCTTCATCAGGGCCTCCGACTGTTGTGCCGCCTTGCTGCGCGGGTTGTAGTTGACATGGATATAGGCGAAGTTGTTGGCCACCAGTTGGGCTATCTCGGCGTCGCGCTCCATAAAATCGGCGAAGCGCAGGCACCACGGGCACCAGTTGCCACCCACCTGGCAGACCACCAGGCGCCCTTTGCCCTCGGCGCGCACGGCAGCCAGGGCACTGTCGATCTGGGCCATGGGATCGATGGCCTCGTTATACACTCTCTTCAACGCCGACTGCGCACTGGCCGTCAGGGCGACCAGTGCGAACAGCAGCGACAATGCTATTTTCCTCATGTGCTTATAGGTTCTTGAGTTGATGGATGCGCTCCTCAGGGTTGTCGGCGCGGAACACGTAGCTGCCGCTCACCAGCACATCTACCCCGGCCTTGGCCAGAAGGGGGGCCGTTTCGCCGTTCACGCCACCGTCCACCTGGATGAGGGCTTTCGAACCGCTCTCGGCGATGAGCTTGCGCAAGCGCCCTATCTTGGCGTAGGTGTTCTCGATGAAGCGCTGACCACCGAAGCCAGGGTTGACGCTCATCAGGAGCACCATGTCGACATCCTCGATGCAATCCTCGAGCATCGACACCGGCGTGGAGGGATTGAGCGTAACGCCCGCCTTCATACCCGCGTCGTGGATCTCGTGGATGGTGCGGTTGAGGTGGGTCACCGCCTCCACATGCACGTTCATCATCATGGCGCCGATGCGCGCCGTTTGCTCCACGTAGCGCTCGGGGTGAACGATCATGAGGTGCACGTCGAGCGGCTTTTGGCAAATCTTGCCCACCGCCTCGAGCACGGGGAAGCCAAATGATATGTTGGGCACAAACACACCGTCCATCACATCGCAGTGGAGCCAATCGGCCTCGCTGCGGTTAATCATGTTTATCTCACTCTTGAGGTCGACGAAGTTGGCGGCCAGGAGCGAAGGGGATATAATGGTGCTCATGTCAGTTCATGCAATAGTTGAGTGGACGGCCCGTGAGTTTCGACACACGGTAGGTGTAGGCAATCTGCCTGATCAGCATAAGCGACAATGCCGAGGGCTTGAGTTCTTCCGGAGTAAAATTTTTCATAGGCTTGATAAACGTTAAAAGTGTTTCATGAGAGTAATAACTTGTCCTTTCTATCTTCTTAACGGAAAGAACGTTGCTTTATTATCATCGAACCTAAAAAAATGTGCGCCGCCCCTCCAAATGCCCTATGAGCGACACGCTCGGGAATCCACCAAGGTTCTACGAACCACTATATGATTGGAGTTTCTGATTTAGGGAAGACGGGCTGAATTGTCGTGCAAACCGAATGCAATCAAGCTTGCTTGAATTGCTGAGGTGCAGCAGATAA
>NZ_JAHKBE010000036.1 GCF_018789675.1 Hallella faecis
TTTGCTACGACAACATCATTGTGGAGATCAAGGCCGTTGGCGACCTCGACAACACCCACCGCAGCCAAGTGTATAACTACCTCAAAGCCACTGGCTGCCAGTTAGGCTTGCTTTACAATTTCGGCCACTCCCACACCCTCCAGCAGGAGCGCAAGGTGATGTACGCCGAATAGCCCTTAAGCAGAATCTCAATCCTCCAATACCTTATATTATAATGAAGGTGCTCCTCCACTAAGAGAGCAACAAAACACATCCGTGTGAACCAAACCTCCACGTTTGCAAAACGATTATTTCCTATGGATATTCGCATTTTAATAGATAAGTTAGGACCCATAACCAACTCCGAGATCACCCTCAAGCCATTCATGGTCTTCACGGGCGAGTCGGGTTTGGGTAAGAGCTATACCGCATTCCTCGTTTACAACCTAACCTCTGCCTTGACGGCTATTAGAATGCAAGAGTTTGTTGAACAAAAGGTTAAGGGGAACAAACTCGAGCTTGACGTTAAATTCAAGGATTTCAGACTGTGGCTAAACAATAACACAAGCGCCTACCTTGGCTATCTGTTGGGCTATAGCGACTTTTCGTGTCATGTCAACTACGTGTTCGACCTCGACGACGATATGCCACTCCATGTGAAGTGCCTCGACGATGACGAAACCACCAGCTTCAGTCGTTGCAGCATGAACGGCAAGACGGAAGTGTTTCCGATGCATCTGGCAGACCAAACCCTGCTGATGAGCATCACGCTCAACAAATATCTTGCGGAAAAGATATTCAATCAGCCCTACTTCTTCCAACTCCTGCTCCCCCCGGCGCGCGCAGCATTCATAGGATCTAACACCACCACGCCGATCGGAATGTATCGCGAGTTCCTACGCCAGTTTGACGACCTCAAAACACCGTCGCGTGTGGCAAGCCCCGACATTCAGCTATATTCCAATTACATAGCCCGCCTTGTCGACGGAAAGATTGTTGTGGAGAATGGCAATATCTTCATCGTTTTTGAGTCGGGCGCGAAGATCCCCGTATCAGCGGCCGCCTCATCCGTCAAAGAGCTCATGCCCTTCTTGTTGATGCTTCAAAACGGCAAGAGCCTCTACAACAGCATGCTGTTTGAAGAGCCAGAGGCACATGTGCACCCCAAGAAGCAATCGCTCGTTATGGATATGCTTGCAAGATGCATCAACAACGGAATGATGATACAGATGACCACCCACAGCGACTATATGCTGAACCGCATGAACCAACTGTTGATGCTGGGAGAGATACGCAAGGTGTCGCCCCAGACCTTCGATAAGTTCTGCGAGGACCATCACCACAACAAGAAGCTCTATCTGGATAGGAGCAAGGTGGGAAGCTGTTATTTCAAGCGCGAAGGCGAAAAGGTGACCATCGAAGAGCAGCAACCCACCGTAGGCCTGCCTCTCACCACCTTCGATGAGACCGTGAGGCAACAGATCGACTTGTCGGCTACGCTCGACGAATTGGCAGAAAGCATAGGCATTGATATCAATATGTAATCTCGCCAGTCGATGAACACCGCAATAGCAGAGTTTAACCTCCTGTATCCGAGGTTCGAGGCCCATTCGTTCAACACCCAATGCGAAGTTGTAGAAACCAATCCGAGAACCTCCAGCGACTTTCAAAGAATGCTCCGCAGCCAATGAAGGAAGACGCTCTGCTCACCTCGCCGCTGGAATATACCAATGAGGAATACGCCATAGCGAAAATCGCCGGACTGAAGATGTGCGAGAGCTACAACTTGCAGTATGGCACAAATTACATCGCAGTAATGCCCACCAATCTCTATGGTCCGAATGATAACTTCCATCTCGAGAACTCTCACGTGATGCCAGCCATGATGCGCAAGATTTATCTCGCCAAACTCATTCACGACGGAGACTGGAAGGCTATCGAGAACGACATGAACAAACGCCCAATCAATCCTGACGAGAAGCTGAAGTCTATCATCGGCGAGGGAAATGTGGACGGACGTAACTCTCATGAGCGCATCCTCAAGGCCCTGGAGTTCTATGGCATCTATAATAATAAGGTGGTGCTATGGGGAACAGGAAAACCTCTGCGTGAATTCCTGTGGAGCGAGGATATGGCTGATGCCAGCGTGCATGTGCTTCTCAATGTTGACTTCAAGGACATCATCGGCATCGAGAAATATTCGTCGGTGTTCTTCGGCGCCAAGGCCGACGGAGCCGTTGACCGCAACAACAGCGAAGGACGAGGCGGTGCCATCCCGTCGCTCGGCGAAATCCGTAACTGCCACATCAATGTGGGAACAGGCAAGGAACTAACCATCCGCGAATTGTCGGAATTGGTGGTGAAAGCCGTGGAATTCGAGGGAACAGTGGAATTCGACTCCTCAAAGCCCGACGGAACCATGCGCAAGCTCATTGATGTCAGCAAGCTTCATTCACTCGGATGGACGCACAAGGTGGAGATAGAAGATGGAGTAAACAAGCTCTTTGAATGGTATAAGCAAAGCCTGAAATAATCAAGGAGTATATGTCTACTGCCAAAGGGTCATAGAGGGTCATAGGGACAGGTACATTGATTCAGGAACTTGCTTTAGCTTGATGAACACCGCTTATAATATATAATGTGTGAATAATCAGTCATCAATCATCAGTCATCAGACACTTGCGTAGCTTGATGAACACCGCTGAAATAAATAATGTGTGAATAATCAGTCATCAGTAATCAATAATAATGTCACAAGAAGTAACAAATAATAAAAAGATAGCAAGAAATGCGGTAGCATTGTATTTCCGAATGATAGTCATGATGGTTATCGGATTGTTCACATCACGAATAATCCTTAATGCATTGGGAGTGACTGACTTCGGTATATATAATGTTGTAGGAGGATTTGTCGCTATGTTCAGCCTTGTGTCAAGTTCGCTCACGTCCTCCATTGGCCGTTCACTCACATTCGAGCTCGGACGTGGAGACATGGAGCGACTAAAGAAGACGTTCTCCATGTCTATCATTATCATGATGGGATTCAGCTTAATTATATTAATCCTGTTAGAGACAATCGGATTATGGTATCTGAACAACAAGATGGTCATACCGCCCGACAGAATGTATGCAGCCCATTGGTGCTTCCAGTTGTCTATCGTCACGTTCATTCTTGGCCTTGTCAACATGCCCTATTCCAGCTCGATTATCTCCCACGAGCGTATGGACATCTATGCCTACTTCACCATATTGGATGCGATCTTCAAGCTTGTCATCTGCTATGCCATCATGAATTCCCCCATCGACCGCTTGATTATGTATGCCATATTGCTTTGCCTGATTAATGTGGTCAATCAGTGCATCTATGTGATATTCTGCAAGCGTAAGTTCGAGGAATGTACCTTCCATTGGGTATATGACAAGACCATGTTCAAAAGCCTCTTTGGCTTTGCAGGCTGGAACTTCATTGGTTGTTCGGCAGCAGTGCTCCGTACACAGGGAGCCACGCTCTTGCTCAACTGGGCTGGAGGACCAGTAGTAAATGCTGCCAATGGAGTGGCAAACAACATCTGCACAATTGTCCAGCGGTTTGTAGATAGCTTTACACAAGCCTTCAACCCACAGATTACCAAGAGATATGCCGCACAAGAATACGACTCACTGATGAAGCTCCTCTTGTTCGGCTCCCGTTATTCATACTATCTTCTCTTCGTCCTGGCATTGCCCATCATGTTCAATGCACATTTCATCCTTTATATATGGTTGGGCATAGTGCCTGATCATACAGTGTCATTCACAAGATGGATAATAGTCTTCATGCTTGCCGAGGCCGTGTCAAGGCCGATTATAACGGCAAAGAATGCCACGGGCGAAATCCGCAACTACCAGATTATAGTAGGTGGAATATTGCTCACGATGCTTCCCTTGTCCTATTTAGGATTGAAGTTTGGACTGCCCGTTGAGATTGTCCCTATATGCAATGCTGCCACTGCTTGTACGGCCATCATCGCCCGCATGTGTATGCTCAATGGAGTATTCCCTACATGGTCGAGCATGGTGTTCATAAAGAAAGTACTACTTAATGTTCTGATGGTGTCAGCTATAGCTTCAGCACTTCCCTTCCTGTCATTCATCTATTTCGATAAAGGATGGATAAATCTTATTGTGACATCTTTATTATGCTTAGTATGTTCACTTTTGTCCATCTATTATGTTGGTTGCGACAAACAAGAACGGGAGATGATTCTAAGCAAGACACTGCTATATGTAGGTAAACTGAAATCGAAAATCGGTAAACGATAATGATACAGATAACAAACAAGGTTGACTGCTGCGGCTGCTCAGCCTGCGCGATGAAATGTCCCAAGCACTGCATCACCATGCAGACCGACAGCGAGGGCTTCCTCTATCCTGCAGTAAACAAGGAGGACTGCATCGATTGCGGACTGTGCGAGAAGGTGTGCCATGAGCTTCATCCATACGAAGAGCGCAAACCTTTGAACGTCTATGCTGCAATCAACAAGAATGAAGAGATTCGACTAAAAAGTTCATCTGGCGGTATCTTCTATCTTCTTGCAGAGAAAACCATCTCAGAAGGTGGCCTAGTCTTTGGAGCTAGATTCGATGAGGATTGGCAAGTAGTCATCGACTATGCAGAGACAATGGAAGGCATAAAACCATTTATGGGATCAAAATATGTTCAGGCTCGCACTGCTACAGCCTTCAAGGATGCCGAAGCATTCCTGAAACAAGGCCGCAAGGTGCTCTTCTCAGGATCACCATGTCAGATAGCAGGACTTAATCATTATCTCCGAAAGGAATACGACAACTTGACAACTGTAGATTTCGTTTGCCACGGAGTACCAAGCCCCAAGGTATGGCAACGCTATCTTGACGAAGTGGTAACATCAGGCAAACGAGCCATCAACGATGTAAAGTTCCGCAACAAGAGCAACGGATGGAAGAAGTTCAACTTCGTCCTTTCATACAATCAAGAAGAGAAGACCCATTCTCTGTGCAGCTGGCATCAACAGAACCACTACATGCGAGCCTTCCTCTCCGATATGATTCTCCGCCCATCATGCCATGAATGTCGAGCCAAGCAAGGCTGCAGCCATAGTGATATAACAATAGCCGACTTCTGGGGAATCCATATCGAAATGCCCGAGATGGATGATGATAAAGGCACAGGCCTCGTATTGGTGAACACAGATAAGGGCCGTCAAGCACTCGACTGGAGCAAGGTAACCAAGAAAGAATCATCAATAGAGATAGCATCCAAATACAATGGCGGTCTGTCGTCCATTACCAAGCCCCATCCAAAACGAGCAGAGTTCTTCGCCTCCCTTGATGCATCGCCAAGCGTCATCGACCTGATAGACAAAAGTCTCCGCCCGTCTTTTAAGAGTAGAATAAGATTGTCTCTAAGGCGATATAAACAGCTGATAAAGAGAGTATTGAAAAAGCTTATGGGGGGGGGTAAATGTAAATTAGCCCATCCAACTCTTCCCTGTCCTCAAAACTCTCAAACAAATTTTGTTCCGTCTCTACCACAAGACGCCAAGATTTCTGCCATCACCTTCCGCAACAAGCAGAATGGTTGGAAGTCTTATAGGATGGAAATCACATTAAAATGACAATGAGGACTGCACAATGCCATATCTCACCACCATTGGTTGGAACGGTCAGCCCAAGGAGTGGTTTCTCTCTGTTCGCCTTGGGGATTTCGACTATACAAGACTTATCACCCTCACTTCGCTCGGCTGCCCGGAATCCCTTGATGCCCTCCGCGACGCCAGTCTCGCCATGATGCGCGACATCCAGCGCAGCGATGCCAAGCAGCCGAAGTTGCTGATGAATGAGTGGTTTGGGGTATGAGAGACAATGAAATATTGTGGGGGATAGCTCTAACCTTAGGACAATAGCTTTTTGAAAGTAGCTAAAATTAGTACAACAAAATAAATTATAGAAAAATGAGAGTTATTAGTTTCATAAATATGAAAGGCGGAGTTGGCAAGACAACTTTGTCAACAAATGTAGCTCATTGCTTGGCTGTGCATGAAAAAAAGAAAGTCTTGCTGATTGATATTGATCCTCAATTCAATGCAACTCAGTGTTTCTTTTCAGGTGATGATTATGTTAAATATATGGAAGATGGTTCTGATACTGTACTCGATTTGTTTGATGGTGACGTCACACGAGTGAGTACAGTAAGAGGGGCATCACATAAATCCAAAAAATGTTATGAGGAGATTAAGCCTTATAAAATTATGGATAACCTATATATCTTGCCAGGCAATCTGAATTTGTTCAAAATAGAAATAAGTGCAGGTTCGGGAAAAGAGAACAGACTAAAGAAATATTTGGATGTAGTACAACAGCTTTTGGGGTTTGATTATGTAATAATTGACACCCCACCAACACCGTCAATTTGGATGACAAGCGCTTTGGTTGCAAGTAACTATTATGTGATACCAGTAAAGCCAGACCCATTATCTTATACAGGTGTGAGTCTGTTGCAAACAATAATAGATCAGAAAAAAGAGGATTTAGACCTACAATTGAAATTCTTAGGTATAATACTTACCATGGTCGAAGAAAGTACATTGGTGTATAAGCGTTGTGTTGAGACTATCAAGTCTACGGATAATCTTAAAGATTATCTATTCGGGAATTTTATCCATAAGCGTACAGAAATTCCCAAACAACAGCTTAGCCAATCATTTATCTTAGATTTGGAAAAGTCAGAATTGAGTTATAATTTAGTTGCAATTATAAAAGAAATGATAAAGAGGATAGAAAGATATGAAGAACATAAGTAAAAACAAGGAACAAAAGATATTAAAATTTATACAAGAATTATCATGGTTGGTTGATTCTAACAAAGATATAACAATAAATGATATTCTTGAAATGCTTCAAAACAGAAGTAGTGATTGCTTTAGCAGGCATAGCTCCATAAAGGATGAAACTCGACAATTGGTTGGCATATTGCCCCAAATGTTTCAAGACGAGGAGCTATTTCCCAAAAAGGAAGACATATTGTCATTCGCAGACGAAGTACTTGGACTTAAACTCAATCCAATGTCAAAACGTTCAAGAATCGAATATATTGGCAATATCGTATGTAAAATTTCAAAAATGGAAGCCCACTGCCATTCTCGTTTGGTGACGGCATTAGAGGCAATGCTTGAGAATGACAGTTGTATGGCAGAAGTAAAGAAGAGAAAAAAGAATGAGCCGAATTTTTCATGGAACGAGACAATTAATAAATTAAAATTGTTTTAATGGCAAGGGCGATTAATGAAGATTTTAAGGAATTGTGCTCATTTATAAATAGTTATGATATGAGCCATATTCTTGTTGAAGATGAAGCAAAAAGAATGTTTTCTTCATGCCACAAGAAATATTATGCCTACTTGCTGATTACAGAAGAGTTCCGGCCTTTATGCGCAACTAAGGGAGGTTTAATTGAACCAATTCAATATTCATATTTGCAAGAATCGTGCTCTGATGTAGGCCAAGCCTTTTTCATGACTATTAATGGTTGTTATAAAGGTGCAAAACTCTTGTTGAGGAGTTCGATAGAAAACTTCCTGAAGAGCATCTGCTTTGATGAAGACAATACGATTGTTTTAACGAAGAGCGTGTATGAGGTTTTCGACAAAGCATCAGTAGTGAATGTTTTTAGTTCATATACCTCATTGCATAATAGTCTCCACAATGAGTATGCAATATTGTGTAGAGATGTCCATACGTCTGATGAGAATCACATGGAAGCTATTACTTCGTTAAGTCATTTCCCTGCATTTGATAAGACCAAATGCAAAGAGGTTCAAGATTGTTTACGGCGTCTATTATCTACATTTATTACAGTACTGTCGCTAAAGTATAATGACGAATACCATAAAATAAATTATGCTGGAAAAGAAATCTTGAATAGAGAGATTATCAAATCCTTTAGAAAGAAAGTTCAGAATATAGACTGATTCTCATTAAAAAAAAAGTAGTATCTATGATAGACTTTAAACAACTTGCAGAAAATATTCTTGAAGACCTTATGGGCAAGACTCCCATATCTGATATTCTTCTAAAAACAAAAATTTTTGCAGCGAAGAGGAATGACTCTGATTTACTCAAGTGGGTTAGTCAAGAATTAGAGGGATATATTGACGCCCCACCTCAATATAGAATTCTCAATTCTGGACTGAAAGTGGATGTTTTTGTGCCATTCAGAGGAACTACAAGGATAGAATTTCCAACGGATGTTATCAATCGGAAGGACATTCGAGAGAGATTATCTCACATGCCTTTCCATAACCCGATAACAGAAATTGAGAATCTATGCTCTAACGATAACGAATCCACAACTATTCAAATGCGCATTCCAGTTGCAGTCTATGGAGTTTTGAATAAAAACTTGAACGGGGAAATTCAAGATTCATATCAATATGTTAGCAAGGCTGCTGTTCAACAAATAGTTGTAACCGTAAAGTCATTGTTGATTGATTACTTGCTAAAAATAAGCAAAGATGAAGATATTGATTTTAATTCATTTGTTAAAACAAAAGCCACTATGATAACGCAGAACAACATTACAGCGGGCATCGTAAATATGGGCGATGGAACAATACATGCAGAGGGTGCAACCACTGTTGTTGGTAACAACAATTCGATTAATAATGAGCAGAATGAAAGTCTGCAAGCGATTATCGAATCGATAGATAGGCTCGCTGAAGGGTTGACTAACAGGCATGACTATGATGAAGTTTCAACAGACATAAAAGAAGAACTCAAAAAAGATAATCCACGTAAGGGTTTTCTTAAAAGATGCTTTCAGGCAATTCCTACGATTCTTGGAAGTCTCTCTTCTGACATCATTGCAAACCAGTTGCAACCATATGTCTTATCAGCATTATCTCTTCTCGTTTGATTTATGATATCAAGCTAAAGAGGACAATATCATTTAAATGTATAATCAATCCAGCTGGCATTTAGGGTATCTTTGATTTTTTGAGCAACTTTTATCAAGTTGTCTTTTTTAATCAAAAACAACAATATAAATAAAGTTTATGGAAGAAACACTATATGACATACAGGGGAATCCTATTGCTTACATAGCCTATGGGAATGAAGCGGTTATTTATATGTGGCAGGGAAAACCTGTGGCATATTTGCATGGAGATTGCATATATGGATTCAATGGCAAACATTTGGGATGGTATGATAGAGGTATAATTCGGAATACAGACGGTCTGATAAATGGCTTTAATAAAAAGGCATCAGATGTGTTCGTAAAGTTCGAACCGTTTAAAGAGTTTAAACAATTCATACCCTTTAAGTCCTTTAGGGAGATTGCTTATACAAAACCATTTTTTAGTATACGCAAGTCAAGTGACCCTCTCTCACAAATGCTCTTATCTGGTGCTAAATAACGTGATAAAATCAGTAATCAATGAAAATAGGAATACTTACATTACCCTTACATACCAACTATGGAGGAATACTTCAGGCCTATGCCCTACAAACCGTTTTGGAGCGGATGGGACATGAGGTGAAGGTTCTCGACAAACCATTCAGACTTCAACTGCTCCCGTGGTGGAAGCGACCATACTCATATACTAAACGAGCTATTAAGAAATATATACTTGGGGAAAAAGTTGGAATATTTCAGGAAAGGAACGCCTACCAGCGTCAAGCTACGGAGCGCAAGTTTACTCAACCCTTTATCGAAAGTAATATTCATCGTCTTGTAATTTCACATCTTACAGATATAAAACCATCTGATTTTGATGCATTTGTAGTAGGTAGTGACCAAATCTGGAGAATGATGTATTTTCTTGGATTTTGGTCTACAACTTTAGCTTCTGACGCTTTTCTCGGTTTCACAGAAGGATGGAATATAAAACGTGTATCATACGCGGCTTCTTTCGGTGTAGATGTTCCGGATATACCTGAAAATGATTTGGATGATTGTAAAAAAGCTATCGCACGGTTTAATGGCATCTCCGTTCGAGAGGAAAGCGGCGTAGCTGCCTGTAAAAAATACTTAGGTGTTGAAGCAAAGTGGGTTTTGGATCCGACAATGCTATTGAAAAGGAGCGATTACCAAAAGTTAATAAGTAAGCCCCCAACCCAAAAATCAATTTTGATGTCGTATGTTTTGGATGAGACCCCCGAGATTGCGGCTCTTAGATCTAAGATAGCTAAGGATAAAGGTTTAGAGATAAAACTTACCAATCTGCCTGACACAGGTACGGGAGAAAGAGGTACACGTCCTCAACCGCCATTGGAAGATTGGTTGCAAGCTTTTGAAGAAGCAAAATATGTCATCAATGACTCCTTTCATGCCTGCGTATTCTCCATTCTTTTCCATAAACAGTTCACTGTTATAGGCAACAAGAAAAGAGGATTAGCTCGTTTCCAATCTCTTCTGAAACTATTTGATTTAGAAGATCGATTGATTACAAGCCCAGAAGAATATCAGGATTTACCTGATATTGATTACGAAAAAGTAGACTGTATACTAAATAAAAAGCGTGAGGAGGCTTTCAAATTCCTTACAGATTCTTTAAGTTAATAAAAAATGAATACAGATAATCGCCAACCTCTCTTTTCAATAGTAATACCAGTCTATAATTCAGAGAAATATCTTCGGCGTTGCTTAGACAGCATCCAAGATCAGACATATACTGATTATGAAGTAATACTCGTAGATGATGGTTGTAAGGACTCTTCCCCACAAATTTGTGATGAATATGCCACAAAGGATGAACGCTTCATGGTATTTCATTGTCAAAACGGAGGACCTTCGAAAGCAAGGAATATAGGTCTGACCCAATCTAGGGGGGGTATATACTGTTCATAGATAGCGACGACCTATTGGAGCCCAACGCCTTGCAGCTATATGCAGAAGTCATAAAGAAGGATTATCCCGATATAATCAAGACAGGTTATGAGGTAGATGACAATTCTAATGGTAGCAGGCGGATTTACTCGGTACCCCAGAAAATGATTCTAACCAATAGCACCGACATCTTTATGATTACAGAAAAATACGGTTATGCAGGTTTCCTTTGGGACACCGCCTACAAGCGAGAGCTGATTAATGACTTGAGATTTTGTGAGAGTCTGAAATGGTTGGAGGATCATCTGTTCTCTTTTGATGCTTTTGCTCGATGTCAGAAGATGATATGCATCCCAGAAGTAACGTATCATTATATGACTAATCAAGGAGAATCTCTTTCCAATATAAAGGATGCTAAGGCAATTTACCAAGCAGCTAACATTGAATATGAAAAGAAGATGATCTTGGCAAAAGGAAATGAAGAAGCTCTACAATTGAATATAGCCAGTTATAATAGTAAATTGAGCATGAGCATTCATACGCTATATCGTTATTACAATTATAGCAGCCGACATAACTTTTGGAAACATAATCAGAACATTCATTCCATTCTTCCGACAGACCGAGCTGTTAGAATTTTCTATTCGAAGGCCCCATTCATCCTCAAAGATGCTTTCATTGTATGTTATCTCAAAATGAAGCGAAGTAAGTCAGCATTAAAGTCTTTTGTAAAGCTTTTGTTCTATAAACATTAATTGATAGTAATATTAAAGTAATTTACCTTTTAATATTTAAAATCTATAATACTTAAGAGAGGCAGAGCAGATGGATAATGATGCCGAATTAGAAAAGATAGAATACTAATATTCTTGTTCTTTTCCCATATAAAAATAAAAATCACAAAAAATCGAATGGCTACAATTAGTATAATAGTACCAGTATATAATGCAGAGAAGACCCTTCATCGCTGCCTTGATAGCATAATCGCCCAGACCTATACCGATTGGGAATGTATCCTTGTAGATGATGGCTCTCGTGATAATTCGTTAGCTATCTGTCAAGAATATGCCAGAAAAGATGTCCGTTTTAAGGTGTTCCACAAGGAAAATGGCGGAGTTTCCTCGGCTCGAAACTTGGGCCTTGATAAGGCTACAGGCGATTTTGTCGCGTTCTGTGATTCTGATGATTCTGTGACACAGAAATGGTTGGAGAACTTTGATGTACTTTCTAATAAAGACATTGTAATCCAGGGCTACAAATATAAGAAAGCTGATCAGCTTGCATACACTACTAAGGATTTTTTTGAATCATCTGAAGAAACACTCTCACGGAAGGAACTTTTAGAAAGATTACTGGAATTTGAAAATTTTGGCTATCTTTGGTCTCGTTGCTTCAGAAGATCTTTGATCGATAAATATTCTCTGCGTTTTAATACTGAATATGTTGTTAGAGAAGATGAAGACTTTATATTGCATTTCATGACACATGTTAATAGTTTCCGGACTGTTCCGACAAATAACTATCTGTATAACGAACCCGATTATTTTTCGAAATATAAAATTGTTAGTAAGTCAGATATTTCATGTACATTTGATATAATCATCCAATGCTTAAATCTGGGATTCAAAGGGCATAGTTTAAAGTTGTCCACTGAAGTGACAAGAATATCAAATAATCTTGTGAAAGGCTTTTTTACTAACAAAATGTCTTTAGATTATGTTTCAAAAATTAAAAGTAGAATGCGAAGTTTGCATGTTGATATTGACAGTTCTTTCTTGCCGTTTTATAAATATTTATTTTACAAGTTATTCTTCTTGCTCTTTTAGACCATTTTAAGAATCATGTGTTGTTATTTTTAACCACAGTTGTTAGTATTTATAAATCTTATTATGGATATCCATTACAAAAATTTTAAAATACAATACAATAAATAGATTAAAATCATGTTCAACTTTGATTTTATATATGATGCTATTAATCTAATCCTATTTGCAGCAATGATTTGGGTTGGCAAGATAGTATCTAAAACAAAAAATTATTGGGGACCATGCTTCATTATTATCGTCATGTTCACTTTGATCGAAGGTGCTCGCTATGGACGAGGCGTGGATTATCTTCATTATCTTGATGTCTTCAATTATAATCTTGAAGACAATCAGGTGCTGTTCACGTCAATAAATAATTTTTTAAAGATATTAGGAGTTACAGCGGAAGGGGCTTTCTTTTTTTATGCCTTTCCTTTTATTTGGGGAGGTTTAACTTTAATGAAGCCATCGAGAAGATATGCGATGTACATGTTTCCTTTGTTCCTCATGAGTACTATAGTTATTCATGAGTCTTTCCCCCGGCAAGCATTCTCTCTTTCATTTGTATTTTTCTATCTCGCTAAACTAAATAATATACTTGAGAACTTCCCGCATAAGAAGATTATGATCAAGCAATGGGCCGAATTGTTTATACTCGCTCTTGTTGCATATTCACTCCACTCTATTGCAATAGTCGGTATATTTGTTTCAACTTTAGCTATGATATTTCTTAAAAGGCCATTTCCCTGGATTTTTTCCGTTCCAATATTACTATTAGGTAAGTTTGTAATTTCAAAGAGTTTTGATTTTAGTTATCTTAATGGTCTGCTTCAATTCTTAGGCTCTTCAAATGAAAAATTCAGTGGATATGTAGATAATGCAGATATGTGGTTCTCAGCAGACGCAATGAATGATGCTTATAATAGAAACATTATTATTGAGTTACTAGAGACATTTGGTTGTTGTTCTCTTGCCTATTTAGGCTACAAATTATTACATAAAGCAAAAGATACCCAAAATAATATTAATGAACAGGTGAAGAGTGGCGCAATCTTACTTGGAAATCATTATAATCTTTATGTTTCATTATTTAATATATCTATAATAGGACTTGTTATTCTTGAAACATTTTATGACTTGGAAATCGTACGTCGTGTAGCATATTGTTGGTCGATATTTTGGTTTGTACCAGTTTCTCTTATATTGTATTATAGAAAAAGTAAGATCTTTAGTAATTTTGATCGACTCCTAATGTTTGGATTCTTCTTTTGGGTTTGGGAATATATTCGTTTCCTTTTTGTATGGCAAGACGTACCGATGTTTATATGGGATAAATAAATCTTAATTAATATGGAGATTATACAGAAAGTTATTCATAAGCTACAGAAATTGTATTACACAAGCAGCAGTGACAGACTGCTTGCTTATTATCGCAAGGGGGTGGGTGAAGATAGGAAATGGTACAACATTCCTTGATCCTAAACATGTGACTATTGACACCACCCGACCAGAGCTGGTAGAGATAGGTGAGCATGTCTTCATTCACAGAGGAACTACTATCCTTACACACGATTGGGCATCTTGGTGTTTCGTTTACTCACATAACGAATTTTTACCAAGTCACGGGAAAGTGAAAATCGGTAATAATGTTTGGATGGGTGAGAATGTAACTATCCTGAAGGGCGTTACAATTGGTGATAATGTCATTATAGGCATTGGTTCTATAGTAACCAAGGATATACCTTCCAATTCTATTGCGGTAGGTGTTCCGGCTAAAGTGATCGGATCGTATGATGACTATTATGCGAAACGTAAAAAAGCGTATGTTGACGAGTGCGAAGAGTATGCTAAAGCCATCTTGGAAAGTGGCGGTGTATTAACTGAGGATAAGTTCTACGATGACTACCCATGCTTCGTTGATGGCCACAACTATGATAAATATGATTATCCCTATAGTAGAATTTTTAATAAAGAGCAATTCGAACAATGGAAAAAGAATCATAAAGCCATATTCAACGGCTTTGATGATTTTGTAAGTCATGTAAATGGGTAATAGTGATATTCAACATTGAGTGCATGTCCTAACATAGGAAAAGCTAACCTAATGATGACCACTTTATGTGTCAAAAAGATATGTATCATTAACATTATAAACAACAGATGAAAATTCCAAAAGTATCTATAATAGTACCAATCTACAACGTTGAGAAGTATCTCGACCGTTGTATGGAGTCTTTGCTCAATCAGACGTTGAAGGATATTGAGATTATCATGGTTGATGATGGATCACCTGATAACTGTCCAAAGATGTGTGACGAATACGAAAAGAAAGATGCACGTATAAAAGTCGTGCATAAGAAGAATGGTGGACTGGCTGATGCCAGGAATGCGGGCCTCGATGTTGCGACAGGCAAATATGTTGCTTTTGTTGACAGTGATGACTTTGTCAAAATGGAGATGTACGAGCAACTATATGATCAAACTGAAAAAGCTAAAGCAGATACTATCTATTGTGGATTCTATAAGTATTGGTCTGCAGATAATGTCAAAGAGTTCAAGAATGTCCAAAAGACGACAATCTTTGAAGGTAATGCCGTAACAAAATTAGCTATAGACTTTGTTAGTTCACCTGTCAATGAGAAAAAGGATTGGAAATATGAGATGTCTGTTTGGCATAGCATATATTCAAACGATATTATAAAGAAGCATCATATCCGGTTCCGTTCCGAACGTGAGATACTATCAGAAGATATAGTGTTCCAGGAGTTGTATCTGCCTCATGCAAAGAAAGTGGTATATTTGTCTGAGCCATATTATTACTATTGCTTCAATAATGGGGGCTCCTTAACGCATGCAAAGTATGATTCCAGTAAGTATACAAGAATGATTTCATTGTATCATTGCTTATGTGACTTGACACGAGACCGGGATCCAAAATGCTTGAGAGCGCAGCGATTCTTGATTGCCTATATGAGAGCAAATGTTATGGGCTTGATAGAATCACAGTATTCCTATCGACAAACTAAAGAGTACTTAAAAGAACTGTGCAACAAAGAAATTTGGGGCCATATCACATATCCGATTAATCGATTGGTCATACATTCATTTATTATAGCTTTCTTTCAGAAGCACAAAATGTATAACAACTTGATTGTTTTTGCAAGAAGTGTATTGTGGTTGAAAGGGAAGCGTTAAAAGGTAATAGTTAATAATTGCGTGATTAGCGACTGTCTTAACTCATATAGAACTCACTGATATTCTATAGGGTATAAATATTATTAGAGTAAACTCATGGCAGCGTCTTTATTATCATTTTGGTATAGATTTGTAGAGCCTTTTACTGACTGGTTTCAGGTGTTTTCTTTTGTTGCTTCGTTAATAACGATAATTTGCTTTGCCATTACGCTTTTTCAGTTGTGGAATGTTAAAAATACTAATGTCCAAATAAAAGAAGCTCTTGATTCAAATAGAAAACGGATTTCATCTGCTTTATCTTTGATAAAGGTTACTGATGCCTTAAGACTTTCGGATATGGTTATCACGTTGATCAGAAACGAGAAATATGAACAAGCAGCTCTACGTTTACATGATTTAAATAATGCCTCTATAGAGATAGCTTCTTACCATACATCCTTAAAGAAATATCAGTTGACTCTTCCATCTGAAATTAACCACCTATTTGAATTGACAAAAGAAAACAACACAAATTATAGACCCGAATATATTCTTCAGAGTCTACAAAAATTGAATGATGAATTAATGCTCATAGAATCAGAAGTTCAAAGTAATGTAATAAAACATTAAATTATGGATAAATATTTAGAAAAAATAATGCCTACAATAAATGGCTTGAATTCTCTAACTTTGGAAAAAAAAATAAAATGGACTAAGGTTGGGGATAATGCTTTTCGATGCATTGATGAGAAAAACAATTTGAGTATTGAAATCTCAAAAATACCTCCACTCAACAAAGTAAATATTAAGCTTTTCAACCAAAGTGATCTTGAATTCGAATACAAGTCAACTTTACTTAACAGTGATACTACTTTTGATAAAGCGCTCATTCTACTATATAATACAGTAGACACACAATATCTTGAGAAAGTAACGACACATTTCAATGACATACTGAACTCTTTTTCTTAAAGTCTTTTGTTGTATCGAATCAATAGAGTTTGTTTTAGAATAATTTTAAGATGAATACTCCTATTTATAAACGTGATTTTAGTATCGACATACTTAAGTTTTTAGCTGTTTTCTTGATTATCAACAGCCACATGGATATTTGTTATCCTCCCAAATATAGTATTTTGGCAACTGGTGGAGCAATTGGAGATGTACTTTTTTTGTTTGCCTCAGGTTTTACTTTATTTATGGGAAGAATGGATGACTTTGCGAATTGGTACAAAAGAAGAATTAATAGAATTTTTCCTTCTGCATTTGTATGTGGTATGATTGCTTCATTGATTACATGGTCAAATACTATATCAATAGAAAAAATATGGGGGGAGACTGTCCGAAAACTATAGCCACGTAGGTTAGGTTCGTTACTAGTCGTGTGATTTTGTTTGTTTTGTTATAGTTGTTTAACTCAGAATCGTCTTTATTCTCAGGTATTTTTCGTACCTTTATAGTAAATTAAGACGATAAGATATGGCATACAAGAAAGGTTCTGACAGGCGACAGAGGGTTCTTTTCCCAGACTGCATTGACGAGTATGTGGAGGCTGACGCTCCCGTAAGACTCTTTGATGCATTCGTTGACCGTCTCAAGATGGATGAACTGGGATTTATCCGCAGTACACCCGCTGAGACTGGCACTCCTGGTTACAATCCTCGCGATCTGCTCAAGCTATACATCTACGGTTACTTCTATCAGGTTCGCTCCTCACGCAAGCTTGCCCGTGAGTGCAAGTGTAACGTTGAGGTTATGTGGCTGCTCGGCAAACTGTCCCCAGACTTCCGCACCATCTCTGATTTCCGCAAGGATAACAAGGAGGCTATCACCAAAGTATATAAGGAGTTCAATAAGTTTTGCATGGGACTGAAGCTCTTTTCCAAGTCGTACATCTCCATTGACGGCAGTAAGTTCAAGGCTGTAAATGCCAAGGACAATAATCTTACGTTGAGCAAGCTCGATGACCGAATCAAGCGTCTTGACGAACACATCTCCATCTACATGGAGGAGCTTGACGCTTACGACCATGAAGAAGGACGCAAACTCTCAAAGGATGAGATTCAGCGCAAACTTGATGTATGCAAGGAGCGCAAGGAACGCTACGAGGGCTACAGAAATCAGCTTGAGGAGAGTGGCGAAAGCCAGATTTCTCTTACCGATACCGATTCCCGACTGATGAAAGCCAACGAGGGTTTCTGTGTAGGCTACAACGTGCAGACTGCTGTTGATGCCGAGAGCCACATGATAGCTGGTTTTCAGGTAACCAACAATCCTACTGACCACGGTCAGATAACCAACGTTGCTTCTGAGATAAAGGCTGATTACGATGTGCCAGTTCTTGAAACCACTGCAGACAAAGGCTACGAGTGTCCTGAGGATCATGCTGACGCACTGGCAAATGGTATCATACCTAACGTCATCCAGCGTGATGGTGGATGTACGGAGCAAGTCCAATTTGACTACAACGAAGCAACCATAACCGATGAACAGAAGGCAAGCACAAAGCCGGAAGACCTGAAAGCATGCTTGGAGGCAGGCGTAATACCTGATGTTTACGAAGGAATCCTGACCGATGCACAGACTGCTGAGGTCAAGGAATTCGCTACCGATGTTGTTGACTCCGCAGTACTGAAGATGACTCCCGAGCAGATGCGTGCCAAGGCTCTTGAAGGATACTTTGTAAGGGATGCCGAACGTAATCTTATCTATTGCCCGCAGGGTGAAATCCTCAGACAGAAGTCAATCAAACGAAACGGCATGATACGCTACTGCAACAAACTGGCATGCAAGAAATGCAAATGCAAGTGTACTGCCCAGAGGTTCAAGGAGGTCGACTTTAATAAGGATACATTGATAAAGGCTACCGAAGCTAAGCGCAAGCAACTCAAGGAAGAGAACAAGGACAAACCGAAACCTCCCAGAACGAAGGTAGTGAAGAAAGTCGTACGCTATGTCCTTCACCTTGACCAGAATAAAATGGACAATCGCAAATGTCTCTCCGAGCATCCTTTCGGAACCATGAAGCGAACTCTTGGACAATACTATTTCTTACTCAAAGGCTTTGCCAAAGTCAGTACTGAGATGGGTCTCTTCTGCCTATCTTACAACCTTCGTCGTGCCATAAGTCTCAGAGGTGTGCCAGCCCTTGTTGCCTCGCTCCGATAAAATCCTTTAGGGAATCGTATACCATCGAAAAACACGCTCTATGTATGCTCATACTGGTCATTTTCGGCCCTTATGACGACTTGCTTACCATAAACTAAATTTTAAGATGAAAAATAACGGGCTCTTAAATGGGCTCAGGTGAAGTCGCGATAGTGGCTCTGTCTACTATGATAAGTCTCAAAGTGACGTTCTCGGACGGTCTGGGGGGGGATTTGTAATTGCAATAATGGGATATTACGTAATCATATATTTTTTGCGTAAATATTTCATAAAGCATATTCCCTTAATAATGTGTCTTATTGGTATAGCATCACTAATAGTATATGTATTTTTCTTTCCTTATAAGACAGAAACTGGAGAAAAGGGACTTTATGGCATAACAACACTTTACAGATGGTTACCATATTTCGATTTTATGCTCTTTGGCGCATGGATAGGAATGAAACGATCTAAAATTAAAGTAAAACCCATGCTAGATGGTATTCTATTTATTATCTCATTGTTTCTGTTTTATGTAGTCCAATATGAGGCGAAGAAAGACGTGTCCATAGCAACCTATCAGATAGTAACGTTAATACCTTTAATTGGAATAGTATTTTATTTTTATAAATTATGTAATATAAATGTGCTTAAAAAAATATATAACAAACAACTTGGACATTCAGTTATTATGACTATATCAGGACTTTGTTTGGAATCATACCTAATACAGTCTTGTATCTTTACAGATAAACTTAATTTCATATTTCCATTTAATTTACCGATAATAATTTTCTGCATTTTAATTGTTTCCTTTATTTGTAAGGTCTTCTCCAGATTCTTTATTCAGACATTTAAAGAGGAACCATATAAATGGAAGGATTTAGTAAAGGCTTATTAAATTAATATATAAAAATGAGAATATTTTACTATTTTGGTGAGTTGTCAACCCTGATGTATCAATGGCAACGAAGAAATCATATTGATGAGCTTCAGCGGCATGGGCTTTTATTAATAAATATGTGAGGCACAGACACAACATTGAAAATAAGTACAACTGTTGATAATTATTAAATATTCATATGAAGAAAAGAGTTTACTTGGTAATGAACTTTAAAACAAAGTCTCATTATCTTATCAGAGCTTTTCAAAACAGAGGAGTGCAATTGCGGGTAAATGGAATACCACATCGCCTGCGATCAATAGTACATTATCCACATTTTGGATCTTTTCTGTGGAATTTGCTTAAGGTTATTAGAAGTATATATATATCGCTGATAGTAAAGCAATGCGAAACTATAATTGTTTTGGATGATACAGCTTCTGCTGTGTTCATTGCTATCTTTGTACAAATGCTTCATAAGTCCAATCATGTAATACTTCTCAACATGATTGATAACCTTTCAGGTAGCAAGTTTAAGACTGTATTATATAGATTAGCCTTTAAACGTCTGTTATGTTCTGTAAACAATGAAGAGCTTATCAATTTATATCATAGTGTATATAATATACCCAAAGAGCAATTTTTTATTCAGCCTGATACAATCGATGATTTTGGTATGAAAATTCTGCGTGAGGGTAAAGATAATACTGATGAAGGCTATATCTTTACAGGAGGAAATTCATATAGAGATTGGGAATTGTTCCTGAAAGTAGTCAAGGCTTTACCCCAATATCAATTTGTTGGGGTTGCTGCGAAACCATCTTTCCCTAAGGGAAGCTTACCCCAAAACCTTATGATGTATTTTGATGTACCCGGGGAAAAGTTTTTATCTCTGCTGCGTCATTGTAGAATAGGCTATATTCCTATTAATGTAAAAACACAAGGAGGTCAAATTGTAGTCTATGAATTATCTCTTTACCATAAACCAGTTGTCACGACAGATAGCTATGCTATAAAATCTATCATTAACAATGGAGAAAACGGTTATCTCGTAAAGATTGGAGATGTTAAATCTTCAGTTAATGCAATTGAGTCATTGATGGAAAACAATTCGATAAGAACTGATTTCGGACAAAGAATTTTCAACAAGGTTTCGAAGTTGACAACAGATTATTTCTGTGACTTGTTGTTTAAATTTATGCACGCAAAAAATATAGATATATGAATTTAATATCTAGAAATATTTCTAAGAGAATTCTTTTTCTTGGAGTCTCTAAGCACACAAAGGGTGGCATGACTGCTGTGCTCGTCTCGTACGACAAGTACATAGATTGTATGCGATTTATTCCCACATGGAGATTGGGAAACAAATTGGTAAAGTCATGGTATGCACTTCAGGCGTTGGTGAGAACAGCTCTATTGCTGACGTTTGACAAGCGTTTAAAGATCGTTCACATTCATGGTGCTGCCAACGCTTCCTTTGAGCGTTGTAAGATGTTCATCAGTCTTGCTAAACGCTTTAAGAAAAAAGTGATTCTTCATGAGCATGCTGCTGATTTTGTGGAATACTATAATCAATCGAATGCCAAGGACGAGATCACGAGAGATATCAATCTTTGTGATTGCCTGATTGTTTTGTCTCAGTCGTGGAAGAAGTATTTTGCTTCCATAGGTGTTGATGAGGATAAGATTAATGTTTTAAATAATATTGTCTCTCCGCCTGACTTGCAGCCCGTTTACCATACAGAGGATGGTAAATTACATCTGTTGTATATGGGTGAGATCAGCAAACGGAAGGGTGGCTTTGACTTGTTGAGGGCTATTGCAGAACATAGAGAGCAGTTTGATGGTAAGTTGCTTGTCCGAATGGGCGGCAATGAGGTTGATGGTGACATTAAGGCATATATTCGAGAGCATCATCTTGAGTCTATCGTATCGTACGAAGGATGGATTGCCGGACAAAAAAAGATTGAATGCTTGAATTGGGAGGATGTTTATATTCTGCCATCCTATAATGAGGGTCTTCCAATAGCCATTCTTGAAGCTATGGCGTATCACCATCCTGTTATATCCACTCCGGTTGGTGGTATCCCAGAGATTTTGAAGGATGGATATAATGGCACACTTGTCCAGCCTGGAGATACGGAGGGTATTGCCAATGCAATCCAACATTACATTGTGAACAGAGAAACTATTAAGTCGGAAGGTGAACAATCCTTTAAGGTAGTACAGTCTTTTTTCCCTGAAAGTGTTTTCACTTCGCTCAAGAAAATCTATAATGGCTTTTTAGAATAAATTATGCTATGAACAAAATAAGAATACTAAATATAGACGTTCTCAACATTACCCGTCAACAGCTCTTGGAGAATCTGCACGAAGGTGTGCTGATAACCCCTAACCTTGATCATCTGATAAAACTTCAGAAGGACAAGGAGTTTTATGATGTGTACCAGAACTCTGAATGGGTGGTGTGCGACAGTAAGATTCTCTACCTGTTCAGTAAGCTGTTGAAGACACCCATCAAGGAAGCGATTCCGGGGTCGAGCTTCTTCACCTCTTATTATATGTATCATAAAGATGATGCCGACTGCAAAATCTTCTTGCTGGGAGCTAAGGAAGGTATTGCTGCCAAGGCTATGGAACGCATCAATGAGAAGGTGGGCCGACAGATGGTGGTCGGTGCTCATTCGCCTTCCTTTGGCTTTGAGAAGCATGAGGAGGAGTGCGAGGAGTTGGTTCGCATCGTGAACCAGAGTGGTGCGAACGTGCTACTTGTTGGTGTGGGTGCCCCTAAACAGGAGAAGTGGATCATGAAGTATCGTGATAAGATGCCAGGCGTGAAGGTGTTCATGGCGCTTGGCGCTACCATTGACTTCGAGGCTGGAACACTGAAGCGCGCGCCTAAGATTTGGCAGAAGATTGGTATGGAGTGGTTGTATCGTTGCATGAAGGAGCCGAGACGCCTCTTCAAGCGCTACTTCGTAGACGACATGCAGTTCTTCTTCTATTTCGCTAAGCAACTCTTAGGAATTTACAAGGATCCATTCAGAAAATAACCATGATTTCGTGGGTAAGAACGCTTAGTAAGTAGCCGATGACTTTGCATATTATTGGAAATGGCTTTGATTTGGCACATGGTATAGCTTCATCGTATGATGATTTTAAGAATTACGCGTGGAAACATGGTGATCAATACCAAATAGGGTTGTTGGAAACATGCTATCCTGATGTTAATCCGAAAAATGGCGAATTGTATTTGTGGTCGGTTCTGGAGCGTGCCTTGGGCAATCTCGATTTTCAGGCTGCTTTTGAAGCCTCGACCGATGACATACAATTGGAGGATGGGCATGAAGGACGATACATAGCGCAGATGGAGGATGCCCCCGAATTCTCGTTGGGGATGATGTTTAACGCCTTTCATCGGGTGTTTGAAGATTGGGTGAATGATATTGATAACAATGTTGACCCCATACCCAATCTCTCCCATTTTGGTGGAGGAGACAACTACTTGTCGTTCAATTATACCGATACGTTGGAAAAGGTGTATGGAGTGCCAAGGAATAGAATCAATTACATTCATGGTAGGCGCAATTCGAACGATGAGATCATCGTTGGGCACCATGCTGTCGTAAATGCAAACGATCATCTTAGCGACGATCCTATGGTTTATGAATATCAAGGTTATGACAATATTGCCTATGAAGTGAATAAGCAAAGAAAGTTGACATCCGACATTATTGCGAATAATAGCGAGTATTGGCAATCGTTAGGACAGGTGGATAATGTCATGGTTTATGGCCATTCCTTGACAGATGTCGACATGGGTTACTTTCATGAAGTGGCAAAACATGTGAAAGGCGTTTGCGAATGGCTCTTTTCTATCTATTACTACGATCCCATTTCCAGGAAAAAGGCTGTGGAGCATATAGATTCTGTTATCAACGAATTGGGGCTTGACGTGAACAGATGTTCCACATTCTGCATGTAAAGAGGAATTTGATAATGTTGTCGCAACAACAAATATTTTTTGATTTATTGCGCTTTAGCATTGGGGCTGCAGAGACGGTTCCCGATTCGCTGAAGGAGGCCGACTGGGCGGAGCAGTATGCGCTGGCCAAGAAGCAGGCGCTGGTGGGTGTGCTGTTTCATGGCATCAAACGGTTGCCGAAGGGAATGGGACCCGACGAGGACCTGCTGATGAGATGGATGGGCACGGCCCGTAAGATTCAGCAACAAAACGTGAGGTTGTTTGAGGACTCGGCGAAGGTGTGCAGGAACTTTACGCATGAGGGGTTTCGCAACTGCCTATTGAAAGGACAGGGGCATGCGCTGCTCTATTCCGATCCCTACATGCGAACGCCAGGCGACATTGACATTTACCTGAAGGGTGGGCGTCGGCGAATCTTGGCGTACGTCAATCGGCTTCGCCCGGGTCAGGTGATGCGCTACCACCATGTGGATTTTCCCATCATGACAACGGCGATTGAGGTGCATTTCACCCCGTCGTATATGTTCTTCCCCTTGCACAACATCAGGATGCAGGCGTGGTTTCGCAAGGTGATGGATCAGCAATGCACCAACCGTGTGGCGTTGCCCGATGGCAGTGGCGAGATCAACACGCCAACTACGTCGTTCAACGTTATCTACATTCTCTCGCATCTCTATCGCCATCTGTTCACGGAGGGCATCGGGCTGCGACAATTGCTCGACTACTATTTTATCATGTTGAACAAGGAGCGTGGAGTGGATAAGGACACCCTCCGACGCTTGGGCCTGTGGAAGTTTGCCGGGGCGGTGATGTATGTGCTGCACGAGGTGTTTGCCTTGCCCGAGGACAAAATGATTGCGCCCATGGATGAGAAGGATGGACGGTTCTTGTTGGACGAGGTGATGCGTGGTGGCAACTTCGGGCAGTTCGACGATCGCCTGGGCAGCAAGGAGGGCGAAGGCAAGGGCCATCGCTTTTTCCGCATGACCTTCCGCAACCTCCGTTTCGTGACGCGCTATCCCACGGAGGCGTTGAGCGAGCCATTGTTCAGAACGTGGTTCTGGGCTTGGAAGAAACGACATGGATATAAGTAAAATCAAATAAAAACACTATGGAAGTAATAAAGACTGAGATTGAGGGCGTGGTGATCATTGAGCCGCGTATCTTCAAGGACGCTCGTGGGTATTTCTTCGAGAGTTTTTCGCAGAGGGAGTTTGACGAGAAGGTGCGCCACATCGACTTCTGCCAGGACAATGAGAGCATGAGTAGCTATGGCGTGATGCGTGGCTTGCATTTCCAGCGCCCACCGTTCACCCAGAGCAAGCTGGTGAGGTGTGTGAAGGGTGCCGTGCTCGATGTGGCAGTGGATATCCGCAAGGGATCGCCCACTTACGGCAAGCATGTGGCGGTGGAACTGACCGAAGACAACCATCGCCAGTTTTTTGTGCCCCGTGGCTTCGCCCATGGCTTCGCGGTGCTGAGCGAGACGGCTGTGTTCCAATATAAGTGCGACAACTTCTATCACCCGGAGGCCGATGGCGGCATCAGCATCCTTGATGATAGTCTGGGCATCGACTGGCACATTCCCACCGATCACGCCATCCTGTCGGAGAAGGACACGAAGCACGACCTACTAAAAGACTTCGACAGTCCATTCGACATCAACGTCAATTTATACAAATGATGATTGAGGGGACGCACATTTGCGCCCCCTCAATTTTTAAGGTTGCATAGATGAGATATGGAATGGCTGAATGGGCTAAAAGAAGCGTAGCGATAGAGCCGCGCTCTGGAAGGGCAACAGCCTTCTATTCTATGCTTTTGCCCTTAGGGGCGTATGTAACCCCCTTTTTCCCCTTAGGGGCGCATATCCGCATTTAACGGAAGAACCATATTTTTTAGAGTCCCCATTTATAGCCAACGGTAAACGTCAATGAGCGATTGTGAGCGGCGGGTCCGTAAGACCTGTTCCACTTATCGCCATCCTGGCGCAAGTTGGTCACTCCGAAATTGTATCTCAGATCAGCCACAAGGTTCTTGTATTCGTAGCTTATGCCAACAGGGACCGACAGGGCAAACGTTTTGATGAAGGCCCCGCTACTGGTTGTGGCGGGCTTACCCTTATAGCTGATTGCATAATCGCCACTTGTGCTCCTGCTTACGGCAAACTCTGGCTGTAGACCGGCTTTCAGGGCAAGCCCTTTCCATACATACACATTAGCGAGGACAGGGGTGGCTATGCTGTTGAGATTGACTTTCAGATCGTCTTTAAAATCAAACTGTTCGCCATTGGGCGTTCCACTCTTGCCCTTGGTGCCATACTTTGCTCCTTGCTGGGTGTAGAAAACACCTACGGAAAGACCGAACAAGCTGGTAAACTGGTATTGCGCTTCGACACCTGCGGTAAACCCCGCCTTGCGTTTTTGGTTTTCATACGAAATCAGTCCCCATTTTCCTGGATCAGAATCGGGAACAAATATAGTGCTTTCGGTTCCTGAAACGTCTGGCATTACGGCATAAGCAACATAAACAGGCAATTGGCCAGTGATGTTGCTTACCGTTACACCCACCTTGGGTGTGACAGAGAAGGTGCGCGCCTTCTGCTGGGCGCTTGCGGTTGAAGCAGCTATGAGCAGGGCTGCTAAAACCAATAATTGTTTTTTCATTGTTGTGTATGATATGATTTATGCGAAATTCGACAAGCAAGTGCAAATTTACATCATTTATTCGTAAAAGTACCCGCATGCGTTTAAAATTCCAATGATGTAAAAAAATGCTTCCAACGCTGAAGCGAGATTCAAATATTATTGTTACTTTTGCCAACAAATAACAAACATGAAAATGAAGAGGACCCTTCTGTCAGCTTTCGCATGAGCCATGGTGGCAGCGTTGTCCTTGACTACAAAATATCAATAAAACAAAATTATTAAGGAAATACAGGTTTAACACGCCAAGAGTTATAACGATATTATGAAGATCGGATTGTTTATTCCTTGTTACGTCGACGCATTGTATCCTGAAGTGGGAGTGGCCACCTACAAGCTCCTGACAAGCCTCGGGCTCGACGTTACCTACCCTCTCAAGCAAACTTGCTGCGGACAGCCCATGGCGAACGCCGGCTTTGAAAAGATGGCCACCGACATTGTGCGCCACTTCGACGACATCTTCCGAGAGTTCGACTATGTGGTTGCGCCGTCGGCATCGTGTGCGGCCTTTGTGAAGCTATATCATCCCCGACTTGCCAAGGGCAATCACGAATGTCTCACGTCGAAGAAGATCATGGACGTGGTGGAGTTTCTGCACGACGTAGTGAAACCAACAAGCCTTAAGGCTCACTTCCCCCACATCGTTAGCGTGCATAATTCGTGTCACGGCGTACGCGAGCTGCATCTGTCGTCGCCTTCAGAAAGACAGGAGCCTCTGTTCAACAAGATCATCGACCTCCTCAAGCTCGTGGACGGCATCACCATCCGGGAGCCGGAGAGAAAAGACGAGTGTTGCGGATTTGGCGGAATGTTCTCCATAGAAGAGCCCGACGTATCGAAACGCATGGGAGAGGACAAGATTGAACGTCACATGGCTACGGGAGCCGAATACATCACCGGTCCCGACTCGTCGTGCCTCATGCACATGCAGGGCATTGCAAAGAAGGAGAACAAACCTATAAAATTCATACACGTGGTAGAGATATTGGCAGCAGGACTATGAGCACACTACATTCAGAAGCGGCGCGACGCTTCAACGATAACAGGGAAAAGACCACTTGGCACGACGCCACCTTCTGGTCGTTAAGGCAAAAGCGCGACAACATGGCGTCGGGGTTGCCCGAATGGGAGGAACTGCGCGAACACGCCAGCCAGATAAAGCAGCACACCATTACCCACTTGGCCGACTATCTGGAGGAGTTTAGCGCGCAGCTGGAGAGCCGTGGCGTCATTGTGCATTGGGCTAAGGACGCCAATGACTTTAACAACATCGTGCTCGACATTCTGCAGAGTCATGGCGTGAGGAAGATGGTTAAGAGCAAGTCGATGCTTACTGAGGAATGTGCCATGAACCCGTTTCTTGAGAGGCACGGCATCGACGTCGTGGAGACCGACCTTGGCGAACGCATCCTGCAACTGCTCCATCAGAAGCCGAGCCACATCGTTATGCCTGCCATACACCTCAAGAGGGAAGAGGTGGGGCGGATGTTTGAGGAGAAAGGCATCAGTACGGAGAAAGGCAATGATGATCCCACCTACCTTACACAATGTGCGCGCAAGCATCTGCGTAACCAGTTTATGGAAGCGGGAGCGGGAATGACTGGATGCAATTTCGGTGTGGCCAAGACTGGCGACATCGTGGTTTGCACCAACGAGGGCAACGCTGATATGACGACCTCAATGCCCAAGCTGCATCTCGTGGCAATGGGAATAGAGAAGATTGTGCCCGACTATAAGTCGCTCGCCGTATTCCAACGACTGCTCTGTCGGTCCGCTACAGGCCAGCCCACCACGGCTTACACCTCCCACTTCCGCCAGGCAAGACCGGGAGCGGAGATGCACGTCATCCTCGTGGACAACGGGCGAAGCGATATCCTCGCCAACGACGAGCATTGGGAAACGCTGAAGTGCATTCGCTGCGGGGCCTGCATGAACACGTGCCCCGTATATCGCCGATCAGGGGGTTACTCTTACACCTACTTCATCCCCGGGCCTATCGGCATCAACCTTGGTATGCTCCATGATGCGTCGCGCTATAACGACAACGTAAGCGCTTGCACGCTCTGCCTCTCGTGCGACAATGTGTGCCCGGCTAAGGTCAATCCGGGTTCGCAGGTTTATATGTGGAGACAGAAGCTCGACTCGCTGCATAAGGCCAACACAATGAAGAAGTGCATGTCGAAGGGAATGGAAGAGCTTTTCGATCATCCCCAGCTTTATTCTTCAGCCCTGCGTCTGGCTCCTCTTGCCAACCTCATACCCGAAGGCCTTACGCACATCCGCACCCTCAATCCGTGGGGCGTGGCGCACGCAATGCCTAATTTTGCGAAGGAATCGTTCCAGACAATGTGGAAGAAAGGAAAACTGAAAAAGCAATGACATACAAAGACGAACTATTGGAGAAGTTGAGACGCAACACGCGCAAACAATATCCGATGCCCGACACACCCATAAACGGCATATCATACGACGACACGATCAAGCAGTTTGTGGAGATGAGCAAGTCGGTGGGCAGCAACGTGGTGATGGCTAAGCCGGGCGAAAACCTCGACGACATTGTGAGAAACGCCTATCCGGAAGCAAAGACCATTGCCTCTAACATCGCAGAATTAACCATCGCCACCATCAATCCCGATACCGTGGCCGAGGCCAAGGACCTTAACGGCACCGACGTAGGAGTGGTGTGCGGCCAGATTGGAGTGGCGGAAAACGGTTGCGTATGGATTCCGCAGGACATGAAGGAGAAAGCAGTGTGCTTCATTAGCGAATATCTGGTCATCGTTCTCCCGAAGAGCGGCATCGTGAACAACATGCACGAGGCATACGACCGCATCCGCATGCCCAAGACCGGGCTCGGCACATTCATCTCAGGACCCTCAAAGACGGCCGACATCGAGCAGGCGTTGGTAATGGGAGCGCAGGCAGCACGCGGCGTAACCGTTGTAATAAGGGAAGAATAATATATGGCGATAGCAGCCTACCAGTGACATTGAACTATGGCGGAGAGCAGCACCTTGTGCTTTTCAACTTCAAATGTCAATCGGTATCAACATTTGATGCAAACAAGCGTCCCATCACTCCTGGAAGAATTCAGTTGGAACTCGAATCTATCATTGTTGACAATGTAATCGTCCAAAAAATCGATGGCTATTCTGGAGAAGAGTTCTTGCTTAGTATTATTAACGAAACGAATACTGTTACGAAATAAACGACACCCGCTACGCTCATTTCAAGAAAACCACATGCCACGTCGGTTTACAATCCAAGATTAGGAGGGTAAGCAACAAATCAGCAACAGGTTTTGAAAGAAACAACAGCGGCTATCACTCATGAAGAGAGTTGATAGCCGCTGTTGTTGCTTGTGAGCGTCCTACCCGTGTGGTTGGGGTTTCAGCTAATTTTACGGTTAAATATCTGTAATTTTTTAATAGTACAAGCGTTTTTGCTGAAAAATAATGTATTTTTGTAAGCAAAACGTATATAAAAACAAGACCCGATAGCTTGACGAATCAGAGGCTACCGGGAATCAACACTGCAAAAATAGCGTTTTTTCTTGTTACAACCAAGTAATTGAACGAATTTTATGGAATATTTAGAATTTGAACGAATCTTGTCTGCCAAACGAATGCAGAGATATTATGATGCAGCGAATGGTGATACTCGCAAAGCTATGGCTTTGTATCGCTACAACTTACGTTTATCGCAGGAGATGTTTACAATAGTTAGCTGCTTTGAAGTGGCTTTGCGTAATGCGATTGATAGACTTCTGGTGCCGACATTAGGAGAGAATTGGCTGAAAGATTCTGTTCAAGTCAATGGAATATTCACCAACGGTCGCATGAACGAGACAAGAAAAATCATAGAAAAAGCATACAATCGATTGGATAGGCAAGGCATTTACTCACATTCCAAACTGATTGCAGAAATGGAATTCGGAGTATGGAAATATATGTATTCATCTCTACAATATCGTGCGACTGGGCAATGTTTGTTAAGGGTATTCCCAAACAAACCTCGTTCTTCGTCAGCAGCTCAATACAACAATGCCTACATATTCAATGAACTTGACAAGGTTAATAGTCTGAGAAACAGAATAGCGCACCATGAACCAATCTGTTTCAGACTTCATGCATCGGAAATAGACACCAGCTATATCGTCAATGAATACCAGAAAATTCAGACATTATTCTCTTGGATGGGAATAGATTCTCGTTCCATGCTGTATGGGCTCGATCATGTACAGAGTGTCTGTTACAAAATCAATGCCTTAAAATAAGGCGTATTTGCATTCTTTTACCAAATTTTGTGCAGTCATCAAGCCTTTGGCGTATCTATATCAAGATAAATAGTACGAAACAATTCGCTCATGGCCTCAAATATACCAACATTTCCTTGTCTGTTTAGAGGAAGAATTTGGACAACCGCAGCCTTGGTGGTTTGAAACGTGAGAACTGCCAGTTGACGAACCTTCAAGTGTTCCAGATATTGTTACTGTTTCCATTCTTTGCAATCAAAGGCTTCTCCCATTATGATGGTTCGGCGCTGTGTCGTATGTTTGGCGGTAAGAAAGATATCCTCTATTCGTATCTGTCACAAGACAATGTCGACTGGCGGAATGTCGTGTACCGCATAACCAATTGGCTGCTGACGAAAGTGACCGTGCGCCAGGACCATAAGAAGAGTCTGCTTCCAACCGTACTGATAGCCGATGACACGGATCTTCCAAAGACGGGCATGCATATGGAATCCATAGGCAAGATATTCTCGCATGTACACCAGAAATGCATCCTCGGCTACAAGGCTCTAATGTTGTGCTGGAGCGATGGCCGCACGCAGTTCATGCTCGGTTTCTCGCTTCATGGCGAGAAGGGCAAGGTTGATGGCAAGGAACAAGGGCTTACC
>NZ_JAHKBE010000037.1 GCF_018789675.1 Hallella faecis
GGGCGCAAATATGCGCCCGAAAATGGCTTTCGCGGGGTGGGAGGGTTTTGGCTTTCGCGGGGTGGAGGGTTTGGCTTTCGAAAGGGGTGGGGGAGGCTGGATGCTTGGGCATGGGTGGGGCTCGGGCGCTTGGGGTGGGGGAGGCTGGACGCTCGGGCGTTTGGGGCTGGGCGTGGCTTGCTACCTTTCCTTTTGCCGTTTGGTGCTTTACGCCAAACCCACTACCTTTGCAATCGTTAAAACCAAGGCGACGCCACCGCGGGGCGCATGCTACGGTATCAACACAAACACTCACAATCATTATTAACCTTAAAACACAGAAAAACAATTATGGCAGTATTTTATCGTAAGTATCAGGAGAAGCGCGAGGGTAACAAGAACTATGGCAAGTGGTATGGCCGCAGCGTCATCCTCAACACCGTGTCGACCAAGGATCTCGCCTCCGAGATCTCGCACGCCACCACCGTGACCTACGCTGATGTGTTGGCGGTGCTCGCAGGGGCCTCAGAGGCTATGAAGCAGCATTTGCAGAACTCGCAGAAGGTGGTGCTCGATGGCATCGGCGCGTTTAAGGTGGGCATAAACACCGTTGCCGCCGCCACCAGCGCCGAGTTTGGAGCGCAGAACGTGAAGAACTTCCGTGTGCTCTTCGCTCCCGAGATCCACTTCGTGGGCAACGGTCAGGTGACGGACAAGAACCGCCGCGCCGGCAACTACGTGAAGGATTTGCTCCAGGGCGTCACCGCCAAGGAGGCTCCCAAGAACGCTGTGGTCGACGCTAAGACTCCCACCGATCCCAAGGCGTAACCCATTCGTCTCACATCTAACAACACTAACACACGCATCATGAAACTATCTCGTCAAACCTGGAAGAACATTGTGCAACTGGCGCTGAGCATCCTCACCGCCGTGGCCACCACCCTCGGCCTGAACAGTTGTCTCTAACCCTCTTCAAACAGTGCTCCCCAAGTCAGCCACAGGGCCGGCTTGGGGAGCTTTCTTTTTTATAACCTCTCATGTGTTTTTTCTTGCCTCATAGGCGGAGCGTTCACCACCTGTGCGAGAGGCTTATGGCTTTGCCAGCTTGGCGCCGTTTACGATGTAGAGGCCGGCGGGAAGTCCGGTTGTGGCCTCCGCAGCGTCTACGTAGGTGCTGAAGCGTCGTAGCGTGCGACCGTCGATGCTTGTCACCGTGGTGGGTCGATGGGCTTTGGCCGTTGTGATGGGTGCGATGGCCGTGGCGTACTTGTCGCTCACATCCTTCACGAGGTAATGTCCGCTGGCATCCTTGCTTGCCGTAACAACGAGATAGGATGTGCGTTTCACATTCTGCACATTCGCTGTCTGCACCGATCCGTTGCTGCTGTTGAACACGAAGTTCACATAATCGTCCTTCGCATTGATTGCGTAGTGGAGCGTGTACCACGTCTTGCCGTCGAGTTTGGTGGTGGTCGTTACACGGTCGCCTGGCCAGCTCTTTGCTGTGGGGTTGTGCGATCCGTCGCCACCCCACGACCACACATACATCGACGTCCATCCCACGGCGTCGGTGTTGACGTTAACGCTGATGTTGTAAGGCTTGAACGCTTCCACCTGATAAGTCCTGGTGACGGTGCCCAGCACCTTGCCGCCCGTGAGCAGCGCCACCTTCAGCGTGGTGTTGCCCTCCGGCAGGCGCAGCGTGGCGCCGTTGTTTGCGCGTGTGCTTTGGCTGGTGGGGTCTGTTCCGTCGAGCGTGTAAACCAGTTGTGCGTTTTTGTCTGTGGCGATGGCCCTGAGCGTCACCGTCGCCCCCTCATCATAATGGCCCGAAGGCAGCGAAGTCCATGCCGTTTGCATGGTGCGCTCCAGGAAGTAACGGTAGTGGTGCCCTTCGGCTGCGAGCGCCCATGTGTTGGCGTCGGGCGAGTAGGTGTTGGCCGACGATCCCACAGCCACATGCAGTCGTCCCTTCGTTCCCGTAGTGGTGAATATGTATCGTGCCACGCTACTGCCGTTGCGTTTCCATGCGCTCTGGTTGTTGATGCCCGTGAGGTTACGCAGCAGAATCATGTTCTTGATGTCGGCCTTGCAGTCGATCCAATGCTTGAGAAACACACAGGGCGTACCCGGCATGGCGAGGATGTAGGCGTTAGCCGCCAGCGTGTCGCGCTTGATAGGGTCTTGCTGCTCCGAGGCTGACCGCCGTTCGGTGTCGTGGTTCTCCACGAAGGTCACGGCGTATCGCGCGTAGGTGGGATCGGTGGCCAGTCCGTCGTGGTCGAGCTTGGTCCAGTTGCTATAGTTTGTGGCGTCGCGCACGGCATATCGAGTGTTGAAGTCGAACGCCGCGCTCTGTATCACCCCGTTCACCTTCGTGCCATTGATCCAGTTGGTGAGCAGTTGTTTGTTACCATCGAAATACTCGCCCACCGAGAACGTTGGTTTGGCGTCGGCGTTGTAGAGTGCCGTAAACTTGGCGGCGTAGCCCTTCACCATATCGTAGCGCACGCCCGCATACCCCATGTCGTTGAGGAGGAAGTGGAGATACGCCTTCACGTTCTTCTGCACGTTAGCGCTGTTATGGTCGAGGTCGCGTGCAAACGTCACCCCCTCGCCCGTGTCGTTGTTGTTGCTGAGCGCATATCCGTTGGCGGCGGCCCATGAGGCCGTCTGTCCGCCGCAGTCGTCCTTGCAGATGTCGGTCGACAACAGTTGGTAGGTTTTTCCTTGGTACGTCTCTTTTGGGAAGTCTACCCAGTTGGTGAGCGTCTTTCTGTGGTTGATCACCACGTCGGCGATGGTCCCTGTTCCCTTCTGCTTGAGCTTGCCGATCATCGACCGCAGCTCCTGTTCCGATCCGAAGGCACTCTGGTAGTTGTTGAACCAGTAGAGGTCGTCGTATCCCATCGATTCGCCTCCGCAGTTGCCACTCTGCGGAATCCACACGAGGTTGAAATACTGTGCGAGTTCATCCGCCTGGCTCTCCAGGTTTTTCCAGTGTGAGGCGTCGAAGCTGTTCCAGTAGAATCCTTGCAGCATCACGCCCTGGTGGTTGGCTGGCCATCCCTGCGCCATGAGTGCTGCGGGTAGGGCCAGTGCTGCCACCAATGATGATAATTTCTTGTTCATAGACGGTTTCATGTTATTTTATTGCTGTGCGTTGATCTCGAGCACCATGGTGGCCCTTGGCGCCAGCGTGATGTCCTTTGTGAGGTCGATGGTGCGTCGTGTGAGGATGTTGTTGGCCAGCTTGGCCCCTTGGAGCACCTCCTGGTAGCGCTGTGTGTGCATCTTGCGTTGGTGCGACGTGCCGTTCACGATGGTGAGCACCGCCCTTCCTGGCAGTGTGCGCGCCACGACATACACCCCGTCCTGCGGAATAAACTGCGTTTGCTTTCCCTTGGTGATGAGCTCGTTGCCCTGTCGCCAGTGGAGCAGACGACTGATCCAGTTGAACATCTGGTTCTCCTCCTTCGTGCGTCCCTGCTGAGTGAAGGCGTTGTGCTCGTCGCCGGGGAATCCACCAGGGAAGTCGCGCCTCACATTGCCGTCGGTCACCTCTTTCGTGCCGTTCATGAGCACCTCCGTGCCATAATAGAGCTGCGGTATGCGGTCGATGGTGAGCAGCAAGGCCAACGCCTGCTTCAGCGCCAGCGAGTCGCGGCCGTTGCCGAGGAACCGGTCGGTGTCGTGGTTCTCGATGAACGCCATCACATGATGCGGGTCGCGGTAGAGATAGTCGTAGCAGAGCGCGTTGTAGATACGGTTGAATCCCTGCCACCATCCGTCGGTCTCCTCGTTCTTGGCCTGGTTGATGCGGTCGAAGAAGGCAAAATCCATCACCGTCTTGAGGTAACTGTTCTTCTCCGACAGTTTGCTGTCTTTCTGCCATGCGGCGGTGTAGGCCGGCTCCGTCACCCACGTCTCTCCCACGGTGTTGAAGTTGGGATATTCGTTGTTGAGCGTCTTCATCCATAGCGCCATGCCGTCGCGGTCGGCGTAGGGGTATGTGTCCATGCGGATGCCGTCGATGCCCACGGTCTCTATCCACCACTCACTGTTTTGTATGAGATACCTCATGACGTGCGGGTTGCGCTGGTTGAGGTCGGGCATGGTAGGCACGAACCACCCGTCTACCGTTTCCTTGAGGTCCACCTGGCTGGCGTAGGGGTCGAGCACCGGCGTGAGCTTGTAGCTCGTTTGCAAGTACTTGTCGTTCACCTTGGCGGCGCCGTCGATAGTGCCCAGTTTCTTCTGATGCGCCGCCGTCTGGTTTTCCGGTGCGAGCCATTCTGGCGTGTTAAACCAGTCTTTCGATGGCATGTCGGCCACCCACGGATGGTCTATGCCGCAATGGTTGAAGATCATGTCCATGACCACCTTCAGACCCTTGCTGTGCGCCTCGTCGACGAGCCGCTTATACTCTTCGTTGGTGCCGAATCGCGGATCCACCCGGTAGTAGTTGGTGGTGGCGTAGCCGTGGTAGGTAGAATGTGCCCCATCGTTGGGGCCGTCGTTCTCGAGCAACGGCGTGAACCACAGCGCCGTCACGCCGAGGTCCTTGAAGTAGTCGAGATGCTGGCGAATGCCCTCCATGTCGCCTCCGTGTCGCAGGCTTGGCGCCGTGCGGTCGCACGTCTTGTCGCGCATGGTCTTGAAGGCGTCGTTGTGTGGGTTGCCATTGGCAAATCGGTCGGGCATGAGCATGTAGAGCACATCGGCGTTGGAGAATCCCATGCGCTTGTCGCCCGCCATGTCGCGGTCTTTCAGCAGGTATTTCACCTTCTTGGTCTGCTTGCCCTGCTTGAAGCACAGCGTCATCTCGCCCGCCTTGGCCCCTTTGAGGTTGAGGTAGACGAGGAGATAGTTGGGCGAGTCGAGGCGTGCGATAGAATCGATGCGCACCCCCGGGTAGCTCACTTCCACGTCGGCGCTGCGCACATCCTTGCCGTGCACCATCAGTTGCAGCGAGGCGTCTTTCATGCCTACATACCAGTTGGTGGGTTCAATGCGGTCGACCCCCACCGCTGCGTTCATGCTCATTGCACTCATAAGCATCATTAGTGATATCAGTTTTTTCTTCATAATCTAATTGGAGTTTCTTATTTAGGCAGGGTGGGCTGAACTTACAGTCACCGGCGCGAAGCGGGCGGGCTGAAAGCCCAACCAGCGCATAGCCCAGGGCAAGCGAAGCGACACCCTGGGTCAAAGCAGGTTCGTTAGTGACGCCCTGGAAGGGCAAAAGCATTCATCCTTATGTAGATTTTGCTCAATGACTGTGCCGTATTTATTACGCTTTTGCCCTTTCAGGGCGTTAATGGGAATGTTGTTTGTATTCATACCCAGGGTGTCGCTTCGCTTGCCCTGGGCTATGCGCTCATTGGGCTTTCAGCCCGTGCATTATTGGCTTCACCTCAGCAATTCAAGCATGCTTGATTGTATTCGGTTTGAACGATCATTCAGCCCGTTTGAAACTAAATCCGTAACTTTAGTAATCTAATCTTTGTTGTTTCAGCTTTACTTCCGGTAGAGTATCAGTGCCGATTGGGCGTCGACCGTAGCCTGGCCCTTGACGGGCATGCCGATGCCCTCCTCGTTGACCACGCCGTTGCAGCACGCCACGTAGTAGTGGCCTTGTGGAAGGACGATCGATCTCGGCTCCTTGTTCGCGTTGAGCGCTACGATGATGTCGTTCCAGCTGTCGATGCCCTCCAGGTTCTTCAGGCGGAAGGCCACCAGACAGTGGTCGGAGGCCATAAACTCCAGGTGCTCCCTCACGGCGTCGGCCTTGGCCAGGCGGAAAGCCGGATGGTGCTTGCGCAGGCCGATCAATCCGCGGTAATACTCAAACACCTCGGGGTAACGCCTCAGGTTGTCCCAGTTGAGCGCGTTGATGCTGTCGGGCGACGCATAGCTGTTGTGCACCCCCTTCTTGTTGCGCAGCATCTCCTCGCCCGCCAAGATGAACGGCACACCCTGCGACGTGAACACCGCCGTCTGTGCCAGCAGGTCGAGGCGTATGAGCTCCGCCTCGCGGTCGGCGTAGCTTCGCGTGGCGTCGTTCCATCCCGGCATGGTCGCCTTCAGGCGGTCCACCAGGCACATGTCGTCGTGACAGCTCACGTAGCTTATCTGTTGCGTCGGCTCCTTGGCCCACGGCTTGTGGTCGTAGTTCACCCGCGCCATGTCGACCTGCGGGTGGGCTATGCCGCCCACGATGCCAAACTTCAGGCTCTCTTCCTCGCCCCCTAAGCCGACGAGGAACGCCCCCTTGGTGTCGTTGCTGAACGGTCCGCGCAGGGCGTCGCGCATGTCGTCGCTGAACGCCCCTATGCCGTGGAGCTTGTAGGCCGCCGCCTTCACGGCCAACTGGTCTTGCGGGTAGGCGCACGCTCCGGCGCTCCATCCCTCGCCGTAGATATAGATCGAAGGATCGATCTCGTCGACGGCGGCTCGTATGGCGTTCATCGTCTCGATGTCGTGCGCGCCCATGAGGTCGAAGCGGAAGCCATCGATGTGGAACTCGTTGATCCAGTATTTCACGCTCTCTATCATAAACTCGCGCATCAGCGGACGCTCCGAGGCCGTCTCGTTGCCGCAGCCCGACCCGTTGGAGTAGCGTCCGTCGGCCGTCTTGCGGTAGTAATAGTCGGGATAGGTGCGTTGGAAATTGCTTCCGTCGATGTCGAACGTGTGGTTGTACACGGCGTCGAAGATGACGCGTATGCCTGCCTTGTGGAGCGCCTGCACCATGGCCTTCATCTCGCGTATGCGCACCGCCGGCTTGTAGGGGTCGGTGGCGTAGCTACCCTCCGGCACATTGTAGTTCTTCGGGTCGTAGCCCCAGTTGAACTGCGGCCGTTGCAGCTGCATCTCGTCGACCGAGGCATAGTCGAACAACGGTTGGAAATGGATGGCGTTCACGCCCAACCGCTTCAGGTAGTCGATGGCGCGGGGCTCTGTGAGTGCCAAGTACTTTCCCTGGTGCTGCAACCCCGACGTGGGGCTGATGGAGAAGTCGCGCATGTGCAGCTCGTAGATCACGAGGTCGGCGGGCGAGGCCAGCGCGGGTCGTTGGTCGAGGCTCCATCCCTCGGGGTCGGTGTCGGCCATGTTGAGTATGGCGCCTCGGTTGCCGTTCACGCCCACCGCCTTGGCGAACGTTCCCGGACATTCGCCAAGGCCCATGTCGAAGGTGTAGAACCGTCCTGCCAGGTCGCCCTTGAGGATGGCCTCCCAGCGGTTGTTTCCCAAGGCCCGCATCTTCACCGTCTTGATGGGTTTGCCTCCCTGCGCGTCCTTGTAGATGCGCACCTTCGGCATGGAGGGTGCGTTGAGGTGGAACACGGTTTGCGTCTTGCCATATTCCATCTCGTTAAATCGCCCTTGGGCGTTGGCGTTCCATGTCATCATGGCGGCAAAGATTACGGTCAATAAGTATCTTACTTTCATGTTATGGGTAGCGTGTGGGTGTTACTTGGCCATCAGCGACACGGCGAAACCGCCGCCGCGCGCCTCCTTGATTTTCAGCACATCGCCCTTCTTCACGGTCTTGTGCAGAATGTGGTAAGCCTTCGGGTTCTTCTCGTAGTCGGCCTCCTTGGCGTCTTGGTAGATGGCGCAGTCGTAGCGTCGCCCCTTGTCGAGGAAGTCGAGTCGCACCACGGCGGTATGGGCGTCCTCGCCCGTCTTTCCGCCCACAAACCAGTTGTCGGTGCCCTTGGCCTTGCGCGCCACGGTGATGTATTTGGCAGGCTCGGCCTCCAGGTAGCGCGAGTCGTCCCAGTCGCACGCCACGTCGCGAATAAACTGGAAGGCGTCGTCGTATTTCTCGTAGTGCTCAGGCAGGTCGGCTGCCATCTGCAGCGGCGAGTACATCACGAGGTAGAGCGCCAGTTGTCCGCAGAGCGTGGAGTGCACAAAGCTCTTGTTGTTGCTCCAGTCGGCGAGTCGCGTCTCGAAGATGCCCGGCGTGTAGTCCATCGGACCGCCCTGCAGGCGGGTGAACGGAAGCATCACCGTGTGGTAGGCCACACTGCCCCCAAACGCCTCGTACTCCGTGCCTCGGGCGCTCTCGTTGCCCACGAGGTTGGGCCATGTGCGGCAGATGCCCGTGGGTCGTGTGGCCTCATGTGCGTTGACCATGATGTGGTGCTTGGCAGCCGTTTCCACGACCCGTTGGTAGTGGTTGTTCATCAGTTGCGAGTAGTGGTACTCGCCGCGTGGGATGATGTCGCCCACGTAGCCCGTCTTCACGGCGTCGTAGCCGTAGCGGTTCATGAGGTTGAACGCCTCCTCCATGTGTCGCTCATAGTTGAGCGCCGAGCTCGATGTCTCGTGGTGCATCATGAGCTTCACCCCCTTGGCGTGGGCATAGTCGTTGAGCGCCTTGATGTCGAAGTCGGGGTAGGGCGTCACAAAGTCGAACACGTCGAGCTTCTGGTGCCCGAACCAGTCTTCCCATCCCACGTTCCATCCTTCCACGAGCACCTCTTGCAGGCCGTTCTTCGCCGCGAAGTCGATGTAGCGTTTCACCTCCGCCGTGGTGGCGCCGTGTGTGCCGTTGGGCTTGCATTTCGAGTAGTCGGTCACGCCGAGCCTTACCGACGGGTAATCATTGGTGTAGCTCCAGGTCTTCGTTCCAACGATCATGTTCCACCACACTCCGCAGTACTTGGTGGGGTGTATCCACGACGTGTCCTCGATCTTGCACGGCTCATTGAGGTTGAGCGTCAGTTTGCAGGCCAGCATGTCGCGTGCGTCGTCGCTCACGAGCACCGTTCTCCAGGGCGTGTTGAACGGCGTCTGTATGAATCCCTTCCGTCCCACGGCGTCGGGCGTGAGCCACGACTCGAGCACGAGGTTCTTCTCGTCGAGGTTGAGGTGCATGGTGGGATAGTCTATGCATGCCGCCTCATGGATGTTGATGTAAAGGCCGTCGCTGGTTTTCATCTGGAGCGACGTTTGCACGCCCGTGTCGGAGAACACCGTCGTCGACGAGTTGCCCTTATACGCCTCGCGGTTCTTGGCTATGACGGCCCTGATGCCGGTGAGCGGCGTGATCTGGTATTCATACTCCTGCGTGTCGTAGTCGCCCGGAATCCAGTAGGCCGTGTGGTCGCCTGCCATGGCAAACTGCGTGTGCTCCTCCTTGATGACGAAGTAGTTGAGCTCCTGCTGTTGCGGAAACTCGTAGCGCAGTCCCATGCCATAGTCGTACACACGGAAGCGTATGGTGATGTTTCGCTTGGTGGCCGGCTGATGCAGGTCCACGGCCATCTCGTTGTAGTGGTTTCTGATAGTGGCCGTTTCGCCCCACACCGGCTTCCACGTCTCGTCGAAGGTCGATGTGCGGTGGTTGGTCTCCTCAAATCCGTCCATGAGGTCGGTCTCGTCCATGCCCTTCGAGGCGTGCTTGTCCTTGGCGAGCTCCAGTCCGAGGTGCGACGGTTTGCACACCGCCTTCCCCTTGTATTGCATCTCGTAGGTGGGCTGCCCCTTGGGCGAGAGCGAGAAGGTCACTACCACGTTGCCGTTGGGCGATGTGACGGTTTGCGCCGCGGCGCCCATGGGCAGCAGCGCCATGGCGAGAAGTAGGATGTCTTTGCGCGTCATGATGATGGTTTTATTTGTTGTTCAGGTGTCGTCCGGCCTCCGTGATGAGGTCCTTGATTGTGTTGTTGTAAGGTGTGTTGGCCAGCAGGTCCTCGATGTTGATGTGCATGCGGTAGCGCCAGTAGTGGTGTGGGTTGGCGGGAATGTTGATGCGCTCGGCGCCTGCGTCGGGCAGGCGCAGCTGCTCGTCGATGGCCATCCAGTCTTGCAGCAAGAGCACGCAGAGCATCGACGGGCACGACAGTTGGTCGGCCACGATCTCCTTGGCCAGCCACCCCGGCAGCGGGTGGGGTGCCGCTCCGCCGCGGTAGAGCTTCGAGGCGTAATAGTCCTGCGTGCGGTTGTAGTCCTCGTCCCACCACTGTCGCAGGGTCGGCATGTCGTGGGTCGAGAGCGTACACACGCTGCGGTAGGGATTGCGCGCAAGGTCGCCAAACGTGAGCTTCGGGTCCTTCGGCATCTGTTGCAGTTCGAGGCTGAGTATGCGCAGCTCGTTCATCACCCACGCCACACAGTCGGGCACCATTCCCAGGTCCTCGGCACACACCAGCATGCGTGTGGCCTGCACCAGCACCGGCAGTTTCTTCATGGCCTCGTTGTACCAGAAGTTGTTGTTGCGGCGATAGTAGTAATCGTTGTAGATGCGGTTGAACTTCTCCTTGTCGCTGTCGTAGAGCGCCTCATACATGAAGTTGAGCTGCGCCGTGATGCGCGGGTGGAACTTGTTGGGGTCGTTGTAGTCGCGCACGAAGAGCACGTCGCTCGCCAAGGCGTAGAGTCCATCGCGTATCCAGATGTCCACATCGCTGTTCTTGTCCTTGAAGGCCGCCTCAATCTTGCGCTCCGTGTCGTATTGCGGCTTGAGGGCGTAGATGTCGTCGTGCTGATGGTCGAGGTAGGTGTCGATCACCTCCTGTGCATGCTCTCGGAACACGCGGTCGACCACCCATCGGGCAATGAACGGCGTGGTGAACAGTTGCTCCTGGAAGTGCAGTCCGTAGCCCTCGATCTCCTCGCGCGACATGCCCAGTGCCGGCGCAAACTGTCCGAGCAGGCCGTGGACGCAGGTGATGGGGATGGCCCAGATGCGGAAGAATCCCAGCACGTGGTCGATGCGGTAGGCGTCGAAATACTTCGCCATGTTCTGGAAGCGGCGTATCCACCACTGGCATCCGTCGTCGATCATGCGCTGCCAGTTGTAGGTGGGAAATCCCCAGTTTTGTCCGTTGACGGAGAAGGCGTCGGGCGGCGCACCGGCCTGCGCGTTGAGGTTGAAGTATTGCGGCTCGTGCCACACGTCGCATCCGCAGCGGTTCACGCCGATGGGAATGTCGCCCTTGAGCACCACGCCCCTCGCCTTGGCATACTCGTGTGCCTCCTGCATCTGCTTGTGGAGCACATACTGCACATAGTAGTAGAACGCCACCTCGCGGTATTCCTCGGTGCGTGGGTTTCTCAGCGCGCCGCGGTCGGCCTCGTGCCATTGCTCATGGCCCTTCCACTGGCTGAAATCTACCGTCCCCAGCGTGTCGCGGAGATGGCAGTATTGTGCGTAGGGCACCAGCCAATGCTCATTTTCGGCCATAAACTTGCGGAAGTGGGTGGTCTTCATCACGGCCTCGCCCTCCTGCTTGAAGATGATGCGCAGGTATTCGGTCTTGGCGTTGTTCACCTGCTCATAGTCGATCTGGCTCAGGGCGTTGAGTTTCTTTCTGAGCGCCTCCATCTCGGCCGCCTTCTTCTTGTCGGCGATGGGCGGCAACTGCCTGAGGTCCACAAACTGTGGGTGAAGGGCGAAGATGCTGATGGCCGAGTAGGGGTACGAGTCGGTCCAGGTGTGTGTCGACGTGGTGTCGTTGATGGGCAGCACCTGCAGCACCCGCTGCTCGGTTTCGGCCACCCAGTCGACCATGCGCTTCAGGTCGCCGAAGTCGCCCACGCCAAAGCTGCCCCGTGTGCGCAGTGAGAACACGGGTATGAGCGTGCCGGCCAGTCGCTCATTGTAGATCTCGAAGAACGCCTGGTCGAGTTCCCTCACCACCATCTGTCCGTTGTCGGCCATGGGCAGTTCGAGGCGGCGGTTGGCTCCCGTTTCCCAGAGCAGGTCGCCCTTGTCGGTCCAAGCCACAAACTTAAACTCCGTGGTGCCGGCGTTGGCAAAGTCCCTGAGGTTGAGGTCGGCCACCCATTCGTTGTGGTTGTGCTCCACCATCCTCACGGCCTTGTCGGCAATCCATTGGCCCAGGGCCTTGTCCTCGCCCACCACCGCCAGTTGGCATCCGCCTCTCAGTTGCGGTGCGCGCACCACGAGGCGCAGCGTCTTGGCGTAGGCTGACGCCTTCATTCGGCTGTGGTTTCGACGGTTCACACAGTCGGTGAACGCCGAGCTGTAGAGGTACGAGTCGCCTGGAATGTCTTGCCATCGGTTGCTCACGAGGTAGGTGTCGGTCTTCTTGCCGTTGAGCTCCAGTCGGTGGGTGATGGTGGTCCACTCGTGCCGTTCCTCCTGGCCTCCGCGGTCCACGCTGAAGTAATAGTCGATGTGGGTCACCGACGTGTCGACCGCCATCTGGCAAGTCCACGTTTTGTCGGCGGTCATGTTCATGCCGTAGGTTTGCGCCTTGGCGCCGTTACGGTCCACCACGTTCAGTTGGAGCGTCTCTCCAAACACCGTGGCATATTGCAGGTTGAAAAGAATGTTCATTGTTGTATTGTAAGGTTTTGGGGGTTGTTCTTATTGATGAGCGACACGCTGAGGGCGCCGAGTGCGAGCAGCGCTGCCGCCACGAGCATCATGTTGTATTGGTGCGATCCCACCATGGCGAGCAGTGTGCCACCACAGGCGGCCGCCACGATTTGCGGCAGGCAGATGGTGCCGTTGAACAGTCCGAGGTATGCGCCCTTGTGGCCGTAGCCCTCCAGCGCGTTGGTCACAAAGGCGAACGGCATGGCGAGCATGGCGGCCCACGCACATCCTATGAGCACATAGGGCAGCACCAACAGGTTCTCGTTGTGGATGAAGGGCACCATGGCGAATCCCACGGCGCCGATGAGCAGACTGATGGCGTAGGCCCATCGCTCGTTCTTGATGCGCGGCAGCACCACGGCCCACACCACGCTTCCCAGCGCCTGCCAGAAGAAGAGCACGCCCACCCAGTTGCCTGCCTCCTGGTAAGCCTTCGAGGCCACGTTGGAGGTGTGCCACACGGTGTCGGCGATGGTGCCGTTGGTGTAGGTCCACATATACATGAACGCCGCCCAGCAGAAGAACTGCACCAGTCCGACCTTCCAGAACGTCGACGGCGCGTTGCGCAGCAGCGTAATCCACCCGGCCTTCTCCTCGTCGGCCTCCGGCTTGCGCTCGTTGTATTCGGCATATTCCTTCGGGTTCCATTCCTTCACGGTAAGCGTGGTGTAGAGCACACACAGGATGAGGATGATGGCTCCGATGTAGAACGAAAAGATCACCGAGTCGGGCACCACACCCTTCGGCGCCTCGTTGGCGATGCCGCAGGCGGTAAACAGGAAGGGGAACACGTAGCCGGCCAGCGAGCCCGAGTTGCAGAGGAAGCTCTGTATGGAATAGGCAAACGACTTCTGCCGCTCGTTCACCATGTCGCCCACGAGCATCTTAAAGGGCTGCATGGCCATGTTGATGCTCGTGTCGAGAAACATCAGCGACACCAGTCCGAACACCATGGCGGTGCTCACGGCCATGCCAAGCGATCCCGCGTTGGGCAGCAGGCACATCACCGCCACCGCCACAGCCGATCCGATGAAGAGGTAGGGTATTCGCCGTCCGAATCGGCACCAGGTGCGGTCGCTCAGCGTTCCCACGATGGGCTGCACGATGATGCCCATGAGCGGCGGCAAAATCCAGAAATAGCTGAGAGAGTGGGGGTCGGCTCCCAGTGTGGCGAATATCCTCGATATGTTGGCGCTCTGCAGGGCGTAGGCAATCTGCACACCGAAGAAGCCGAAGCTCAGGTTCCAAAGCTTCCAAAAGCTTAAATCTTCTTTTTGTTTCATGATATTGTTTAGGTTGTTGTTAGGTCTAAGTTTTGCCCATGCGCCATCGTGGTTGGCGAACGCGCATTGCGGCGGCTGGGGTGTTCCTACGAACGTATTTGCTTACGCAAGTTCCTACGAACGTATGTATTTCCGTATTTCCGTACTTTCGTACGTATGTTGTTGCGGATGTGCAGTGTGGTTGTCACACTTCACATTCCACATTGTCATTTCGAGCTTCCTCTGACCACGAGTCGGGTTTTCACCACCCGTTTCTCCACCTTGTCGGGGTCGGTCAGGCCCTCCACCTTGTCGATGAGGATGTTGGCGGCCTCGCGCCCCACCTCCACGCCACGTTGCTCCACGGTGGTGAGCTGCGGGTCGCATGCCACGGCGCGGCTGCCGTTGGTGAATCCACACACCGCCACGTCGTCGGGAATGTTGAATCCCATGCGCTTGGCCGTGTACATCACACCGATGGCCGTGTCGTCGTTCACGCAGAAGAACGCGTCGGGTCGGTCGTCGCGCCTGAGGATGTTGGGTGTGAGGCGCTCGGCGTCGCTGCGGTTGTCGCACACGATGGCCAACGAGTCGTCGGGCTTCAGACCCGCCTTGAGCAGGGCGTCGCGGTAGCCGTTGTAGCGGTTCTTGCCCACCTCGGCCTTGCCCGCCATGCCATAGAAGGCTATGCGGCGGCAGCCCGTTTCGATGAGGTGCGTCACGGCCTTGAACGCCCCCATGTAGTCGTCGACCACCACAAGGCTGGCGTTGATGCCCGTGCAGATGCGGTCGAAGAACACCAGCGGCAGGCCCTTGTCGAGCAGCATCTGGAAATGGTCGTACTGCGTGGTTTCCTTGGCCTGCGACATGATGACGCCGCACACGGGCTCCGTGTCGAACATCTGGCAGATTTGTCGCTCGCGCTCATAGTGCTCGCCGCTCATGGTGATCACTATTTGGTAGCCACGCTCGGAGGCCGTCTCCTCGATGCCCGTGAGCACCGACGCAAAGTAGTAATGGGTTATCTCGGGCACGATCACGCCGATGACCTTCAGGGCGTGTCGCCGATTGTTTCTGAGCGATTGGGCCAGGTCGTTGGGCGAGAAGTTGAGCTCCTTGGCGTAGGCGCAGATGGCGTCGCGCTTCTCCTGCCGCACCTTTTTGCATCCGCTCAGTGCGCGCGAGACAGTGGAGACCGACACGCCGAAATGCTCGGCTATGTCCTTCATCGTAGTAGCTTGCTTCTTATCCATATATCTGGTCTTACGGCTGCAAATTTACGCCAATAATGAGTAACTTGATGCTCTTTTTTGCCATTTTAACTTTTTGCATTATGCAAACGTTTGCACACGAATTTTGGCGGATTTATGAAAAAAGGAGTATCAACCTATGGCAAAGCGTCGTAAATTTGCACTGTAATCTAACGACATCTACCTTTCGCCCTGGAGAAACAAGGAGAATAGCCACCAACCCTACCCTATATATTGTTATGGACGCAGGCGTGGGACAACTGGCCTCTTTTGCAGACTCCAAGCAATAGGCAAACAGACGAGACAATTATTAATCAACCTAAACAATATGAACCATGAAGCATGTTAAATTCTCTAACACCTTGAGGATTGCAGCCCTTACAGGCGGCTTGTTCCTTTCGGCAAGTGCTTTCGCGCAACAGGTTGTCGTGAAAGGACATGTGAAGGATGCCACGGGAGAACCCATCATCGGTGCCACCGTGCGTGTGGCAGGCGTTGAGGGCGGAGCCATCACCGACGCCAATGGTAACTTTACCATTTCTGCCAACCCCAAATCGACCATCACCATCTCATTTATTGGCTATGAGCCCGCCACCGTCACGGCCGGGCAAAACGTCGACGTGGTGATGAAGGAAGCCGGAGCCACCCAGTTGAAAGACATGGTGGTCATCGGTTACGGTAAGGCCAAGAAGGCCGACCTCACAGGATCGGTGACCGTCATGAAGCCCGATGAGCTCACGAAGGGCGTAACCAACAACGCCTCCGACCTTCTCGTAGGTAAGGTGGCCGGTGTGGATGTGCAGACCGACGGTGGATCGCCAGGCGCAGGAGCGCAGATCCGCATCCGTGGTGGTGCCTCGCTCTCGGCCAGTAACGACCCGTTGTATGTCATCGACGGACTCGTCATCGACAACAACACCGCAACGGGCATGAGCAACATCCTCGCCAACATCAACCCGTCGGACATTGAGACCTTCACCGTGCTCAAGAGCGCCTCGGCAACAGCCATCTACGGATCGCGCGCCAGCAACGGTGTGGTGATCATCACCACCAAGAAGGGAAGCAGCGGACAGCGCCCCACCTTCTCCTACAACGGCGATGTAACGGTTTCGACCGTGCGCAAGAAATACGATACGCTCAACGCGTCAGAGCTTAAGAAACTCGCCGAATCGAAGGGCATCGACACCAACCTCCTTGGCGACGCCGACACCGACTGGCAGGACGAGATTCTGCGCACCGCCGTGTCGACCAGCCACAGCGTGAGCATGCAGGGCGGCCTGAAGAACATGCCCTACCGTGTGAGCGCAGGCTACAACGCCGCCAACGGTATTCTCCGCACCAGCTGGATGCACCGTTTCAACAGCAGCGTGAACGTGGCGCCCTCGTTCCTCGACAAGCACCTCAACTTCAACTTTACGGCCAAGTATATGTATGAGAAGGACCGCTACGCCGACCCAGGAGCCATCGGAGCCGCCCTGGCCATGGATCCCACACGTCCCGTGCGCACCGACGATCCCGACTACAGCGTGGTGGGTGGCTATTACCAGACCCTCCAGGGCGCTTCGTTCAACGACCCCAACTGGACCAAGACCTCTTACTCGCAAACACCGCAGAACCCTGTGGCCATGCTCAACAACAAGCATTGCGTGGCCAACGCCAACGATATCAGCGGCAACGCCGAGGTCGACTATAAGATCCACGGTTTCGAAGACCTCCATATCCACGCCAGCCTCGGCGCGCAGTACACCGCCACCAGCCAGACCACCGATGTGGCGCGCACCTCTTACAGCGACAACTACTATGGCCGCCAGGAGTTTATGGATTATTACAAGTATAACATCGTGGGCAACGCCTACGCACAATACATGCACCAGTTTGGCGACCACCATGTGGACATCATGGCAGGCGCAGAGCAGTCGCACTACCACCGCACGGGAACAGGCACCTACGGAAAGGGTACCAACCCGCTGACCGGCGAGGCTTACAACGAGAAGCTCAGAAGCGAGACCGAATGGGCCACACACAACTCGCTTGTGTCGTACTTCGGCCGATTCAACTACAACCTGCTCGACCGCTACCTGCTCACCGCCACCTTCCGCGCCGACGGATCATCGCGCTTCGCCAAAGGCCACAAGTGGGGCTACTTCCCATCAGCTGCCTTGGCATGGAGAATGAGCGAGGAGCCCTTCATGGCCAACATTCATTGGCTCAACAACTTGAAGCTCCGCTTCGACTGGGGTAAGACCGGTCAGCAGAACGGCATCGACGACTTCTACTACGCTCCCGTCTATGTGCGCGGCGACCAGTTCTCGCAGTATGCCTTCGGCGACACCTATTATTACACCATGCGACCCAACAAGTATAACGGCAAGCTCACATGGGAGAAGACCGAGACATGGAACGTGGGTGTCGACTTCAGCGCGCTCAACAACCGCGTTGGCTTCAGCATCGACGGATACATCCGCAACACACGCGACCTGCTGGCCAACGTGTCGGCAACGGCAGGAACCACCTTCGGCGACCAGCTGCTGCAGAACATCGGTTCGCTCCGCAACTACGGCCTGGAGTTCTCCATCGACGCCAAGCCCATCGTCACCAAGGACTTCACATGGGCCGTGACCTACAATGTGGGATGGAACAAGAACAAGATCACCGAGCTCAAGGCCGGCGCACAAGACTGGGTGTGGGTCAACTCCACCACGGCCGCGCGCGGTACCTCAACCCGTTTGCAACGCAACAAGGTGGGTGAGCCCATCAACTCGTTCTTCGTTTACCAGCAGGTCTACGACGACAACGGCAAGCCCATCGAGGGTCTCTATGTTGACCGCGACCACAATGGCGTGATCGACGATGGCGACCGCTACTACTACAAGAGCCCGGCACCCGACGTGATCATGGGTCTCACATCGAAGTTCCTCTACAAGAACTGGGACCTGAGCTTCTCGCTCCGCGCTTCGCTCGGCAACTATGTGTACTATTACAACCTCGCCAACAAGGCTAAGGTGTGCGACTCAGGACTCTACAGCCACGGCGCCTTCGAGAACAGCAATCCTGAGGCTGTGGCTCTCGGATTCACCGGACTGACCACCGCCATGAACAGCGTCAGCGACTACTTCATTCGCAACGCATCGTTCCTCAAGTGCTCCAACATCACCCTCGGCTACACCTTCCCGGCACTCATGAAGTGTGGATCGCACGAGTATTTCGCCGGACGCGTCTACTTCACCGTGCAGAACCCATTCATCATCACCAAGTATAAGGGTCTCGACCCCGAGGTGGCCAATGGCGTCGACAAGGATCCGTACCCGCGCCCAGTGAGCTTCCAGCTCGGTGTGCACTTCGATTTCTAACCGTGCAAACCATCAACGGATAAAAACCATCTAACTAAGCATTTACAATCATGAAACACATCATATTGAAAAGCGCAGCGCTGGCCCTCATCAGCATGGCCGTCGTGTCGTGCGCTGACGATCTGAACATTTCGCCCATCGACCCGCAGACCTCGCCGTCGTATAAGGTGGAGGAACTGCTGGCCAAGCAGTATGGCACACTCGGACTCACCGGTCAGAAAGGTCCTGACGGTAACCCTGATATGGGCACCGACGAGGGTGAGAGCGGATTCTACCGCACTGTGTTCAACCTCAATGAGCTCAACTCCGACGAGGTGCTCTGGGCCTGGCAGGACAACCAGGACATCATGCCTATCACCAACATGGCATGGACGTCGGCCTCGCCGCGTGTCAACTGGTGCTACCAGCGTTTGGCCTACGACATCACGCTCCACAACCAGTTTATCAGCGAGCAGACGGGCAAGCTCCCCGACGACGAGGTGGCTGAGGTGCGCTTCCTGCGCTGTCTCAACTACTACCATTTCCTCGACCTCTTCCACAAGGCTCCGTTCAAGGTGGAGTTTAACGGCGACCTGCCTACCGAGAAGAGCGGCGTCGACCTCTACAAGTGGATCGATGAGGAGCTCACGGCCATCGAGCCGCTGATGAAGAATGTGGGTGCCTACTGCAACGCCAAGAACTTCGGACGCGCCGACCGCGGTGCGGCCTTTGCCCTCCACGCTCGCCTGGCGCTCAACGCCATGGTCTACACCGACGGCCAGATCAACGATTATAAGAAGGCCAAGGACTACTGCGACAGTATTCTGAATTCTCACGCCTACGACCTCTGTAGGGCCGAGAAGAACGGTTACACCGGTTACCAGCAGCTCTTCATGGCCGACAACGACGAGAATCCCGAGGCCATGCAGGAGATTATCTTCCCCATCCGCCAGGACGGACTGAAGACGCGCAACCACGGCGCAACGACCATGCTCATCAATGGTACACGCTGCGGCGGTATGCCCTATTTCTACCAGAACAACCCCTGGCAGTGTGTCTTCGCACGCAAGAACCTCGTGGGTAAGTTTATCCCCACCCTCGACCTGCCCAACGCCGACAACAAGGCTTGCACCGACGCTTACAAAAAGTATCTGTCCGACAACCAGCTCGACGCCGGCAGCCTCAGTGAGGCCGACATCATCGCCATGGACCAGGTGCTCGGCGGCAGCACAGCCGAGCTCGTCAGCAAGGCTGGCGACGACCGCGCGCTGTTCTACGCCGGCTACGCCGGTGGTGTGCGCCGACTGGAGCCCGACAAGTCGATCAAGAACTTCTTCGACGGTGTGTCGATCGTGAAATGGTCGAACGTGCGCACCGATGGCGGACAGGTTCACGACCAGAACTTCTGCGACACCGACGTGCCCCTCTTCCGTCTGGCTGAGATCTACCTCACACGCGCTGAGGCCAACTACCGCCTGGGCTACAAGGACGCTGCCCTTGCCGACATCAAGGTGCTGCAGCAGCGCGCCCACCGCACCAACGTGGCCAAGTCGCTCTCGCTCAACGACATCCTCGATGAGTGGTGCCGCGAGTTCTACCTCGAAGGACGCCGCCGCAGCGACCTCGTGCGCTTCGGGCTTTACACCAGCAGCCAGTATCTCTGGAGCTTCAAGGGCGGCCAGCCCAACGGTGTGGGTGTCGACAGCCACTACAACATCTATCCGATTCCGGCCAACGAGATCTCGGGCAACCCCAACCTCCACCAGAATCCGAACTATTAATAGTTTTTCCGAATAACCATAAAGACTTTGGATCATGAAATATCTACATAAACTCATGACGCTTCCGTTGCTCGTGTTGCCGTTCCTCTTCGCCGCTTGCGACGAGGATCGCGACAGCAACCCGACACTGGACCTGAGCCACGTGGCCGAGGGCTTCGTGCTCAATACACCGGCGTATGCCGAAAACATTTACGACCTGGCAAAGTCGGAGGGCGTGGAGCTTACTTGCTCGCAGCCCAACTATGGCGAGGGTGTGCCCTACCTGGTGCGCTACTTCGTGCAGGTGTCGCTCGACCCCACCTTCGGCCAGACCAACAGTGAGGCGGCCTTCAAGGAGCTCTCCACCTCGTTCACCAAGGCTAAGATGAACGCCAACGCCGTGGAGTTTAACAATGCCGTGGTGGACCTCTTCCAGGCTGCCAACCCTGACGCCGACGTGCCGGCCACACTGCCCGTCTACGTTCGCTTGCGCGCCATCATCGACGGCACCATGACGGAGAACCTCGGCGAGACATTCTCCAACGTCATCACGCTGCCTCAGGTGCGCGCCCAGTATCAGGCTCCCGATGTGGAGTATCCGGGTTGCCTCTATGTCGTAGGATCGTCGATCCAGGAGGCATGGAGCAGCTGGAAGCAGGTGCCCGCCGTCTATGGCTTGCAGGGTCAGTATTACACCATGGTGTATGTGCCGGCTGGCGGTGCCTTCAAGTGGGGAACAGCCGAGGGCGACTGGCGTGGTTACGGACGCATCACCATCGACGACCAGGCTGGTGCAGGCGTGTCGAACAACGACGACGACAACATCGTGCTGGCCAACGGCGGATGGTATGCGCTGCTCTTCGATGGTGAGATGACCGCCGACAAGAAGGCCATCAACTACAAGCTCCATATCTATCCGGGCGAGGCTTACATCATGGGCAACGCCGCCGGTACATGGGATGAGGCCAGCCCCGCTGCGGCCATGCAGGCTCCTGCCGACCAGAACGGCGAGTGGGTATCGCCGGCCTTCACCGGTACGGGCGAGCTGCGCGCCTACATCCACATCCCCAATGTGGAGTGGTGGCGCACGGAGTTTACGCTCCTCAATGGCAGCCTCTATTTCCGCGACATCAACATTCCCGAGAACTGGTCTGCCAACGCTGGCCCCGAATACTCGGTGAGCTGCGCTCCCGGACAGAAACTCTATGTGAACTTCGACAAGAACACAGGTGAGGTGAAATAACTTTTTCATTAAGGCTACGGGTGGAGTGGGGTGCCGCCCGACCCCCCGTGGCCATCTGGAAAGGAGTGAAATCTTAAAAAATCAACAACCATGAAAAAAACATTGTTATATAGCTTGGCGGCTTTTGTGGGTCTTTCCTTCATGAGCTGCAGCGGCGACTACGACGATTGGATGGCGCCGCAACACAACGACCAGGATAGCGCCATCACCATACCGGGATTTACGGCTTCGGCCGCCGGCGATGTGAACCTGGCCAACCCCGGCACGGATGTGAAGGTGTTCAGCCTCTCTACGGCTACGCTGCCTGAGGGCGCGCAGCTCGGCCACACCCGTGTGGTGCTCACGCCGACCGATGAGGCTGCCGCCTACACCCTTCCGCAGGAGCTCGACGCCACCAACGAGGGAACCATCGACAGCACGGCCTTGCAGACGGCTGTGGTGAAGGCTTACGGCAAGCGCCCGTCGGCACGCCCGTTCAAGGCGCACGTCTACAGCGATGTGGTGGCCAACGGTCAGGCGCTCTTCGTCGACGCTGGCGAGATCAGCGTGAACGTGTCGCCCAAGGCACCGTTTATCTCAAAGGCTTATTACATCGTGGGCGACTTCAACTCATGGTCGCTCAACGAAACGTCGTTGCCCAACTATAAGTTCAGCCGCTCCGACAAGGATGTGTATGAGGATCCTATATTCACATTCACCCTCACCACAACGGGCACCAACCAGTGCTGGAAGATCATTCCGCAGGAGAACATCGACGCCAACAACCTCTGGGCACAGGGCGTGCTGGGAACTGCGAAGGATGGCGACATCAGCGACGCGGGCACGCTCGTTACCGACAACCCGCAGGCTGGAAAGATTGTCGATGCTGGCACATACGTCATCACGCTCAACATGATCGACTACACCTACAGCGTGGTGCGCGCCGACTCTTATTACATGGTGGGTGGGGTCTACGGATGGAACGCTGAGGCTGCCTCGAAGCTCGCCTTCTACAACGAGGGCGGATCGAAGGCTTCCATCACCACGCAGTGGACAGGCGACGCCAACCTGAAGATATGGAACCGTGCCAACATCAACAATTGGAACTTGGCATGGGGTAGCGTTACCGACGGCGAGACGGCTGCCGAGGGCGACCTCGTGAACAGTGGCGCCAACGCCTTCGTGTGCCCCGAGAAGGGTGCCTACTACACGCTCACCATCGACATGTCAAGCAAGAAGTACTCATGGACGAAGCTCGACAACCAGGAGCCACAGGCGTTCTCACACGTGAGCATCATAGGTGGATTCAACGACTGGAAAGCCGACGTCGACATGACTCAGACGGCTCCCCACAACTGGTATCTCCGCCACAAGTTCACCGCAGCGACTGAGATGAAGTTCCGCGCCGACCACGAATGGACCACCAGTTGGGGTGGACAGACGGCCGCTCTCGCCGACATGATCTACTGCGCTGCGGCAGGTGGCGACAACCTCAACATTCCGGCTGGAACCTACGACATCTATTTCAACGATATCACCGGCCAGTTTATGTTTGTGGCTGTCAACTAACAGTTATCGCCCCAAATCTCGATAGTCTCTTTTAATGCTGGGCGGGCAATGGCGTGATGCCATTGCCCGCCCTCTTTGTATTTATGCGGTTCAGTGCCCATTCCCCATTCAATCGCTCAACATCCGACGGACCCATTCCGCATTACGGAAAACCGTTAAATCTATATACATTGTCGGAACGCTTTACTTTTCGTGAAGTTTCATTTCATCGATTTTTTAAATAAACATAATAATTTGGCCTTTTTTTGGTCGCTCAGCGTTCCCGGGCTATCTTTGCTGCCGTCTACGAGAGGCGGCGCGGCCCCACCACCCACCACCCGCCTCGCCGACAACGATACGGAAAAACACGCGTGAAACCCGACAACAGTACAAACATCATTAACCCTAAACTCATCACAATTATCATGGCAAACAACAACCCATGTACGGAACAAAACAACCAAGAGCGACCGCCGTTTAAGATGACCTATGAACTGCAGGTCAACATGGAGGATCGCCTATTGCAACTCTTCAGCGCCGTGATCGACCTCGACGCCGCCGACCGCGAGTTTCCCATCTGGGGCGACACCACCAACCAACTCATGGAGGTGGCGTGGACCCTCTCGAAGATGCGACGCATCATCGACCACGAAACGCACCGGCCCATGACCATGCACCGCATCGCTACGCTGCTCTGCCAGAACTTGCATAGGCGCATGCCAAGCAACATCTACAGCGTGGCGCGGCAGAGCCGCATGACGGGACGACCGCCCGTGGTGGAGTATTTCGCCCGGCTGTGGTATGAGGGCGGCGTGGACCCCAGCGTCTTCATACAGTGGCAGAAACCCATCAGTTTTCCTCCCTTCAGAAGCTACCGTGGCGTGTTCTAAACGCATCGCAACTTACCATTACTCTCAACATCAGGCATTAACAAAAACAATGACAGCATGAACACCGAATTTGAACAACAGCGGCAACGCATGGAGCGTCGCCAAAAGGCTTTGGCCCTTCTCGTGGCCGATGTGCGGCACCTTGTGGCCCAACCACCCGCCTCGGTGGAGTGGAAGCGCACCAAGACCGACCTCGTGGAGATGATCTACCTGGCATGGGGCACCTACGAGCTAACCGACCCGTATGGCCGCCCCGCCACGCAGATTTGGCTGGCCAAGAGGGCCTTCAGCGCCGTGGGACTGGCCTTGCCGCGCAGCATCTACAACGTGATTTGGAAGATCAACAATCGGCTCAACGACCACCGCACCGTGCTACGATCCTACCTATGAGGCCGCTCGCAATGTGCCGCAACGCCTGGCAACGACGCCCGGCGGAAGCGGCAACCCTTACGCGCAAGAATCATTCACAACAACATCAACACACACACAACACATTTACTATCATGACACAAACCGAAAGAACACAACTCACACCTCACTTCAAGCTCTACGAGTTTACACGCTCGGGCGTGGCCGCCGACCACGACCTGCCCAACTGTCCCAACGCCGCGCAGACGGCCGCCCTGGAGGCGCTCTGCCAGAACGTGCTCGAGCCCCTGCGCCACCGCTTCGGACCCATCGTGATCAGCAGCGGCTTCCGGTCGCCGGCCGTCAACCGCCTCATACCCGGCGCTGCTCCCGCCTCGCAGCACACCAAGGGTGAGGCCGCCGACATCGTGGTGGGGACGCCCGAGCGCGCTATGGCGCTCTACCGCTTCATTCGCGACCGCCTCGACTTCGACCAGCTCATCTGGGAACCCATCGACGCCCCCGTGCCCCGCTGGATCCACGTGAGCTACACCCGCCGCCGCAAGAACCGCCACAGCGTGCTCTAACCCACCGACAGCCTAACCGACCGATGGGCAGGTGGACCCGGAAGCGCATTGCGCCCACCGCCCATCCTGCCCATCCTGTTTCATCCTGCCTACGGCCACTGGGGTCTCGTGTTTTTTGATAAAAGCACCCCGCATGGTATCTGTGCTATCTGCGATCCGTGGGAGAAACGTTCGCGCCCAAAGCCATAGCGGGCTATGACTTTGGGCGCGAAAGGAAGCAAGATGCTCGAAACAAACACTAACAAAGATGCTCGAAACAAGCACTAACAAGCATTGAGATCTAATGACCTATTAGGGCTAAAATAGTGGATCTCACAACTGTATCTCCACAGCTTTTCCATCATATTCCACACTCTTGGTTGCCTGCATAGGCTGATCGCCAGCGCCACTGTTGGCACCCACCAGCACGATGTGGAATTGTCGACGCTGGAGCATTCCCTTATAGCTGCCCTTGCGAGGGGCGATGGTCAGGGTTCTGCCCGCTTCGTTCCAGGCAAACTTTATTTCAGAGAACTTGCCCTTCTCGTAGTTGTAGTTGTCGCCCTCGTCCTCATAGAGCGTAAACGTTCCGTCGGCGCCAGGATAGACACGGATCTCCAACTCGTCCCAAGGCTTCTCCGAACTATACTGCACCTCGGGGCCGAACGGCAGGATGGTGCCAGCCTTGATGAATACAGGCATGATGTCGATGGGGCAAAGGCGCTGGATGTCCTGCCCACCCTCATACAGGGCGTTGCTCCAGAAATCATACCACTTGTTGCCCTTAGGCAAGTAAACATTCACGGGCGCGGCCGCCTTCCTTACATCAGGATAGATGGTGTGGCCCTTCTTGTCCTTGTCCTTCCAGGTGTATAAGGGGTCGGTCACCGGCTTCACCAGTATGTTGCGGCCGAAGAGATACTCGTCGTTCAGGCGAGAGGCCTTCTTATCGGCGGCATAATCCATCACCAGGGCGCGCATCATGCTTCCGCTGTTCTGCACACAGTCGCCTGCCGTGCTGTAGATGTAGGGCAGCAGGCGATAGCGCAGCTTGATGGTCTTGATCATGGCGTCGTACGCCCAGTCGCCCTGCTTTCCAAACGCATACAGTTCGCTCACCATAGGCGACGAGCAGTGGTTGCGCATCATTGGCATGAACGTTCCCCACTGCATCCAGCGGGTCTGCAGTTCCTGAAGGGCTGGGTTCTTGGCGTTCTGCTCAAAGTCCCAGTAGAAGAACCCACCCAGGTCGGTGTTCCAGAACGGGATGCCGCAGAGCGAGAAGTTCAAGCCCGATGGAATCTGGTTCTTCATCTCGTTCCAGGAGGCCGACACATCGCCGCTCCAGCAGATGGTGCCATAATGCTGAATGCCGAAGGTGGCGCTTCGGGTCATCTGGAGCGAACGCTTCTCGTTGCCCTTCATCGCTCTCTGGTGCTCGTAGATGCTCTTGTTGTGCAGCAAGGGGAAGGCGTTCTTCACGCCCAGCCATGAACCATCGAAGGTCTGGTAGTTCTCGTCGCCGGGCTTCTCAAAATGGTCGGGCTCCGAAGAGTCGGTCCACCAGGCATCGAAGCCCATTTGGTAGAGATGGGTGAGATATTTCCAATAGAGGTCGCGGGCCTTCGGGTTGAACACATCGTATGGCATCACGCCACTATTTTGGGGCCACGTTTCGAAAGGAAGGAGGGCGTTCATCTTCTTCAGCTCACGATACTGCTCCGTCCAGGGGCCGAAATTTGCCCAGATGGAAATCATCAGGTGGGCATTGTTCTTATGAACATATTTCACCATTTCCTCCGGACTCTTCAGGCGGGGTTCACCCTGCGCCTTCATCTGCTTCATGTCTGTAGGAAGATACTTGGCAAAGGCAGGGTCGCCCACCTTATTGATGTAGTAGGGATTCTGGAATTTCATCGCGTTCCAGTTGGAGTCGCAGCCCCAATACTGCCAGTCTTGCACGATAGCATCGGTGGGAATCTTCAGCTCGCGATACTTGTCCAACACGCCCGCCAGTTCATCGCTGGTCTTATAGCGCTCCCGGCATTGCCAGAAGCCCATTGCCCATTTGGGGAACATGGTAGCCTGGCCGGTCAGTTCGCGGATGCTGGCGATGACGCCATCCTGCGTGCCATCCTTATACATGAAATAGTAGTCGGCGCAGGTTCCCACCTCACTGGTGAAGGATGTGCGCGACGGCTGGCCGCCATGGCCCTTCGACGCAACGACATCGTTGAAGTAGGTCTTTCCCGCATTGTCCCAGTAAAGTCCATAGCCCTTCTCGCTGGTGAAATAGGGTATGGCTATATAGGTGTTGTGGTTCCAAAGCTCAATGTTATGTCGGCCACGCTGGTTCATGTGAACGTCACGCAGCTGCCCCAGGCCATAGATGGCCTCGTCGTCGGCCAGGCGGAACACCTGCTCAATGCGGTACTTGCCCTTGTTGGCTTCATCCTTGCGTGCTTCCAGGCGGGTCTTGGTGTCGGTAAGCAGCAGTTTCCCATCCTTCGAAAGGAAGCGTATTTCGCCGGTCTGCTGGTTCAGCTCAACAGAGAAAAGGCTCGACTTAATGTTTACAATTTCGCCGTTTTCCTCTATTTGTATGTCCTTTGTCTGCCGAGGCTTCAACACAACCGAATAGCTCTTCTTCTGAACGGAGGCACCTTGGTTGGCGTCACATTTCACGATACGGACGATGGAGGGAGAATAGAACTCAATGGTTACGTTCTGCTGGGCAACCTGGCGGGTCACCACCTTGGCAGAGACGCCCTGGCGAAGGCTTGCCACCTTTACGCTTTTGGCGGCGAGTTGGCAGGGAACGCCAACAGTTGCAATGCCCAAGAGGGCCATGAGGGATAAACGCTTTAGCATACTTTTGGTTTTTGTGTTATAGGGTTTGTAATTGTTCCTGTTCGAAAAAACATAAGCTATGTTTGTCGGTTGCAAAGGTGATGCTAATTGCTGGAAAAGGGATAAAACAAATGATGATTTGAGTGGTACATTTGTTGAATCATACCTAAAAGAGGCCTTTTTAGGGCCATTCGGGCTCGATTTGGGGTTTACATGTATTCGGATGGTAACACGCCAAATTCCTTCTTAAAGCATTTGGTGAAATAGCTGGGCGAGCTGAAGCCCGTGCGCTCCGCAATCTCGTTCACGGTGAGCGTGCCTTCCTGCAGCAAGGCCGCCGCGCGACGAAGGCGGACGCTGCGGATAAATGCCACAGGGGTGGTGTCGGTCAGCGCCGTCAGCTTTTTGTAAAGTCCCGTCCGCTCCATGCAGAGATCGTGGGCCAATTGTTCCACGCCATACTCGCCATCCTCCAGATGCTGCTCCACCAACGAACGAACCTGTAGGATCAGTTTGGGCTCACCAAGGGCCTCCTTGGCTGTTTTCGGCAGCTGGCCGCTATCTGCCAAGGACGGATCAGCGTTGGCCGAAGGGTTATTTATTATTACATTTCTATCTCTTCTCCGAAGGTGGTAAAGAAGCGCGCCTCCCACCAAAACCACCAGGAAAACAACAAAGCCGGCTATCGCCCATCCTGTTTGCCACCAAGGCTGGTCGATCGTAAAGAAGAGGCCCAGCATGGGCGAAACATAGATGAGGCCATCGTGGTAGGTGCCAAGCCAGATGGCTCCCTCCCGATCCCGATAAACCGTATTGATGCCCGTGGCAACCGATTTCCCATCGGGCAAGGTCAACTCCTTTACCTCCCGAGGAGTGGTGCCCACCTTGAAATCGAACATCAGATAGCCATGCTGGCTGCTGATCAAAGCCTGATTGCCCGACGACATGTTCAATGTGTGCAGGAGGTAATTGCATGCAAATATTCTGGTATACTTCCGGCTTTCCGGGTCAAAATGCAGGAAGATGGAGGCGTCGGTCTTGCTCCTTTCGTCACGTCCGGTTCTGATCTGGTAAAACTGTCCGTCGGGTGTCTTAACGGTGAGCGAGGTGTTGCGGTAGCGCTGGGCGTTGAGCGCTGGATAAGCAGAGGCGGTATAAGCCAACTTGCCTTTCAGGAATGTCGCTACGATTCCCGAATCCATAAAAGCATAGACCTGCTGGCCGTCGGTATCCAAATCTTGCAGACTGCCCCATTCTTTCCTCAAAGAGATGAGGCACCCGTCCTGCGTATTGAGCAGCGTGTTGCCCATCAGTACCCAGACCTGCTTTCTGCTGTCAACAAACAGGTCCTGGATGTCGCGCCCTTTCAAGCCGTTTCGGATTTTCCCCGTTTCGTGCAACAGGGAATCAAGAGGATGCTCCAAGAGTCGCCTTTCAGTAAGCTGAACGCAGAATATCTTTTGGTAATCCTTCACCCAGAGGCGGTTCCTGTTGTCGGCGTAAAGATGCGTCTGCCCCTTGTACGCAGCAATGCTTTCCTCCTTTTCTGAGGGGAGAGGGATGAGCACGAACCGTCTGCCGTCGTAGAGATTGACGCCCTTGCGGGTTCTCACCGCCAACTGGCCGTCTGCCAACTGCATCATCTGGAGAATGCAATTGTCAGACAGTCCCTGTCGCGTATTGAGCACATAGAAGTAGTCGTTCTTCCCTACTTTCTGTGCGAAACAGGAAAACGGCTGGCCCAATAGGCAGAAAAGAACGATAAACAAAAAAACCTTATTCATAGCGGTTCAGTGGCGGTTGTAAGCGCTGAAGCGCCCCCGCAGCAATGTTGTGCGATGATCTCTTTCGTGAATACACATATTTCATAGAGGGCTTTGATGCGCCATTCAGCATGGTTATAGCGACGCGTTATCAGCAACAAAGATAATGAATTATTGTCGCACAAACAAATAATCACGCAAAAAGTCCCAATGTTGGCGACAATTATGGTAAAAGCTTGGGTGCCGCATGGGCTCCTTCGGATGTGGAAGGTTATAGCATGGGTGCGAATGGCCAGCGCGCAATTCGTAAGGTGCCCACCGCCTGCGGCGATGGCTCGATCGATACACGAAAATAGAGCCTGTAGCCCACCTCCACTAAAACGGAACGTTTTCGTTAAGCCAGATGAGCAGAGCTAAGCTTGCTTAAGCTCTGCCATGGCGAGAAAACGTGCCATGAAATGGAAGGTTTTCGTTAAGCCAGGTGAGCAGCGCTAAGCTTGCTTAAGCTCTGCCATGGCGAGAAAACGTGCCATGAAATGGAAGGT
>NZ_JAHKBE010000038.1 GCF_018789675.1 Hallella faecis
TGCATTCGGTTTGCACGATAATTCAGCCCGTCTTCCCTAAATCAGAAACTCCAATTAATTTAGTCTCAGACTTGACAGCGGTGTGACAAAGGTAACCAAGAGGGCTGAAAAAGCCAATGATCTCCTCTGGGGTGCCAAAGTTAAACGAAGCGGGCCGAAAGCTCAGGTAGCGCATAGCCCAGGGTGTCGCCTGAAGAGCACTTGTTGGCCGTCAGTGCGCTTGGCTATGGTGCATCCCACAACAAGACTGTATGCTGCTGAAAATAGGCTACAGGTATCTCCCGTTTTTAACATTTATTCGGCGGCGAGTGAAGGTTCGCACGCAAATACGCCATTCTCGTGGATTTTTATAATCGTCTAATAATAAAGCTGTTACAACCCGAAGACCTTATTCTTCATCTCGCCCTCCCCACTCCACGCCACCAAAAGGCATCTTTCGCATTGCGATAGAAGGCTAACGGTGGGTCGATACCTCCCTAACGGCATTGCGAAAGACGCCTCACCGAGGCTCAATTAGGCGTCTTTTGCAACACGGTGGCTCATTTCGGAAATATCCATCGCGCAAAAACGTCGGTTGCGGTCGCTGGTTGGATCGAAATCGCAACACCACTTTTTCACCAAAATTCGTAACATTCCCCGTGTTCGTGCAAGTTTCTCGATGCTGGGGCTTACTTCCTCTTCTTATAGTTTCTGACTTCCCTTCGGTCAGTGGGGCTTCGCCGAGTCTCGTGTTTTGTTGGCAAAAGCAACCCGCATGGCCATTCCGCATGAAGGTCGTTCCACATGATATACTCAGCCATATTCACCATGGACAAAAATTATTTATACCCCAACCCCAACGGGTCATATCACCACGGCGGTGCCGCTAACCGACACCATGAGTATGGATCCTCGTTCGCCAAGGACCTCAATGTTGAAGCCCACACCCACGATGGCCGTGGCTCCCATGGCTCGGGCGTCCGCTTCCATCTCCTGAAGAGCCGTCATGCGACCTTCTTGAAGCACCCGCTCGTAGCTCCTGACGCGCCCGCCAAAGGTGTCGCGGAAGGATGCAAAGAAGTCTTTTGCAAGGTTGGCGCCCAGTATTACCTCGGCCGACACCACGCCTTTATATTCCAATATTTTATGACCTTCTATGGTCGGAGTGGTTGTTATGATCATAATGCGAATGAATTGATTATAAACAAATGATGAACAAGCCGTCGACACCGACGGGCCTACGCCAAAACATCCCAAAAGCTCTTGGGCAAATAAATGTTGTCTACCCCGACGGCATTGGCAAAGAGCGGCGCGATGTCGGCGGGCTCAAAGCCTGCTATGCCACAGCCAATGGGCGTAACAAGAAACACTTGCTCAGGATGCTGGGAGGCATACTCAACAAACTCGTCGACGTAAGGCTGGATGGTTTCGGGTCCTCCCTGCATGGTGGGAATGGCGTAGCTGCTGCCTTGCGGTCCCACACCGACGCCCATCTTGGCCCCAAAATAGAGACGGGCGGCTCGGGCGGCACCTCCGCCGTGCATGCCCTGGAGATTGCTGCCAAACACAAAGATCTCATTGGGCCCAAGCGATGTGATGTGGGATGGCGTGATACGATTCGAATGATTGGATTGCATAGTAGGATTGTTTGAAAATAACGATACTGATGATAGGCAGGGACGCTCCAACTGGTCGGCCATCTCTACGCAGCTCATAGCTATTGGGGCCGTGTAGTTGGCCTTGAAATAGGGCACCACGATGGTGGTCATGAGCTTATGGAAACGCTGGGCCACGGCCGATGGACTTATGCCGAGCTGCGAGGCCACCTCCTTCCCCTTGAACCCTTCTACGAGGAGCATCTTGAGAATGATGGCCGAACGACTGTCGCGTGCGAAATACTCGCTGCATATTTCCTCGACGGTGGCGCGGAAATCGGCCGAGAAATTATCGTCGGGCAGGTCGAATCCCACTTGCGATTGGCTCATGCGCTCTTCGAATGTTGCCACGCGCGACTCGCGGTTGTAGGCTTTCAGGCGGTCGAGCAACACAAAGCGGAACCCATTGACCATCCACGTGCGCAGCGACATGCCGGGCTTGCGGTCATCCAACTGGTGGAAGTTGTGCTTATCGAGCGCCAGGTAATACTCGTGGGCGATGCTGAAAAAGTCGAGACCAGGCTTGTGGGCCAGGTCATAACGCTTGTCGCACACATGATAGGCTACGCGGCAAATGTCGTAGAAATAGAAGCGCGTCAGCTGCGAATCGCGATGGCGCAGCCCCTCAATGATTTCTTGGTCGGTAAGGCCAATGCTTAGTGTAGGGTGTTTCATTTCGGCAAATATAGCAACTTTTCAAAAAAAAGTGGGGGGTCTCCTTCATTTTTTTCTTCCCCAATCTTTTAATAGTCAAACATCAACCCAAAATCATTATTATCATGGAAAGAAAAAGAAGAAACCACACCAAGAGAATTGTAAACCTGATTATTGTGGACGAGAGTGGCAGCATGAGCCTGATAAAGAAGCAAGCGCTGATGGGCCTCAACGAGACGCTCGACACCGTGAAGCGCATGCAGGAGAAGGAGCCCAACGCCCAACAGTACGTGACGTTGCTCACCTTCAACAGCGACAACACCCACTACGTGTTCGACAACACGCCGGCCAAGCGCACCCACACCATCCGTCCGAACGACTATCAGCCCTCAGGCTGCACTCCGCTCTACGATGCCATTGGCCGAGGAGTGAGCAAGGTGAACGCGCAGACCAGCACCGACGACGTGGTGCTCGTTACCATCATTACCGATGGCGAGGAGAACAGCTCAACGGAGTTCGACCTTCGAATGGTGAAACAACTCATCGAGAAGATGAAGACGCTGAAGTGGACGTTTACCTTCATAGGCACCGACAACCTCGACGTGGAGCGCATGGCGCACGAGATGGCCATCGACAACCACCTGGAGTTTAAGCAAGACGAGGAGGGTACGCGCCGCATGTTTGAGGTTGAGCGCAATGCCCGCATGCGCTTCAACTCGCGCATCGTGCATGATGCAGAGCCTACCTGCTGCGGCTATTTCGACGATTTGGACGACAAGGACACCCCAAGCAAGTAACCGCCAGCAGCCATTGGCATGGCGAAAGCCGCTCCTTACAGACCACACCTTGTCACCCAGCCCCCACTGGTTTACGCGCCAATGAGGGAACCCGAACCACTGCAATGGGACGGTCAACGGAGAAATCAATTAGGTGGAATTATAATTATTTAAGTTGTTTGGCCCAAAGAAACGTATTATATAATGAACGCGAACAAAATAAAATATCTATCTTTGCAAAAGATAGGCTGTACTCGGCCATTTGAAAAAACAAACTCCCAAAGCCCACTGTGGCATTATGTTTGCAGGTAAAGGTTAAACTTTAATTTTAAACATATTACTTATGACTAGTTTGAAAGACTTTTCTTTGGAAGGTAAGAACGCTTGGGTAACAGGTGCCACTTACGGCATTGGCTTCAACATCGCCAAGGCTTTCCACGCCGCTGGTATCAAGAACATCATCTTCAACGACATCGACCAGGAGCATGTTGACCGCGGTCTGGCTTCCTACAAGGAGGCTGGCATCGAGAATGTGCACGGATATGTTTGCAACGTCACCGACGAGAACGCCGTGGAGGCACTGGTGAAGCAGATTCACGAGGAGGTCGGACAGATCGACATCTTGGTGAACAACGCCGGTATCATCAAGCGTATCCCCATGGTGGAGATGAGCCGCAAGGACTTCCAGCAGGTCATCGACATCGACCTCGTGGGCCCGTTCATCGTGGCCAAGGCTGTGCTTCCCGAGATGATCGAGCGCAAGGAGGGTAAGATCATCAACATGTGCTCTATGATGTCGGAGCTGGGTCGTGAGACCGTGTCGGCTTACGCAGCAGCCAAGGGTGGCCTGAAGATGCTCACACGCAATATCTGCTCTGAGTATGGCGCCTACAACATCCAGTGCAACGCCATTGGCCCGGGCTACATTGCCACACCGCAGACCGCTCCGTTGCGCGAGCGTCAGGCCGATGGCAGCCGCCATCCGTTCGACAAGTTCATCTGCGCCAAGACTCCAGCAGGCCGCTGGCTCGATCCTTCTGAGCTGGGTGGCCCCGCCGTGTTCCTCGCCTCTCACGCATCAGACGCAGTGAACGGACACGTGCTCTACGTCGACGGTGGTATCCTGGCCTACATCGGCAAGGACCCCTCACAGGTCAACGACTAAGGATGCAACCATCCATCGAAGTATAAAAAAAAGCCCACGGTACGCCGTGGGCTTTTTTACTAATTATCTTTACAATTACTTGTTTACAGCATCAGCGAACTGAGCACCAGCGGCAAACTTCACAACCGTCTTGGCTGCGAGCTCAACCTTCTCACCCGTACGAGGGTTCACACCCTGGCGAGCAGGACGCTCCTTTGTAGCGAATGTGCCGAAACCGACGAGCTGTACCTTCTCACCAGCTACCAAAGCATCCTTGATGGCCTCTGTTGTAGCGTCCAATGCAGCCTTGGCCTGTGCAGAAGTGATGCCTGCTGCATCGGCAATCTTCTTAACTAATTCTGTCTTGTTCATAATTTTGGGTTATTTTGTGAATATAAATTTTGTTTCAGTCTCTTTGCGGTGACAAATATAGGCGTTTACTTTCATAATCCAAACAAAAAATAAAAAAAAATGAAGGAAAAAACTAAAAAACAGTGCAAAACCACTGTTTCATAGTCATTTAACCGACTTTTTTCGTAATTTTGCAACGCTTTTCAAGATAAAATCAATCAACGAGAATACGCTATGCCAAAAATACCAACCATCACCAAAAACCTGCTTATCATCAATGTGCTGATGTTTATCGCCACACTGGTGCTCAGGCAAGTGACTGGAACAGACCTCACGAGCCTGTTGGGATTGCACTTCGTCTTGGCCGACGACTTCCATTTCTACCAGCTCTTCACCTACCTGTTTATGCACGGCGGGTGGACCCACATCATCCTCAACATGTTCATGCTGTGGATGTTTGGAGCCGTCGTTGAGAGCAGATGGGGTGCAAAAAGATACCTTTTTTATTACATATTCTGTGGCGTAGGTGCCGGACTGTGCCAAGAGTTGGTGCAATATGTGCAATTTCTCAACCAAGGACTGACCAATTACGAGATGGTAAACATCGGAACATCCGTCATTCCCGTAAGCCAATACCTCAACTACTGGACCACCGTGGGTGCCTCGGGAGCCATCTACGGCCTCCTGCTCGCCTTCGGCATGATGTTCCCCAACGAGCGAATGTTCATCATTCCCATCCCCGTGCCCATCAAGGCCAAGTGGGTCATCGTCGGATCCATAGCCGTGGAGTTCTTCTCTGGCATAGGAACCAACAGCGACGGCGTGGCACACATGGCGCACCTGGGCGGAATGGTGTTTGGCATATTGCTCATCCTCTACTGGCGCCGACAAGTTCGTAGAACCTACTATGGCGACGGAGGGTCACGCATGTTTGGCAACATGCAGCAAAGATGGAAGACGTACCAAAACAAACGCAACACAAACCAACATTACACAACGGGCAACCCCGACTGGGACTACAACGCCAACAAGCGAGCCACACAGGAAGAGGTTGACCGCATACTCGACAAAATAAAGAAAAGCGGATACGACAGTCTCACCAAGAGCGAGAAGCAGACGCTTTTCGAACAAAGCAGACATGATCGCTAAACTGAAGAAATTCTCATTGCAGATGGTGGCCGGAGCCAACGCCGTCACCATCCTGCTGATGCTCTTCGTGGGGTATAGCGGACACATAGACCCCACCAACCATCCCACACTGGCCAACGCCGGACTGCTCTTTCCGGCGTTTATCGCCATCAACGCCGCATTCCTGTTCTTTTGGGTGGTGTTCAAGCTCAAGGGCGTCATCATACCTTTCGTGGGCTACATCCTTTGTTATGGGCCCATGAGAACCTACATTCCCGCCAACATTCCGCACGATCCGCCCGTGGGAGCCATCAAGCTGCTATCCTACAACACCCAGAACTACCACAGCATGAAGCCTTATGTCGACACGTTCTCTAACGACTCCATCGCTGCCTACATCCTGCAAAGCGGAGCCGATATCGTATGTGTGCAAGAAGGAGGGCACGCGCTCGACTTCGACAGTACTTTCCGAGCCAAATATCCTTACATCATGGAGGAGAAAAAGAAAGGCGGAAGCGATGTTGTGGCCCTATACAGCCGATTTCCCATACTGCGGTCGCAACTCATTGATTATGAGTCGGAAGGCAACATGAGCGTGGGTTTCTACCTCAACGTAAACGGGCAGAAGGTGCTCATCGTAAACAACCACTTGGAAAGCAACGCTTTAGACAACGACGACAAGAGCGGATTTGGCAACCTCATCAAAGGCGACCTCAACAAGGACATGGCGCGAGCCGAATCGGCGCGACTCATCGACAAACTCGCCGCCGCATCCAAGAAACGCGCACCACAGGCCGAAGCGGTGGCAAGATACATAGCCAACCATCGAACCGGCCATCGGGTCATCGTGTGCGGCGACTTCAACGAAAACCCACTCGGATACGCGCACACACGCATCGGAGAAGACCTCACCGACTGCTATGCGGCAACCGCTAACGGCATTGGCAGAACCTACAACCAAAGCCACATGTATGTCAGAATCGACCACCTCTTCTGCTCCGACGACATCACACCCTACGCATGCGCTGTAGACAACCAAATCAAGGCAAGCGACCACTACCCCATCTACTGCTGGCTGAAATTTGGGAGGAAAATATAAAAAAGCAAGAATAAACACCTATAAATTTCTTAAAAACAAGGAAAATTAGTATCTTTGCACATCTTATTCTGTTAAATAGATTGAAACAATAAATAACAAATAACTAACAAAATGCGAAACAAAGGAATTGTAATTGTAACCGCCGTCTTACTGACGCTTACATGCCTCTTCTATTTGTCGTTCCCGATTGCCACAAACTACTATGACAATCAGGCTGCCAAGATCAAAGATCCCATCGATCAGCAGAACTACAAAGACTCTGTGAAATACCTTGGCATTTACGACTACCAGAAGTGTCTGCAAACGCAGATCGGTCTTGGACTTGACCTGAAAGGCGGTATGAACGTGGTGCTGGAAATCTCAGTGCCCGACGTGGTTGACATGCTTGCCGACCACAAGACTGAACCAGCATTCGTCAAGTCGATGAATGAGGCTCGCCAGCAGCTCGAAGCTGGAAAGAGCGACTTTATCTCTCTTTTCATCGACGCTTACCACAAGAACGCCCCCGGACACAACCTCGCCGAGGTATTTGCCACACAGCAGCTGCAAGGCAAGGTGTCGCCCACAAGCTCCGACAGCGAAGTGGAGAAGGTGCTCCGTAGCGAGGTAAGCTCGGCCATCGACAACTCCTTCAACGTTGTACGCACACGTATCGACCAGTTCGGTGTTGTCCAGCCCAACATCCAGCGCATCCAAGGCGCAGAGGGACGCATCATGGTGGAGATGCCCGGTATCAAGGAGCCTGAGCGTATGCGTAAGCTCCTCCAGGGTAGCGCAAACCTCGAGTTCTGGGAGACCTACAACGCCGAGGAAATCATTCCCTACCTCCAGCAGCTCGACCAGCGTCTGGCCAGCGGTGAGCAGGAAACAGCCAGCAAGAAAGACACCGCTGCCGCTGAGCAGAAGGCCAAGGAGGCCGCTCCCGCCAAGAAGCAGGCCGCTCCCAAGTTTAAGCTCAACAACGGTAAGAAGGCCGACAACATCAAGGCCACTCCCGAGAGCGAGCTCGAGCAGGCCAAGAAGCAGCACCCGCTGCTCGCCTTCCTGCAGACAACAGGTTCGGGTAGCCTGAGCCTCGTGGGCTACGCCAGCGCACGCGACACAGCCGCCATCAACAAGGCCATCTACGGCCAAGTGGCTAAGCAGGTGCTTCCCACCGACCTCCGCTTGATGTGGAGCGCCAAGCCCACCGACAACATACAGGCAAAGAACATCTACGAGTTGCACGCCCTGAAGGTCACAACGACCAACGGTCGCGCTCCGCTCGAGGGTGACGTCATCACCGACGCCAGCGACCAGTTCAACCACGTAACAGGTGCTCCTGAGGTGTCTATGTCGATGAACTCTGAGGGCGCACGCCGCTGGTCGGAGCTTACCAAGGCCAACATCGGCAAGGCTATCGCCATCGTGCTCGACGGTGTGGTTTACACCTCACCCCGCATCCTCTCACAGATCGACGGTGGACAGAGCTCTATCACAGGCAACTTCACCATCGAAGACACTAAGGACCTGGCCAACACCTTGAAGTCTGGACGTATGCCCGCCCCCGCACACATCGTGCAGGAGGAGGTTGTAGGTCCTACACTCGGTGCCCAGTCAATCCAGCAGGGTATCATCTCGTTCGCCATCGCCTTCGTGCTCCTGATTGTTTACATGCTCGTTGTTTACAACATCATCCCGGGCTCACTGGCAGTCTTCGCACTCTTGCTCAACGTATTCTTCACGCTGGGTATCCTAACGTCATTCCAAGCCGCCCTCACCATGAGTGGTATCGCAGGTATGGTGCTCTCGCTCGGTACTGCCGTCGACGCCAACGTGCTGATCTACGAGCGCATCAAGGAGGAGCTTCGCTCAGGAAAAGACATGCGATTGGCCATCAACGCTGGTTACAGCAACGCCTTCTCGGCCATCTTCGACTCTAACTTGACATCTATCATCACGGGTGTCATCCTCTACCTCTTCGGTACAGGTCCTATCCGCGGCTTCGCCACCACATGGATCATCGGTATCGTCTGCTCATTCTTCACCGCTGTTTACATCACCCGTTTGGTGTACGACTATAAGATCAACCACGGCAAGTGGATGCACCTGAAGTTGTGGACTGGCGTGTCGAAGAACCTCATGCAGGGCACCAACTTCAAGTTCATGTCGGCTTACAAGAAGAGCTTCACATTCGCTGGCATCGCCCTCGTGGTGTTCATCGTCAGCTTCGCTACGCGTCACCTTGCCCAGAGCATCGACTTTACGGGTGGTCGCAACTACGTTGTGCAGTTCGAAAAGGCCACAGAGCCTGAGCAGGTGCGTGTCGTATTGGAGAAGACCTTCCCCGGCTACACCACAAGCGCCATCTCGTTGGGTAACGACGGCCGCACGGTCCGCATCTCTACCAACTACAAGATCGAGTCGACCAATCCTAAGGTCGATGGCCAGGTGGAGACCATGCTCTTCAAGGGCTTGAAGGACGCCAACCTCGTGAGCCAGAAGGATGTTGAGACCTTCAAGAACCCCGACATCCGTCAGGGTGGTTCCATCATCAGCTCTTCTAAGGTGGGTCCGTCTATCGCTAAGGACGTTACACGTAGTGCCATCATCAGCGTGGTCATCGCCCTTGTGGCCATCTTCCTCTACATCCTGTTGCGTTTCCGCAATGTGGCATTCTCACTGGGTTCAACCATCGCCCTGACCTTCGATGCCTTGACCGTCATCGGTTTGTTCTCATTGCTGCAAGGCTTGCTGCCTTTCTCTTTGGAGGTCGACCAGACGTTCATCGGTGCCGTGCTGACGGTGATCGGTTACTCTATCAACGATAAGGTGGTGGTGTTCGACCGTATCCGTGAGAACTTGCAGTTGCACCCGAAGGAGAACCTGCAGAAGTTGTTCAACGACTCTATCAACCAGACCCTGGCACGTACCATCAACACGTCTGTCACCACACTCGTGGTGTTGCTCTGCATCCTCTTCCTTGGTGGAAAGAGCATTCAGCCGTTCGCATTTGCCATGACTCTGGGTGTGGTGTTCGGTACACTGAGCTCTATCTTCCTCGCTTCTCCGATCGCTTACATCGTGATGGGTCACTCCATCAAGGAGCAGGCCAATACGGAAGTGGCAAAGGCATAAGCATCATCAACCGCTAAGGTAACCCTTCTTCGGGGTTACCTTATATATAAGGAGAGAGCCATTCTCGTTCTGAATCGAACGAGAATGGCTCTCTTCATTTTACATCTATGGCCTGCTCTCACACGAGCCACCGCCTTATCTTACATAAGTCATCGGCTGCTCTCACACCAGCCATCGCATTTTCCTACATTTTCCGTTGCCTGTTCTTAGAGAAACCACGGCTTAATCTCCCATCTCTTGACTGCTAATACGCCTCTACCACATGGTTGCGCTTTGTGCCATCCTTTCCCCGTTTGAGGAAAAGCACAAGACTTACCGATTGACCAGAAGCAAGGTTTGCGCGTCGATTCTCTGGGAAAACATCAAGGGAGGCAAATCCTTCCAGCGACAAACGCCCTTCGGCAAGGCCCTGGATCGATTCAGACGCCGCAGTAGCGCCAGCATTTACGGCACCTCCGTTCGCCCCATTTCCATTCGTCGCAACCGATTTTCCACTCGGTGCGGCTGAATTTGCCATATACTTCACCACAGCGGGCTGATCCTTGCGGATGGCATACTTGATGTATCGCTGCTCATGATTGACGAACATCACCATGGCTTCGTAGGTTCCAAAGGCGCAACGCCCCTCTTGAGGAACCATCACCTCAAGAATGGCGGCCGACTTGAACGGGTCGCCCTGTGCGATGATGGGGCAGAAACGCACATAGCTACCTTTCGCCACGCCCTTCACAAACACCGTTTTCTTATCGGCAACGAAGTGGCGCGACTGCGCGTCGTACACGTGCACATGGCCATGCCCAAGGTCGATGCCGTCTACATAGCCCACCACCGGTTCAAACACCTCGTCCATCTTCTTATGGGATAAGGTAATTTCCACCGCCCGTTCAACGCCTTGCTTCGACACGCGTGTCAGCACATCAAACAACCGTCCGGCTATCTCCCATGGCTTACAGGGGAACTGATGACTGTCGGCCACCATTCCCACCCCATTCGGCGCCACCAGTTTCACAAACTTACGGCGGCGCCCATTCTGCTCCTTCTCAAAGATTTTCACGGCGTACATGCTGACGATGGCGTCACATTGCTCACGGTTTTCCTCAGGATGATGCAGCAGATACGACGCCCGTGCGCGTTCCACCCGCTCCTGTAGCGAAAGGTATCGGCGCCCGTCCTTGCCCGTTTGCGGCTGTCGGTCCTCCTCTCTCAGGCAAGCGTCGTAGCCCCACACTTGCAAGAATTGCGGCAAACGGAAATCGGAATACACCTCGCTGATCTTCAGCGCCAAGCCCAACATACACGAGTTGATGAGCGACGGCCGCTGGCTACGCAACTTGGTGTAAATGGCAAGCAATGTCCGGGCCTCCACCGACCCTATCGTCTTGTAGTTTTGTTTCAGGTATCTAAACACCGTCCACTGTGTGTCCTCAGGATGCTGCGCACCCGAATTCACCGACTCCATCAGTTGTTCCCACGTAATGGTAGGGTTTGTTTCGTCAGTAGGTATCATGGCAGGGGGAGATAAAAGGGTCAACTATCAATTTCGTTTTGCATGTGATTGCAATACTGCACAATAACGTCGAGCATATCCTTCTCAAGATATGAGCACGCCTTATTGTACAAATGGTCGGGCACATCATAGTAGGCCTCTGCAATGGCGCCGCAGATGCATGCCTTCGTATCGGTGTCGCCGCGCGCCATGACGGCTTTTCTGATGGCATCCTCAAAGCTGCTGCTCTCCAGGAAACAGCGCAAAGCCCATGGCACCGTTTCCTGGCACGACGAATCGAAATGGCCTTGCATACCTATTTTATATATGTCGCGCAAGGGCGGAATCTCGTATCCGAAGCTACGTTCAACGGCCGTCTCCAGTCCCTCTTTGGTTACACGGCCCGTTCGCAACCAATAGATGACAGTCGCCACACATTGCGCGCCACGAATGGCCTCCTTGTGCATGTGACTGCAAATGGTGCATTGTTGCGCCTGCTGCAACACCTCATGATAGTCGTCGAAGAGCCATCCCACAGGCGCTATGCGCATGGCCGCGCCGTTGCCCCATGAGTTTTGCGGCTTCGGGTGGTCATCGGCCAGCCATTGTGCAAACATGCCTCCGTATGCCCCTTTGGGGTTGGGGTATCGCCGTCCCCACTCATGCAACTTGTCCTGGTACGACTTTCCGTTGAGAATGGCATCGGCCACGGCAATGGTCATCAGCGAGTCGTCTGTGTAATCACATTGGGGTTTGGGCCGAAACAGCTCAAAATTGTCTTTCGGTTGCTCGTCGAATTCGAAACGCGAACCAACAATGTCTCCTATAATAGCGCCAATCATAACAGTAAATTGAGTGGATAAAAGGGTTAGTTAAAAGCGATAGGTCACCGTAAAAAGAGGGTCGTAATAGATAAAAACCTTCCAAATAGATTGTACTTCCACCGGGAATCGAACCCGGATCAAAGGTTTAGGAAACCTCCGTTCTATCCATTGAACTATAGAAGCCCATTTGTTTGTTTTGCAAAGATAAAGGAATTTATTCAATCTGCAAAGAAAAATCCTCAAGAATATTCGTCCTCATTCGGCCATCGAGGCGAAAATGTCAGGCCACGGCCACTCATGGGATTCGTTCGGCTACGTGTGCACACAAATGCTACAAGGCATGCCTCAAAATCGCCCCATCAACGCCATGCCATCCTCGTTCCCACCATATTTTAACGCCCTCACAACGTTTTTTAATCCCAATCGCTTTGCTGTTGTGAAAATAGATAGTAAATTTGCCTTTCAGATGAAGTCGTTTCTCATAATCATATTAGCTTGTCTGCTGCCCACGTCGCTGTGGGCGCAAGACGACACACGCACCCGCGTCAACCCCGAGGACATGGAGGTCGACATGGACAACCCCACCTTTGTGCCTATGGTGAAGGTGGGAAAGGTGCTCGTGGGAAAAGACAGCATACAATATATGGAGATGAACGACGTGTGGGTTTATCCCGAACCGACGTTCAAGAACGCCCGTCAGCGCGCGGCCTACAACCGTTTGGTTTACAACGTCAAGAAGGTGTTGCCCATCGCCAAGGAAGTCAACAAGATTATTATCGAGACCGGCGACTACCTCAACACCCTGCCCAACAAGAAGGCGCGCGACGAGCACATGAAGCGTGTGGAGGCCGACATCAAGAAGGAGTACACGCCGCGCATGAAGAAGCTCTCCTACTCGCAGGGCAAACTACTCATCAAACTGGTGTACCGCGAGTGTAACAGCTCCAGCTACCAACTCATCCAGGCTTTCCTTGGTCCCGTGAAAGCCGGTTTCTACCAAGCCTTCGCTTGGGTGTTTGGCGCGTCGCTCAACAAGAAGTATGAGCCGGAGGGCGTCGACCGCCTTACCGAGCGTGTGGTCCGACAGGTGGAATCCGGACAGCTCTAACCCTCATTCCCCACTCTCCCATCGGCATGAATCAAACCGTTCTACTGGCTTCCGCCGCGTTCCTGCAGGCTCCAAGGGTGTGGCTCTGCGTGCTTCTCGCAAGCCTTTGCCTATCTTCGCCAGCCCAAAACGACGACACCTGGGAGCAGCTGTTCGACCAAACCGGACAACTCGAAGACACCGAGTCGGACCTGTGGGAGCAAACTTACGAGGAACTGAACGACATTGCCTCCCAAAAGATCGACATCAACCATTGTACGCGTGAGGACCTCAGCAGGCTACCATTCTTATCCTCGCAGCAAATCATGGACATCATGGAGTATCGCGACAAGGCGCGCCGCTTAGAGACCACCATGGAGCTCCGCCTGGTGCCAAGTCTCGACAAGCTCACCGCCGACCTGTTGCAACGCTTCGTAACCATTCGTCCCGACAGCGCCAACACCCGCTTTCCCTCGTTCGCCCAACTCATGCGCTACGGCCGCCACGAACTGGTGGGCACCGTGCACGCGCCGTTCTACCGGCGCAAGGGCGACCGCAACGGCTACCTGGGCTACCCCTACAAGCACTGGCTGCGCTACACCTTTAGCTCGCAAGGGCGCGTCAAGGCGGGCCTCATCGCCTCGCAAGACGCCGGCGAGCCGTTCTTCTCCGCTCAGAACGCCACCGGCTACGACTTCTATTCGGCCTATCTCATGGTGAACCGATGGGGGCGCGTCAAGGCGGCCATCGTGGGTCGTTACCGCCTACGGTTCGGCATGGGCCTCATCCTCAACAATTCGTTTGGCATGGGCAAGCTCAACACGCTCGCCACACTGGGCCGATCGGCCAACCACATCTTCGCCCACAGCAGCCGGATGGAGGCCAACTACCTACAGGGAGCGGCCGCCACGGTGCGCCTCACCAAGCATCTCGACCTCACCGCCTTCGCCTCATGGCGTAAGATCGACGTCACACTGGGCCCCGACTCGGCCTCCATCGCCACCATCCTCCAAACGGGCTACCACCGCACCGAGAGCGAGATGCGGCGCCGTCGCAACGCCTCCACAACGCTTTGGGGCGGCAACCTCAGCTATTTCAACAACGGATGGCACGTGGGCATCACCGCCTTTGCCACCTCATACGACAAGCCTCTGCGCCCCAACACCAATCAGGTTTACCGACGTTGGTACCCCACGGGCAAGCAGTTTTGGAACGCCAGCGTCGACTACGGTTACATTTCCGACCGCCTCAACATCTCGGGCGAAACGGCTACGGGCGATTGCGGACAAGTGGCCACCATCAACAGCCTGAGCTACCAGTTATGGAGCAACCTCGCCCTGCTGGCCTTGCAGCGCTATTACCCCTACAAATACTACGCTCCCTACAGCAACAGTTTTGCCGAAGGGGGCAGTATCCAAAACGAGAGTGGGGTGTTTGTGGGCGTCAACTGGACTCCCACACGATACCTGTCGCTGCGGGCCTACACCGACATGGCCTACTTCGCTTGGCCCAAATACCAAGCCAGCGCGGCCTCACACAGCTACGACAACTTCGCACAAGCCACCTACACCCGCGGCCATTGGTCGTGGCTCGTGCGCTATCGCATCAAGATGAGGGAGAAAAACGCAACGTCGACAACAATCCCAAGCACGGAAAAGGCAGCGCAGCCCACCCTGGCCATGAAGACCGAGCAGCGTGCCCGATGGGCCGTAGGCTATGCCAACGATCGTTACGACCTACGCCTGCAGGCCGACGTGGCCCACTGCCATATTGGTGAGAAAAACAGCTTTGGATGGATGGCAACGGCCAATGGCGCCACGTCTTGGCGCTGGCTTCAGATAGCCGCCACCGCCGCCTATTTCCACACCGACGACTTCGACTCACGCATCTACACCTACGAGCGCAGCGTGCGCTACAGTTTCTCGTTCCCATCGTTCTTCGGCGAGGGCATGCGCATGGCCCTTCAGTTGCGCGCCGACCTGTCTGACCAATGGATGGTAATCGCCAAACTGGGCTGCACCCGCTATTTCGACCGCTCTACCATCGGCACCGGCCTGCAACAACTCAATAGCCACTCCATGACCGACCTCGATCTCCAGGTGCGCCTCAAACTGTGACCACAGCATCATCTGCCGCCTACCTTCTGTAACATCGGAAGTACGCTTATATGAGACAAGCCATGCGAAATATATCCTTTGTCTGCGAATAATTTTCCGAACACATTATCACTCAATCTGTTAAAAACATCTGTATTCCTATCGTCAACATTCGCTTTCGTAAGCATAAAGTTAAGCAGTTCACCTCTCTCATTGCATATCAGGTGTAACTTGAAACCGAAATACCATCCCATGGTGCTTTTATCTCTTTCTGCATAATCACTGAACACCTTATTTCTTGTTATACGCTTGTTGTGGCATACAGGAATGCATGTGCTGTCAATGAAACTTATACCCGTGCATCTGCCAAAGCAAAACAGTTGGAGGAACAGCATCATCTCAACCGCGACTCTGGACTCGAGTTCAACAAAGCGGTTATATGAAAGCTGCTTGGGGAACAGGTCGTGCAGGTGAACCTTGACATAAAAAAGGTAATAATGCTTGAAGTTGCGGAAAGTGTTGAAATGAAAGTAGATGAGTATCGTCATGATTTCCGACCGGCTCATAGTCCATTTCCGATTGCGGTGCTTACGCCCGTCTGGCTCACAAATGGACATGCGGGCAATTTCCTTATCATATTCTTGGCAAAAATCATCGATAATACAGAAAATTTCTGTAATTTTGTTCTTGATAATCTCTATAACTATAGTATCCTTTTATTTTATAACTAATTGATTTACAACCATAAAGGTACTAAAAATTATTGAGATTACCAACTTTTACAAAGACTTTCTTATCCCGAACTCAGGTTAACAAGAATTGCAATTTAATGACGACCAATTTGGGATAAATCGTGCCCGAATGGGCCTAAAAAGGGCTCTTTTAGGTACGATTCAACAAATTTACCACTCAAATCATCATTTGTTTTATCCCTTTTCCAACAATTAGCACCATCTTTGCAACCAACAAACTACCTTATGTGTTTTTTCGGACAGGAACAATTACAAACCCTATAATATAAAAACCAAAAGTATGCTAAAGCGTTTATCCCTCATGGCCCTCTTGGGCATTGCAACTATTGGCGTTCCTTGCCAACTCGCTGCCAAAAGCGTAAAGGTGGCAAGCCTTCGTCAGGGCGCTTCTGCCAAGGTGGTGACCCGCCAGGTGGCCCAGCAGAATGTAACCATTGAGTTTTATTCTCCCTCCATCGTCCGCATCGTGAAATGCGATGCCAACTAAGGTGCCTCCGTTCAGAAGAAGAGCTATTCTGTTGTGTTGAAGCCTCAGCAAACAAAGGATATCCAAATAGAGGAAAACGGCGAAATTGCAAACATTAAATCAAGCCATATTTCTGTCGAACTGAATCAGCAGACCGGCGAAATACGCTTCCTTTCGAGGGATGGAAAACTGCTGCTTACCGACACCCAGACCCGCCTGGAAGCCCGCAAGGATGAAGCCAACAAGGGCAAGTGGACCCATGTGCTCTATCGCCAGAGCGGACAGCAGGGAAAGCTCTTCATCGGAGGCAAGAAGGCGGTGCAAGCCGCGGGCATGCCTGTGCTGAGCAAGGTTTTCACCGCCGTGCCAGCCTATAGCTGGATAGGCCGCGCGCCCTTCACCACGGACAGTTATCAGAGCAAAACAGCATAGTACACTGTACAATACGCACTTGACTACCATGCACTATACACAAATAACACATCGAAAACATGAGAAAAACAAGATTTTTGGCAACATGTGCAATCATAATGGGTTGCTCTATAACATGTTGGGCCCAGCGGCCGTACTCGTTTGACGCGAAAGACTATGTGAGCACTGACGACAAGAGGGCTCCGCAGTCGGCCTTCAGCTATGATGAGAAAGCCAACACCTTTACCATCAAGGCCAGCGGCAACAACAACATAGCCTTCAAAATGGACAAGGAAAGAGCTGATGGCAAGTATATGATAACCAAAGAGCATACATATTTTGTCGTAGAGGGATCCGATCTCAAGGCTAACCCGGCTACAAGTAGCTACATATGGTGGTTCAATGGTGCCAATGACAATTCGCAAGAGCCTCCTAAGTGGCACTTCACCACTGACGAAGGACACACTTTGGCCGTATGGGACATACCGGCCAACAAGGTCATGTCGAGCAACATGAATTTCTCCATGCCAACAATCACCATCGGCTCAAACGGCGGTGATTTCATACACGCCATGGGGCTGACCAGCACCAAAGGCAGCAGTACCATCCACAATGTCACTTACCTGGAGAAATACGGATTGGCGGCACTTTACCCCTGCACATGGGAGCAACTGGGCTACACGGCCGAGTCGCTCACCAAGGAGATAGCCGACAAGCTGGACGAGTGCATCAACAAAGCTGAGCAAAAGCTCGCAAACGGTGTCAGCCAGACTCTGAGTGAGGCTCTCGACGAGGCCAAAAAGACAAAAGCCGATATTACCGCCACCACCTATGCTCCTGCCTACGAGGCTTTGCACAAGTTGGAGAACGCCATGCTGACCAGCAAACCCACCATAGCCATCACCATGGTGGAGCAGATACCTGGCGGCATGCACTTCATGCAAGACAAGTTGCACACCTATGTCTTGTTCTACAACGACAAGGTGGTACGCGTGCTGAAGAGCTACAAGGCCCTGGCCGACATTGACAAGCTTAGCATGTCGGTCATACGCGACTACGATGCCACCCTGCCGCTGACCTACAACCTCCAAGACGATGGCGACATAAGCGTGGCCAGCCCCTACGTCTGTGTGACAGCAGCACGCAAGGACGGGCACCTCGCCGCCATGCGGGCTGACGGCCGCACACTCATCGTCGAGCGCCCCGACGGCACGGAGCTGGTAGAGCGAAAGGGAGTGACCGACTACGACACCTATACCCTACGCACAACGTTTGCACTTGATGACGATGAGCCCATCTTCGGGCTCGGACAGATACAGCACGGCGACCTCAACCAACGTGGCAAGAACATCCACCTGGAACAGGACAACATGAAGGTGTGCATACCCTTCTTCCAGTCGGTCAAGGGCTACGGCCTGTTCTGGGACAACTACTCGCCAACCGACTACACCGACGACGACCAGGGCACCACATTGCAGAGCACAGGATCAGAGATAGACTACTACCTGCTGGCTGGTGAAAACAGCGATGACGTGACAGCCCAGACCCGATGGTTAACGGGCGACGCTCCACTGATGCCCTTGTGGAACTTCGGCCTATACCAAAGCAAGGAACGCTATCGCTCGGCCGATGAAACAATGGGCGTCATACGCGAGTACCGACGCCGCCAGGTTCCCATCGACTGTGTCGTACAAGACTGGCAGTACTGGGGCGAGGAGAACGACCACCGCTATTGGAACTCATTGTATTTCCTCAACAAGACACACTTTAGCAACTACCAGGAGATGATTGACGACATACACAGCAACAATGCACATCTGCTCATCTCCATTTGGGGCAACTTTGGTACCGAGACACCCGGATACAAGGAGCTCAAGCCCCTTGGCCGCATGATACCCGCCACCAGTTATCCTTGGAACAATGGCGTGGAGCCTATCGACGTATGGAGCAAGACGGCGCAGGATGTGTACTGGAAGCACCTCTACGCCGGACTGGTGAGCCATGGTACGGACGCCTATTGGATGGATTCTACTGAGCCTGACTACCAGAAGCACAGCGACGCCGAGCTGGACTATGTCAGCGAGGTGGGACGCAGCTGGAGAACCATGCGTAACAGTTTTGTGCTGGGCCACATCAGCGGTGTATACAACCACCACCGTGAGGCGCAAGACACTGACGAGACACTGGCACAGAAGCGTGTCAGCATACTCACACGCAGTGGTTTCGTCGGACAGCAACGATATGCCGCCAACACCTGGAGCGGTGACATTTCCGCCTCCTGGGAGACCTTGCGCAAGCAGATACCTGCAGCCCTCAACTTCACTGCCTGTGGCATACCTTACTGGAACAATGATAATGGTGCCTTCTTCGTAGACTACAAATGGGGCAACCATGGTCCCTTCGATGACGCTAACTACCGCAACCTCTACTTGCGGTGGACACAATTCTCTACGTTCACCGGCATGCTGCGTTTCCATGGCAGCGGACACAACAGTGAGATATGGCAACTGGGTGAACCCGAGGATGCCGACGGACAGTACAACCAAGTGCTCAAGTACATCAAGATGCGCTACCGCATGTTGCCATACATATACAGCACCTCATGGCAAATCAGTAAAAACCAAAAGAGCCTGATGACGGCACTGCCGCTGGCCTTCAACCAAGACAAGAACTGTTATGACATGAAGTACGAGTACATGTTTGGCGATGCCATGCTGGTGTGCCCGATTGTAAACGAAGGACAGACCGTCACACACAACTACCTGCCAGCTTACCAATCCACCAAGGGCGGCGCCGAGGTGGACGGTCAGTGGCTGGACTTCTGGACGGGACAGACCTTAGCGGGCGGACAGACCGTTACCAAGCAGGCCCATCTCGACATCATACCTCTGTACGTGAAAGCTGGCAGCATACTGCCATGGGGCCCCGACGTGCAGTACAGTACAGAAAAACCTTGGGACAATCTGGAGCTGCGCATCTACCCTGGTGCTGACGGCGACTTCACCCTCTATGAAGACGAAAATGACAATTACAACTACGAGAAGGGTGCCTACAGCACCATCGCCATGCACTGGGATGACGCGACAAAGACGCTGACCCTGGCCAACCGCAGCGGAAATGGCTTCCCCGGCATGCTGACCTCCCGCACGTTTAACATTGTACTGGTCAATGAGGTGCGTGGCATGGGCGACGCACACGCCACCAACTACTCTGCCACCCTGCAATATGACGGCACGGAGACGAGTGTCACGCTCAAGGAGGTCTTCACCCCAGGTGAGCGCGAGGACGTAACCAGCACATATATCATCAATCCTAGCTTCGAAGACTACACGAAAGGGTGGACACGCGACATCAACACGACTTGGTCGGGAATCAACACCGGTGGAGGCAATGGCGACCCTGTGGCGACCGACGGTACGCATATCTTTGGCGTGTGGGATGCCACGGCTGGCAAGCGCGCCAAGATAAGCCAGGTCATCACACTGCCGAAGGGCAACTACTGCCTGACCGTGGACATGCATGCTTCGGACAACGGTAACAAGCGCGTAGGTGACCAACACATCTTTGCTGGTGACCAGAAGGCGCTCTTCCGCGACCAAGTGCTCAGCGCCGGTCGCGGTGACAACGTCCCCATGCAGACGCTCACACTGGAGTTTGGTGTAGAGAATGATGGCACCAATGTGGAAATAGGTGTCAACGAGACAGAGGCTCCACAACAGACTTGGTACAAGGTGGACAATTTTCGCCTGTACCGTATCGTAAGCCGCCCCACGCTGAAGGACATCACCGATGGCATACAGGCGCAGCACACATCGCTTGACAATGGACATATCCGATACTACTCGACCAACGGCGCGCACCTCAACGCCCCCCAACGGGGCATAAACATCATCCAAAGGGGTGACAAAGCGCGAAAGGTGCTCATAAGATAAGGAGACCAGATCATGCCAAGAGTCCGACTACCGCTAGTCATAACGTCAGCTGTAGCCGGACTTTTTGGTTATTGAACGATATGTGCATAGAGCCATCGGTGTCCGAAAGTAATCTGCTTTCTCTATAGAATTGACGCCATATGGTAGACGGGGCAAGGTGTGCCTGATGAACCCAAAAGGCGGCTAACGCATGTGTTAGCCGCCTTTTGGGTTATTGCGACATGTCGTTTATTACAGCATGTCGATTATTGCTGCATGTCGTGCAATTTCTTGTAGTAGCCGTCGGCCGCCAGCAGCGAGGTATGTGTGCCGCGCTCCACGATGTGTCCCTCATGGATGACACATATCTCATCCGCGTTCTTGATGGTCGACAAGCGGTGGGCGATGGCAATGGTTGTGCGTGTCTTCATGAGCTTGTAGAGCGCGTCCTGCACCAGTCGTTCGCTCTCGGTGTCGAGTGCCGACGTGGCCTCGTCGAGGATGAGGATAGGCGGGTTCTTGAGGATGGCGCGCGCTATGCTGACACGCTGGCGCTGTCCGCCCGACAAACGTCCGCCACGGTCGCCAATGTTGGTGTCGAATCCGTTCTCCGACTCCATGATGAAGTCGTAGGCGTTGGCTATCTTTGCCGCCCGTTCCACATCCTCCATCTTAGCGTTCTCCACACCAAACGTAATGTTGTTGAGGAACGTGTCGTTGAAAAGGATGGCCTCCTGGTTCACGTTGCCGATGAGCTGGCGCAGGTCGTGGATGCCCAGGTCCTTCACGTTGATGCCATCGATGAGCACCTCACCCTCCTGCACATCATAATAGCGCGGAATGAGGTCCACCAGTGTCGACTTTCCGCCACCGCTCTGTCCCACGAGTGCCACGGTCTTTCCCTTGGGAATAATGAGGTTGATATCGCGCAACACCCACTGCTGATCATATTTGAACCCAACATGCCTGAACTCGATGTCGTGCTCAAACGAACTGACGTGAATGGGGTTTTCCTTCTCCTTGATGCTCACCTCGGCCTTCAGAATCTTATCCACACGCTCCATCGAAGCCAATCCCTTGGGTATGTTGTAACCAGCCTTCGAGAAGTCTTTCAGCGGTTGGATGATGGAGTAGAGCACCACCATGTAATAGATAAACGTCGGACCGGTGATGGCTTGGTTGTTGAGCACCAGTATGCCGCCGAACCAAAGCACGATGACGATCATCACTGTGCCAAGAAATTCGCTCATCGGATGCGCCATCTGTTGGCGAATGTTGACGCGCATAATGTCGTTGCGGTACGCCGAGTTCACCTTGTCGAACCGCTTGTTCATCTTCTCCTCGGCGCAAAAAGCCTTGATGATGCGCAGTCCGCCCAGCGTCTCCTCCACTTGGCTCATGGTGTCGCTCCACAGCGCCTGTGCCTTCATCGACTTGGCCTTGAGCTTGCGGCCCACATAGCCCATGAACCATCCGAAGATGGGCACAAAGAGAATGGTGAAGATGGTGAGCTGCCACGAGATGACGAGCAGCGTAGCAAAGTACACAATGATGAGAATGGGGTTCTTGAAGAGCATGTCGAGCGACGACATAATCGACGACTCTATCTCCTGCACATCGCCACTCATACGGGCAATGATGTCGCCCTTTCGCTCCTCACTGAAGAATCCGAGCGAGAGCTGGTTGATCTTCTGGTAGAGCTGGTTGCGTATGTCTCTCACCACGCCCGTGCGAATGGGTATGATGGTAGCCGACGAAAGGAAGTAGGCTCCCGTCTTGAGGAACGTCATGAACGCCAGCGCCAGTCCGATGAAGAGCAGCGTGGTGGTGGCTCCCATCGTGGCGATGAGGTCGTTGACATAATAGTTCATGTTGTTCATCAAGGTATCCTTGTCGAGCGCCCACGGCATGAGGCTCGTCGCCGTGTCGGCGTCGCCTGTCTTAAACAGGATTTGCAACATGGGGATGAGTGTTGCGAACGAGAAGATGTTGAGCACTGCCGACAGGATGTTGAACAGCACCGATAGCGCCAGATATTTCTTGTAGGGCGGCACAAAGCGCCTGAGCACTTGCAGGAATTCTTTCATTGATTGTTCGTTTAAGGTGGGTTTATAAGTAACCCATCATGATTTTTGTCGTTTGCGGTGGTAATTCATAGAACGCCACCTTGGGCGTAGCCTTATTCTTTCACGACTTCCTCGCCCAAGAGCGTAGCCGACGAGCTGCCGGTGATTCTCACGCGCACGGTCTCTCCGATGTGGTGGTTTCCCTTGTCGATGACCACCGCCTTGTTTTGCGGTGTGCGCCCCATGAGCTGGCTATGGCTTCGTTTGGCGAACCGCTCCAGCAGCACGTCATACTCTTTGCCCTCGTCCTTGCGGTTTTGCTCGGCCGACACCTCCGTTTGCAGGTGTATGAGCTCATTGAGTCGACTGATCTTCACCTCCTCCGGCACGTTGTCGGGCAGGTGCTTGGCGGCGTATGTGCCCGGTCGCTCACTGTATTTGAACATGAATGCGGCGTCGAAGCCCACCTCCTTCACCAGCGACAGCGTCTGTTGGTGGTCTTCCTCGGTCTCATCGTGATAGCCCACAAATATGTCGGTGGTGAGTCCGCAGTCGGGAATGATGCGGCGAATGGCCGCCACCTTCTCCAGGTAATCCTCCCGGGTGTACTTGCGGTTCATGAGTTTCAGGATCTTGTTGGATCCGCTCTGTGCGGGGAAATGTATGTGATGGCAGAGGTTGGGCTCCTCAGCGATGGCGTGCAGGATGTCCTCGGTCATATCTTCGGGGTTGCTGGTGGTGAAGCGCACGCGCATGGTGGGCACCTCGCGCGCCACGCGTCGCAGCAGTTCGGCAAAGCTGCACACGTGCAATTCCTTGCCATCCTCATCCTCAACAACCACGCCATTCTCTGGGCGCTTGCCGTTGGGCAGCAGTCCGTAGCTGTTCACATTCTGTCCGAGCAGCGTCACCTCCTTGAATCCCTTGTCGCGCAGGTCGCGCACCTCGGCGAGGATGCTCTCCACGTCGCGTGAGCGTTCGCGGCCTCGGGTGTAAGGCACGATGCAGTAATGGCAGAAGTTGTTGCATCCGCGCATGATGCTCACGAAGCCCGACACGCGTCCGGCGCCCAGCCGCTGCGGCAGCACGTTTCGGTACGTCTCTGTGGTTGAGAGCTTCACGTCGATGGCTTTCTCGCCCACCTCCACGGCCGCGATCATCTCGGGCAGACTCAGATAGGCGTCGGGGCCACACACCAGGTTGGCGTGATAGTTGTTGATCAGGTCGTCCTTCACACGCTCGGCCATGCAGCCCAGCACACCCACGATGAGCTTTCGGCCCTTCTTTTGCTCGGCGTGGAGCGTTTCAAGGCGATGGTATATCTTGTTCTCGGCGTTCTCGCGGATCGAGCACGTGTTGAGAAAAATGGCGTCGGCGTCGGCTTCCGCCTCAGTGACGTCGTAGCCAGCCATCTTCATGATGGAGGCCACCACCTCTGAATCGGCCACGTTCATCTGGCAACCGTACGTCTCAATGTATAGTTTCTTATTCATGTTATTCCTATATTTGCTTGGATGATTATCCTAATATACTTGTATGGTGTTTCTAATCTGCAACGATGATTTCCTTCCATTTCATGGCACGTTTTCTCGCCATGGCATAACCCGCGCAAGCTCGGTTCTGCTCATTTGGCTTAACGGAAACCTTCGTTTCATAGAATGTTTCCTCCCGTTTTGCTTGTCCATGCCTATTGGGTCCTGTCGTAAACCCTTGCCCACAGCAGGTAGAACAGGGTTCCCGTGACGAGTCCCGCCACCACGTCGATGGCGTAATGGGCACGTATGTAAACCGTAGCGAGGCAGATAAGCAAGGCGAAGGGGAGCAAGCCGAAGAAGAGCTTGCGGTTGTGTGTGCGCCAGATGAGCAGCATGCAAACCACCGATATGCCCACATGCGAGGAGGGGAAGGCGGCGGTGGGCCGCTCGCCCGACGTGTGGAGGTCGGCCACCACATGGTAGAACGGTCCGTCGGTCCATCCCGGCGAGGTCATCATGTCGGTGTGTGTCAGGAAATAATCGCCCACACTGGGGAACACGCCCTTCACCACCTGGTCGACGCCAACGGCGTGATAGTAGTACATCGGTCCCGTGACGGGCACCAGGTCGAACACCACATAGAAGGCGAAGAACGAGGCGAGGAGCACAAACGCGGCGCGCTCAAACTGCTCGTATCGGCTGAAGAAGTAATAGAGCACAGTAGTTACGATGATGGGAAAATAGCTGGCGTAGGCCAGATACATGAGCTCACTGAAGAAGGCCTGCGGCCAATGCTGGGCGAACACCAGCGCCGGCTGACAGCCGAAGAGACCCTGTTCCACCGATGCGAAGAAGGGATCGAGGTTGGGGAAGAGCTTGTTGAGCTCGTAGGTGTCGGCATACCACCAGCCGAGCAGCGACATTTGCACCAACACACGCGCAAATCTCGTGAGCCTACAGGGCACCAGCCGATACACCACCCACATGGCGAGGGTGATGGCTCCCAGCCTCACGCGACCCCATATCATGGCCTGGGGATTGTCGAGCTTGGTCGAGGCGAAAAGCACAATGAGCAGGGTGAGCGCCACGTAAGCCAGCGCCACCCACTCCAGCGCCATCAGCCCACGTCGGGGCTTGCGCTCCAGTTCGATGTATTTGGATAGTTGCATCACAGCCAATGGTTTTCCTTGTACCACGCCACCGACTCGGTTACGCCCTTGCGCAAGTCGTAATGGGGATGGTATCCCAGTTCGTCGCAAGCCGGCTCGATATCGCATCGCCAGTTGCGCTGCTTGAGAATGTTAAACTTATCGTTGTTGAGGGCGGTAATGGTATGTCGCATCCGCCCAATGTGCTCACCGAAGAAGGTAACGAGGCGCAGCACCCAGATGGGGGCTTTCACGCGTATCCACCAGGGCTTGCCAAGCTCCTCGTGCAGGTAATCGCTAAAGGTCGACGACTGGTAGACGTTGCCATCCGAGAGGAAATACTTTCTTCCCGACATGCCATGGTCGAGGGCGAGGAACACCGCCTGCACCACATCCTGCACATACACGAACGTGATGTCCTGGCGTTGGAAGCCCACGCTGAAGTCTACATGTTGCTTGATGCTCTTCGCCATGAGGAAATAGTCTTTCTCACGAGGGCCGTAGACGCCCGTGGGACGGAGCACAATGTAGTTGAACTCGTTGCCGATGGAGTCGAGAAACTGCTCAGCCTTGAGCTTGCTCTTGCCGTAGGCGGTGTTGGGGCGCGGCGTGTCGTGCTCCGTAATCTCCTGGTAGGGCTGCTCTTCGCGTATGGCCCCGAAGACGCTCAGGCTGCTCAGGTAGATGAAGCGCCTCATGGACATCTTCGTCTTCAGGATGGCGTTCACCAGGTTCACTGTGCCCTGGTAGTTCACCTTCATGAAATCGGAAGCCGTCAGGCACTTGGTGACGCCCGCAGCATGCACCACATAGTCGAAGTTGTGACCGTCGAGCGCCTGCGCCAAACGATCCTCCGACGAGAAATCAAGCTCTATGAAATGGATGCGAGGATCGCCCAGGTAGCTCCTCGAACTCGAACCGCGCACGCCAGCCCAGGTCTCGAAGCCGCGGCGCAATGCCTCCTCCACTATGAAACTGCCAATGAATCCACTGGCACCGGTAATTAATATCTTCATCGTTAATAGGTTACAAAGTTACGACATTTTAAAATTCTTAGCAAAATAATCCTAATAAAATTAGGAAAGTTCAATTCTTTTTAGTTAATTTGCATATATAAACCGACGCTTTTAAAACTAAGAAAATATGGGAAAAGGCAGGAAGGGCGGCAAGCATATCACGAAGAAGCAACTAACCAAGGAGTTGGTCGATTTCTTCTCCGGACAGCCCGGAAAGACGCTGTCGTTTAAAGAAATATTTAGGTCGATGCACCTCAGCACGCACCCAGCGAAGATGCTGGCCATCGACATCATGGAGGAAATGGCATGGGACGATTTCCTTACGAAAGTTTCCGACACCAGTTATCAGCTCAACACCAAGGGACAGGTGCAGGAAGGCACCTTCATCCGCAAGGCCAACGGCAAAAACTCGTTCATACCCGATGGAGGCGAAAAGCCTATCTTCGTGGCTGAGCGCAACTCGATGGGGGCGCTCAACGGCGACCATGTGAAGGTGTCGTTCATGGCCAGAAGGCAGAAGCACATCAAGGAGGCGCAGGTCATCGAGATCCTGCGGAGGGCCAAGGACCAGTTTGTGGGCCGCTTGCGCGTAGACAAGGACATCGCTTTCTGCGTGCCGCAAGACAACTCGTTGGCGCACGACATCCTCATCCCGAAGAAGAAAGTGAAAGGTGGCAAGACCGACGACAAGGTGGTGGTGAAGATCATCCAGTGGCCCACCGACGAGCATAAGAACCTCATCGGTGAGGTGGTCGACGTCATCGGAAAGAGCGGCGACAACGACGTGGAGATGAACACCATCCTCGCCAAGTTTGGACTGCCCTACAAGTACCCGAAGAACGTGGAGGATGCGGCCAACGCCATCTCGGGCGAGATAACACCGCAGGACGAGGCCGAGCGCGAGGATTTCCGCGACACGTGGACCTGCACCATCGACCCCGCCGACGCCAAGGACTTCGACGATGCCCTGTCGATCAAACAACTTGACAAGGGGCTCTATCAGGTGGGTGTGCACATCGCCGACGTTTCACACTACGTTACCGAGGGCAGCGTCATCGACAAGGAGGCCATGAAGCGCGCCACATCCATCTACCTCGTAGACCGCACCATCCCCATGTTGCCCGAGAGACTCTGCAACTTCATCTGTTCGCTCCGCCCCGACGAGGACAAGTTGGCCTACTCGGTCGTGTTCAACCTCGACGACGAGGCCAACGTGAAGAGCTACCGCATCGTGCATACCATCATTCGCTCCAACCGCCGCTATGCCTACGAGGAGGCGCAGCAGGTGCTGGAGGACAATGGTGTGAAGGACGGAACGGGCGAGCCTGCACCGGCACCGGGCAAGGCGGGCTACAAGGATGAGTTTGGTTGGGAGATTTGCACCCTCGACCGCCTGGCTAAGAAGCTGCGTGAGAAGCGCTTCAAGAACGGCGCTGTGAAGTTCGACTCCGAGGAGCTCCACTTCACCGTCGACGAGAAGGGCCATCCCACGGGTTGCTTCTTCAAGCGCTCGAAGGACGCCAACAAGCTCATCGAGGAGTTTATGCTGCTGGCCAACCGTACAGTGGCCGAGAGTGTGGGGCGCGTGCCCAAGGGCAAGAAGGCCAAGGTGTTGCCCTACCGCATACACGACAATCCCGACCCTCAAAAGTTGGAGACGCTGCGCGAGTTTACAGCCAAGTTTGGCTATAAGGTGAAGACCGCCGGAACGAAGGGCGCCATAGCACGCAACCTCAACAAGCTGATGGACGACTGTGAGGGCAAGCGCGAGCAGAAGCTCATCCAGTCGGTAGCCCTCAGGGCCATGATGAAGGCCAAGTATTCCATTCATAATATAGGACACTTCGGTTTGGCGTTCGACTACTACACCCACTTCACGTCGCCCATCCGTCGCTATCCCGACACCATGGTCCACCGCTTGCTGACACGCTATCAGCAAGGAGGCCGCTCGGCCAACGCCAAGCACTACGAGGATCTCTGCGAGCACTGCTCCGACATGGAACAGGTGGCGCAAAACGCCGAGCGCGAATCGATCAAATATAAGATGGTTGAGTTTATGGGCGACAAGATTGGCGAAATCTACGACGCCCACATCAGTGGCATCACGTCGTATGGCATCTACGCCGAGATCGACGAGAACCACTGCGAGGGCATGGTGCCCATGCGCGACCTCGACGACGATTACTACGACTTCGACGAGAAAAACTTCGTGTTGCGCGGACGACGCCACCACCACAAGTACCAGTTGGGCGACGCCATTCGCATACAGGTGGCCAAGGCCAACCTGGAGAAGCGCCAGCTCGACTTCACACTGGCCGAATAAGCGGGCCATCGGGCCATGCGCCATCGGCCTTTCCAAACCAGTTTGGAACCACAGGACGGTGCACCAAAATGTTTAACAACGACATTTTGGCGCACCGCCTTTTTTATGCTTTCAAACGCCAACCGTTTGGTCTAATGGCATCGATCATTGGACTATGATGACGATTACCGATAGCAATGAAGAGGTTCACTGTTGTGTTTTTTGGTTAAAAAGTTGTGTCGTGTTTTTGCGTGAAATAGAGCACGAAAAAGCCATTCTTATGCCATCGCAGCACCCAAAATGAGAGGTGCGCATACCGTTAGGCAGGTATCGAGTGGCGAAAGATGCCTAACCGAGCCACCGTTAGGAAGGTATCGTCTTGCGATCGGGCATGTTTCGGGGTGCGAAACATGCCTAACCGCAAGGGGAAATGCGAAATTGGGAGTGCGGAATGCTTACAAATCACCACAACGTTTTGATTATTAAGCAATTACATAAATGCGCTGAGAATGGCGTATTTCGGCCAAATATTTCCGTCGCGGAAAAGAAACGTGTAGTTTGGGCTATAGATTGTTGGCTTTTTTAACCCAAACCGGTCATTAGATTTCAACCCAAATTGGTCATTAGATTTCAATTCTTAATACATAACTAAAGTTTCTGATTTAGTTTCAAACGGGCTGAACTAACAGTCACCGGCGCAAAG
>NZ_JAHKBE010000039.1 GCF_018789675.1 Hallella faecis
TACCAAGATGACCTCTATGCGTCCACGACTGAAAGAATTAAACGACAATCCCTATGGTAGGCTTTGGATTCCGTCCATTTCTCCCCTATCTAACAAAAGGGTTATTATTGTCATCGGATAGCAGGCACCTTTGGTACGTTTGGATGTTGTTCAACGTTTTCCTCTTGTTCTGGGGACTTAGATTCCTTTTTGAAAAACTTCACATACCCGATTGGGCTATCCTGTTAGTAAGCGCCTCGTTATTTCTGTTAAGAACAAAATATAGCGTATATCCATATTTTGAAATAAACAATGCCCTCACATACCAGTTTTGGTTTACCATCGGCTATTTTGCCATACAATACAAATCGACATTTCGTACCTGTTTACCTATAATTGTAGTCATGGGATTGGTAGGTAATTATTGCGTAGGGGGGGGGTAAAACCGTTTACGCATTGACTGGCATATACGTCTTTTACCGTTCTGCTCCATGGCTTAAAGCCATAACTACAACAAGACTGTTTGATTTAATAAACAAAAACAGTTTTGGCATATACCTGTTTCATCCTATAATAATTTATTTGCTATTTTACATCTTTGGCGACCTCCCCGTCAATCCATATTTGCTAACGGCGCTTGTATTCCTAACAAGCACCGCTGCTTCAATCCTCTTGACTGAACTTGTAAGACGTAAAAATATGGGAGTAATTATAGGAGAAAAACCTATAGCCTGAGATTTACCTCGCCGCTGACGACCATCTGCTGTTACAGAATGCCAATGGCGGCAATTACTTTCAACAGAAGTAATTGCCGCCATTTGCATCAGACCACATCCCTTGGTTACAAGCGAAGGCTCGAATAGCGTGAGCCGGAATAACAAGAAATGAGATATGGTTAGGCTTTTCGCCCTACAATTCTTCCCATGCCATCGCGGATGAGGATGGGGAAGCAGAACAGCGTTTCGCGAGGGAAAAGCTGGAACTTGTGGACCATGCGGCGCACCTGAACCAGGAACGAGAACGCCTTGCCTGCGAGAAAGCCGTCGGGGCGATGGTCCATAGCCGTATCGTGATGGCCGAAGTTGCCCTCATCGAAGATGCACCGCAACACCATGGCGGCGTCCCGATGATGATGCGGGTCGTAAAGCGGCATGACCTCGGCGGGGCACCCCAAATAGTCGACGGCCAAAGTGGCAAACACCTGCCACAGACGCTTGATACCTAAATGTTCGATGTCGCGTTCCAGCTCGGCAACGTCCAGTGGACTGTCGCCCCCGGTGCGATGCACATAGAGGAACCGCATCCAGTCGGCCACTTGGCGCAAGCCAATGCCGCCCCCCACATAATGGCGTGCCAGATGCACAAATACAAAAATGGCGTTGAACGATGCGGGCGGCAACACCACGTCGTCCCACATCACGGGTGGCTTCGCCAACTGCTGTTGGCACCACGCAGGGAAATTGCGGCGCAAGCGACCGTTGAGGTCGGTAACGATCAGGCTATGCAACTCAATGGCGATATCGTCCACATGGAATGTGCGCTCATGCCCTTCCTCCAGTCCGTCGCCCGGCAAGTGCTTGGCAAACAGCTCCACGGCACGGTCGAACGCCTCAGCCGTAGGAATAAACACATCGATATCGCCCGACATGCGGTGCAACGGCTGCGGATAACATCGCGCCAGCCCCTGGCCCTTGAGCAGCCAAGCCGGTATGCCTTGGCGCTCCAACATAGGGAAGAGCCCATGCAGGCAACGGTTCATGTTGCGGTTGCGGTCCTCGGCCTCGGCCGTCATATTGACCATGGAGAAATAGATGGGCTTCGACGGTCGGCGATCGGCGGGCATCTGCGACAACGCGTCGGCAAGAAGTCCTTGGCACGTTTGCTCCACCGCCACGTCGACCACCCTCAGCCACGTAGCCTCATCGGCCATCGGTGCCTCCGCCTCGGGCGTCGTTGGCACATCGGCCCACAGCGCACGTCGGAAAAGATGCAAAAAGAGTTGTTCAGCCTTGGTAAATCGTTTCATAACGAGTAATCATTTGTTCCACCCCAAACTGCGACACCACCTTGCGATAGGCCCTATCAGCCTTCGCCTCATCGCCCACCGCCTCACGAAGGGCGGCGGCAAGCGCCGGTGCGTCGCCGGCGGGGAAATAGGTCACCTCATCGGCCCCATACTTCTCGCGCATGCCGGGAATGTCCGACGACACGATGGGTGTGTGGGTCAGCGCGGCCTCAGCCATCGACAAGCAGAACCCCTCGCTCCATGATGTCTGCGCAAACACATCGACCAGCGAGAGGTAGCGCGAAGCCCTTGGGCGCCGCCCCAGGAAGAGCACACGACCGGGGCAAAGACGCTGCGCCAACTGTTGCAACGCTCCATCCTCAGCCCCGTTGCCGATGAGCAGCAACCGATAGTGGGCTGGCAACAACGCCAGGGCGCGGATGAGCACATCGAGTCCCTTGATCTTGTCGAAGAAGCAGATGTTGGCCACCAATACGCCATCACCCTTGTGTTCACGGATGCGACGGCAGTCGTCGGCATCGGGCGGCACGTCGACCGCCGGTTCCTCCACACTATTATAACAATAGGTGAGGCGTGATGGGCGAATCCAATGCGCATAATGGTCTACGGCATCGCTACTGAGCGTCACCACCCTGTCATGGCGACTGAGCGTACGCACAAAGAGGTGGCCGAAGATCCAGCCCAACACCCGTCCGTAGATAAAGCGAAACTCCTCGAAGACATACGAGTGGATGGTGGCCACGGCCCTTACGCCCCTCGGCACGCCATGGATCCAAACATAAAGGTTGGGGCGAAGACCATGCGTATGCACCACGTCGTAGCCCGTGAGATCGGTGGCCCTCAGCAGACTGATGCGCGTCACGCGACAGGGAAACGCTATGGCGTCGGTGGTGACGGGATCGAAATAAAACACGTGGCACTCATGGCCACGGGCCATCATGCCCTCCACCAATTGTTGCACCACACGGTTGGGCGCCATGCGGTAAAGCGAAGGAATGATGTAGGCTATTCTCATAGGTCGGTTCGTCCCATCATCACATAGGCCCATTTGGATAGCCACGGATGCGGATAATATTTCAGGTCGGTCACCCACAGGTCGTTGTAGGTGTTCAATGTGTGCAATCCCTCGAACCCTGGAGGCGGTGTCAGTCGGCGCACCTCGGCCATCGTCCATCGGCCCGCCTCGCCCGTGACCTCTTGGATGCTGAGCGCCTCGCCATACCACTCGTTGCACACCTGCGCCGGTCGGTAGCGCTTGCCCTGATGCTCGAAGACGGCACCCGCGTTGCGCGCCACACGCTCCTTGAACACAAAGGGTTGCGAGGCCACATAGTTCTCGCCTTGCTTGCGATAAAGGTGGAGCGTGTCGCCGTTGAGCCCCTCACCCTGCGTGGCCAGCACATAGCCATCCAGGAGGATGGAGTCTGACAGGTCGACCGCCACCAAGTCGCGCTCGCGCCGGCAGCTGCCATCGGCGCGGTTGTAGCAATAAAGCGACAAGCGGTTGGCCCGCGAGCTCTCGGGCATGAACCACACCCAGTCGCCCTCGCGACGCACGATATAGGGGAAGCTCAACTGCAAGGGTTCCTCCAACACGGGGCGACGTTGGCATATCTTCCACGTCGCACGGTCGATGGTGAGTTCGGAGATGGAGCCTTTCAATGTCTGCAACGAGAAGTCCTCCACCAACAACGTTATCGTCTTGTCGTCGGCGTCGACAATGAAAGGGTCGGCAAACCAACGGTCGCGGTAGGGATTGCCCACCACCATGAGGCGGCCGTCAACCCAAAAGGCTACGGCCCATCGTGCCTGTAGCAGTCGGCACAACGCGTTCTTGATTGTTTTCAACAATGAAGGCATATCTTGTTATAATGGCTATCCGCGATTCCTCCCACAGAAGGTTTATGTGGATTTTGCATGAGGCCCACCGCCTCATTACTTCCCTTCGGTCAGTGGGTCTGCGACAAATCTCGTGAGATTTTAAAACACCGACGGTGTTTCCATTCTGTCGTCATTCGATACGGTCGGTGGGGCTTCGCCGAGTCTCGTGTTCTTTTGATAAATCACCCCGAATGGTTTCTGTGTTGCTCTGTGCGATCTGTGGGCGAATTCTCTCACGTGCTTTTTCAAGCGCATTGGGCGCTTAGTTGTCTCCCACAGATCTCTCAGATTTGCACAGATGTTTTTCCTTGCATCCAACTTTCCGCATGCGAAAGATCCGTGCTCATCCGTCGCGCCGGGGCGCATCAAAGACCAAGCAGTAGGCAGCGGAGCAAGAGTCGTAATCCGTGAAAAGACCCATCCGTGCGCATCAGTGATATCAGTGTTTTTTGATAAAGCAACCCGAATGGCATCTGTGTTGCTCTGTGCGATCTGTGGGCGAAATCTCTCATTTGCTTTTTCAAGCGCATAGGGCGCTTAGTTGTCTCCCACAGATCTCTCAGATTTGCACAGATGTTTTTCCTTGCATCCAACTTTCCGCATGCGAAAGATCCGTGCTCATCCGTCGCGCCAGCGGCGCATCAAAACCAAGCAGTAGGCAGCGGAGCAAGAGTAAAGGATTCGTGAAAAGACCGATCCGTGCGCATCAGTAATATCAGTGTTTTTTGATAAAATCACCCCGCATGGCATCTGTGTTGCTCTGTGCGATCTGTGGGAGAACAATAATTCCCGCCTGTTCTTTTGATAAAATCAGCCTGCATGGCTTCAGTGTTCTCTGCGGGCGAACAGAGAGACGAGGATCGATGGTGCACGAAGCACGCAGTAGACCCATTCGGCCATATATTTCAGCGTAGTGCGGCAGTTCTCGTGCCAACGCCCACGCAACTCACGCAACATCACGTAGTTGGAGAACGCATAGTCAACGCATTTCTGTCGGTCAAAGCGTTGTGCGGAGAGGCGCGACGCCCCTGCCGTGTGGTAGATGCGCAACGGCTGGTAGAGATACCGCGTGTTCCACCTGCGGGCCAATCGGTTCCAATAGACGCTCTCGCGCACGTTCACCACCCTGTCGGCCAACCACGTGCCACGGTCGTCGAACAAGGCGGCGTCGGCCACCGTTGCTGTCCTTCGCGATATGATGTACTCGGCGGCGCAACCTCGCGTCCACTCCATCGTGATATAGTCGGAATCTTCGCAACCCGACTGGGCGGCCATGCGGCCCACCACTCGCCCCTCGTCGTCGACCGACAGGGCGTTGATCATACCGATGTCGGCACGCCCTTGGCGCTCCACCGCTTGCCACGCCTCCTTGAACACCGCCACGCAATGCGGCACCAACTCGTCGTCGTCGTCGATGTCGATCATCAGGGGCGTTCGCACATGGCGGAATCCCTCACGCATGGCACGCGTCTTGCCCCCATGCGTCAGCTCCACATAACAGATGTCGAAGTCGGCTTGCTCGCGCCATTGGTCCACAGCCTGTCGGGTAGCGTCGTTCGTCTCATCCGACACGATGAGCCACACAAAATCCTTGCACGTCTGCCTACATAGCGACGCAAAGAGCCTTCCCAGTTCAGCCGTTCGCCGATAGGTAATGGTGAAAACGGTAAAGGCGGGAAGGGCGCGGTTGTCGGCCATCAATGACTGCTACGGAGCAAGTTTTGGTACACCCACGTTCTCAGTCGGGTGGGAAACGCCACTTGCGCAAACCGCAAGCCATAGTTGATGAGCAAGTAGGGCAAGGATATCAGGTGCTCGTCGTACATATAGCGAAACACCTTCATGTGCTCACGGAAATAGGTCAGTCCGCCACGTCGTGCAAACTGGTCGGCTCCCGACCGCACATTCACCACCACATCCTCGATGTTGCGTATCTTCACGTGGTTCTTCATCAGTCGCGCCCAGAGGTAGAAATCCTCCTGCCGGAACCGACCACTGTAGTTGCCCGCCGCCATGAGGTCGGACTTTCGCAAGATCACCGTCACATGGTTCACGCCACATCGCGTACGCATCATCTTGTAGATGCCGGCGTTTTCGAGCGGCAACATACGGCGGTCCACGATGTTTGTCGGGTCGCCCACAAACTCAGTGATCATGCCGCCCACCATTCCCACCTCGGGATCATCGGCAAACACACGCATCTGCTTCTCGAAGCGGTCGGGCATGCAAATGTCGTCCGAGTCCATGCGTGCGATATAGTCGTACTGGCAGTTCTCGCAAGCAATGCGCAGCGCCTCACCCAACCCACGGTTCACCTCCTGTGGCAGGAACCGCAACGAGGGGTATGTGCTTTCCAGCTCGCGCACCACCGCCAGCAACACCTCGGGCAACGGACCGTCGCCCACCATCACCACCTCCGCCGGCGGCAACGTCTGTTCATACGTGCTACGAATGGCGGTCCTTAAATATCCTGGGTCGTCATTCTTATAGATCGACATGGCCACGCTAAACCGCAGGCCCTTATCCATATTATTATCTTTCCCTAACATCCAAATTATTGTTTACACTACGTCTGACTCTCAACGATCGTTTATCACAAGAAATCTCCTAATACTGAACGCATAACCGCTATAGGGGAACAATAGTTAGTATAAATGTTGCGGGAAGATTCCTCTAATGAGCGCCTGAGTTCATTGTCCGTTGACAAACGATGAATAGCCTCAACCAATTCTTCTTGGTTATGAACTACCAAGAGATTTTTGCCATCCTCAAACGGAAATGGCAAACGATTAGAAATTGGAGTTGATATAATGGCCTTTCCCATTGCAAGATATTCGCCTAATTTCCAACCATGACATTGATGCACGGCAGGCGTGTTGAACACAAACATCGAACGCATGGTGTTTTGAAAGTACTCATGAAATTTATATCGCTTATTACTGGCAACGTCCTCGTATTCTTGAGGAATATGTCCATGGGGTTTAATCAGTCCACCCTCAAAACGAATTTCTGGTAACGATTTACATGTGCGAATAAACGTAGCCCTATATGGATTAGTAAACTGCATACAATTATCGACAGACCACAAAGTGGAAGCATGAAACACGTAACCTGACACTGATTCTGATTTTTGCTCATACTTTTGGATTGTAGGACGCAAGAGCATAGCATACGTATTATAGAACTGCGCATAAAGGCCATTAATGGGCCTAAATTTCATATGCCACAAATCTTTTACGCCACCTATCAATGTTCCGGCAACGCTATTGGTCCTTATTCCAAATCCGGGCGGAATAGAAATGAGTTTAGGCCAAGAAGACATATCTGTCGTTGTGGCTATATTAATCTTAGCATAAACATCGCACCAACGATACGCTTCCGCTGAAATGGAAGTAGAGTCATGGAAATCTATAATGATTTTTCTTTTCAAATTCCCCCTTACCACTATAAAGCACATATAGTGATCATACGAAAAGTCCTTAGCCCGATCCAAATCTCCAAAGGGTAACATGGAATAACGCAAGGATTTAGAACCAAACATTTTCCTTAGACCCTCAACATAAAAGGACGCAAAGAGAGCCTTATTACGCGGATCTAATAATACTACAGAATTCATTCTTTTACATTCTAACACTTAAAACTATGGCTTTCTTTATTCATGATATTACCATACGCGGATTTGTTTTCATTGTACACCCTATCGTAACGTTGGTAGAACACCTCAGGCGAGTAATCCTCATCGAAACGCTGGCGTAGGCGAGCACTGATAGCATCGTCAGCCATAGCGTTTCGTATAGCCTCAGCCAAACGAAGAACGGTCGCATCCTGATCTGGATAGATCTTGAATGCTGCTACTTCCACCTTACCCGTCGAAGTCCCTGGGTTACGATAGCCAAAACATTCCTTTACGATGGGCAACTCGCTGACCACAACCTTTTTCTGATAAACGGCAGCCTCCAACAAACTCAGGGGGAACCCCTCCGAATGACTGGGTAGCGCCAGAATGTCGTAATAAGGAAGGAAGCGGTAAGCGTCCTTTCGATGGCCCGCAAACAGCACCTCGTCGTTCAGTTCCAACGATTGGCATAACGTCTCAAAATCGCCTCGATCTTGCCCATCGCCCACCAACACCAGGCGGAAACGACGACCCTCCTGATTCAACAGGCGCAAGGCACGAAGCATCAAATCAACACCTTTTCTATATATAAGCACGCCATTCATGCCAATAACAGTATGTCCTTGTGCATGCCACGACTTCAATTGATCGACAAGCGCAGCATCGTCAGGGTTAAAGACCTCATTCTGCTTGCTTGGCAAGAGACGGGTGTTGTAAACATAGCGTAACTTACGGCGACTGATCCACCGCGAATAATAGCGCATCATGTCTTGCGACAAGCACACCACTCTATCCTGCCACAACGTACTTGCAAGATACGCCAAGGCCATCAGGCCACCCTTGGACCATCCATAAAGGCTCGGCAAGTCTTGGAAGCAGTAGCAGTGGAGCGTCGTAACAAACAGAGGTCGGCCCTGATTTCCGTTACGTTTTGCCAATGCACGGCGATGCTTCATCACATACAACATAGGGCCTACGCCATGGGCGTGTATCACATCAAAATGCTCGGGGAGGGAGGCTGAACCGTCCAAAGGCACAACTGGGCAAGGATAACTTGCTGGGCTATCACATGCTTTTAGGTAGTAGATGACGCACTCGTGCCCATGGGCATTGAACACAGAAACCAAATCGGCAACCACCTGATTGACTCCCGACACGCCTAAATGATTGATAATATGTGCAACACGCATAGACTGACTGTTATCGAAATCTATTTCTTCCTTGCAGCAACCACCTCCGATAGGAGTTGTTCCCACAGCTTGACGATGTGTAATGGCATGAAGAATCGGGAACGCTCTATGGCGTTTTTCTGGAGTCGGTGGCGCAACGTGGCATCGGTCATCACGCTTTGCAGCGCCTCGGCCAAAGCCTCAGCATCTTCGGGTGGACACAACAAGCCACACTCGGAATCACCAAAGATTTCCTTCTGGCGCCCCTTGTAATCGGTGGCCACGCAAGCACACCCTTGGCTCATCGCCTCAACCAAAACCAAGCCGAAGCCTTCATAGCGTGAACTCAGAGCAAACACAGATGCCTCTTGGTACAAGCGCACCATATCCTTGCGGAAGCCTAAGAACGACACGCTATCGCCAAGTTCCAATTTCCGAACCAACGATTGCAAATGGCTTAGGCCATCCGCCTCGTCTTTGCCAGCAATGCAAAGCCGCCAACCTTCCGCCTGTATGTTATCCTTGCACCGTGCATGCACTTTCACCCATGCCTCCAACAACACGTCAAACCCTTTGCAATGCCAGGAGTCGAGGCGGCCTGCCGCCAACACGATCGGCTTCTTCGCAAAAGATTTTCCTTCCGAATCATTGAACAGATTGGAACCTTCCATCGTAGCAGGTTGCAAAGACAAGGGATTGGGCATGACCACCACCCGGCTCAATCGGTTGCCAATCACCTGTTTGTCTGCTTCCGTAAGAACCGTAACCACATCAAACAGACGATTGAGCCAATACTTGGAAAAGGCGTTGCCACGACTCATCGGGGCACTCTCGGGACGTTCAAACGCATCGTGCTCAGTAGCAACCACAGGAATGCCGAGTCCCACACCAGCCACTTTGCAGATAAAGGAGCAAGTAGACAAGATGCCAATGGCCACATCGGGCTTTTCCTGAACGAAAAGTTGACGCAACTCCTGGATAGCTCCCGTCCACTTTTTCACGCCATGAGGAATTGAGGGGAATATATTGCGCACCTTTACGCTATCAGAGATCGCATACGACACTTCCAATTGCATATTGGTAGCCAGCACCACATCGTGATGGACTGAAAGCGCGTTGGCAAGCATCACCCCCACATGCTCGGCTCCACCAAAGCAAACACGAGATTGGACAATTACTAATTTCATACGTTTAATGAGTACAGACAATTAATTATACCTCTCCAATCATCATCATTACTGAATGATACTTACTCCAGAAGAAATAAACCAATATTACTCCCACAACTACATAAAACACGAATCTCTTTTCCTTTCCGAACCCCATGGCAATACTTGGCAACATAAACATCTCACACGTAGCAAAAACAGTAGATGTACGACCAGAAAGGGCTGTATAATTGCAGAAGAAAATCAATATCAACGTAGAATAGAAATAGCCCCAACGCATCAAATGGTAGAACTTGTCTTTAGAAGCAAGAATGGGTTCCATAAACGTATAAACCATCAAGATTAGTATTTGGAAATAAATCATGGGATTACGTAATCCTAATGCCTCTTCCACATATTCGTCTTGAACGTATGTATCATAGTTAAGGTCTTGACTATAGCTATCCACTATGCCTGAAATGGATCCTGCTAATAATTGAGACAACAACATTGCTATCACAAGACTGAAAATGATTGAAATAGGCCCAATGCGCACTTTATACAGGAAATACAGCGGTATTCCAATCAATGACAAGTGGTGGAACTGATAAGCAAGCAAGACGACCAGCATGTATGCCACCAACTTGCGATCGTGGATAAGCTTGATAGCTAAAATAAGCAGCAGAATGGCTAACGAAGAGCGCATCTGCTGAAAATCTCTGTTTAACAGAAAACGCCCAATATAATCGCATAAACCCACCAAAGGTATCGCACAATAAGCCGTCAATCCCTTATATAGCAAATACATGGAAAGACCACCCATGCAAAAAAGATAAAAACGGCTATTGTTTAAAACCAACTTAACTAACGAAGCCAAAAATAGATATCCTTTTTCCACATATCCATAAGATTCGACATTCTTTAAAATAAAATCCCATGGACGAGGGGCTTCGCTAAATGCTATTTGATAAACCTTCTCATCTGGCCACCCATCTCTAGAACCAATGAGACAGGTAAGTATTATCAATGTTGCGATTAGTATTGCTTTCTGAGTTGTTTCTTTCTTCGTAATAACATACAAAGCAAAAACGTAGAAAACCAAAAAGGCTATTACGGGTATCATTTTTTTGTAAGATTGTAAATATGGTGTTTTACTGCCATTAGCATACCTATGACTTTCCGGGTTACGGAGTAAAAACCTCTACACGATAAATTCAACAGAATCCTCTCTGTTTTCGGCATTATTACCCTTTTAAGCAATGGATAATAACTATAGAACTCCTTTTTGAAAGCTTTGCTTGAGAAATAATTGGCGCCCCACCAAAAAGCATGTTCCATCATGAAATAAGCCTTATGCGCCTCTACAAAATCTCTCATTGGCGTGTGGGCAACCAACGATGTAAATAATGTCAATGCACATTTATCCTGTTCCAACATCTTGCCGGAATAACTTTTTGACAAAGATCCTTCATTGCCTCTGACATAATGGTAAAACGCTTTTGGTAGGTAGATCACCCTTATAGGGTTTAACAAGAGAGAAATTACCACATACTGATCTTCACAGTAAGATATCTGTTCTGGGAACCTCACATTGAATTGGCTATAACACGACAATCTTATTAGCTTATTGCAAGTTGAACCATGTAAATGCCCAAACAAGTCTTTGATGACCGCCATGTTGTCTTCTACATTCTGAGGTTGTTGCTCTACATACTCTTGTCCCTTGTATGAATTGATGTAGAAATCACAGATCACCATATCTGCTTTTCCAGCCTGGGCATATAGGGAAGCCAACATGTCTGGATCTATCCAATCATCAGGGTCTACATGAATAGTATATTCGCCAGAAGCATGGTCTATGCCAAACTGACGGGCTGACGACACACCACCGTTCGACTTATGAAAAGCTTTAAACCTTGAATCACGTGAAGCGTACTCGTCTATTTTTTTTCCACTATGATCAAGCGAACCATCGTCAACCATAATCACCTCGAAATCTTCAAATGTCTGTTGGGAAATTGAGTCAAGACATTTTAAGATTGTGTTCTCTGCGTTGTATACAGCAACAATTATTGATATTTGGGGGGATGCCATAAATTAGACTTCGTTTACAATCATTCCATTCTTTCTTCTATACCAATGATAGCAGCCTTTTAATTTGTTTATAACGCTCTCCACCAAATAGAAATACCATTTGTGACCAAGAGTTTTTTCTTCTGCTAGGAATGGGTAAAGCGACATGTAATAGTCATAATCTGATAGCAAGGGATGAGCACAATCTTTATGCCACGGTTTCTCGCCAGCAGTGAAATGAACAATTATCGGATCTTTTCGATCCCTAATTACTGATGGCCATTTGTCAGCCCTAAGCCACACTAACTTGTCATTATACATTCCTTGTTGGAAATTGTATTTATAATCAAGAAATACCACTCGGTTCTCCAGCACAACATTCAAAGCATCCTGGTCGGGGCACATCAATACCGTTTTACGAATTTTTATCCACTCTATAAGTTGTTGCGCGACGGAGTATTGGCGCCAATAATCCAAATTCATCAGCAGAACGCCCGAATTGAAATATCTAGAAAACATCATGATAGGATTATGTAGACGCAAATCATCACCGTTTTGATCTTCTACCACTCCACAGGCCACACCATCAAGATTGACATCAAATAGTTCCTCAAGACTGTGGCGCACAATTATGTCGCAATCGAGATATAGGACTTTGTCACCATCAACAATGTCTGGCAGTAAGAATCGAAAATACATGGAACGCCCGAGATGATTAGTTACGGGCAGTTTTTCATAACCACTAATGTCGGCTTTTATAACGCGAATGGGCTTCGCATAGACATTGCTTAACTGCTTAAAGCGAGAAGTATTTTCTTCACTCAATCCATCAGTAATAATATAGACACAACAATCACTCTTCTTGTTGTTTTCCAATATCGATGTGACACATATAGCGCAATGGCTAGCATAATTGTTATCGGTGCAAAGAGCTACATTTATCATAGAAGGTCGTTTAATGCTGAGGTTAGAAATTGCATTGATTCGGCACGAAGCGAGTTTAGTTTCGTTTGAGCCAAAAGAATATCGGATTGGGGGATAACGAAGTCATTGTTCTCTACAGATATCAATCGGTCACTGAGTCCAAACGTCTGGAGCAAAGATTCAAAGCGACTCATGCCACGATTTTTGTTACCAATAGCCACAAAGGGCTTTCCAAACAAAATACTAAATACGCAGGCATGAAAACTATCGGTTACGACAAAACGTGCGTCTTGAAATCCGCGCAACCATTGCTCCACAGGAGGCTGAACACGCTGAGATACAGGAAGGTTTATGTTGTCGGCCTGAGAATTTACTCGGAAGGACGACAAGTGAAGCCTTTTTTCATATTCGTTTATAAGATTGTTTTTACTATCGCTGTCGTCTAAGACGTAAACCATCATATTTCCTTTGCTTACAGGCGTATGGGGCAACTCAAAGATTTTGGCATAATCTGCACGATCAAGTAGCATAGTAGGGTCAAGAACATGTTTGGCCGTAAAACCAAAATATTGCTTAAGCAGCGTCACTCCCGAGGCTTCCCTTACGCTTATAGCATCGAATTTCGCCAACAGCGATTTACATCGAATGGCTTTATCCTTTGGATATTCCCACCTGTCGGTACCAAAAGAAGCTGCATAAGAGATACGCTTAAGATGCGACCATTTTTCTGCAAACTCGAGATAAGCATCGTAAAGTTTGCGGCTTGTGTCGTGGAAGGCACACCGCCAAATTTGGTCGCTTCCCACAATAATAGCATCATAATCGTTTTCGTCAAGCAGATGAGTATCTGTTACAATAATTGTATTGAGATATTGCTCTATAAACTTCCGAGTATGCTTTGAAATCTCGGGATAGGCCTTGGCTTCATAGTTTTCTTGAAACACCCGAACACTCTTGTCGCGCAGAACATATTTTCGCACAAAACGCTTGACCTTTTCCCGAGGACGCTTATAGAATGGCTCGTAGCTATGAAGAGGTCTGTCAATGAAAACCACCTCGTGCCCCATATTTTGCAACACCGTTTGTAAAGCAAAAGCTTGCAAAAGACCTCCATAATTATAATTTAACGGAAGGGTATATATTCCAATTCTCATAACAAAGTTAGTTTATGGTATTTACCACCTTGTTTTTTATCCGCGATAACAAATTAATGATTTTGTTTTTCGACTCTTTCAGTCGTTCCGTTGTATTGGATTCCAACATCTCGTTAATCAAAACATCCACGTCAACCCCAGCGTCTACATTTTGGAAAAAGGATGCTCGATTTCGGTGAGGAACGGCCATTTCGTGCAAGCCTTCATTGTAAGGCATAGCATCTGCAAGGTTAATTTCAGTCATCGACAACAAATCTGCATTTTGCCGAAGCCATTTCATTCCTCGATCAGTATTTACAATTACAAGGCTTTCACCCAAAAGATTACCTCTATTACCCAATATCATTTCAACGCCCCACAGGTCGCCCACCGTTAGATCTGCACCACTGACACCATTCTTGAATTGGCATTTTTCGCATGAAGGTCTTGAATACAAGCATTTTACAAACCCAAGAAAAAATGCATCTTCGCCTCGAGGCGTATCATAAACATTGTTATTGCAACTGACATAACGCAACTTATAGCTCCTCCAATCGTTCTCCTTATATCGAAATATCACATTGCTTATATCAAAGCCTGCGAAATATTTTTCCTTGATTACCTGTAAATGCTTATGCCATACTTTTTCGCTAGGAACACCATGGCATACCACTTCCATCGTAAACAGATTATCATAAGGCTTTCTTAAAAATGTTTTCAAACCAGCAATTTGGCATGGAGTGCCAGTGAAGAGCACAATAACACCTTGCTTCAGCTTCTGCGCAACATCTTGATAACAATCATTTATACGAGCTTGGACATATTTGGACCCTCGGAATTTCGCAACATTTTCATTAGTATATGCGCAAGAGTATACGACATTCATCTTATCATCGTAATGAGCTCCATACACTACGCCCCGCTTAGAGATAACATATTGAGCCAACACTGTAAATATTCCGCCAGAAGAACTACTCCTCACTATTGTATCGTCAACAAAATGCGCAGCAAACGTTCCTTGAGGCACAGCACCTTGGCGAGACGCTAATGCAGGACATACTTTGTTACACAAGTTGCAGTTTACACATTTTGTGGGGTCAACCGAAGGATAAACAAATCCTTCGGCATCAAACACCATGCTTATACAACCCTGCGGACAAACAGAAGCACAGGCTGAACAGCCACAACATTCGTGTTTATGGCACAATTTTATCATGCAACATATTAAATTTTATCTTTATAGAGGATAAGATCATAGAGTCTATAAAGTCCAAAGAACAATGGGAATGGCAAGACGTCAAAGACTTTATGCCTGCGATATTTGTCATACATTCCTTTTGCAGGCACCAAGACATGTCTATAATCTTCTAATATCTGTCTGCTTTCTGCATAATGCATGCGCGATATCGATTCTATCTGAAAATATATCATTCTAGACAACAGATGTCTAATATACTTGGCTCTTGGCTTATCCTGGTAAGACTTGCATCTACATAGAAAGTCTATTGTACATGCAACCACTTTATTAACATCAGCCGCATGTTTCTTTTTGTTTTCGTAGGTAATAGTCTGACCAACACGTCCCACACGATAATTATATATGGGATAATCAAAAGCAATAAAATTGTCACATAATGCTATCGGAACGAAACGCAGTGCAATATCATCATAGAAAACCTTTTCTGCAAAAAAAGGAGCATACTTCTGGAGTAATGATGTCTTATAAGTTGCAGAATGGAATACTGTAAGATTTTGACGGTTACCTGAGTTGATAAAGTCGTATTCATCCATTGACATAAGCTCACCATATGGCATGTTTTTGATTGGAATCAGTTTATACTCTTTGGATTCAACCAAGAAATAATTAAAAGGATTCAAAACCAAATCCACATCACTATTCTCAAGGAATTTCATCAATCTTTCCAAGGCAGCAGTGTCAAACCAATCATCGCTGTCGATAAATTTCAAATATTTGCCAGTCGCATGCCTTAGCCCCTCATTGAAAGCAGATCCATGTCCACCATTTTCCTTGTCTATTACTGTGAAGATAGAAGGATATTTTTCAACATACTCTTTAGCCATATCCGCAGAATGGTCAGGGGTTCCATCGTTTACAGCAACCACCTCAATTCTTTCTCTAAGGGAAACGTCTGGGATGAGAACAGACTCCAAGCATTGACCTATATATTCCTCAACCTTATATATAGGAATGATTATTGACAATAGTTTTTCCATATGATTATTAATAATATTAATACAACTATAATTTACTAACTACATTCTTGCTTCCGAACAAGCTGAGCCATATCTCAATTTGGTTGTTGGCCATATTTTCCTTCCAAAGACAAATCCAAGTTTTAGTTTATTTATCAAAATTGTCACAAGCACGCAAAAATAACAGTGTGCCAATGCTATCACAGGACTCATCAGCCATTCGTTGTTTAAGGTAAACTGTGACAAGGTGTTATTGGATAAATAATCAAACAGTCTAAAAGAGAAATACTGCAAAACATAAATCTGCAGAGTATTCACACCAATCAACTGCACAGAACGCTTAACAAGACTCTTCACCTTGCTATTTCTGTCTTTCATCCAGTGTTGCAACTCGTGGAACAAAAGGAAGAAAAGGGGAACAATAAAAAGTGACATTAGATCATTACAATAAATATCTAAAGTTCCCCGTAATTCCAAAATGCATTTCGCTCCACAAATAATCAATATCACGGAAACGCCGATAAGGGATATCTGCAATTTGTTTTTCAATATATACGAGAACAGGCCTCTTCTTAGGATAATTCCCAAACAGAAGAATGGCCATAACTGGAACATGTGGTCCGTAGACAACGTAGTGCCAAGAGTGGTTCGATGCAAACAAAAATGCAGACCCATCAATACTATTTCGACTACGACCATCCCGCCATATAGGTTTTGCTTGCTAGCCCTTATCAGTGCTAAAAAGAAACAAAAAGCAAACAAGACATATAGGAACCAACCGAATTTGGCTTCTGGCCTAATCAATTCTAAAAACGTAACATGATTAATGGCCATAAAAACAAATCCAAATACAAAGAATGGTATCAGTAATTTTGCTCTTTTAGCCAACTTGAACTTCTCCACATTGGTAACATAGCCACTTAACGCCATAAACAATGGCATGTGGAACACCAATAGAATTGGGAGATAAATGGTTGCAACGCCATGGTTTGACCATAGGTAATCTATATGCCCCATTACCACCAACAACATAGCGAAGGCCTTTAGAGCATCAAGATAGAAAATACGAGTCGTAGGCATACTCACTGAATTCATAGTGGAAATTAATTATCGTTTTAAAACATTCTCCTTTACAATATTTGTTATATACCCAAGCTCCTCAAACTTGAACAATTTCGTCTCTACAAGATAGACTCCCAAACCTACAATGCTTGCCACCAATAGCATAACAAGATAATTAACAAACAACGTAGAGACCAAGAACATACTTCCTCCCATAACTATTGAAGCCAAAAGAAACGGCATAAAGTCCTTTAATTGCTTGAAAAAGCCGAAATTTATTATTTTTCCGGTGTAGTATGTGTTTATTCCTAACGTAAGGTATGTGACCACCACACTTCCGAAACACATAATCCTCAAACCAAAAGGTATGGTAACTACCAAAACAAGAACAAGAAGTGCTTTCTCAAAAACTGTAATTCGCAAATAGAGATTAGAAAACCCCTTAGCTTGAAGCAAATTCTGATTTAGAGAGATAATAGGCAGCCACATCATGGAGAAACACAATATCTGCAAATACTCCACACAGGGTATCCACTTGCTCGAAATCATCAATACAACTGCTGGCTTGGCCATAACCGCTAACCACACCATGACAGGGAAAACCACGTAAGCTGAAACTCGAAGCATGCGACGATATATGGATGCCAACGATGCCGTATCTTCTTGCACCTTACTAAGAATTGGTAAGGTGACATTGGTTATCACATCGGAAACCGTTGATGACGGCAAAGCTGCATAGCCCTGTCCACGCGTGTAATATCCCAAGTCAGCAGGCGAGAATTTTTTTCCTATTACAATAGGGTATATATTGTTGAATATGCAGTTTATTAAGTTTGAGACCATCATTTTAGAGCCATAGCCAAACAACTCCTTGAACGATTTCCATGAAAATGCAAGTCCAGGAAACCAATGCTGGTAGTAGTAGTACAAAGCAAACCGAATATACATAGCCACAATATTAGGAATGACCAATGCATAAACACCATAGCCCATAAAAGCCAACACCACAGAGATGATGCCTACCATAACGGTAGTAATGACATTTATTAGACCAAGTGCCTTAAAACGCAAATCAATAGTCATCTTTGCTCCCTGAACGGCTAGAAGGGAGCCGCTTGCGCTCTGCAGAGCAAAAAGGAATATGATGTATTTAAGCGTCGGCTGATTATAGAATGTAGCAAATAGCGGGGCACACACCACCATCAGTCCAGCCATCAGAAGATTCATCCCCACATTAAAGATGAATATCGTAGAAAAGTCTTCTTTCGTGGGATCCTTCTTACGTATAATAGCATTAGTTAGCCCAGAATCAACAAGTATTGCGCAGATACCATTCAATATAGCCACCATACCCACCAAGCCATAATCGGAAGGTGAGAGTAAACGAGCCATAATGATGCTTTGCAAAAAAACCAGAAATTGAATGGAAAACTTTTCCATGAATTTCCAAATTATTCCGGATACCGTCTTTTTCTTTAAATCAGATTGCTGCATTCTTGATTTGCTAAGTGATAAAGGTTTAGTTATGGCAAGGCATCAGCTCTTCTTTCCCTTTAGTTTACCATAAACTTTATCAGCCACTGGGTTCAGGCATCCCAATCCTAATTTACTTAAGGTGTAATGCACCTTAAAGCCCAGTTTGTTGCTATCCTCAATCAAGTAAACGGGTTTGCGACAAACCTTGAGGCCTTGATGGCGTACCCATGTGTTGAGCAAGAACTCTGAAATATACCCCATTTCACGAGGCGCAACACCTATCCCCCATTCGTTCCATCGCTTTTCCGCATCAAAGAGAATGGCAAAAAGCCATTCACAATACTGATCAAAGAGCGCCTTGCTGCAGATCATCATGTTGAAACATGACAACTTGGGGATGAAGAACTCCTGCGCGTAAGCGTCAGCATACTCGGGGTAGAGCGCCTTGACAGACGGCAAGATACAACGATAAAAGAACTGCTCGGGCAAATCGAGCGGGTTTGTTATAAATCCTCCCGTTCCATAGGTCTTTGGAGTTGGCATTGCCATAATGACATCGTAATCGTTTAACAGAGTAAGAATCTCCTGCTGACTAAGAATAATGTCATTGGGATTCTTGGCAATTGTGTCCTTTCTTACGAAGAATCTCCTATAATGGCACAATCCCGTGTAATCTACGTCGTGAATGTTTTTCCATATATGATACAACGCGGTCAACTCACAATAGGTATCATTCTTCAATGATATGTTGTCGGGACCATCATCATCTTTAACAGCACCGTCGATATGTACGTCGGGATGCCTTGCTGCCCCCACGTGAAGAAGCCGGTAAGCATCGTCGCCGAATTTCTCGCATGGCTTATGCGCCGCAATGAATATTTCAAGTTTTGCCATACTATATAGCTTTTAATATGATTTAATGAGGAAGTTTACCTTGGAAACAGCTAAAATCTATCCCCCAAAAGCAACAAGCCTCGTTTACCAAACACCTTATATATAATGTACACCACCTTCCACCTTTGACTCAGATAGCGGAATTGACATTCGCTGCTTCTCATCCATTGAGATATAACTTTTACCTTTTCCTCTTTACAGGCATTAGTCAAGTTATCTCTCATCATACACAATAATGTATTGATGTGTGAACGATGACATTTCTTCTCAATCTGCTTTTTATCCTCAAATTTCTGAAGTTCTTCTAATATATATTCCTTCTGTTCAGGACATGTGAATTTACATGCTGCCATCATTCCAAGGATACGATAACCTGAACCACAAAGATTATTAAGAGCTAAATTATCAATTAAAGGATCATGGAAACGCTCATGCAATAATTCTGCAATTTGCTTATAAGCCTCGAAATCTGGGAAAAACTTTGGATTATACCCTTTCTTAAGCGAGGACATGACGCTATTCTTACGAATGAAGTACTTATAAACCGACAAAGTATTATCAAGGCAAATCTTAATATCCTGCGAAACACAAAGGCATTGCACTACAAAATGCTGATCTTCGCAGAAATTCAAAGATTCATTAAAGATAATAGAATTGTGTTCTAATAACGTTCTTCTATAGACCTTAGCCCAAACATAGCCCAAATAACCATATGAGAAATCAAGAAGGTATCGTGCATATTTCTTTGCGCTGATCACTTCATTCACTTTGGCTGGATATTCCGTAACATCTGCACCAGAGATACCTATGTTAGAATGACCGCACATTACCATATCCACATTTTGAGTTCGCTCCATTATGCCTTTCAAGCAATGTTCGTCGTACAATTCATCATCAGAATCAACAAACATCACCCATTCGCCTTTAGCCAACCGTAAACCAACGTTACGAGCTGCCGACAAACCTTTGTTCTCTTGATGAACTACTTTAACTTGAGCATGACTCTCAGCTACCTGATCGCACAAGAATCCCGACTTATCTTTACTACCATCATCTACAAGAATGATTTCGTAATTTCTAAAAGTCTGGCACAATATGCTTCTCACACAAGAAAGCAAGAACGGTTCGACATTATATACAGGAACTATGATAGATAATAAAGGCAACATATCAAACGGATTAGCACTTTTGCAATTTTACTCACTCCCACATCCCCATGACCTTTTCGATGATGGGGGCCATGTCGTAGTATTTGTATTCGGCGAGGCGGCCACCGAAGATGACGGAGGGTGAGAGGGTGGCGGCCAAGGCGCGGTAGCGGTCGGCCAGGGCGTTGTTGGCCTCGTCGTTGACGGGGTAGTAGGGCTCCATGCCGGGCTGCCACTCGGTGCTGTACTCGCGGCTGATGACGGTGTGGGGGTTGTCGTAGACCTGCTGGCCGAACTGCTCGAAGTGCTTGTGCTCAATGATGCGGGTGTAGGGCACGGCGGCATCAGTGTAGTTTACCACGGCGTTGCCTTGGTAGTTGGGCTGCGGCTTCACCTCGGTCTCGAAGCGCACGGTGCGGAAGTTGAGGTGGCCGTAACGGTACTCGAAGAACTCGTCGAGCTGGCCGGTGTAGACGATCGTCGGCGCCATCTGCTCCCAATGGGCGCGGTCGTCGAAGAAATCGGTGTTGGTGCGGGTGTCGACGCCCTCCAGCAGTCCGTCGATGAGGCGGTTGTAGCCTCCCACGGGAATGCCTTGGTAGAGGTCGTTGAAATAGTTGTTGTCGTAGACCAACCGCACAGGCAGTCGCTTGATGATGAAGGCGGGCAGCTCGGTGCACTGGCGCCCCCACTGCTTCTCTGTGTAGCCCTTGATGAGACGCTCGTAGATGTCGCGGCCGATGAGCGCGAGGGCCTGCTCCTCGAGGTTGCGCGGCTCGGTGGCTCCCTCGGCGCGCATCTTGGCCAGAGCCTCGGCGCGCTGCTCCTCAATCTTGGCGGCGGCCTCCTCGGGTGTTACCACGCCCCACATCTGGTAGAACGTGTTCATGTTGAACGGCAGGTTGTAGAGCCGTCCCTGGTAGTTGGCCACGGGCGAGTTGGTGTATCGGTTGAAGGGCACGATGCTGTTGACGAAGTCCCACACGCGCTTGTTGGAGGTGTGGAAGATGTGGGCGCCATACTGGTGGACGTGGATGCCCTCCACATCCTGGCAATAGACGTTGCCGCCGAGGTGCGGGCGCTTGTCGATGACAAGGCAACGGGCGCCTCGCTTATGGGCGAAGTGGGCGAAGGTGGCACCGAAGAGGCCGGAGCCCACGATGAGGTAGTCGTAAGGATACGCCATGGTATGAGGTGTTTAGGTGTTAGGTGTGTGGATGAGACTTTGGGTCTCGGGATGGGTGTAGACGTGCTGGTTGACGCGGCGCAGGCGCTCACCCTCGTCGAGCAGCTGCTGCATGCGCTCAAGGCGGTTGGCGGGCATCTGTCCACTGCGCATGCGCTTGACATTGTATTTCACCCAGTTGCGGAGGTCGTGCTCCTCGGGCTTGTACTTGGACGGGCGCCGCTTGTTCTCCTTGAGGAAGAGCATCACGGCGTCCCACATCTGGTTCCAGCGTTCGTCGCGTGTCATGGGCTATAGGGGTGGTTGGGGATGCGGTGCGGGCTATGGCTCGCTGCGCATCATGAAGTTTTTGGGTACGAAATGGATGGTGACGCCACCGAGCCCTTCGAGTTCCACCACCACTTGCTTGTTGCCGTGGATGCGCTTGACGACGCCCTCGACGCCTTGGAACGGGCCCGACACGATCTTGACGCGCCCCTGCTCATGGCCGTTCATCTCGGCGGGCTCGAGGTAGGTAAACTCGTCCTCGGGTCCGGCGGCCACCAGGAGGAAATTGGCCATCTGGCGGTCGGGCACCACGATGACCTCGCCAGGGGCCTGGTCGGGATGGAGCGCACGTCGCACCATGTAACGAAGGGGCTCGGCGCCGGTGCGCGTCTGCTTGAGGTGGGTGAGGTGTCGCATGGTGGTGCGCACGAAGATGAGGTTTGACAGGGCGGGCACGCGCTTGCGCACGATGTGGTGGCCTTGCTTGCTGAGTTGCGTTTTCATGGGCAGGAAATTCTCCACTCCCTCATCGTCGAGGAATGCCTTCACGGAGAGTTGGCGGCCATAGGTTACTCGCATGGGGAACCACTGCACTTGATCTTGGTTGAGCATTGCCTTTAGTTGAGAGAATAGCGGGGGGACACCGCACCTCGGAGTGGGCACGGCTGCATGAAAACGGATGTCACGATTAGTGGGTCCATGGAGGCACTGGCTTTCAGAAGCTTCACACAGGTCTAATGTGAACGAAATAGCGAGAGGGTACAACAAGCCTTCCCTACACTGAGATTGCCCTAAAGTCCCCCTAACGATGGCTTAAGGCCGTGGCCTTGTGCATCGTTTCGTTTACGGATAGTGCCAACGAGAGCAGAACATCAAGTTTACTTGAATGTTATGCCGAGCGTAGCCTATCCTATGCAAAGATATAAGATTTTTTTAATAAAACGCTGAATCCTCTTAATTATTTTTGACTTTCCACAAAAATAACAGGGGTGTAACGGATATTGCAGAGGAGAATATTAATAATGTGGGATGTGGGATGTTGAATGTTAAGTGTTTCCTTCGGATGCGGAATGGGGAATGACCATGCGGGATGATAGGGGTCTCCCACAGATCGCGCGGAGCAACACAGATGCCATTCGGGGTGCTTTTATCAAAAAACACGAGACTCGGCGAAGCCCCACCGACCAAAGGGAGGTAATTTCACCGATGCGCACGGATCGGTCTTTTCACGGATTCTTTACTCTTGCTCCGCGTCCTACTGCTTGGTTTTTGATGCGCCGCCGGCGCGACGGATGAGCACGGATTCTTTCGCAGGCTGGACGTGAAATGCATCTGTGCAAATCTGAGAGATCTGTGGGAGACAACTAAGCGCCCAATGCGCTTGAAAAAGCAAATGGGAGAATTCGCCCACAGATCGCAGACGATCACAGATGCCATGCGGCGCGATGGGCAGAAACGATGATCCCCCGTTCGCCCTTCTCTGAACAAGAAGGGAGAACGGGGGATGATAGGGACGGACAACGGAGCATTATCCGTAGATGATCTTACCTGTTTCGTCGCGGTTCTCGTCGATGAACGACTTGTTGTACTGGGTCATGCCACGGAGCGACATACCCATGCTTGAGAAACCTCCATCGTGGAAGAGCGTCTGCATGGTGACCTTCTTCGTGAGGTCGGAGAACATAACGACGCAATAGTCGGCACACTCGTCGGCGCTGGCGTTGCCAAGGGGCGACATGCGGTCGGAGAAATCGTAGAGGCCGTCGAAGCCCTTGATGCCGCTGCCGGCTGTGGTGAACGTGGGCGACTGGGAGATGGTGTTGATGCGAACACCTTTCTCGCGACCATAGATGTAGCCGAAGCTGCGAGCGATCGACTCGAGCAGCGACTTGGCGTCGGCCATATCATTGTAGCCGAAGAAGGTGCGGTGAGAAGCCACATAGGTGAGCGCCAACACAGAGGCGTTGTCGTTCAGGGCGTCGAGCTTCTTGGCCACCTGAAGCATCTTGTGGAACGAGATGGCTGAGATATCGAGCGTCTTGCTCAGGTACGAATAATCCAAATCGTCGTAGGTGCGCTTCTTGCGCATGTTCACGCTCATGGCACATGAGTGGAGCACAAAATCGATCTTGCCGCCCATGGCCTCCTGGGCCTTCTCAAACAGGGCGGTGAGGTCCTCAATCGACGTCGCGTCGGCAGGGATGATGGTGGCGTTGGTCTTCTTGGCCAACTCGTCGATGGTGCCCATGCGACAAGCCACGGCGGTATTGGTCAACACAATCTGTGCGCCCTCTTCTACCACACGCTCTGCCACTTTCCACGCAATCGATGCGTCGTTCAATGCGCCGAAGATGATACCGCGCTTTCCTTTCAACAAATTAAAAGACATAATGTTCTATTTAGATAAAATGATATTGTTCTTGCCTTAAACTGCCATTCTGCTACATTCATGTTTCAAATGGCAGTGCAAAGGTATAACATTTTGCACACTTATAGGCAATAATGTGCAAATAATTGTGTTTTACCACGCATTTACCCCATAATCATGCACAAATCAAAACGAATGTGCAATGGGAAATGGGGCCATAACCAGGCGAAGCGGGTGGCGAAATACGGATCAGAGCGCGGCGGCTATCTTGCGAATCGCTTGGATACGCTGCATGAACGATGGGTTTCGCTTCGCAGATATCATATCGTACCTCGTCTGCAAATTTAGCAAAGGCTCAGCATCAAGTCCAAGAGCAGCAGCTATCAGCATAGCGAGATGTGCATTCATAGCTCGTTTACCATTCAGAACCTCATTGAGTAATGAACAGGACACACCTATCTCTTGAGCAAGCTGACGTTGGGTAACGCCACGATACGCTATCTCATCCTTTATGACTTCACCAGGATGGGTAGGTTCGAAAGGCTCCAAATTATTTACGATCATATCTTCTCTTATCTGACGCATATTTCTTCCTCATTTACTTATCATAGGCTTTGCCATCTACATATAAATCCTTCAGGTAAACTTCTCTAAAGTTAATTTGCATGACACGTTAATCTCAAATGCAAAGATAACAACAACAATCGGGATTCACAAATATGTGAACAGAAACCTTACGCTAAATTGGAAACAAATCAAAAAATGGTCCGATCACACGATTACTATTCCCCAAAACCACACGTCTCTCAGATTTTCTTGCTACATTTGCCATGCCTTGCGCACCATCTTCCTTACAAGCAATATCACACAAGGAGATAAAAGGGGACGCACAACAGTGGCTGCGCCGCATGCTGGCGGAATGGCCATAGCAAAAGACAAAAGTCATAAAGGATTGAAATATGGAAGCATTAGAAGCATTGTACACACGTCGAAGCATCAAAGGATTCACCGACCAGATGCCTTCGCAAGACGAGATTGACAAGGTGACAAAAGCGGGAACTGCCGCACCCACGGGCATGGGTATGCAGTCGCCCTACATCGTGGTGGTAAAGAACAAGGCTCTCCGCGATGAACTGTCGAAGATGAACGCCGAGGTGTTGGGCACCCACGCCGACCCGTTCTACAACGCCCCGGTCATCATCGTGGTGCTGGCCAGCAAATCGAGAAACACCTATATGAACGACGGTTCGCTGGTGATGGGCAACATGCTTAACGCCGCCCACGCCATAGGACTTGGCGCTTGCTGGATTCACCGCGCCAAGGAGGTGTTTGAAAGCGAACGCGGCAAGCAGCTGCTCAAGGAATGGGGCATCGACGACGATTGCGAGGGAATAGGTCACATCGCCCTCGGCTACCCCGCCATGGAGCCGAAGCCTGCCAAGCCGCGCAAGGAGGGATATGTGAGGGTCATAGAGTAATCTGCCGCCCCACCCTATCCGCGACACGCCTTCCGGGCAACAACCAGGAGGTTTCACAAAAAGGCATGGGAACCACGAATCATCAGGCGGAGCCGTCGTGCCCGGCCTGATGATTTTGGTTTGGCGACAATCTGAAAAGGGGGAAATAGGGGCACAAAAAAAACTCTGACCGTTACCAGTCAGAGTTTCAAGGTAGTGGATAGGGGAATCGAACCCCTATGCCAAGATTGAGAATCTTGTATCCTAACCATTAGATGAATCCACCATCGTTAGCTATACGTTGCAAAAGCAACAAGCGTGTACTCGGTAAGAGAATCGAACTCTTATGCCAAGATTGAGAATCTTGTATCCTAACCGTTAGATGAACCGAGCCTGTTTCAAGCATCTCTTGCAAAGAGAAAACGTTGCGGAAGCTGGGGGATTCGAACCCCCGGTACGCTAACGCGCACGGCAGTTTAGCAAACTGCTGGTTTCAGCCACTCACCCAAACTTCCTTGGTTTTGTTAACCTCACCACATCTGTTTTCCAAATGCGGTGCAAAGGTAGTGCTTTTATTTCACAATTCCAAATATTCCATAGACTTTTTTCGCATAAATGCATGAAAAATGTGAATATGACCTATAAATGCAACTTCCGCAGGGTTCGCATCACGTTAGAGCCTGTCAGAATAGCTCGGTGGTGGAATCCTGCGGAAGGTATTATGCGCATGGTTTACTTGGAAAAGGTCATAGAATACTTAATCACACCACCTTCAGAGCCACGGAGGGTCTGGGTAATGGTCAGGGTATTACCTTTCACTTCGGAAACAGTTTCTGATGAGCCTTCCTCAAGAGCGGTATCGTCGATCGACAAGAAGAAATCGTTGCTCCATGCCTCTTCATCCCAATTCCATCTCTGGAGTTTGTTGCCAGACATGCGCCACATGTAAGGCTCTACGTCGTTGTCACCGAAACGAATATACATATAACCTGAGCCCGTAAACGTGAGACGCTCAGGCTGGCCCTCATAGGCATACTCAATCTGCTCGTTCCATTCATCCTCGTCTTCCTGGGTCCATTCCTCACCATTCTTCGAGGCGAGTTCTTTCATCTTTGCCTTCATTTGTATGGTGATCTCACGCATGCTGTTGGCCTTGAGATCGAATACGGTATAACTTCCCATCTTAAACGAATAGGCGACGCTCTGGAACTTCCATGTGCGGCAGAGATTCTTGGCCGTAGAGCTAATAGGCTCGGTCGACGTCACCTTACGGGCGCTGTAGCTCTTTGTGGTGGTTGATCCCTCAGGAACGATCTTCACTTCATAGACCTCGCCGTTCTTCGTTACGGTCAGCGTGCCATAGCCGTTGAGCACATACTCGCCGTTGGCGCCCTTGGTGTAGTCGCCATAGTGGAGACCGTCGTCTGAAGACTCGGCGGCGCGCTGGTCAGCGCGGCGTGCCATCATGGGCTTGGCACCATAGTCCGACTCATCGCCACCCACGAAGTATTGGCCACCTTCAGTAAGTTCGATGAATGAGATGTCGGCGTTGGGATCGGTGATCTCATAGCGGGCAGCGTCGGTATTAACAACGTCACTGCCTGAACCGCCTCCACCCTCTTCAGGGTCGTCGTCACTGCCGCAAGCTGTCAATCCCCCGAGACACAACACGAAGGCCATCAGGATAAAAAACCATTTTGTTTGTTTCATAATTTGAATGATTAATGGGTAAGACAATAATTGTTCCTACAGACTCATTAGGTTAGCAATGAGCTGCTTTTCTTATGCAAAGGTAAGTGGTAACAAGCAATTACACAACACGCACCAACGCTGTACGTGCCTGTTCGTCAGCATGTGTGCCTAAACGCAACAACATGGTGCTTATGTGAAAGAAAAAACTACAAAACAATGGTTGGACAACACAAGCCTTCATTTCGTAGTTTTCGCAAGCCACTAAGACGTTACTTTGACTTGGATGAAATCTTTAAGGCTACTCCATTCTTAAATCGAGCTATGAAAACTCGTGGCAGGTTGCCTATGCCAAGATGGGCGTTAGCCAACTAACCAAGAACAACACAAAGAAAATACTTCAAAAATCAATTTCATCTTCTTGTTTAAATTAACAAACTTGTCAAACTCACAAAAGCAAGTCAAGACAACTATCAAAAACAGCAAAAATAGAAGAAATAAGCCAAACGTGCAACACCCCCAACCCCTGAATCGTGCTCATTCGAACCAAAAACGCACCAAGGAACACAAAAAACATGCTCATACGCTCATAAAAAGGCTCATCCATTAAATGCGTGAACATGCGACCCGAAGGGGTATAAGCGCATAGCGCATGGTATCGCCCTGGTGACCATTGGGTTTTACATGCGTCTGAAAGCGGGCTGAAAGCCCAAAAAGCGCATAGCCCAGGGCAAAGCGAAGCGACACCCTGCGTATTATCGTGTTGTCATTGGTGCGCCCTGAAAGGGCCAAAGCGTTAATTATCAA
>NZ_JAHKBE010000003.1 GCF_018789675.1 Hallella faecis
GGACAATCCACAGGCCTATGAGCCTGACTTGGCAAGAAGTTACAACAATTTAGCCAATTTGTATAGTGACACCCAACGTTTTGCGGAAAGCGAAGCAATGTTCAAGTTGGCATTGGCGTTACGTGAACGTTTGGCTAAGGACAATCCTCAGGCCTATGAGCCTGACTTAGCAAGAAGTTACAACAATTTAGCCGTTTTGTATAGTGACACCCAGCGTTTTGCGGAAAGCGAACAAATGTACAAGGCGGCGTTAGAAATCCGCAAACGGTTGGCAGAAGCCAATCCGTAGGCATACGAGCCAGTCTTGGCTGATTCATATTGTAACCTGACTATTCTTTATTACGATACTCAACGGTTTAATGAAAGCGAAGATATGTATAACGCAGCATTGGCGATACGCGAACGCTTAGGCATAGAACAACCACGCTGATTCTCCCCCATCGCGTTGGAAAATAAGAATGTCCACGGCACCCAAATGGTACGGTGGACTTTTTGTCGATGGCAAGGCTTAATCCCTTGTACGGAGCGTTTTACCACACACTCCGCATTCGCCATAATAGTGTGTGGGGGTTGCCGTTAATGATTATTAACAGGGTGTCGTGCAGTCATCTGCGGGTTATCCTTATCCTATTAAGGGGAGCCACAATCATGGAAACAGAGGAGATCGCAAAGCGGGCAAAGGCCAACGACGCTGCCGCTCTGGCAACGCTTGTCGAAGCCTATTCGCCCAAGGCGAGGGCGGTATGCTTCGGCATTACGCATGAGGACGAGAAGCTTCGGCTCGTGATGGCGCCTTCCACATTCAACAACAACATCATTCCCCGCTCCACATTCAACATCCAAAATTTCTTTAGTCTGCCTTTTTTTATATACATTTGCAACATAAACCCCACCGCATTATTAACCCACCTTCAAACCACCCTACGATGAGCCTATTCGATTTCTTCAAACGCAAGCAGGCGAAAGCCGACAAGATCACCAAGGTGTACGACAAGCCCCTGCCGGAACCAACCGTCAACCCCAAGGACGACCAACCCTCCGCCGCCCGCTACGACGAAGCGACGAGCGCCTGGGCACGCAAGATGATGGAGCTCGAGGACGAAACCGACCCGGATGTGCTCACCGAACTGGATCCCGATGCCGAGCGCGCCCGCGAGGTAAGGTTTTGGATCGACAATATGGCGCTCTGCGTGAAACACAACTTCGCGCCGGAGCAATATGATGTGGGCGGTATGCTCCATCAGCTCATCGAGGAAGAGGAGTATGAGTTGGCCCGCGAATTGCTCTTCTGCTGCATAGATGAGGTCCGCAATCGGCCTTCCACGCCGTGCATCGACGACATACTGGTCTACTTTGCCTGGATATGCTACAAGGATGGCGATGGCGATGATGAGGACGAAACCGACGACTGCGAGGACGAGGACGACTTGGAGGATGAGGAGAGCCAAGACGACTGCGACGAAACCGACGAGGATGAGGATTGCGACGAAGACGACGAAGACGACGAGTACGAAGATGACGACGAAATTGACGAAGACGATGAGTACGAAGATGACGAAGAAATCGACGAGGACGACGTGACATTCGAAACAGAATACCACAACCTGCGGTCGGCCCACGAGTTGGTGGTGGCCGTAAGCGACCATTTCACGCCCCATTGGCGCGACACGCACCTATGGCTGGCCTGCCTCTACAACGAGTGCTACGTAAACTACGACGATTACGAGATAGCCGATCTTCCGGGCAGTCACTCCCCCAATTGGTATGGCCAGCAGGCGTATCGCTATTTCTCGAAGGCCGCCGAGGAGGGCCAATACTTGGCCATGAACATGAAGGCCCTGTTCCTTGTGATGGGCCACCAGGTGAAACCCAACTACGATAAGGCTTACGATTGGTTCAAACGGAGCGAGGACCATTGCGACGAGTCGCTCCTCTGGTTGGGCCACATGCACTATTATGCGCAATACGGCCGCGAGAACAAGCGATGGGCCATCAGCTATTACATGCGTTACATCAAGCACCGCAAGTGGGAAGGAGAAGGCGCACGCTACATGGGCGCCAACTATGCACAAGCCTCTTGCAACCTCGCCCACCTGTTGCTACACAACAACTCGAACGACGACGAGCATCGTGCCCGCCGCCTACTGGAACGTGTGGCCTACTTCGGCTTCACCCTGGGCGACGCCCTCTACGGCCTCGTGCTCCTTGAAGGGCGTGGCGGCCCCACCGACACCTCCAAGGGCCTCCGGCTCTTGCGCAAAGCCGCCAACGCCGGCGACCCAATGGCTCAGCAAATGCTACGCTTCCACGGCTATTGATGTGCCCCCACGGAGCACCCACAGCAGGTGCGGGCTTATACCAAAAAAGGACCAGGCCTGGGGAGGCTTGGTCCTTTTGGGTTTGGGTTGATTGGCGCTACGATATGCGCGGCGCCATCGTTGCTTTCTTAGGGTTTACTTGGCATAGAGCGCAACGATGGTTTCGTATTTCTCTTGCTTGCCGCTCGTTTGCTTCGGCTCACCGTTCTTCTTGGCGTAATCTACGAGTTGCTCGAGGTTGAGTTTCCCCTCTTCAAATTGCTTGCCCTCTCCTTGGTCGAAGCTGGCGTAGCGCTCCTTAAGCATGGCGGGCAGCTGGCTCTCGGTGAGTATGGCGGCGGCGTTCTCGAGGGCGCGGGCCATGGCGTCCATGCCCGAGATGTGGGCAATGAAGATGTCCTCCGGATCGGTGCTGTTGCGTCTCAACTTAGCGTCGAAGTTGGAACCGCCATTGCCGAGTCCACCGTTGCGTATGATTTGCATCATGGCCTGCGTGAGCTCATAGTTGTCGATGGGGAACTGGTCGGTGTCCCATCCGTTTTGCGCGTCGCCTCTGTTGGCGTCGATCGATCCGAGCACGCCGTTGTCGACAGCCACGGCGAGCTCATGCTCGAAAGTGTGTCCGGCGAGTGTGGCGTGGTTCACCTCGATGTTCACCTTGAAATCCTTGTCGAGGCCGTGTGCACGCAAGAATCCCACTACGGTTTCCACGTCGACGTCATACTGGTGCTTGGTGGGTTCCATAGGCTTAGGCTCAATGAGGAAGGTGCCCTCGAATCCCTTGGCGCGAGCGTAGTCGCGTGCCAAGGTGAGCATCTGTGCGAGATGCTGCTTTTCACGTTTCTGGTCGGTGTTGAGCAGCGACATGTAACCCTCGCGTCCACCCCAGAACACATAGTTGGCACCTCCAAGCTTGATGGTGGCGTCGATGGCGTTCTTGATCTGCACGGCGGCTCTCGCCACCACGTCAAAGTCGGGGTTGGTAGCGGCTCCATTCATGTAGCGCTTGTGGCTAAACACGTTGGCCGTTCCCCAAAGCAACTTGATGTTGGTTGCCTCCATCTTTTGGAGGGCATAATCGGTGATGGCCTTCATGTTGGCCTCATACTCGTCGATATCGTCGGCGGGATCGATGAGGTCCACATCGTGGAAGCAGAAATACTCAATGCCGAGCTTTTGCATGATTTCGAATCCGGCATCCATCTTATCCTTGGCTCTCTGCAGGGCGTTGTCGGCCTTGTCCCACTCGTAGCTTCGTGTGGCGCCACCAAACTGGTCGCCCGATGCCGGTCCGAGAGTGTGCCACCAGGCCATTGCAAACTTGAGCCAGTCTTTCATCTTCTTGCCCATCACCACCTTCTCTGGCTGGTAGTAATGAAAGGCCATTACATTCTTGCTTTCGGGGCCCTCAAATGGGATGACACCTATTTGGGGAAAAAACTCTTTTGCCATAATTGTTTTAAAATTAACTTAGTTTGTTGTTAAGTTTGTTGTCAAGTGCTTCTTTCCATCGCCCGTACGCTTCTTGGTACAGGCTTTCCTTGGTGGCCTCTGGTTCCACCACGTGTAGCTTCTTGAGCGTGGCGAAAGCCTCGTTGCTGTCTTTGTAAATGCCACATCCCATGCCAGCGCCCTTTGCCGCTCCCACGCTTCCGTCGGTTTGGTAGAGATTGATGGTTGCCCCGGTGGTGCTGGCAAGTGTTTGCCTGAAGAGCGGACTGAGGAACATGTTGGCGTTTCCGGCGTTAATCTTCTTGATGTTCATTCCCATGCCTCTCATAATCTCCATGCCATAGCAGAACGAGAACACGATTCCCTCCTGTGCTGCACGTATGATGTGGGAACGATTGTGCTTGTTGAAGTTGATTCCCTGTATGTCGCATCCCGTCTCCTGGTTTTCGAGCACACGCTCCGCTCCGTTGCCAAAGGGAATGATGGTCACGCCATCGCTTCCAATGGGTGCCATGCTGGCCAGTTGGTTCATCTCCGGATACGTCAGGTCGGGTGCCATATTGCGATGAATCCATGAGTTGAGACATCCTGTTCCATTTACACAGAGCAGCACGCCGAGCCTTGTGGTCGACGGTGTGTAGTTGACGTGCGCGAAGGTTCCCACCCTACTCTTCGGGTCGTAGTCGACCTTTCCCAGCACGCCATACACCACGCCCGATGTGCCGGCCGTGGCGGCAATCTCTCCGGGGTTGAGCACATTGAGCGAGAGCGCGTTGTTGGGCTGGTCGCCTGCCCTATAGGCGATGGGGGTTCCCTCGGCCAGCCCAGTCTCGGCGGCGGCCTGTGCCGTCACCCTGCCCTGTATGCCAAAGGTTGGTACCACATGGGGTATGAGGCTTTGGCTTATGCCGAACTCATCGAGCAACGGTTGCGACACCTTTCGCTCCTTGAAATCCCAGAATATGCCCTCCGATAGTCCGCTGATGGTGGTGCATGGCTCTCCGCTCAACCTCATGGCGAGGTAGTCGCCAGGCAGCAGGATCTTGTAGATGCGCTCGAAGCATTGCGGCTCGTTGCTACGCACCCACGCCAACTTGGCCGCGGTAAAATTGCCGGGCGAGTTGAGCAGGTGGCTCAGGCAATAGTCGGCTCCGAGCCTGTCGAACGCTTGCTCTCCATAGCGAATGGCTCGCGAGTCGCACCAGATGATGCTGTCGCGCAACGGGTTGAGGTTGCGGTCTACGCATACCAGTCCGTGCATTTGGTAGGAAATGCCGATGGCCCTTATGTCAGAGCCCTTGCATGCCGTTTGGCCCATAATGGTGGCGAGGGCTCGCTTTGCGTTTTCCCACCACATGTTGGGGTCTTGCTCGGCCCATCCGGACTTTACGGCCTTGATGGGCGCTTCGGTCTCGGGGTAGAAGGCTGATGCGGCGCACTGGCCACTATCGATATCGACGAGCGATGCCTTGACGCTGCTGCTCCCCACGTCGAAGCCCAATAGGTATTGTCGTGTCATGGTTGTTGTATGGTGTTATGTCTGAATGCGACGTTCTTTGCCTGTCTATTCGATTGTTTTAGCGATTGGTTGCTGCAAAGATAAATAGAAAAGAACTTAAAACAAAACAAACGAAAAAGAAAATAGCCCCCGTGCAAAATTTAACCGTAAGCCCCAACGCACAGGCACCATTGGCGCCTATTCGTTGGGGCTGAATAATGAATGATTGGAGGGCTTATTTCACCACAATCTTCTTGCCGCGCACCACATAAATGCCCTTGGGCAGCACGGCGGCCGCGTTCGCTCCAGCTGTGAGCGTGGCCACGCGGCGACCTTGCAGGTCGTAGACGGCCATGGGCTGCGAAGCCGCGTCAACCACATGGATGCCGTTAGGAACGCTCATTGTGTCGACGCTGATGGTATCCGACATGAGCGACAGCCGATCGCCAAGATGCGCCTGCACGCTATAGCCGTAAACCTCATCGGGCGACAGGCCGGCCACCGTGTAGCTCAGCGTGGTTCCGTCGTTGGCCACACGGAAGGCGTCGCTGCCCGTCTCGGTGGTGGCGAAGGTCTGCTTCCACGTAAACTGGTCGAAGAGATACGACAGGTAAACATCGTCGAGCAGCACATAGCCACCCGTCTTGCCCTCAGCGCGTGTTAGCACGATGCGCAGGCTGTCGGCGCCGCCCACATAGACCTGTTCGGTGCGCCATGCCTTCTCGTCGGACGCAAACTGCCACAGGTTGCTCCAAGCGCCATCGGCATACTTGTCGACATTCAGGATGAGGCCATCCGTACTCTCGAAGTGCCAAAAGTGCAGCGAGTCGATGCTGTTGCCCGGTATGGCCACCACGAGGTTGGCGCTATCGGCACGCAACCTGATGGCGGGTGCAGCCTCGCCAAAGGTCTTGTCGTTACGGCCCTGCTTGGCCGTAAGGCTCCATCCCTCAGGCAGGTTGGGCACAGAGGTGGTAAAGTCGTCGAAGCCTGTGCCCATCTTGCCGTGCCCGTCGTGGGTGCGGGTAAACAGCGACACTTCGTAGCCGTCGGCCTCGGGCACCGCCTTCCAATGGGCCGTAAACGAGGTGCCCGTCACGTCGGTGGCGGCAAGCGCCTCGGGCTTCCACTCCTCCATCTGGCGCGGCAGGGTGGTAAACTCCACGCTCGCGGTGTCGGATTTTACCGTGGAGAGCGTGGCCACCACACGGGCCGAATAGGTGGTCTCGGGCTCCAAGCCACGGAAGAGAGTGCTGCCCGGCGCTGCGGCCTTCACCGAGTCGACCTTGGTGCCGCCTTGGTAGACCATCACGTCGTAAGTCTTGGCCAGGGGTGTCTCGCCCCACGCCACGCGGGCCGAGGTGCCCATGAGGCTATCCACCGTCACCTCGGGCGAAGGCAAGCGATAGGCCGAATTGGAGAGGATGAAAGAGGCATGGCCGTCGGCGGCCTCATCCACCCAGTCGAAGCCGAAGGTAGACCGTCCGCTCCAGTCGGTGAAGTTGAAGCTCCTCACGTCGCGGGCGCCGGGGAAGGGATCGGTCGGCAATCCGGTCGACGACATGGTACGGCCCGCCTCCACAATATCCACATGCTGGTGGTTGGCGTCGGCGTTGGGCTGGTTTTTGTCCCACACGCTCTGGTCCTCGTCGATATGCCACACCAGAACGCCATGGCCGGGAAGGTATGTGTCCCACGATTTCTGCTGACGGTTCTCGATGAGGAAATACTCGCCCTTCTCATTGGGCACCGACACGCGGTAGCATTGTCCGTCATCGGTGTAAGGCGAGAGTGTCACAAGGCTGTCGGCCGTGGCCGTGAGCTCCACGGGCGTTTCCCATCCGAGGCTGTAGCGCTCGAAGGCCGAGTAGGTGGGCGGGCAGTTTTGGTCGTCGTTATACGAACCGCTCGCCATCAGGTCCCAGTTGCCCACGTTGTTGGTATAGCCCATGGAGGCTGTCGACCCATTGTTGTAGTGGTCGGCCAATCCCAGCACATGTCCAAACTCATGCACAAAGGTGCCAATGCCCACAGGCACATGCGACTGTCCGTTCACCTCCTGCGACACGGTGTAGCGGTCGATCTTCACGCCGTCCACAAGGAACGAGCGGTCGCGGCCCGTGCCCAGGTCGAGGTTGGAACTGTGGGGCCAGATGGTGCTGGTGTTGCCCGAGTCGGCCTGACCATAGCCCGCATAGATGCAGTAGACATTGTCGGCCGCACCATCCCCGTCGGTGTCGAAGGTGCTGAAGTCCACGTCATACTGACTGTTTACGAGGGGCACGGCCTCCTGTATCATCTTATAGGTCAGGGCCGAGCCGTTCGACCCAGCATAGTCGCTCGCCTTGCCGCTCACCGTTACCGGTCCGTAAACCTTAAACTGCGGGTCATACTGGTTCTTGGAGGCGAAGCGATAGTAATCGTAGGCCGATCCCTTTGCGCCATGCTCCGAGAATCCCTCCTCGTGGAAGAAGCGGTCGTAGTAGTCGACCGGGTCGGTCATCACGTTGTTGTCGGTGAATTTGGTGTCGGCAAACTGCACAAGAATCACCAACACATCATGCTTGCCCATGGTTGGCACATCGTTGATGCGCACCACGCGAGCGGGCGCCTTGGCTTGCAGCGTGGCCTTGCGGGCGTTGGCGACCTCAGCGCGCGTCTGGGTCCACTGGGTGGCAAACGCCTTCATCACCTTCTGCTTGTCGACCGAGGCCAGCAGTTTGCGGGCGTCGGCGGTGCGTAGGCCTTCCTCGGTAGCCGCCATGCCACTCGCCTTCAGTCCGTTGGCATCCTCCACGGCATACTCATAGTTGCGTGTCGAGATGTTGAAGATCAGCGGATAGCCATCGGCCGTGGTTGTCATGTGGCCATACTCGTCGCCCACAAGCTGAATGGTCAGCACAGAGCCGTCGGCCTGCTTCACTTTCATCTTACCTGGATAAGCGGGCACGGCTGAGAGGTTTGCAGGAGCAAGCAGCAGTAGGCCTGACGCAAGTACGCTGAAAACATGTTTTGTAAATTTCCTCATCGTTGTCTATTATTTGATTATTATTTTTCTAACTGAGCCGTTGTTGAACTTCACAATGTTGAGGCCACGGCGCATCGCGCCAAGACGAGCGCCCTGCAGGTCGTACACGGCCTGTATCGTAGCAGAGGAAGCCACCTCCGGTGTGCTGATGCCGTCCACCATATCGTTGCCATCAAGCGCGCACCCCTCGGCGTTATACACCGTGCAGTTGGTGCAGTTGGTTTCATCGTAGTTGGCCACGAAGGCCACGATCTCCATGTTCTCGGGCTTCCAAGAGGCGTCGAGCGTGGTGGTGTAGGTGGCGTAGGGGGGGGCGTCGGTCGAGAGGCTCACGGGGTCGCCAAGCGCTTGCGTGAGGAAGGCGCGGTTGGCCTTCTGGTGCACATAGTTGTCGCCCTCAGGATACTGGTAGGCCACAATGTTGTTTTCGATGATGCATAGCGTGAGCGCGGGGTTGTTGCCAATGGTCTGCCCCTCCACCTGCTTCATGCCCACCTGCACGGTGAGCTGTCGCGTCGTGGCGTCGTAGCTTCTCTTCAGAGCGATGGAGACGGGAGCTGCCTGCGTGCTCTCCCATTGGTAGATGGCCTTCACGAGCGCTGCCTGTGGCACCACAAACACGGGCGTGGGATTGGTGTTGCCGTTCTTCGACACGCCGTAGGCCGACAGGTCCTTGCGGTCGATCATCAGGTCGGGGGCGTAGGTGGTCGACGAGTTGTAGAACCAGTTGAGCTTGGTGGTGCCGGGCGCCGTGAGGGCGTCGGTGCCGTAGCCCGTGTGGTGGGCTATCATCACATAATGGTCCTCGTCCTTCATACCTTCCTCTATGTTGGTTCTACCGGCAGGACAGTTGGAGCATTGCTGACCGGTAAACTCCTCGACGAGCACTTTGCGCCTCACGATCTCGCTGAGCACACGCAAGGGCGCACTCAGCGTGTTGTTGAAGGCATACTCGTCGACCTGCTGCCCATCGCAATAGCCCAGCGAGAGGTCGTCGGCCAAGGCCGGAACCATCGCAAGCAGGGCGAGGAGAAGGGTTGTTAATTTCCTTTTCATAGAGATTAAAATAAGGAGATTGGATCTTTACTGAAAAATGGGACCGTGAACCCCGCACGAAGGCGAGGTTCCGGTTCCATTGCCTATTGAGAATAAACCTTTCGATTACTTAACCACCACTTTCTTCACCTGGTGGAAGCCCGTGGCGGTGGCGCCGAAGAGGTAGATGCCCTGCGGGGCGTAGATTCTCACAACGTTCTTGCCAGCCTCGAGCGATCCGCTGTAGACCTCGGCACCCGCAACAGAGGTTACGGTGAGCGTAGCTGCCACAGGAGCGGTTACCTCGAAGGTGCCGTCTGCAATCTTGCTCACGCTGAAGCCATTGGTCGTGATGTCGTCCACACCCAGCGTACCGTCGCTGTTGAGCGTCTCGGTGAATGCGGCCTCTGAGGTGCCGCTCACGTAGGCGGCCTTCACAGCCCACAGATACTGCTTGCCGGGCTCCACGCTCTTCCAAGCATCGTCGACAAACGATGTGGCGTTGATAGGCGATGCGGTGAGTGCCGTCCAGCGGCTCTCGTCGTTCTCGTCGCCAGCGGCAACACGATACACGAGGTAACCCTTCACGGGATAAGCGTAGGCGAGGCGCAGATGATTGGCGGCAGCCTTGGCGGCCACGGCCTTCTTCATCGGACAGATGCCACCTGCGATGGCTGCCTCTCCACCGATCTTCTCGGCGGGAGCAATAGCGGGAGCAACGGCCGTCGAAGCCGACTCAGCCTTCTCGAGATAGGTGTGAACGAGAATGTTGTAGTTGAATCCGCTCACAGCGCTTGCCAGGCTGGTCCACCCCTGGCCAAAGTTGGCCCAGTCGGTCTTTCCTGTTACGACCGGACCGGCGTCGATGCCGAAGGGCGATCCAGAACCGTAGAAGGTGTATCCGATGAGCAGCGTCTCATCGCCGCTCACATGGTAAGGCGTGTTGAGAGCAACCTCGTTCCAAGCCGGTTTCTTTGCGTTTTCAACCTCTTGCGAGTAAACCTCCTCGAAGTTGTCGCCATTGGTCTTGCGCCAGATGTTCACCGTCCAGTGTGCACCATCGAGCACGGGGTTGTTGCTCGGATCGGTGGTAAAGAAGGCAATCTTGGTGATGTCGAGACCCTTCATGCCCTTCTCGACCTGGTCGGCGGGCGTGTAGAGCTGACCCACAGATCCTGTGCCGGTAGAGGTACCAAAGCCACCATAAGGTTCGTTGGTATCCCAGTAGGCCCATCCCTCCTTGGGCACATAAGAGCCCGGAGCAAGCCAGTTGATGTTAACCGAAGCATTGTCGGCGGCAGTCTGAACAGTCAGTCCCACAGGAGCGGGCTTCACTTCAGCAAGCTGGAAGGTGAGGGTATCGAAAGTGCTGACAATGTCGCTCACAACCTTCAGGGTGTCGTAGCCTTCCTTGACCACAGTGATCTCGTATCCATTGCCCTTCACCACTTCGGGAACTACAGCCATGCCGTCGCTGCCCACAACAGCCTTGTAGTTGAGCGAGCCAGCGTGGAGACGCACCACGGCGCCTGCAGCCGAGAGGTTGTTGTTGGTCTGAACCTTGGCGGTGAGCAGTGCCAGTGCGCCCTTGTTCATCACCTTGCCGAAGGTGGCAGCCGACTCCGTGTTGTCGAAGAACACGCTCTTCACGGCGTAGCGGTAGTCGGTGTTGTCGGCGAGGTCGTTCCAAGTGGCGTCTGTATAGTAGGTCGACGCGATCGGCGCGGCGTTCACCTTCGTCCAAGCGGCTACGTTGGCAGCGTCGTCGGCCTTCATGCGATAGAGGTTGTAGGCCACATCGCCCAGCTTAGCCTTTGCAGAATCGGGCGTGTCGGTGATGTGTGCGCGAATCATCCAGTTGCCAACGGTTTGCACAAAATACCAACCGTATCTGGTATTCATCTGATCCCAACCATACATGTAGCAACCACCCTCTGCAGGATAGCCATTATCGTCGACAGCCATGGGGTATTCGTCCGTCTTCGAAGTTACGGCATAGCCCACATAGTAGGTCTTTGACGGATCGATCTTGATCGGCTTTTCGAGTGTGAGGCCTGTCCATGTTCCCACCTCGTCCTCCGACACGGTGTAATCCTTACGGAACACCTGAACCGTGTGGTCGGCGTCGGGGCCTTCCCAGAGGAGCGGCGAATAGGTTGTGGCAGCATTGGCGTAAAACTCGATGCGGTCGATGTAGAAGTCGTTGTAAGCATAGGCTTCCATCTTGCTGGGCGCGATCATCTGTCCGCAGATGTACTCGGTGCCCGCATTGAGGCCATAAGCGTTGCCAATCGTGTCGTTGGACGCCGTGAGGTAAGCCGTGGCAGCGGCTGTGGGGGCCTCCCAGTTGAGTCGAGCCTCACTGATGTAATCGGTAGCGTTAAGCGTCTCAGGAGCCTTCGAATGGAAGGCGAGAGTCACGGTGTCGGCAGCATTCTTGGCAGACACGCTGATCTCCTTCGTGTAGTAGTCGTAGAGCGGCTTCAGCACAGAGAGCTTGTAGTTGGCGAAACGCACATTGCTGAACGTAGCCTTTCCACCTGCCACCTTGGCGCTGAGCACCTTGTTGCTGTCAGAGAGGCGCACAGTAGCCCCTTCGGCGTCGCCCATGTCGGCATTGACCGTGACGGTGAGTGTGCCATAACGGCCCTTGTCTACACCATCGGTGAATGTGGCATCGCTAAGCACGCCATCGCCCCAAGTGTTTGGATTGCCATAGAACGAGCGCACGGCATAGCGATAAGGCTTGTTCTCGAGCGAATCCCAAGCTGCATCGGTGTAGCTAAGAGTAGTCACAGGCTCACTGTTGAGCAGTGTCCAGTTCCATGTCTGCGATTCCTGCCCCGGCTCAAGGCGATAAACATTGTATCCCTTGATCTTGTTGATGGCCTCAGCCTTGGCGGGAGCCAGCGGGCGAACGGCTGCAGAGAGCATCTTAACACCATAGTGTGTGGCCAGTGCTGCAGGAGCCTCCGTGAGCAGACGTGCAGGCACTGAGTCGAGAGGGATGACATTGTAAGCGCTTGCCACCTTGGCCTCACTCTGTGGGGCAGTGGCCCAAGCCACCTCGCGAGCGTTGTTGTCGTTACCCAGCACGGCCTTGATGGCCCAGTTGTAGTTCATCGAAGATAGCTGTTCGCGCGCCGTCGACCACTTGTTCATGGTGAGGTCGAAGAGGCAGTCGCCACCGTCGGCGACAGGACCGGCATCGAATCCGACAGGATAAGCGCCTACGTTTGACTCCACGGTGTAACCCACGACGAGGCTCTTCTCCGTATCAACCTTGATGGGTTGAGAGAGATCGACGGTAACCCATGCGCCATACTTCTCTGGCGTAAACTTCTGAGCGTACACACGCTCCTCGTTGCCCTCCTCACCTTGCCAGATGGCCAGTTCGAAGGTAGACGAAGCCATAGGCACAAGCTTGACGGCCTTGATGTAATAGAGACTGTCTACTCCAAGAGTCTTCAGTTCGGCAGAGGTGTATCTGTGGCCGATGTACATATTGTAAGCACCGCCAAACTGCCCCACCACCTTGTCAGAAGTCTTGGTGAGCGTAATGTTCTCGATCGGCTTCTGCCATGTAACGACGGCCTTGTTGCCCTCATCGACGGCTTCGGCGCTATAAGGCGCAGCCGTGGTCGGGGTCAGGTTAATGTCGAATGTGGCAGTGCTGTCGTCGGCGCTATCAAAGATGACGGGATAGCCGCCATAATAGTCGTACACCTCATAGCCAGGAGCCGTCACCTTGATGGTGTAGTTCTTCTGGGCATACACACCGCTGAGAGAGTAGCCGCCCTCGGCATCGGTGGTAGTGGTGAGATCGTTGTCGCCCGAGATGGCAATGGTTGCACCTGGCACCGGTGTGGCATTGTCGGTGGCACTGGTTACCTTACCCGACAAACGCACCACGGCACACTTCTTCATCGTGATGTTGAGCGTAGTGGTGTCGCCTTCTGCAATCGTGGCATAATCGCTGAAATCGCTGTAGGCCTTGGCCGTGGCTGAAATCTGCGTGTCATAGGTCTGAGCCGGGAAATACTTGATGAAGTACTTACCCTCGGCATCGGTCGTGGTCTTGATGTTTTTGAATCCACTGTACTCGCCGCCCGACACCGTAGCACCCTTCACGGGATTGCCTTCCGCATCGGTGACGGTACCTGTGAGCGAACCGCAATTAGACGGGTTGAAGAAGAATGTGGCGTTGGGCACGTAACTGAAGTAGCTGCCCACTTCATTATTGAGAGCATTCAAATCGGGTGCAGGAGCCATAGAAAGACTAACATAGGTACGAGAGGCACCCCATCCATATTCGGAGACGTAAGCGCCCATGCCGCCACCTTCCTGCGAGAAGAGCGTCCCGTCCTCAGGACCCACCACAAGCACAGCCAGGTTGCCACCAGTGTAGCAGAACGGCTCGCTGAAAGGAATGGTGAGGTCGTAAACGCCGGTCTTCAGGTCGATGTTGCCATCAAACACTTTGGTCATCGATGTAGGCTGAATCCAACCCGTGTTGAGATCGGGCTGGTCGGTGTTGGCCACAAAAATTTTGAACGGAACGTTGAGGAAGTCGCGCTCCATACCCATACGCACCTTGAACGACAGTGAGTCGATGTTTCCGGCCATGCCTTGGAAATCTTCGGCCTTGTAAACACTTTCGCTGACGATGCGCCCATAGTACTTGAAAGGCACATTTTCTGACACATCAGATGAGGTGCCGATGGTCACGGCGCGCAGCCCCTCACCCTGCACATTGAGGTAAACGGGCACTGTCTCATCGTCGTTGGCACACTCGTCGCCACTCATGAGCACCTTACCGCGAACGGCAAAGGTACCTTCCACATCGGGCACGGTCCATGCAATGTTGGCGGTATCGGTAGCGCCGGCAGCAAGCGGGCGTCGCACGGTCGACGAGCCCAGCACGTTGTTGTCGTTGTCGAGCAACTGCACGGTGAACGACTTGGCGCTCGTGGTGCCACGGTTGGTATACACCACGCCGGTGCTAATCTTATCGCCAGCGGAGGGTGTGTTGTTGAGATTGCGCACACTTGTGGCCTCGAGGTTGTTGTCGAGCAACTCCTCGATGCGGAAGTCGTCGAAGTAAACATAGTTCGACTCCGTGTCGTGGAGCCACCAAGCGAGATAGTAACGTCCCGACTTGCTCACCTCGAAGGTTTCTTCGATCTGGGCATACGAGCCATCCGAAGAAACTCCGCTGTAGCTGAGGATCGTGTTGGTCTGGGCAGCCTGAGCAGCCTCAGTGCCATAGGTGATGTCGAGCGAGAATGTGGAATAAGGAGTGTTCCTAACTACGCACGACACCTTATATTTCTTTCCAGCAACAAGTTCTACAGGAGGAGCATAAAGCGTCTCATCCTTGGTTTTGCCAACATTCTGCCCAACGAAGTGCCAACCAATGGCCGACGGACTGTCATAGCCATTAGAATGGTCGACAGCAAGTGTGCTGCCATCTGCATTGTTGTCCACTATCTGCCAAGCGGCATAGGTCGTACTGTCTTCCCAATTTTGCACAACGGGCAATGAGGCAACATTTCCAGCCAGGAAACTGCTTGAAACGGCGGTGCCACCGAGGCCAGCGTTGGTGCGCGTGGTCACCTCGTAGTAGTAGTTGCCGTAGTTGTCGAGGTCGTCGTCTTCAAATTCGTTTGTCGTGAGATTGTTTGCCAGCACCTTGTTGCCCGGTTGGCGAACCACACGATAGGAAATGCCTGAGGCATCAAACCAACCGCCCTTCATGCCGAAATGCGGCGTGTCCCAGTCGAGGGTTACAATCTCGGCGTCGGCGTCGTAGTCGACCGAGAGGTTCTCGGGTGCGCCTGCCTTGTCGACACCAATATAAGTATTCAGCGTGGCGGCGTCGCCGTCGCCCGTAGAGTTGCCCACGAGCACGCTATAGGTATGCTTGCCCGGTGTGGGATTGGGATCGGTCCACTCCATCTGAGCACCCGGCAGCACATTGTCGGTGATGACAACGGAGTCTTTTCCGTCCTTGAAGATCTTCGCATAGTTGAGGAAGTCGAGCTGTTCGTCCTTCTTGCTTCGTGTCGGGTTTTTCCATTTGAGCGACATGGAAGTGGCTCCATTCTCACCCGGCACCTGCGTAAGTGCCATGGGAGCGGTAGGCAGCGCATTGTTGCTCACGGCTTCCACCTTTACATTGTCGATCGCGGCCGAATAGCGCAAAGCCGTACCATTTTCGCGATACGGCGTGTTGTCGCAGAAGGCGAGGTAATAGGTGCCATCGGCGTGTATCTCCACATCGGCACGGAAATTGTCGGTGGTAGAGGCGTCCTTCACGATGTCGAGCACCTTGATGCGGCCCGCCACAGTGTCGGTGGGCGACGTGAGCAGGTAGACGTGGTGAACAGGCGCAAACCAACTCTGGAACCAGAACGACACGCGGTAGGTCATGCCTTCCTTGAGGCTCAACGCCGGAGAGATGAGCCACGTGTTGAGGCCCACGCCATGGTTTTGATACACCGTTGCACTGCCCTTATAATCGGGGCCGCCCCACTCGTAGCGCTGCCAAACATCCTGATCGTTGGCAGAGAGCCACGTCTGGTTGTTGATCTGCGACCAATCTTTCCACGACACCGTGTCGTTGAAATTCTCATTGTAGGGGATGCTCTTCGCTTCCGCCTTCAATGGAGCGGACTTTGCTATCGGCTGGTGTGGAGATGCCAATAGCCGCTTTTGCACTTCCAACCCATCCTGGGCCGAGAGCGAAAGCGGCAAGGCTCCCAAAAGCGTGAATAGCAAAGCCAAGAAATACATTCTCCTTCTCATACGCTTAATGATTAATAATTGTTGTTACGACTTGTGAGAATCACGCTGCAAAGATAAAGTGAAACCTAATCGAAATCTGTCTTTTTTGTCACCGCATTATCTATATTTTCAAGAAAATAGAGAAAAAAATGGCTATATTGGAGAAAAATAGTAACTTTGTAGCATGTTTATGTATCAAATTTACACCTTCCACCATACAAGGGCCACCCGATTGCAGGGGCTCATCTGCTGCATATTGCCATTACTCATGCTTCTGCTTTCCCTCGGAGCAAGGGCCATAGAGAGAGAACCGGACAACGGCTTGAAGCTGAAAGCGAAGGCCGACCAATACTTCCAAAACGAGCAGTTTTCGGAGGCGCTGTCGCTCTACACGCAGGCTTTGGAGGCCGCGCAGGCCGACGAGGACCGGCAAACGCAGCTCAGGTGTCTCGGCAACATTGGCAACGTGTATGCCTACATGAGCGACTACGACCGCGCGGAGCACTATTTTAAAAAGGTGTATAAGATGGCGCGGGAGGACCGCAACACCGACATAGAGCTCAAACTGGCCATCAACCTCACGCAGGTGTGCTGCCTGAAGGGCGATCCGCAGGAGGCACGCCAATGGTACAAGGTGCAGATGGAACTGCCATACCCCAACACCCCGCTCAACCACTACTATGCCTTGGCCAACAAGAGCTTCATCGCAAAGACCGAGGGCAGCTATGGCCCGGCCCTGTTCTATCAGCAGCAGGCATTGAAACTGGTGGAGACCGGAGACCTGGGACCGCGCTACGAGGCGCTTGCCCACCAGGAAATGGGCGACATCCTCTTTAGGCAGAAGCAATATGCCCGCGCCATCAGCGAATATAAGCGCAGCTACGACATCGCCCACAAGGACCGCGACCTCCAGGGCGAGATATCGGTCTGCCAGGATATCTTTGTGGCCTACCGGCAGATAGGCGACTCAGCCACGGCCGACATATATAAGAAGCGGTATCTGGAGCTCAACGACTCGGTGTTTGGCCATCAGCGCATGAACGCGGCGCTCAACGGGCTCTTCGACTATGAGAACCGACAAACCACCGCCATCATCGGCGGCCTGACGCGCTGCAACTCTTGGCTCACGGTGGTGGTGGGCCTGTTTGTGGCCTTTGGAACGATCATCGTGGTGCTCTACCTCAAGTTGCGCCGCCGCACGCACCACCTGCTCGAATCGCAAAGACTACTGGTCGACAAGAACGAGGAGTTGATGCGCCAGAACGACAACGTGCAGCAGTTGCGCAAGCAATATCTGAAGGCCGTGGAGCAAGAGGTGGCGATCGCCGCGCCCAGCGCTCCCATGGAGGCCGACGCCACGGCCACGGAGCGCCCCACGGAACGTCACGACGCCATAGGCCACGACGCCGGGACAGCCCCGGCGCCCAGCGCCGTCGGCCTGAGCGAGGAGCAGGCCACACGGTTGCTGGAGAAGGTTAACAGCGTGCTGGAGGACGTGAGCGTGATAAGCCGTGAGGACTTTAGCCTCGCCATGCTGGCGAAGATGGTCGACTCCAACACCAAGTATGTGTCGATGGTGATCAACGACACCTACGGCAAGAACTTCAAGACCTACCTCAACGAGTTTCGCATACGCGAGGCGTGCCGCCGCCTGAGCGACACGGCCCACTATGGCAACATGACCATCCAGGCCATCTACGAGCAGCTGGGCTACAAGACGGCCTCGAGCTTCGTTGCGGCTTTCCGCAAGATTATCGGCACAACGCCCTCGCAATATCAGAAGTGGGCCAAGGAGGGCAAGCAGGCCGAAGGCTGAGCGGCAATGTGGCGTGTGGAACGACATTTGCCGTTCAACATTCTCAACATTCCTCCCCCCAATCTACACTGTTTTTGTAGCCGAGCCATGACTCGCCTCGAAATACGCCATTCTCGCGCATTTTTGTAACCGCCTAACATTCAGATACTTATCGCAAGAAGGCTCCATCCAGCATTTCACACTCCACATTCCCCACTGCGAAAGGCCATCTTTCGCACCTCGATACATGGCCTTTCGCACCTCGACGACTTACCTTTCGAGGCTCGAAAGCTAAGCTATCGTGGGTCGAAAGATGCCCAACGCCACGGTCGGCTCTCCATTTTCGGCGTTTCACCCCTTCCATTCCGCTTTTTCGCTCGCTATTTCGCCCCAAAAAGCGACACATGTTTTTCACCAAATATTTTGATAAACTTTTTTCCACTTATTGCGGTTGTTTAACTTTATTTTGCTACCTTTGCGGCAGTTTTACAAGCATTTTGCCACACACCCCATGGCATAACCATCATTCTGAAAGCCGCAAGGCCACAACAACACACACATCGCCCATGGAAAATGCAACCACATTCTTCGCCACGCTGAGCGCGTGGCTCTGGGGCTGGCCCATGATCATCCTGCTCCTCGGCACCCATGTTTTTCTCACCATCCGCCTGCGGTTTCCACAACGCAAGTTGCTCACCGCCATCCGCCTGTCGGTTCAGCGCGACTCGTCGCAGCAGGGCGACGTGTCGCAGTTTGGCGCATTGGCCACGGCGCTTGCCGCCACCATCGGCACGGGCAACATTATCGGTGTGGCTACGGCGGTGGCGCTGGGCGGTCCGGGCGCGGTGTTCTGGTGCTGGCTGACGGGCGTGTTTGGCATCTCCACGAAATACGCTGAGGCGCTGCTCGCCATAAAATACCGTGTGAGGTCGGAGGGCGGACGCATGCAGGGCGGCCCCATGTATGCCTTGGAGCGCGGCTTGGGCTGGCGCAAGATGGGCGTGCTGTTTGCGGTGTTCACCGCCTTGGCCGCCTTCGGCATAGGATGCACGGTGCAGGCCAACGCCATATCGACCATTATGCACGCCTCGTATGGGATCGGCACGGAGGTGTGTGGCGTGGTGTTGACGCTGCTCACGGCGGCGGTGATCATCGGTGGTGTGAGCAGCATCTCGAAGGTGTGTAGCATGCTGGTGCCGCTCATGGCGCTGCTCTATGTGCTGGGGTGCGTCTACATATTGCAGGCCAACGCCAGCTATGTGGTTCCGGCGCTGCGCCTCATTGTGCGGTCGGCCTTCTCGCCCGAAGCCGCGGGCGGTGGCTTTGCGGGCGGCTCGGTGATCATGGTGGCCCGCTACGGCATAGCGCGCGGCCTGTTTAGCAACGAGTCGGGACTGGGCTCGGCGCCCATCGTGGCGGCGGCGGCGCGCACGAAGAACCCCGTGAGGCAGGCACTGGTGTCGTCGACCGGCACCTTCTGGGACACAGTGGTGATCTGCGCCCTCACGGGTCTGGTCATTGTGAGCAGCATCATGGCCTATCCCGAAATCGACTATCAGAACGGGGCGGAGCTAACGAAGGTGGCGTTTGCCAAGATTCCCGTGGTGGGCCCATTCATCCTCAGCTTCGGCCTCCTCACGTTTGCCTTCAGCACCATTCTCGGATGGAGCTATTATGGCGAGCGGGCCATGGAGTATCTGAAGGGCAAGCGCTGGACGCTGGCCTACCGCCTGCTCTACATCGTGGCGGTGTTTGTGGGCAGCGTGGCGAACCTTGCGATCGTGTGGAACATAGCCGACTGCATGAACGCCCTCATGGCCATTCCCAACCTGCTGTCGCTCATCTGCCTCAATGGCGTGGTGGTGCATGAAACGCGCAAGTATCTGTGGCGCGACCGCCTCGACCGCGAGATGGCGGAATGAGCGAGGACTGACGGCCACCGCCGAAGGCGAGAAAGAAACGAAGGAAAGGATAGCCGCCAACCTCCTGTCGCTTGGCGTGCCTATCGAAACAATCGTGCAAGCGTCTGGATTGTCGGAAGATGAAATTACGAACATCCAATAAGGTACAATCAACACAAGGGAGATCTTCGAGTGACAGACGGGCCACTCGGAGACCTCCTTTTCGTTGGCTTCCCATTTCTGTCTAACGGCCGATGTGGGATAATTCTTCCCATTTCGATCTAACGGTCGATTGGGGTTCGTTGTTCTGCCCCAACGAACAGGTGCCAAGGAAGCCCGTCCGCTGGGCAGGTTCCCGATTGAACATTTGTCGCAAATTATTCTTCAAAATGATTGAGTAAACCAATTGTTTTACTTACCTTTGCAACCACAAAACAAATGTAATTTGATATTACATTATGGCTAAGACGGTCATAACAACTTAAGTTTTTTCTAATTATTCTATTTCACGTTATGAAACATTTGAACAAGCTTCGTGTTTTATCGTTTCTCAGCCATGCTGATGATCGGAGGGCTGGCCTCACCAGCCTCTGTTACACATTCTCGGTGGAGTAGTTCCGCCAAGTACTTTGGTGGCGGAGCGTGCGCAAAACAAAAAGCAACATGATGGAAAACAATGTATTACGACAAGTGCCCAAGGGCCTCGTCTTGGAAGGCGGTGGCTTGCGAGGCATGTTCACCAATGGCGTGCTGGATGTGTTTATGAGCCACGGCATTGGGTTCGACGCCATGGTGGGCGTGTCGGCCGGTGCGGTGTTTGGCTGCAACTACAAGTCGCGCCAGCCGGGACGGGCGCTGCGCTACAACCTGAGATACAAGGACAACGCCGACTATATGAGTTGGCGGTCGTTGGTAAAGACGGGCAACTTTGTGAATGAGCGGTTCGCCTACCACCTGCTGCCTTACGAGTACGACCCATTCGATTTCGAGGCGTTCCGCACCAATCCCATGCGGTTCTATGCCGTTTGCACCGACATCGTGTCGGGGCGACCCGTGTATCGCGAGATCGCCGACGCAGATGGCAAGGGTCTCAGGTGGATGCAGGCCTCGGCGTCGATGCCGGTGTTTGCGCGCCCCGTGGAGATAGATGGGCGCCATTACCTCGACGGCGGATTGACCGACTGCATTCCGCTTAAGTTTATTCAGCGAATGGGGTACCGGCGCAACGTGGTGGTGCTGACGCAACCCCTCGACTATAGGAAGCGGCAGGCGCATGTGGGATGGGTCATGAAAATGTTTCTGGGCGATTATCCCAAGGTGGCGCAACTCATGGCCCACCGCCATGTGATGTATAATGGCGAGTTGGACTACCTGCACACCGAGGAGCAGAAGGGCGACACGTTCCTGATTTACCCCGACGAGAAGCTCAACATTGGTCGTCTGAGCCTCAAGGAGGACAAGATGAGGCGGGTGTATGAGGCGGGTGTGGCGAAGGCGACGGCGCTGCTTCCTCAGATCAAGCGGTTTCTTGCTGGCGAATAGGCCCAACGCCCCATCGACCTTAGGTAAGAAGCGCTGCCCGCTTTGTGGCGGGAGCGGCTTGGTGCGCATGAGGTAAAGGCGGTGGCGACAAATATGTCGCCAAAAATGCCTTCGCTCGTTTCAGCGCAGAAGGAGGAACGGATAAGAGAGGTTGCTGGCTCGTTTCAGACTGGGAGGAGGAACGGATAAGGGAGGTTGCGGGCTCATTTCAGCGCAGAAGGAGGAACGGATGAGGAGGTTGCTGGCTCGTCAAAGCGAAGGAAGGTGTGTCGGCCCCCACTCACTATGAGGAGCGGGACCGGCACACCTTCCTTATCTCTCATCGCATGCCTATGTGGTGTGCGAAGCGCTTGGGGTTAATATCTTGCGCTGAATGTGCTTACGCCGTAGGCGCGGAACATCACGTCGTTCTCTTCGTCCATGAAGTCGTGGTAAATGCGAATCTTCTTGCCGTCGAAGCGCACCGTGACATCCATGTACTCGTCCACATCGTCGTCGTCGTCATCATCGTCGATATCGAACGGCTCCCACAGGCGCATGACGCCATTCTGCAGGTCCTTCCATTCCCAGAATCCCACTTCCACTTCGCCATCCTTGTAGAAGCACAGGTAGGTGCCGCAGGGTGAGAACACCAGGCGCAGGCAGTAGTCGTCCTTGTCCTCGGCCACGTCGTCCTCGTCGAAGCCCATGGCGCGGCCCTCGGGTGTGATGGTTACCTCTTGCATCACGCGGCCGAGCTTCAGCCATTGCTTAGCGTAGGCTATATAGGTGTCTTCGGTGGTGAACCACAGCTCCGAGCTGTCCATACGCCATGAGCGGCAGAGCTGGCGCACGACGGGCTTCGGCTTGTAGTCGAAATCGACCGTTACGGCAACCGCGATCTTCACGCCATAGCGGTTGGTGTAGATGATGGTGGTGCTGCCCGACACATGCTTGTCCTTGATCTCGATCATCGTGTTGTTGCTCAGGCTGTACACACCTTCCTTCACACGTGTGAAGGTACCGTAGATGTAGGCGCCGTTCTCTAAGTCGATCGAGCCGTTGATGTCGGTGGCGCGTGTCTTGAGCGGAGCGTCGCCGTGGCGCTTGAAGATGTTGGCGCTGCGTGTGGCGTTTGCTGCGCGCTTCGGCAACTTGCCCGCCTTGGGCGTGGTAATGAGGAAATGGCCATCGGCAAAGAGCTCGATGGATGCAAACTCCTGGTCGCTTTGTCCGCCCCAGTTGTTCACCACCAGTTTGATGGCGTCCTTGGCATTGGCTTCATCCTCGCAATCGCCGAGTTTGAATTCTGTGGGTGGTTTGGCGCCTTCGGGCACCTTCGTCTGCTTTCCGTTATCATCACTGTCGCATGCTATGAATCCAAACGAAACGAGTGCGACGAGAAAAGAATAAATAATGCTTCTGGTCATAGATCTTGTAACTCTTTAGTTGTGAATAATTAATAGAATCTTTAACATTGTAACTATTCAGGCCGTATTTGTTAAAAAACGGATGAATTGCGCTCAATTCACCTGTTAGTTGCAAAGATATGCACTATGTTTCATATTTGCAAGAAAACGCCCAAGTTTTTTTTCATGCCCGCCTACATTGCCCCACCCAAGGCCATGGGGAGCGATGGGGGAATACAAACGAATGGCGGCAATCGCTTCTGTGGGGGAGCGATTGCCGCCATTGTTTCTGAGTGTGCCTGCGGCTTATGGGTTAGGCTTGCCGCGTGCGCTTTTTATTTCACAATTTGCTTGTGCCTGTTCACGATGTAAACGCCGGAGTGAAGGTGGCGCTTGTTGTTGACCTTGCGGCCTTGGAGGTCGCAGACGGTTGCCGACGGGGCGTTGTCGATTCCCACGGCCTCGATGGCGTTGGGCAGGGCCTGCTTGAAGTGGACGGTGTAGGTGCCACTCTCGGGAGCGTAGAAACGGAGGAAGTTGGCGTCGGCCCATGCTTGCGGCACACGGCGTCCGTAGGTGTCTGTCCAGTAGTCCACCGCATAGCCGTCGGCAGGATAGGCGCGCAACACGATTTCCTCGCCGGCGCCATAGGTGTAGGTGTCGGGCTGACCGTTGGCGTCGGCCGTTCCCTGCTTGGCGTCGGCCGTCTTCACCGTCACGGTGCAGGGCTCGTCGGCCTTGTCGGTCACCAAGAGCGGTATGTCGTACACCATGCGCTTCGTTTCGCTCTTAGCCGGCATGGCGTCGGTAGTGCTGTCCCATCCCGGGGCCCAGGAGCTGTCGAAGCGCAGGCGGATGCGTGTGATGCCCAGCGGCACGTCGTAGGGCAAGGTGACGGTCAGGGTGTAATTGTTCAGCGCGTCGTTGCCGGGACTGTCCTTCGCGCCATACACCTGCAGCAACTCGTTGTCGCCATCGAAATTGCCATCGCCGTTCCAATCGATGTAGGCCGAGAGACGGCAGTAGTTGAGTCCGCCGGCCGAGAGCCAGTGGAGCTTAAACAGGCTTCCTTGGGGCGCCTTGACCGTCTGTGTGGTTTGGCACAACGCCTCCGGACAGTCGGTTGTGGCGTAGATGCTCTTCTCCTCGCCGCCGTTTTGCGCCACGGTGAGCGACCGCAGGTATTGTCCGTAGGATTTCATGTCGTTGTAGTCGGCCATGTTCTCCGCGGGCGTTCCCCATTTGTCGGCAAAGAAATGGGCGGTGAAGGTCTCCGGGTCGGCGCCATAGTAGGTGTAGGGATTGTCGGTGCTCACCACGCGTCCCGAGGCGTCGGTCCAGTTGAGAAACTCGCATCCGCTGGCAGCCTTGGCGCGCAGGGTGACCTCCTTGTCGGTTGTGACCGACAGGCCCGTGGCCCCCACGATCTGCACGCTGCCCTGTTTGGTGTCGGCCGTTTGCACCGTTACGGTTCTCGGTTGGGTAATGTTGTCTTTGACGACGATGGTGAAGGCCAGTTGCGTGCCGTCGTCGAGGGTGAGCATCGCCTTCATCTTTCCACACAGGGCCTTAGTAGGAATGTCGAAGGTCGGCGCCTCCACCGTTTCGTTGGGGGCGAACGAGCCGTCGTTGTTCATGTCGATGGCCAACGTGGCCTTGGCGCCGTCGGCGAGGGTCAGGGGCAAGGCGAATGTGGTGCCGCGCAGGGCCGTGAACACGATCGACGCCGTGGCGTCGGTGGCCATGTGGCGATAGATATAATAAGGTGAGGCGTCGGCCTTGGTGAGCGTGGCGAAGTATTTGCCGAGCAATTGCGCAGCCACCTCACGGGTGTTGCCCACGGGCTGGTTCGAATAGCTCAGCGATGCGTTGTGGGCCCATTGCCAGTCGTTGGCAAACCAGTTGGGGAGGGCCGTCCCGTTGTCGCGATGGCTGAAGAACGCCTTCCAGCGAGGGTAATAGAAATCTTTCAGCATGCCGGCCCACTCACGATACGAGTAGTCGCGCAAGCCACCGGCCTCGCTCGCCGTTTCGTTGCCCCATGTGGTGATGAGGGTGCGTGCGTTGTTGAGCTCAAGCCATTGGCGGTCGGCCTCGGTGGTTCCCTCCGCCTCGTCGGCGATGGCGCGCGCCATGGTGGTCCATCGGCCAAGCATGAAGTTTGGGTTGGTAGAGAGCAAGCGGTCGAGGTCGAGCATCAGTTGCAGGTAGGCGTCACGTCGGTTGGCGTAGGTCTTGGCGTCGCTGGCGCTGGCCGCCACTTCGTTGATCGATGCGAGGAGCTCATGGCCATAGTCGGTGAGCGCCTGGCGAGCGAAGTCGGTAAGGTCGTAGCTGTAGTTGGATCCCGTGAGGTTGGCTGCGAGCAGGTTGTGGGCCGCGCCGATCATGCCCTGCGGGTTGTAGAAGATGCTGGTTCCGCCCCAGCTCGACACCCGGTCGACGGTGAGCGACGGACGTGCGCAGAACACGGCCTCGTGAGGGCCCTGCAGTGCCGTCTCGCATCGGAGCGCCGTCTGGCTCACCTGCTTCCACGCCTTCAGCGCCTGTTCGTTGGAAACGCCATATCGGGCCAAAGCATAGTCTTTCAGCCACGTATCGAGAGGGGGTGTTGATGCGCGCCACGGCAGTTCGAAGAGGGCGTCGTAGAGCACGGGCACCTGCTCGATGGCCTCGGGTGTGGCGCCAATGCCCTTCACGTTGGCGTAGGCTGATTTCTGAGTGTAGAAATCGGTCATCACCTTCGACAGACGACCGAAGAGACCGGTGCGGCCTCCGAAGTTGGGCAACATACAGTAAACGGCGTCGTGGCCATTGTATTCAGCGAAATGGGTGTGGGCGTCGCTGAAGAGGTCGAGCACGATGAGCTTGCCCTTGTTCACCTGCGAGAGCACGTTGTATTGGACGCCACTCCACTGCCAGAACTGTATGACCCACTTGGCCTTGCTGTTGGCCTTGAACATGGCCTCACCGATGCGCTTGTAGGCCGATGCCACGTCGATGCCACTGGTGTTGGCGCCCTCGTGGAAGGGGTCCATGCTGTAGTAGGCCGATGTGCCCATCACCTCAGCGAGGCGCGCGTAATATTTCTCGGAAATGTCGGCGAACGCCTGTGTGTTGGGGTCGAGGATGTATGGTCGCACAAAACCACACCAGTTGCCTTGGTTGTTGGCCGAATAGCCCTTCTTGGCAATGTCGCTTGGCACCATACCGGCGTAGCCCGGCAGCACGGGCTGCATGCCCAATTCGCGCTCGCGGGCCAGGATCTTCTTGGCCAGCGCCTCCTGTCGCTTATACCACCAGTCGGGGTTCTTGCCGCCCCATCCCTCGAGGTTGTTCATGCCCCACCACGCCTGGAAGCAGGGCCCGGCAATAAACTGGTTGGCCTCGTCGTCGGTATATCCCAGGTCTTGTGTGAGGAGCTTCTTCCACACCACATCGAGACCCACGATCTGCAGGGGCATGTTGATGCCGTGGAGCGCCATCCAGTCGATTTCCTGCTGCCAGCGCTCCCACGTCCAGGTCGACATGGAATAAGAGAAGGTGCAATAGTTGAGATAGTAGCGGTAGCTCGTGGCCGTGGAGTGTTTCTCCTGCTTGGTGGGCACGGGCAGCTCCCTCTGCGCGAGGTTGGTGGTGAGGTTGTTCCATGCGAGGTTGACATGGGCGTAATGGTTCAGGTACCAATTGATGCCGGTTGTGAGGGCCGACAGGTTGGATCCCTTGACACACGGTTTTCCGTCTTTCGAGGTCACCACGAATGCTTCGCGTATCGACGAGCCCACGGTGGGGTCTACGATGGTTACGATGCGTTCGGCGGTGCCCTCTCCGCCGATACGGTTCAAGAGGTCGCAAACCCCTTGTGGGTTCTCCACGATCTGCGCTGTCGCCTTCGTGTTGGCTATGCCAACGATGAGCAGGAACGCGACAACTAATTGCAATAGTTTGGTTTTAGAAATCATATTTGTGTTATTAGGGTAGTATCGTAGTGGGTAGGCGCCAGGTGGGGTGGGGCGACGTTGGCGCGCTGCCCGGTTTTGAAAACTTCTGCAAAGTTAACAAAAATGGGATAACGTGAGGGTGGTTGCCACAAATTATTTCACGTCATGGCGCATTTTCTCGCCACGGCCTACTCCCACGAGCTCCGTTCAGCTCCATTAGGCCCGACGAACCCGCATGATTATAAAAAAGTTCACTGAGCGAAGCACAATTTCGCCATTTGTTCTTCGTTATATGTATTGAAAAGTAACACTTTATAAATCCTAACAAACCGTGATATGAATGCGCAACCTATCGAAATAGTGAATGGAGAACGCTTGTTGCTTGTGAACCTGAATAAGAGTTATGACCAGAGTAAGGCTGAGGGCGAATATAAGCGTGCTGACCTCTATGAGGCAGCGAGAAAATACTGGTATCTCAGTAAGAAACGAGCCGACAAGGCCGATTTTGTGCTTGGCGTTTACAAGGGGATAGTTAAAATCGTCATCAAGCCGACAAGCGATTGGCTTCCCGTTGACGTGAGCGATGGCGGCACTATGTTTCCCAAGACCCGATACGAGATTGAAGGCGAAGTTGTTGCTTCCTCGCCCTATCTCGGCAAATCGGTTGCGGCTTATCCGTTTGGTCGTGGAGGTGTGGTGACCTATGTTCCTCGTGACGCGAAATTGTGGTAAGTGGAGCGACGCGATGTGCCCAATGGCCGAAATGCCTGGCGAGACGTGCGTCGGGGCATAGCGATCGGCGTGGCCAATGGTTGTGATGGATGTTAAGATATTTGGTGAAAAAGTTGTGCCGGGATTTTGGGCGAAATAGAGCGCGCCATCGCCGTTTTTGCGCCCTCGGAGCGACAAAAACCCGACTTCCATTTGCCGTTAGGCATCTTTCGGGTTGCGATAGCTAAGCTTTCGAGGTGCCGAAGGTAAGCTATCGAGGTGCGAAAGACCATGTATCGAGGTGCGAAACATGCCTTTTCGCAGGGTGGAATGTGGAGCATGGAGCGTTAAATGGGGTGTTTGAATTGTAAACACCTGAATGTTAGACGGTTACAAAAACTCGCAAGAATGGCGTATTTGGAGGCGAGTCGTGGTTCGGCGACAAAAACAATGTAGATTTGGGGGAGGGTTGTTGGGAATGTTGAGTGCGCAATGGGACAAGTGCCATCTGCAAGGGGGGCGATGGCTTGCCTTACAATATGCGGTCGAAGAAGAAGTGGAAGATCCGCAACGGGTAGAGCAGATAATAGATTACCTTCTCATAGAGAGGAATCTTTGTTTTCTTGATATTCTTGTATTGTTCTTTGAGCGGAATGTGCTTGGCTATCCTGTGGATCACAATGCCGTGCTCCTTATAGATGCGCCGGCATTCGGCCTTGAAGCGCCATCCGTGCGACGTCCTATGGCCTTGAAGGGCGTGGGCGAGGTGGATCATCTCGTGAATCATCACCTCGTCGAGCGTCGCCGGCGTAAAGTCGAAACACGACGATATGGTTATGGTGGTCCTCATACGCTTTTTATTGTAATTCGTTTGTCCTGCTGCAAGTGTCATTTTCCTTACGCTCATTTTGGTAGGCATGCGCAGTTGGCCATCGAAGATCTCTTGGTTGAGCGCTCTGAAACGCTCCTTCAATAACGGTTCGGTTATTTCCATGATGTGTCGCTTTTTATTTGGTAGTGTTTCACTGAGTGTGTCTGAGGTAAGTTTGCCTTAGAAGTGATGATGTAAAGTTAATAAATAATTTTGTTTTTCATATCAAGAAAGCTCTTTTTGCAGCCGGACGAGGAAACAGGTCTTGCTTAAGCTGCTGGTTGACAATGGTCTTTAGTTTTTTCGACTTCACGATTGCTTGACCCTTGTGGTGGGCGGCGGTTATTTCAATTTTATTCCGGCGATGTTGTATTTCTCGCCGTTCTTAATGATGTAGAGGTTGCCATCGATGAGGGGTTCTGCCAAATGTGCTAATGTGTGTGTTGCGTTAGGCTATGCTGATAATAGGTATTGCGTTCTGCTTGCAAAGCTACCACATTGTGCGGACAAAGGCCATGGGGCGGCTCATGTTTTTTCGCTGATAGAGGCTTTTTACACGTATCCTTTCTTGGGATAATGCGTTTTAATGGCTATATTTGCAAAAGCCAAGGGATGTGCCCGCGGCTTTCGACCTAACATAAACCCCATTCGGATATGAGAATATTGCATACCGCCGACCTGCACCTCGGACAGGTAATCTACCAAAATTATGAGCGGCGCGACGAGCACCGCCATTTCTTCAACCAGCTGGCCCGTTGGTGCAGAACCTACCAGCCCGATGCGTTGCTCGTTAGTGGCGACGTGTTCGACATTCAGCAACCATCGGCCACAAGCAAGGAGGCCTTCGCCAACCAGTTTATGGAGCTGCACCGCCAATGCCCAAGCATGGCGATGGTTATCACGGCGGGAAACCACGATTCGGCTTCGCGCCTACAAACGGAACGTGAGGTGTGGCAGCTCGCCAACACGCATATCATAGGCACGGGCCCGTCGATCGTGGCGCAGGAAGGATGGGAGGAGAAATTCATCATTCGCCTGAAGGCGGGATACGTTGTGGCCTTGCCACACATGATCGGCGCAAGGCGCGAACAGTTGCAAGCCCTTCTCAACAAGGTGGCGCAAGAGAATGACGAAGGCAAGCCGGTGGTGATGATGGGCCATACGGCAGTGGCTGGCCTCGACGCAACGGGGCATGATTTTGAGATCGGAAAGCTCAAGACGCAGGCGCTCTCTGAGTTTGGCGAGGGCTACGACTACCTGGCCCTCGGCCACATCCATAAGCCGCAGACCATAGGCCATCAGGAGGATTGCATGAAGGAGGAGGTGAGTTATCCGGCTCCTGTGGTGAGATATTCGGGCAGCGCGCTCCACGTTAGTTGCGACGAGGCCTATCCCCATACGGTAAGCCTCGTCGATATCGACAAGCATCAGGGAACCGTGACCGTCAAGCAGCTTCGGATAGATGAGCTGCGCCATTTCCATGTGCTCCCTCACGAAGGCGCCTACCACAGTGCGGAGGAGGCCATAGCGGGCGTGGCGCAGTTTGCCAAGGATCACGCAACAGGCTATTTCCGCTTGAGGGTCGATTATGCCGTCGCGTTGCCTTCCAACTTCAATCAGATGGTTTACGACGAGCTGCTGGCCTATGGCGACGAGATACGTTATAATCCCAAGATCATTTGGGAGGGGCAGGCCGAGGAGCGCACCGACGCCATGGGCAAGCCCACGTTTGAAGTGGCTGAGCTGCAAGAGATGCAGAACCCGATGGACTTCATTGAGAAGACCAAGGACCAATATGAGCATCTGGACCTCGACATGGTGCGCAAAGCCTTTGAGGAGGTAGAGGCCGAAATTGTTCGCATGAACGAGGAGGAGCAGGCCACCAAGAAGGCCAAGGCTGAGAGAAAAGACAAGAACACAAGCATAGCGTAGGGCATTATGGAGTTGAAAAGTATATCTATCAGAAACATTGCGTCTATCGAAAAGGCAGACATCGATCTGCAACACGGACTGAACGACGCCATGACGGGTGAGCCGGCCGGCATCTTCCTGATATCGGGCGATACCGGTGCGGGCAAATCGGTCATCCTCGACGCCATATCCATGGCGTTGTATAAGACCACGCCCCGCATCTCGGGCGTTGCCAACAAGACCAACAACGAATTTAACAATGGGGAGGGCGAGAGCATCAGGGTGAACTGCATAGAGCAGTACACGCGGATGGGCATCTCGCCCAAGGACGAGAGCTACAGCGAGGTGGTATTCGTGGGCAACGACGGTAAGGAATACCATGCCCGCCTAACGCTGGGCTTGAAGCTGGGCAACACCGACAAGACCACGGGCCGCCGTCACATCAAGCACAGAACGTCCCAATGGGACTACACCGTCGATGGAGGGCCGTGGACGAAAGTGGAGGCCAAGACTGGCCAACCGCTCTTGGACGCCATCGGATTGTCGTTCGAGCAGTTTGGCCGCATGGCCATGTTGGCGCAGGGGCAGTTCGACACATTCCTCACGGGAACCAAGGAGCAGCGCGAGGCCATCCTTGAGCAACTCACCAACACCGAGAAGTTCTCCGTCTACGGCCAGGCCATCAAGAACCTTTACGACAGGGCCAAGCAGCAGTGTGACCTCGCCCAGAAGGAACTTGACACGGAGAAGGAGCACGCCCTCAGTGCCGCCGATGTGGAGGCGTTGGAGCGCGCCCTAAAAGAGAAGGCCGCCTCGCTAAACGACAAGCAGCGCGAGAGCGACAAGAACGCTCAAAGGCTTACGCTCGTGGTTGAACTGCAAAACAAAGAGCATGACGCAAAAAAGGAAGAGATGCGCAAAGAGGACCTTGAACGCGTCATGGAGAGCGACGATTTCAAGCGACAAGTGGCTTGGGTAAACGATTGGGACGACACCGACGCTGAGCGCAAGCTGTTGGCCGACAAGCTCTTGGCGGAAAAGAACAAGGGCTTGGCAGAGAAGGCATTGGCAGAGGCGAAAGAGCGGTTCGAAGCGCTGTCGGCCGACTTGGTGTGTCGCAAGGAACAGCTCGATGAGCAGCGGAGCGCTCATCGTGCCCTCAAGCAATGGCTTGCCGACCGTCAAGACCGCGTGGACATTTACGGCAAGGCGGGTGTGGTGGCCGACCAAATCGACCAGTTGGAAGACAAGCGGACTAACCTGGAAAAAGAGTCGGCGCGCCTCGCTGAGCAGGCCAACAAGGCCAAGGCACTGGAGGATAACCTCTCGAAAGCTGTGGAAGCGCTCAAGCAAGTCGAAGGGGCCGTGGACAACAAGCAGCAGGAGATCGACGGCCTTGTGAAGAAGCAAGAGGCGCTCGCGCCAGGCAAGATCAATGCCGACCTGAAGGACGCCAACCAACGCAAGACCCACTTAGACTTGCTGGAGCAGCGCCTTAAGAGTAGGGCCGAGGCCCAAGAGAAGCAGATGGAGCTGAAGGCAGCCATCGATTCGGACCAAAAGGCGCTCGGAACGCTGGCCGCCAACGTCGAGGCTACGCACGCCACCTACGTCCAAGCCACCCAAGAGGCTGATGCAGCCAAGGCGTTGCTGACGACCATGAAGATGGGTGTGGACGAACAGTTGAGGGAGCTCCGCAAGCGCCTGCGCGCCGAGCACGCCTCAACCTGTCCGCTCTGTGGCCAGGGCATCGACCACCTGCTGGTCGACGAGGAGTTTGAAAACATCCTCTCGCCCCTTCAGGCGAAAGAGAAGGAAGCCGCCGCCCACCTCGCCCTTGCCCAGCAGAGATGGAATGGGGCGAAGTCGGCCTACGACACGTTGAAGGGCAAGCTTGACACCCGCGAGAAAACTTTTGCAAGGGAGCAGAAGAACCTGAAAGCCATCCAGCAGCAGCTCCAAAGCATGGCGGCGACGGCAAGCCTCACCGTCGACGACACCTTGGGTGCGCAGGTCGCGAAATCGGCCGATGCGTTAAGGCGCACCATCGCCCAGTTGGAGGACGCGCAGAAAGAAGCCGAATCGTTGCAGCGCCAAATCAACCGCCTGTTGGCAGACAAGAAGACGCTTGATGCGAAGAAAGCGGGGGCCGAGAAAGCCAAGGGCGAAGCGGAGGCGGCGCTCAACGCGAACGAGAGGGAAACGGCACGCCTGAAGTCGACGGTCGATGGCTTGAAGAACGACATCGATGAACTGAACCGCAAGCTATCGACCGATCTCGCCCCATTCTATCCCCAATGGGCGGAGGAAGTGGCTGCCGCCAAGCGCCAGTTGACGGCCGACGCCAACGAATATGCCCAACGGCAGGAGGCCGACAAGAAGCAACGCACCGACATTGAGAAGGCGACGCAGTTGTTGGGCACCCTGCACAATCTACAGCAATCGGTTGGCGCGATCACTGGATGGGAGCCGGCCACCAAGAACAAGCCGTTGGCGTGCGCCGACATCAGCAAGGCATGGGCCGACAACCATGCTGCCGTGAAATCGCTGAGCGACCGTCTCAAGGAGTGTGAGGCAACCATCGGTCAGGCCACCACCAAGCTCGACAGCTATTACCGGCAGACAGGGCGAGGAGAAGCCCACCTGCTGCACCTTATTGCCCAAACGGGTGAAATACCCACCCTACGCCAAATGGTTACTAAGACCCAAGCCGACCTGAAGTCGGCCAACGACGCCCTTGGAACCGCTCGGCGACGGGTGGCAGAGATCACGGCCAAACTGAAGGAGGACAACAACGGCGAAATGCCTTCCAAAGACGCGTTGGAACAACGCAAAGCCGAGCTCGACGCTTCCATCCAGGCCTTGGCTTCGCAGCGGGGAATAGTGGAAAACCAACTTGCGCAGAACAAGGCCAACACGCTCAGGTTGGAGGAAAAGGAAAACAAGCTGAAGGAAGCCAAGGAGACCTTCGGCAAATGGGACAAGCTGAACCGCATCTTTGGCGGATCGCGTTTCCGCACGCTCGTTCAGACCTACATCCTCAGGCCCTTGCTCAACAACGCCAACATCTACCTGAAGCAGATTACAGACCGCTACACCCTAACCTGCAGCGAGGAGAACGAGCAGCTGTCGATCCTCGTGCTCGACCGCTACAACAAGAACCAGGTGCGAAGCATCACGGTGTTCTCGGGTGGCGAACGCTTCATGATCTCGCTGGCGTTGTCGTTGGCGCTTTCGTCGCTCAACCGTCCCGACATGAACGTGAACATCCTCTTCATCGACGAGGGCTTTGGAACGCTCGATGAGAAGAGCCTCGACTCGGTGATGGCCACACTTGAGAAGCTGCGAGAGATTGCCGGACAGTCGAACCGACGGGTGGGCATCATCTCCCACCGAGAGGAACTGATGGAGCGCATCCCCGTGCAAATCCATGTGCAGAAGAGAGGCGAGGGAAGAAGCAGCGTGGAGATACTTAACGGCTTGGAGTAGCTCACAGAGACAAGCAAAGCGAATGAGGGCGTGCCTACAGTTGGGGAAACTGGGCACGCCCTCATTTGCCTATCGTTTACGTTGGATATACCTGTATATCATGTCGCAGGTAATGTCGCCATGTTCCAGCAGGCGATTGATCTCTTTCCTCTCGTAGAAAAACTGTTCGGTGGTGAGCCTCTCGCGCTCCTTCGCAAGCGGGCGAAGGAGTTTCTGATACGCTATGTTGTCAATGCTGTCAATGCTGTTCTGTTTCAGTTGCGGCTGCCTTTCAGGATGCTGCTCGCATGCGTGAAGAATAAGGAAGCGTGGTTGGTAAAGAACTTCTTGTCGGTTTGTCGCTCAATAAGTCGATTGTTGTTGTCATATTCATTCCTTACAATTAGATTCGTACCAGTTGGAGGTCGGCTGTTAAGGCAAAGGGGTGATGGCAATCAATGATCGACACGGTGCCAAGGGTCAATGCCTCATTGCCCGAGAACTGGTTGTGCCCCACGATCTGCCGGTCGAATGGCACGTCCTCTAACGCGTCGTGGGTAAACTCACCTCGGTCGGCCCACAGCACGCTGCCATAGGCTTCGCACCCATCGCGAAACGCGCTGATGTCGGCCAAAGCCTCCCATCCCTCCTCACGCTTGGTGAGCCCATTGAGGTTGTCGGCCGAGAGCTCGCCAATGATGTTGCGGTGGGCGAGATACCAAGGATATGTAAAGCCCGCATGGGTAAACAGGATGCGCTTGCCGTTGATGCGGGTTTCGTGCGCAATCTGCAAGTCGACGCTGCCGAGCAACACGCTTATTGTGGCGCGCCACCTGGCGCTGAACCGGCTGCCTTGCGCCAACCGTCAGAAGGTAGCGCTCACATAGTGCGCATCGTGGTTTCCCATCAGAAAGACCACCTCCTTGTTGGGGTGCTGACGGAGCGTTAGCTGCAGTTCCCACCAGTTGCGGATGGCGTCGTTCGGCGCAATGCCATCACTGGGATAAGGGTCGAAATAGTCGCCGAGAAATATCAGCCTGTTGGCGGTCCACTCGCAGGAGTTGGCGAGCGCCTTCTTCCAAAAATCGCGTCCGTGAAGGTCGGGAAACATAATGCATTCTGCTTTCTTCATCTGTAGAAACATGTAAGAAACGTAGTTAATATAGCGCTTGCTACCGATCGTTCGCGCTTATTTATAAGTAAAAACGAGGGGCGGCAACGAAAAGAGGAAGGATGTTACGACATGCGATGCGTAACATCCTTCCTTGGGGTTATAGCGTTATTCCCTATTTATTTGGCCATTGGCGTGAAGCGCAAGGTAAACGCGTGGGCTCCGGTAGGCGTCATGTATTGGGGCAGGCACGAGTCGCCACCGCAACTACGGTTTCCGATGCCTCGCTGCCAGAAGTCGAAGTGGGCGAAGACCTGCGGGGAACGCACCAGGTCGTAGGGGTGCTTGCCGCCATAGAACACGTCGTAGTTGAACTGTGCGTCGTCGAAATGTGACAGCGAGAAGGCCACCATGCCCTCGGTGGCAATCTGCAACTGGGTGCCGTCGTTGCTGAGAGTGAGCTGGCGCAAACCCTGGCGGTCGCCCATGGTCTGGGGCGCACTCTGCTCTTCGAACATGCCATCCACGGTGGTGGTGTAGCGGCCGAGGAGCGATCCGCGCTGGCGGTCGATGTAGTTGCTCCACGGCCCCTTGGCATAATAGGCAACGTTCTCGAAACCGGGCGCAAACTGCATGGTGATGCCGATACGTCGGGTTTCGGCCGACGAGTTGTTGGTGGTGACCTTCATGTCCACGGTTCCGTTGGGATAGATGGTGTAAGCAATCTGATGGGTGTCGGTGCCGTTGGAAACGGCCGTTTCCACCACCACGTTCTTGCCCTGCTTCTTAGGAGCGCTCACCAATGTCTTCTTGCCGGTGAGGGCACCCTCCTCCTTGTTCTCGTTCTCGGCCACACCGCCTGTGGCGCCGAGGTTGATGTTGTCGTTGGCTATGCGTCGGAAGCCGTTGAAGTCGGGTCCGGCGTTGGGCTGCACGAGTTGCGTGTTGCGATAGGTCCATTGGGCGATGGTTCCATCCTCGGCGAAGGCAATGCAGAAATCGTTGCCGGTGATGGTGTTGCCCTTCACCTTGAGCTTGCCCTTCTCCTGGATGGTGGGCAGCTGGCCGTGGCCCTTCTGCACGAAGGTGGGGTCGGCAACCGATGCGCCCGCAGCTTGGTCGGCTGAGAGCTTAAACTGCTGCTGGGCCATGGTGTAGCCCTGCTTGCCCCACGATGTGGCCTTCTTCAGAACGAGGCTGAAGGTAATGACATACTCGGCCTCCCCGTCCACAGTGGTGGTGTAGGGAATGTTGATTTGGCAGGTGTTGCCGGGCAGCACCGATGGGATGGCCACCTGGCTCTTCTCCACCGAAACGCCATTGCGGAGCACCTCGTAGCTAAGGTCGTAGACGTCGGCCAGGTTGGTGAACGCGCGCTTGTTCTTCAGGGTGAGCGTGTGGTTGGCGAACGACTCGAAGTTGGCGTCTCTGTAAACATACTTCACCTCGGTGAGCTTGGCGGTCCACTCACGTCCCGGGGTGATGATGCCGTTGCTCATGAAGTCGCCCTGGAAGCCTCTGTAGCCGTGGTTCATCTTGGTGTAGTCGTAGCCCGAGGTGTAATAGTGGAGCCCCGTCTTGGGATCCTTCAGTGGAAGGCCCTCGCGAATGCGGCGCGTGTCGTAGATGCCCTGGTCCACCCAGTCCCAGATGCAGCCTCCGGTGATGCCTGTGCTCGTCTCGATGAGGTCCCAGTATTCTTGCAGGTTACCCACCGCTTGACCCATGGCGTGGGCATACTCGCAGATGAAGTAGGGCTTGTTGTTGAGGCCGTCCATCTGTTTCTTCACCACCTCGATTCTCGGATACATGTCGGAACCGAAGTCGGAGTATTTGGCGCCGTGCTTATAGCCCTCATAGTGGACCCACGCGTCGCGGCCGGGGAGCAGTTCCTTCACTTTGTCGTAGGTGGCCTGGAAATTGTCGCCACCGCCCGACTCGTTGCCGAGCGACCAGAACACCACGCTGGGGTGGTTGCGGTCTCTCAGCACCATGCGCTCCGTGCGGTCTACGTAAGCGTTGCGCCAGGTGGGGTTGTTGGATAGCGAATGGTTGTTGTGGCACTCCACGTCGGCCTCGTTCATGCAGTAGAGTCCGTAATAGTCGAACATGGCATACATCTTAGCCTGACGAGGATAGTGGCTGGTGCGAACGGTGTTCACGTTGGCCTGCTTCATCAGCACCACGTCGCGAAGCATGGTCTCCACGTCGATGGCGTGGCCATAGAGCGGGTGGATGTCCTGTGTGTTGACACCCTTGAAGAATACGCGCTTGCCGTTTACATACACCAGTTTGCCCTTGATGGCCACATCCCTGAAACCATACTTGGTGGAGAACACCATCTCCTCCTTGCCTGCTGCCTTCTGGCGCACAACAACGGTATAGAGGTTGGGCTGCTCGGTAGACCAAGCCTTCAGGCCGGTGAGGTTGTCGAGGGTGAGGCTTATTTGCTTCTGCGCGTCGTTGGCGGTCATGGCCACCTGCGCCTCCTGCTTGGCCACCTGCTTGCCCTGGGGGTCGAGGAGCTCTATCTCGAGCGTCTTCTCAGAGCGTTCCTTGGCTGCGTTGTCGAGGGTGAGGTCCACCTTGAGGTTGCCCGACGCATAGTCGGCGTTGAGGGCCGACGTGATGTAATGGTCGGCCACGAAGGTCTTGGGCGTGGCCACGAGATACACGTCGCGGTGGATGCCTCCGAGGTGCCACATGTCCTGACCCTCGAGGTAAGAACCGTCGCACCAGCGGTAAACGCGCACCGACACGTTGTTGGCGCCCTTGCGCACGAGGTGGGTCACGTCGAATTCGGCGTCGGTGTTGGCACCCTGCGAGTAGCCGGCATACTTGCCGTTCACCCACACCACGATGGCGCTGCAGGCACCGTCGAAGTGGAGAAACACGCGCTTGCCCTCGTCCCAACCCTCAGGCAGGTTGAAGTTGCGGCGATAGGAGCCCACGGGGTTCTTGTCGAAATTGTCGTTGAACGCTGTGATGAAAGGGGGCTTGTTCTCGAAGGGATAGCCCACGTTGTTGTAAACGGGCACATCGTATCCGGCCATCTCCCAGTTGAGGGGCACCTGGAGCTCTTTCCAAGAAGAAACATCGGCGTTGTCGGCCCAGAAATCGTCTTTCTCGGGCTTTCCCTGCTTCCAGTCGGCCGTGTAGCGGAACTTCCATTTCCCGTTGAGCAACAGGTAGTTGGCGCGCTTGGGCCTGAGCCAAGGGCGCTTGTAGTAGTCGTCCTGCTGCATTGAGGCCGTAGAGGCATAGGGCACAAATGTGGCGTGGGCCTTTTGCTTTCGGTCCTCAAACTTGGTCTCGTCTTCTACCCATTTGTCGGTAAAGGGGCATACGTCAGCCTTCGCTTCCACCACCTTTTTCTTCTTGGCGTGGCGGGGTTGCGCCATGGCCGATGCGCTGAAAAGGAAGGTCAACGCGGCCGCAGTTGCCCAAATTAGATGTTTCTGTTTCATTGTATGGTTGTATGGTTAATTACTAATTTCTGCAATTGAAAATGTTAGGTTATGCGTCCCTGACGCGGGTTATTAGGAGGTACAAAGTGCTACTTTACCTTCTATATAACGAAGAACGCGTGGCGAAATTGTGTTTCGATGCCGATTGTTTTTCATAATTGTGCGGTTTTGTCAGAACAAAGGAACAAAAACAGGCCGCTCGGGGGATGGACGTGTCGGGGGAACGACGGAACGAAAACACTACGTTTCGACTTATCGGCAGCATTGAAAACATCTTCACAAACTACACCCCAATCTACACAGTTTTTTCCGCCGAGCCGTAACTCGTCTCCAAATACGCGATTCTCACGCGATTTTGTAACCGCCTATCATTCAGGTGTTTACAATTTGAGCGCTTCGTTTAACGCCCCACACCCCACATTTCACGCTGCGAAAAGCCATCTTTCGCACCTCGATACATGGCCTTTCGCACCTCGATCTCTTACCTTTCGCGCCTCGAAAGCTTAGCTATCGCAACCCGAAAGATGCCCAATGGCAAACGGATGTCGGGTTTTTGTCGCTCCAAGGACGCAAAAACGGTGATGGCGCGCGCTATTTCGCCCAAAATCCCGACACAACTTTTTGACCAAAAAACCATACAATAGCCAAGCGAGGTGCACGACCGACGCATCTTCGAGGAACACTACTTGCAAGCCATGCGTCGGCCCATTCGGCCCGCTGCGCCGTGGCGAGAGGCCGCAATATGGAGCCATTCGTTTCCAAAATGCGCCGTTTGCGGCCGTTTTTTTGCAACCGATGTTAGGAGGTTCAAGAATTGTCTATTACCTTTGCATGTTGGAAACGTGTGGCAAACGACATGCGTTGCCATTCACCCAAACAACATAACCATCATGAAGAAACAAGAATATGCGCGGGTAAACAAGGAGTGGCTCGCCGAAAAAGCAAGCGAAGAGGGAGTGAACGAGCTGCCTGGTGGCATCTATTATAAGGTGCTGAAGACGGGGCTCAACGACGATCGCCACCCGTCGTCCCGCAGCATCGTGACGGCCCACTACACCGGCCGCACCATAAACGGCAAGAAGTTCGACTCGTCGCTGGGCGGCGCGCCGCTCGCCATTCGCCTTTGCGACCTCATCGACGGATGGATCATCGCCATGCAGCGCATGTGTGTGGGCGACAAGTGGGAGGTGTATATCCCCGCTGAGAAAGGCTATGGCAAATTCTCGCAGCCCGGCATCCCCGGCTACTCGACCCTCATTTTCGAGATAGAGTTGCTCGGCATCGCCTAAAAACCGACACCCATTAGGAGAACGCCGCCCATCCGCCGCACCCCGACAGAAGGTGGTCCCACGGCTCAGCGAAAGGCTCCGCAGGGCGCTCGGGCCCCAACTGGCGGGTGCTTCCCATAGCCAACATTTTGCGGTTTTCGGCATTTCGGGCCTAAAACATTTTGCGGTTTTCGGCATTTTGTGGCCAAAACATTTTGCGGTTTTCGGCAAAAGCCGTATCTTTGCCGTAAATATTTGGAAGAATATGGCAACAAAAAATAAGCTTTTCAAGCGCAAACTATACGACAAGATGCTCAAGTGGAAACAGGAGAGCAACGGCGAGACGGCCTTACTCATTGAGGGTGCAAGGCGTATTGGCAAATCAACGCTGGTTGAGGAGTTTGCCAAAAACGAATACGACTCCTATATTCTCATCGATTTCTCTCAAAATGCCGAGGAGGTTAACAATCTGTTCAAGGATTTGTCGGACCTGAACTATATCTTCCTTCGTCTTCAGGTGATGTATGGCGTAACCCTGCATGAGCGAAAATCGGTTATCATATTCGATGAAGTGCAAATGCAGCCATTGGCTCGGCAAGCCATCAAGCATTTGGTAAAAGATCATCGGTACGACTATATTGAAACGGGGTCGCTCATTTCCATTCGAAAAAACGTAAAGGATATTGTTATTCCAAGCGAGGAAATGCGGATGCCTATGTATCCAATGGATTTTGAGGAGTTTAGATGGGCTCTGGGCGATACGGCGTCCATGCCTCTCCTTCGCCAAATCTTCGAATCACGCAAACCTTTAGGCGAAGCGGCTCATCGCAAGATGATGAGAAACTTTCGGTTATACATGTTGGTGGGAGGTATGCCCCAGGCAGTAAGCAAATATATTGAGACCAACAATCTCAGTGCGGTGGATATGGTAAAAAGAAATATCATATCTCTTTACGAGGAAGATTTCCGCAAGATAGACGAGTCGGGAAAAGCAGCGGCAATGTTCGATGCCATCCCAGCTCAACTGAGCAAAAACACCTCAAGGTATAAGATATCTTCGGTCTTTCCTGGAGAAAAGCAAGATAGGGTTGTCGATGTTGTGAAAATGATGGAAGAATCGAAGGTCATCAACGCCTCATACCATTGCGATGATCCGAACGTGGGACTCGCCTTGACCAAAGATCCGGAATATTACAAGATGTATGCAGGCGACACAGGGCTGTTTGTAACATTGGCATTCAAGTCGAAAGAATTTACTGACAACATCATCTACCAAAAACTTCTTAGCGATAAGCTCGAGGCCAATTTGGGCTATATTTACGAAAATGTTGTGGCTCAAATGTTGAGGGCAACGGGGAAAGACCTCTACTACCATACCATCAAGAAGCCTGATGGCAAGGGGTATTACGAGATTGATTTTCTCATAGCCGACGGCAGCAAGGTGAGTCCTATCGAAGTGAAATCGTCGGGGTATAAGGCGCATACTTCCATCGATAAGTTCTCGGATAAGTTCTCCTCCAGAATCCAGCGTAAATATTTGGTTTATACGAAAGACTTGCAGAAAGACGGCGACACCCTTTGCCTACCCGTTTACTTGACCCCATTCCTATAAACATCTTAATAACAGAATATCAGCCATGACGTTTGAAAGAGAAGAAAGGATTGCCTTTGCGCGCATCATATCCGACCTCATCGAGGCCGACTTTATCGTTGAGGATGAAGAGATGGAGTCGTTCGACCGCATCAGGAACGAGAAGGACTTCAGCATCACCATGAGCATGCTCTCGGAAGCCAAGACCATGACCTTCGCCGAGGCGGTGGGCACGCTCCAGGCGCTCCGCGATGAGGCCAAGAAGGCACGCATCAGGGAGAAGCTCCACCACATGTCGCTCTCGGATGGCACCTGCGTGCCGCTGGAGGCCTTGCAGATCATGGCTGTCAACTATGCGCTCGACGGCAAGGCGCAGGTGTTCTCCATTCCCGAGGGAAGCAGTTTCATAGAGAACATGAAGGTGATCTACATCGAGAACGAAGACCGCACGCCGACCGATGCTTACATCAGGCAACACTATCGCGCCATCAGCAATGAGTTTCGGTTGGCGGGGTTCAACTTCGTGTATATCCCCCAGATAGCCGACGACTACAAGCAGATTCGGGGGGATTATCTCCACAAGGTCATCAAATACATGATACCCACGCTCGATGAGGCGAAGGTGGAGAAAATTCAGCGCGACCTCTGTTCGATGACCACCTCGCGGTTCACCCACGAGTTGCTGTTTAAGAAGATGGGCATCAACATGCTCAACTCCAAGCCGGCCTTCCTCTTCAAGATTGGCGAGTCGGCTGTGGCCGACAAGAGTGGGGTGGACGATATGGAGCGCAACATGCATTCCAATTTCTTGCTTGTGCCCATCGACCAGATGCTGGGCGACGCCCTTCACGGCACGCCTGCCTCCATTCTCGACCAGGTGGTCGACCTGATGGACTCGTACCGCTCGATGGTGAGCGCCAAACTGGTGATAGAGAACCAGCCCTTGTCGAAGAAATTCCTTTATTACGGGTTCCACCGCTCGTTGTTCGACCTCATTGCCTATGGCAAGGAGCGCGCCAACTACAAGCTCGTCATCAACCTGCAAAACCGGGCGAAGCCGGTGGTGCTCAGGCCCGTCGACGCGCAGAACGGCCAACCGGACGAGGGGGGTGGCGACTTGGTGATCGACCTCACTCCACAGCCTTACACGCTCTACATCCTGATGGTTTACATGTCGTTGCTCGAAGAAAACCTCGATTGGACCGACTATGTGGAGAAGGATGAGACGCACAAGTTGATATTGGAAAAATACAACGCCATCTACAGGCGGGTGAGCAAGGGAAACCACAGCGGCGAATATCGCGACAAGAGTCATGTGTCGCGCATCAAGAAGGCGCTGAAGGCCCATGGAAGCATTGTGTCAAACATCGACCTGTTTGTCCCCGACAAGGTGCAGGCGGGAAAGACCGTGAGCTACAGGGTGCCCCTCCCGCCCGACTTGGTGTATGTCGTTGAAGGACCCAAAGGGAAGGAACGCGAGGTCAGAATGGTCGACTCCAACTTCTGGAAATCCCATTTCTGGGAAGACAACCATTAGCATCGTGCCACCTTTTCGCTTTCGGCTCATGTCCTACATAGCGTGCTGAGCGATTGCGTGGGAACGACAAAAAACAGGATTGCGATGAATAAGAAAATATACTTTGCAGGATCCATCCGGGGCGGAAGGGTCGACTCCGCTCTGTATCAGAGAATCATTCAGTACATCAATCAGACGGATACGGTGCTGACGGAGCACATCGGCAAGATGAACATGAGCGTGAAGGCGCAAACAAAATCGGTCGACACGCATATCTATGAGCGCGACACCGAATGGCTGAGAAGTTGCGACATGGTGATTGCGGAATGTACCTGTCCGTCTCTGGGGGTGGGGTACGAGTTGGCTTATGCCGAAGCGCATAACATACCGGTGCATATCTTCTACGACAAAAGCAAGACCAACATCTCGGCCATGCTCAACGGAAACGCTTATTTCAACATGCATCCCTATGAGAAGGAAGACGATATCTATCCTTGTTTGGACGAATTACTTTGTAGGCGATAACACACATCGCCTTATAAATCCTAAACCGTACTCACTTGAAGAAATACGGAACATTCCTCATGCAATGAACTTGCTGTGGGTAAGCATGGGGAAGATTGGGGCTTCACCCCAGCAATGGTAGCATTTGACTATGGAACAAAAGAAACAGATAGAGGTCGTGGCCGCCGTGATTTGTGAGGCCGGCCGGGTGTTTGCCACGCAGCGTGGCTATGGCGAGTGGAAAGACTGGTGGGAGTTTCCCGGCGGAAAGATGGAGGCCGGCGAGACGCCTGAGGAGGCGCTGCGCCGCGAGATTTGTGAGGAGTTGGCCACTGAGATTGAGGTGGGGCCGCTGCTCACCACGGTCGATTACGACTACCCGAAGTTTCACCTCACCATGCACTGCTTTCGTTGTCGACTGGCCAGTGGGCGCCCCACGTTGCTCGAGCACGAGGCCGCTCGCTGGCTGGACCGTACCGAGCTCTCCACGGTCTGTTGGTTGCCGGCCGACAAGGTGGCGATCGAGAATATGGACCACGATGGCTTTTGGTCGCCCATCCCGTAAGCGGCATCCTTTGCAACGGCTTGCCTCGCAGCAAGATAGCTGTGGACGTAGATAGCTATGGATGGCAAAAAAAACATGGATCGCAAGAGGAACGTAACACATAAAAAGGCCATGGGGCGCTGGCGCGAATGTCGCTGACCCCATGGCCTAAATTAGTTAAGCAAATGTAATGTTAAGCTATGCTGTGTTATGCTGCCCTGTTCGGTTATTCCTTGATGTCCTTGATGACATCCATGACGCTGCCGCCGCGGTTGAGCACCACACCCACCACCTTCTCGCCGAAAGGTAGTGGCGCCGGTGTGCCGATGATTTTGAGGGCGCGGTCGCGCAGCTCCTCGAGCGTTACGAGGTGGAGGCCCGCCTCGCGCAGGCGCTCGGCAATCTCCGGACGGTTGGGATTGACGGCAATGCCATACTCGGTCACCACCACGTCGACGGTGCGTCCCGGTGTGATGAGCGTCGTCACCTCGTCGACGATGCACGGTATTCGGCCGCGCAGCATTGGGCAGACGATGATCGAGAGCGCCGAGTCTTCGGCCGTGTCGGGATGGCCGCCGATGGCGCCGCGGATGATGCCGTCGCTGCCCACGAGCACGTTCACGTTGAAATGGACGTCGACCTCAAGGGCTGAGAGAATCACGATGTCGAGGTAATGGGTGGCTGAGCCCTGCTCTTGCTTGCTGGCATACTCGTAGGCTGCCACCTCCTTGTGTCGCGGATCGTTCTTGAGCGACTCGGCCGCCACCTTGTCGAACGACTGCACGTCGATGAGTCGGCCGATGAGACCTTCCTCGTGCATCTTCACCATGTGGGCAGTGATGCCGCCCAGGGCGAACGACGCCTGGATGTTGCGGTCGATCATGCTCTGGCGAATGTATTTTACGGCGGCGAGCGATGCGCCGCCCGATCCCGTCTGTATGGAGAAGCCGTCGTTGAAGTAGCCGCTGTTCACGATGACCTTCGCGGCCTGCTTGGCCAGCAGGATGTCGCGTGGGTTCTTCGTGTCGCGAATGGCGCCCGAGGCAATCTTCGATGAGTCGCCTACGCTGTCGACCTCAACCACGAAGTCAACGTCGTGCTCGGAGATGGAGTTGGGCGTGTTGGGATAGTTCACAAGGTCGTCGGTGAGCACCACCACCTTGTCGGCGTAGCGCGCGTCGGGCAGGGCGTAGCCCAGCGATCCGCAGATGCTCTTGGCGTTCTCGGAGCGCGAGTAGCCGCAGGCGTTGCCCAATGGATCGGCCGATGAGGCGCCCAAGAAGGCCACGTCGATGTGGAGCTCGCCCGAGGCGATGGCGGCGCCGCGTGCGCCGTGTGAGCGGAAGATGACGGGCTTGGCCATCAGGCCGTGTGAGATCTCCTTGGCCAGTTCGCCGCGAAGGCCCGATGTGGAGATCTGGGTGATGACGCCGTTGCGTATGTGCTCAATGAGCGGAGCGTGCACGTCCTGCAGGCTCGAGGCGGCAAGGTGGAGATCCTTGAAGCCCATCTCGGCGAGCTTGGCCACCACCATGTTCACCACCTTGTCGCCACCGCGGAAATGGTGGTGGAAGGAGATGGTCATGCCGTCGCGCAATCCTGAGCGGCGAATGGCGTCCTCCAGGCTCACGAGCTTGGGGCTCTCATGTTGCAGTTCCAGACGAGGCGCGGTTTCCTTGTGGTTCTCGGCACCGTCGTTATACACTCTCTTTCCCATTGCCTCAGCCACTTGGCTGACAAGGGTCTTTCTGTCGTTCAGTGTGTTCATACCAAGTCCTCCTTTTTAATTACGCCCGAAGCCAGTGCGAGGTCGATGACGCGCTGTGCGCGGATGACAACTGGTCGGTCCACCATTTTACCATTCACGGCGATGACGCCCGATCCCTTGCTTTCGGCCTCCTTGATGGCGGCGATCACGGCGAGGGCCTTGTCGATGGCCTTCTGTGTGGGAGTAAACACCTCGTTGATGATCTCAATCTGTCGGGGGTTGATGATCGACTTGCCATCGAATCCCAACTGATGGATGAGCTCCACCTCCTTGCGGAAGGTCTCCATGTCGTTGAGGTTGCTGTACACGGTGTCGAGGGCGTCGATGCCCGCGGCGCGTGCCGCCACAACGATGGTTTGGCGTGCCATGAGCAGCTCCATGCCCTCAGGCGAGCGTTGGGTCTTAAGGTTGGCGCAGTAGTCCTCCGCTCCCAGGGCGATGCCCATCATGCGTTTCGATGCGGTGGCAATGGCGTAGGCGTTCACCACGCCGAGGGTGCTCTCGATGGCTGCCATGATCTGCGTGCGGCCCAGGCAACCGATCTCGCGCTCCACTCTTTCTATCTCGCGCTCCACCTCCACGACTTCCTCGGCCGTCTCGGTCTTGGGCATGCGTATGACGTCGACTCCGGCTTTCACCACGGCTTCCACGTCTTTCTTGCCGTAGGGCGTTGAGAGTGGGTTGATGCGCACCACCATCTCCGTCTTGCCGTAGTCGATCGATTTCAGTGCATTGTATACCAGCAAGCGCGCCGTGTCCTTTTCGGCCATGGTCACCGAGTCCTCAAGGTCGAGCATGATGGAGTCGGGACCGTAAATGTATGCGTCTTGCATCATGCCTGGGTTGTTGCCCGGCACGAACATCATGGTTCTTCTCAGTCGTTTCATAGTTAATGGATTTTTAGTTTCACTTGTGGCGCCTTTTTTCGCCATGGCGGAGCGAAGGTGCGCTCCGCCTATCCTGACCTGAGGCAACCTGTTCTAAATTACTCGCTCCAGACGTCGTTGCCGGTGGCTCTGACGGCGGCGGCAGTTGTGCGCGCCCGTATGGTGCAGTCGAGGGCGCCCTTGTCGGTGGCGTACACCTCGGCCTTGGTGATGCCCAGGCCCATGAGGGTCTCACGGATCACCTCGCGGATCTGGTCGCCAAACTGAAAGGCAACGGAGCTCTGCAGATGGATGTCGAGCCCCGGATGGTCTGAGGGGGCCAGTTGAATCATAATGTCGCCGGACTCCATCGTACCGGCTGTAGCCATTTTAAGTTCCATAGATACAATGATTTATAGTTATACGGGTTAGAGTAGACATTGGGGTTAATCCGGGGCGTTGCGCAACGTGAGGACAGCTCGTGCCTTTCGCTCTGGCGAGCCGTGGCTTGATGCCTTTCGGTCATTGCCTTTCGCTTGGTGGTCCTATGGCCTGATGCCCTTTCGGTCATTGCCTTTCGCTTGGCGAGCTGTGGCTTGATGGCCAATGGGGTGGTGCCCATGGTGTTGGCTTTTGCCTTAACGGAATGAATAGAAGGTTCTTTTGCGTAAATATACGACAACACTTCCTTCCAAAATGTTGAAAAGAACCGTTATCTATACTTACGCTCACGCGAGTGGTATGGATATTAAGAGAGGCTGTGCTCGCACAAAACGTAGCCGCCGTGCGAACCTTAGCGTTTATGCGGTAAAGATACACAAAAAATGCGAAACCGCAAACGTTTTCGGCGAATATTTTTTATTTGGGGCGGGAATGGGGAAGAGGCGGGCGCAAATATGCGCCCGAAATTCTTGCCGCTGGACAAAAGAGGGTAATGGGTAAAAAGCGGTTCAAGAAGTAAGAGGGGCAGGCTGGGCGTTACGGTTGGGCAGGCATGGAGGCTAAGAGGGGCTGGCTGGGCGTAACGGAGGGTCCGGCATGATAGGCAAAATGGGTATAATAGGCATGATGGGAGGCTGGCGCGATACGTGCGGTTTGTCCCATCTTGTCTATTATACCCATTGGTTTTTATTGCCGTGCTTGGCTTTAAGGCCTTTCCCTTTTGGGCTTTATGGGTTTCAAGGGTTGGCTTTTAGATCTTGCCGCCGTAGCAGAGGTCGCCGGCGTCGCCGAAGCCAGGTACGATGTATTTGTGCTCGTTGAGGCCAGGGTCGACCGCTGCGCACCAGATGGTGGTGTCTTCAGGGAAGGTCTTGCGGATGTGGTCGATGCCGTTGGGCGTTGCGATGACACACACCACGTGCACCTTCTTCGGTTGGCCCTTGGTGAGCAGGGCCTTGTAACCCATCTCCATTGAGCCACCAGTGGCCAGCATCGGGTCGACGATGAGCAGCGTGGTGTCGTTCAGGTCGGGTGTGGCGAGATACTCCACGTGTATGCCCACCTTCGTGTGCGCTTCGTCGGTGTACTCGCGGTAGGCGCTCACAAAGGCGTTGGCGGCATGGTCGAAGATATTGAGGAAGCCCTGATGGAAGGGCAGTCCGGCGCGGAAGATGGTTCCGAGCACGAGGCGGTCGGTGGGCACGCTTACCTTTGAGACGCCAAGCGGAGTGACGATGTCGCGCTCCTCATAGTCGAATGTCTTGCTGAGCTCGTAGGCGATGAGCTCGCCCACACGCATGATGTTGTTGCGGAACAACAGGCGGTTGTGCTGATAATCTTTGTCGCGCATCTCCGCCATGTACTTGTTGATGATGGAGTTTGATTTGCTGAAATCAATTACTTTCATGGGTAGATAATGGGTTTTGTTTTGATAAACTGGGTAAAAGTACAAATAATATTCGAAACCCACGTTCCTTTCGCTTGTTTTTTTGTGCTTTTACCCCATAAAAAGGGCGCCCACCGCTTGTGAGCGCCCTTTGTTATGATAGCTTGGTCCAATCCGTTGGGGATTGGCTTAAGGCAGATTACTTCACTACAACCTTCTTGCCGGCCACGATGTAGAGACCCTTGGGCAGTCCCGTGAGGCTCTTGGCGTTCTTGCGAACGAGTTGGCCGTCGACGGTGTAGACGTTGGCAGCAGCGTTGGCGTCGATGAGGATGTTGCTAACGCCTGCGATGACAGCCTCCATCTCCTCCTTCGAGGCGTAGACGGTGATGGCCTTCTCTGAGCGAACCTTCTCGCCCTCGGCGTTCACATAATAGAGGTAGAAGCTACCTGTGGCGGCAGGAGTCCAGGTGGCGCTTGCCACAGCCGACTCGCCTGCGTGCAACGGAGTGGTGCTGACGCTGGCGGGGTTGAGGCTTCCTTGCTGCTCGGCATCGTCGGCGTTCTCATAGCCCACGGCCACGCTGAACGGAGCGATGGTTCCGGTGGTTCCGGTGTGGGCGATGGTAAGGCTCACCTCCTTCTCCTGACCCACGTAAGCCATCCACACATTGTCGGTGGGAGCCACGGTGATGGTTGTGTCGCGATCGTAGTCCATTACGCCAATCTTCACAAGGCGGAAGTCGGCGAACGACATCCAGCTGTGTGCCGTATTGGTTGATCCCTCCACGCCGATGGTCACCGCGCCGTCCATAGGCACGTCGATCACCACGTAGTTGCGCTCCCATCCAAAGTTGAACAGGCCGTTAGATGAGCCATGGTGCATCATGTCGACGCTGCCCAGCTGGTCTTCGCCAAAGTTGGCGTAGAGCTTGAAGGTCTCCATCTCTGCGTTGGCGCGAGCCATGACCGAGAGGATGTACTGGCCCTCGGTGAGCTTCAGTTCCTGAGTCATGTTGGTTGTCCAAGACTTGTCGCTCCAGTTGTCGCTGTCGAAATAGTGATGCTCTGCGTTGCCCTCGGCGTCAGTCCAAGGCTCGCTCGACTTGATGTTGATCTTTCCGCCGCTGATCTTCCAGACGTTAGCGTCGATGGCGTCGGCAGCCAGCGGGTTGACGATGAGGTCGGTCATGTTCAGAGCGGTCTCGTCGGCCTCAGCCAAGCTGTTGCTCTCCGAAGCTACGCGCTCGAGCTGCGGCAGGACGGCTGCGATAGAGTCGGCCTGGGCGGCATTGGCGGGAGCGAGGTCGATGGCGGCCTTCAGGTCGTCGACCTTCTGAACTGCTGCGTACGGATAGTTCTTCACAGCCTTCTTGGCGTTTGCCAGAGCCAGATATGCGTTGCGAGCGTTTTTGAGGTTTGCTGTGGCAGCCTTCAGGGCGCTTGTGGCCTCCTCGTAAGCCTCCTGCGTTTCCTCGGCGATGGTGCCATACTGCTCCACGGCAGCGTTGAGAGCGGCCATCTCCTCGCCTGTGACGATGGTGTCGGCCTGAGCCACCTGGGCAGCGGCCAGGGCAGCCTCGTAAGCCTCCTTGTAGATGGTGAGGTCGATCTTGTTGCTTGTGCAGAATACGCGGAAGTTGTCGAAGATCGTCCAGTTGCTTCCTCTACCTTCGACGGTCTGCTTCACGCCAATCTTCAGCGATCCCTGGTTGACCACCACATTCTTGATGGTGTCGTTGTAGAGCCCAGCGCTGAAATACTTCGAAGCGTCGTTCATGGTCTGCGGCACATAACCGAAGGTGGTGTTGGTACCCACATTGTCCTTTTGTCCAGCGGCCGCAAAGATCGAAAGCATGGGCTTCTCCACCTCGCCAGCGTACACGACGGCGTTGATGTTCTCGGTGGAATCTGTGCGTGCTGCAGCAGCTTCGGCAGCCTTACCGTCGCGGTAGAAACCTTGGTACACCACGCTGTACACACCGTTGGGCACCTCGGCTGTCTGGTTGACATCGAAGACGGTATTGTATTTTTCGGCGCAGAAGTTGTCGTTGTCGCCACTCAGTGTGGGGCTACCCTGCCAAGCGCTGTTACGCTGGTCGTTGCGACCGAAGTTCATGCCCTGGAAGAGCAGAGTCACATCCACGGGGTTCTCCTTTGATGCAGTGGGCAGAGCGTCCATGATGTCCTGGATGCGCTTTTCGCGGCTCACAGCAATCCACTTGGCTGCATCGGCGTCAGCGACGTTGGTAGCGTTCACCACTGTTCCCTCACCAGAGAAGGCCAGGAACTTGCCATCGGCAGTGGTGAGCTGGAGCACCTTCTCGGTATCGCCCTCAGCGGTGATGTCGGTGATGTTCCAACCGTAAGCGTTGGCATCGACATACGCGTTGGCGCCCAGGAAGTGCTGCGTAGCATTGTTTGCCACACGCGAGTCGAGGGTGTAAGTGCCATCCTCGAGCATGCTCACGGTGAAGTCGAGTCCGTAGTCGTTGAGCGAAGCCTGTGTGCCCCAGCTGTTGCCGGCAGCCAGCCACTTCTTTGTGGCCACGTTGTAGAGGTAGTAGACACCGCTCTCGAGCGCAGGCTCGGGCTTTGCCTCGATGGCTTCAGCCGACACCGGCATGAGCTGCACGTTGCCCTTGTAGCTGCCCACGATAGCTGTGATAGAGAGTGCCTCCTCAGGCCACACATACTCCTCGCCCAGCACGCGGAACTGGTCGTACACCTGCATGGTGTCTTCACCCTGCACGGCGTAGTGGTTTCCGAGGCTGTCGATGAGCTTGGCCTCACCGAGCTTCACCAGTTGCGAGAGGATGTCGTTGTTGACCGTGGCCAGCGTTACCTCCTTCGGTGTGGCAGCGCCCTCAGTGATGACCACCTTGTCGAGGTTGGTGCTGTCGTTTGCTGCGAGCTCAGGAATGTCGTTGTAGGGAGCCTGCTTTCCGATGATGGTTCCGTTGAGCACCTGTCCCTCCTCGAGGTTGAGGCCTGTGTTGTGGAAGATGGTTGCAGCGGTGGCGTCCTGCACGTAGATGTTGCCATTGTAAACCTTCGTTACGTAGGCGTCGGTGAGCGTGAGGCGCACGGCGCTGTCCTTTGGAAGGGCGTTGAATGTGGCGATGTTATCCACCGTTTTGAATGTTACGACCTTCACCTCAGGCTTAATCGTCTCTTCGTTGGCGTTGGCGTAGGTCACGGTGATGGTGTTGATCTGGCACTGCTTGCCAATCGTAGCGGTGACCTTCACGGCATTGCCTTCCCACTGTTTCTTAGCGGTAGCGTTGTTGGCCGGCTCGTAGGTGGGCTCTTCCCACTTCTTGTCGGTAGTGAACACGATGTTTGTGATGGCGCGTCCCTCGGGAGCCTCAAACACCATTTTGCCACCGTAGAGGCGCAGCTGTGGCTTTCCCTTAACAGCCCAGAAGCGGTTGGCTGTGCTGGAAGTGCTCGGTGTGACGGTCATTGTGCCCTCACCGATTTGGAAGACGCGGTCCTCAGTGATGTCGCCCTCATTGCTCTCGGCAGACGATGTGGCGTAGGTCGAGTCGGCGAAGTTGATTGTCGCCACGCCGTTGGCCATTGTTTCCCCGACGGTGTCGTTGATGGCAGGCAGAGCGGCCACTGCAGCGATGCTGAGGGGCAACGCCAGCGCCATTGCGCCGACGATGTAAGAATAGAATTTCTTCATGTGTGATAGTTGAAGTGTTGGCGCGTCGTCGGTCCGTTGGCGCACCGTGGTAGGGTTTGGATAGAATGAAGCCATCTCATCGGACCGATTGATCCTTCCCGTCTGAGGGGTAAGGCCTGAGAGGCTTTTGGGTGATGGGGTAGTGCTTGTTAGTTGATAGCTTTTAACTGTTTGTTGTTGATATGTTTGATGATAGTGATGTGGCTTGATCGTTCGCTAAACACATCGGCCGCCACACTCGGTACGGCGGCCGATGTTAGGATTGTTTACAAAGGTAGTGCTTTTTTATGTAACGGCACCCTCCTTGCAACAGAAATATGACATCGTTCCTTGGTTTCAAGGTATTACTACCTTCTGCTTGTTGATGACATACACGCCGTGGGGCAGCGTCACCGTTTCGTTGCCTTGCAACTCCTTGTGGTACATAACCTGTCCCTGCGCGCTGCAGATGGTTACCCACTGCTTCTCGGGCGCTACCAGTCTGACGTGATTCTTGCCCACGTAGAAGTCGAAGGCCGACGTGGTGGTCTGCCCGATGCCCGTTGGGTCGACCTGCTGGTACACACGCACCCAGTCGAAGAGCGTGGTGTAGGTGTGTCCCAGGTCGGGTGCGCTTGCCCAACTGCCGTTGCCCACACTCTGGTTGAGGATGATGTAGAAGTCGTTGTCGAACGGCCACTGACCATTGTTCAGCGCGTCGGTCTTCTTGCTCTTGGCATACGAGAACACCTTCTTGCCATCAACAAACCATGTGAGCATCTTGTTGGTCCACTGCAAGGCGAAGACGTGATATTCGTCGGCCTGCGTGGCTGCGCTACCCGACTTCACGGGGTCGTTGGCGTGTCCGAGCGTGTTGCCCCACTTCGAGTGGATGGTGTGGTACGACTTGTTCTCGGTGTTGATCTGCTCCCAGATGTCGATCTCGCCATCGTTGGGCCATCCGAGCGGTTGCTTCGACGGCATCATCCAGAATGCGGGGAAGTTGCCCGTGTACGGATTGGTCTTGATGCGAGCCTCCACACGTCCATAGTGGAAGTCGAACTTGCCATGGCTCTCCACGGCTCCGCTGATCATGTCGAGTTTTTGTCCGTTCCTATCTGTTTCCGTTTCGAGCGGGTTGGGCATGCAGTGCATGACGAGCTTGCCATCCTTGATGTATCCCGTGAGGCGACGTCCCTCCTCGGTCTGGGCGATGAATCGGTTCCATGCAGCGCTGTAGCGTGTGGGGTTTACCCACTTGTCGGCGTCGGGATAGGTGCCGTCGGGCGCGTTGAACTCATCGGAGAACACCAGTTTGTTGACCGGATTGCCCACCGGTTCAAACTCCAGTGTGATGCGCACGTCGCCGTTGGCCTGTTCCTTGGTCAGCGTGTAGGCGTTTCTGACCTCCAGCGTGTCCTCGCTCCACTGGCGGTTGCCGCAGACGAACTGGTCGCCGTCGAGGTTGTGGCCATGTCGGATAAACATGTTCTCGGCCGCATACTCGCGGTTGAAAGGCGTGGTCATGAGCGCCAGTTGTTCGCCATAGGCGATGGTCTCGCTCACACCCTTGTTGCCTTTGCCCATGATGTAACCGTTGAGGGTGCGGATGTCGAGTTTCGAGCGCTCTGGGTGCACGTTCAGGAGGAAATCGACGACGTAGCCGCCCTTGGCGTCTATTTGGTTCTCGCCACCCTCGGTCCATTGGCCTGCGGGATTGGTGTTGTCCCAATCGATCTTGTAACGGGCGCGGTAGTTGCCCTCTGGCAGATCCTCGGGGATGGTGAAGGCAGGCAAGACCACCCCTGCGCTGTCGGCGTCGCTGAGGTTTTGTCCCAGACTGTTCTTTCCATTGAAATAGGTGTACGACAGCAGTTCGCTGCTCACGTCGGGCTTACCGTTCTCGGAGATGTCGGCAGTGAATTGCCCATCGTTGTCGAGGTCCACATAGAGGTATCCGTGCATGGGGCTGCCCGTGTAGCTGGCCGTTGCGGCAACCTGGTCGCCCGGCACCACCGACACCTCCGTGTCGAGCATCTTTCGGTACACGGTGTTGCCCGTCTCGTCGATCGCCACCTCCGTGGTTCCACCCTTTGTGGCCACCATGGTGAAGCTTTCGAGGCGATTGTCGCCTTGGCGTTGCAGCTCCTCGTTGAAGTTGAGCGCGTAGTCGCCCTCTCCCTCCTGTGATGATCCTGTGCTCTTGAAGTAAGGCGTGATTTCCACATCGCCGTCGATATACTTGGCGGGGATGGTGTAAAGGTTGTTCTTCACCAGGTAGCTGGGCACCGTGGCGTCGAAGAACTGGGGCGTTTCGTAGAGCAGGCTGTCCTCCGAGCTGATGTTGCCGTGGCGGATGAGGAAGTGTGAGAACTTAAATCCGGGTGCGGGCTTCACCGACACGTTGTAAGGCTCTCCAAACGGAATGAGCTCCTCGGTGAGCTTCGATCCGTCGGCCTTCAGCACATCGCCGTTCAGTCCACCGCTGGTGCCGCGTGTTCCGCGCTTGATGGTCACCTGGTCGTTGTGCACAACGAGACGCACGTCGACGATGGCGCCGCCGTTGCTCAGGATGGAGTTGTCCTGTGTGAGCGATCCTCCGGGCTCCACATTGTCCCAGTCCACCTTGAAGCGCATGCGGTACACGCCCGGCTTGAGGTCGCTTGGCAGCGTGAAGGCGGGCGGGTTGAGGCGGTTGCCGTCGGGCTGTGTCTTGCCGCTGCTGTCCTTGCCCTTGAAGAACGAGTAGGCCATGAGGTCGCGGTCGTTGGTGATGTTGTCGCCATCGGTCACCACGTTAAACTGGCCGTCGTTGTCGCGGTCGAGGAACACATAGCCGCTCATCCACGTGCCTTGGTAGTTGAACGTGGCGGTGATGGTCTGTCCGGGTTTGGCCGTGAAGGCCTGCTCCAGCATCGGCATGTAGAGCATCTTGGTCGACTGCTGACCCACCTTGAGCGTCTGCGTCTTGCCGTCGGCCTTCAGGGTGATGCTGTTGAGGTGGCGGTCGGTGCGATTCAGCTTTTGCGTCTTCTCGTAGTTGATGTCATAATAGGTGGTGCAGAATCGCGGTGTGGCCGACGTGCTCAGCTCGATGTCGTCGATGTAGAACAGGAAATCGCTCGTGCGGTTGTGGGGCGATTGCAGGTCGGGCACCACGAGCAGTTTGTGAAGCTCGGCTCCGGGATTGCCGCTGATGGGGAACACAGCGTCGAACCACTGGTTCTCGCCCACCTGGGTATAGCTGTCCTCGCTTTCGAAGTCGCAGATAATATGGTTGTTGCTGGTCTGTGCAGTTGTGCCGATGGGCAGGAACAGCGAGGCCAAGCAGATGTATTGTTTCAGATTCATGGTGAATGGAATAAGGGTTAGTAGATGGAAACCGTGTGGAGCAGCGGGCAAGCCTTCGCGTCGTTGATGGTGATGCGTACGGCCTTGGCCTTCACGCCAGCGTCGTAGCTGCTGGCCGTGTTGCCGTTGAGCGGAACGATGCGCTTGTAGCCTATGGTGGTGGTCTTGATGTTTCCACCGCGGCGTGTGAAGGTCGTTCCGTCCTCGCTGGTCTCAATGGTGAAGCTCTTCACGCGCTGTCCGAGGCGTATAAACTCCATCATCGACACGTAGTGGAGGGTCTGCGGCGTGTCCCATGTGAAGGTCAGCGAGGCCGATGTGGTGCCGTCGTCGGTGGCCCAATAGGTGTTCTTGTCGCCGTCGGTCACGTTGCCGGCCTCGTAGCTCACGGTGGCTCCGCCCTGTCGTGTGGCCGAAGCCTCCACCTGTGCGTTCTTGGCCAGGTCGTTACCCAGCCGGTTGGTTATCATCTGTCCCAGTTCCTTCATGCGGTTCACGGTTTGCGCGGGCAACTTACCCGTCTTGTCGGGCGGTATGTTGAGGATGAATGTGGCGTTGCGCCCCACCGTCTCCAGGTACATCTGGAACAGGCGTTCGGCGCTGTAGATGCCCTCGCCCTCGTGCCAGAACCATCCCTTGGTAGTGGCCTTGGCGTCGCTCTCTCCCGGATGCCATTGCCATCCGTTCTCGTCGCCATACTCGCCTGAGCCCATGGCCCAGTTGGTTTCGCCGGCCCATCCGGCCTCGTTGCCTATCCAGCGTGCCTCGCCGCCTTCGCCCCAGAGGATGATGTTGGGGCAAACCTTGTGGATGGAGTCGCGCAGGTTGGGAATGTCGTAATAAGTGGTGGCGTTGGGAATGTCGCGCTTGCCGCCCTTGCCGCCGTAGTGGCCAGAGCCGCCGCGTGCTCCGTCGAACCACATCTCAAACTGGTCGTCGCCATAGGTGGCCGCCTCGGCACACTGCTTGAAGAACACGTCGTTGGTGTAGGTCGACGTGTAGTTGCCGTCGTCGTCCTTCTCGGCCCAGTAGGGGCTGTTGCGGTCCCACGGCGAGATGTAGAAGCCATACTTCATGCCGAGCTTCTTGGCGGCTGCGGCGAAGTCGCGTGGCACATTGGTCTCCTTGGCGTTGGCGTTCGATGACGAGGTGAGGTTGTGCTTCGTGGTCGATGTGGGCCACAGGCAGAAGCCATCGTGGTGCTTGATGACGGCGATGCCGCCTTGCATGCCGGCCGACTTGGCGGCTGTGAGCCACTGCAAGGGGTCGGGCACAGCGGTGGCGCAAACTGGTTCTCCGACTCGCTGCCCAGTCCCCATTCCTCGCCGGTGTAGGTGTTCATGCCATAATGGAAGAAGGCGTAAAACTCGGTTTCGTTCCATTTGAGCTGGCGCTCAGAGGGAACGGGAAAGACGGGTAGGGGCGTGTTCTCAGGATTGGGAAGCGTCTGCTCAACCAATCCGAAGTCGTCCTGGGCGTTGACGGTTGTTGGACTCACTGCCATCAACCCCAACATGGCGCAAAGGAGCGCTCTCGTTTTTTTGGTAATCATTTGGTAGTAATTATTAGGTTGCGTTTAGGTTGGGCTCGACCCCGTGGTGCCGCTCCTAAAGGCTCATCGCGAGCACGGCGACAGGTAGGCAATCGATGATTAGGTCGTAGCTGTAAGCAAAATTAAGAATTTTTCTTCGTTTGGCGCATATCCATTGCCAAGTTTTAGCGTTTCCGACCCCAAATTTCCCTCTTGTGGTTCACCAATAGGGTGGGGGCAGGGGCGAAGCGGAGGATGGAATGTGGAGCGAAAAGACCATGTGTTGTAAGGATGTTTGGCTAAAAAGTTGGTCTCTGTTTTTGCGTGAAATAGCGCGCGAAAACGCGTTTTTTACGAGACGGGCGACAAAAAACCGACTTCCCGATTTGCCGTTAGGCATCTTTCCATTTGCGATACCTGCCTAACCGAGCCTCGAAAGAGCATCTCTCGTAGTGCCGTTAGCCATGTTTCGAGCCTCGAAACGTGGCTTTTCGCAATGCGGAATGTGAAAACAGAAGGGTTGAACGAGTTGTAGGAATGGTAAGTGGTTAATGGTCAGAGTGTTGCGAAGATTCTGTGAGAATGGCGTATTTGCGACCGAAGGCATGGCTGGTCGTAAAAAACAATGTAGATTACGGTATAGATTGTTGCGATGTTTTAATAGTTGCATGCGTGTCAAATGACCGACGGGTGCGGCATAAATCGGCGGGAAGCAATATTCTTTTGCCCATTTCGCGCTCACTTTCGTTTCTTAGTTGTATCTTTGCATAAGATAGCAAAACCAAACCTAAACTATGCAACCAACGATCCTGATACCCCGCATTGCCGACGCTCCCGTTAGCGCCGCCGAAATTGTTAGCGTGATGGACAATGCCCATCTGCCATTCATCCCCGTGGCCCATTCATGCTGGGCCGAGTCGTTCCCCTACAAGCCTCAGGTGGAGGTGCGCCTGGCCCACACGGGCTCTCACCTGCTCATCCATTACCGCGTAAGCGAGGCTTGCGTGCGCGCCGTGGCATCCTACGACAACGGCAACGTGTGGGAAGACTCGTGCTGCGAGCTCTTCCTTTCGCCCACCGACGACGGCACCTATTATAATATAGAGTGCAACGCCGCCGGAACGATGCTCATCGGAGCCGGAGCGGCCCGCGCCAATCGCGAGCGCGCCAACCAGGAGGTGCTCAACACCGTAGACCGCTTTGCCACCATGGGCCGCATTCCGTTTGCCGACATCGAGGGCGAGCGCACGTGGCAGCTGTGCCTGTCTGTGCCCGCCACCGCCTTGTTCCACCACAAGCTCCAGTCGTTCGCCGGCCTGCGGGCCCATGGCAACGTCTACAAGTGTGGCGACAAGTTGCCCCGTCCCCACTTCGTGTCGCTCTTCCCCGTCGACGTGCCCAAGCCCGACTTCCATCGCCCCGACTTCTTCGGCCCCATGCAGTTTGAGTAAGGCGCGAGCCACGCAATGCTTGCCAAGGCGCAGCCACGCCCGCAACGGGAGGGTTTGCGCCGACGTCAGGTTTGTCCCCAATGGGTTTAGAGATAATGGGCGCCAAATGATGGTGCTGTCAAAAAAATGATGTATCTTTGTAGGCAACAGTTATCACGGGAAACTTTATATGATGTCATTCGAAAAGGAAATCAACGAGTACGAACGTCTGAGGGCTACGTATCAGGCGGAGGTGATCGATAAAATGGAGCGTGAAGAGTATCGGCAGTTTAATGAGGTGCTTTTCTCTACCCATTCGTGCGCCATCGAAGGCAACTCGTTCTCGGTCGACGACACACGCGAATTGAAAGAGAAAGGCCTTGGCATGATTCCCGCGGGCAAGACCCTGTATGAGGCTTTTGAGATGCTCGATCATTTCCAGGCATACGAATATGTGCTCGACCATATCGACCATCCGCTCGACGAAGAATTCCTGAAAGAAGTGAACCGACGTGTCACCCTCCACACGATTGCTTACCGTGCGCCCGACGCCACGCCCGGCCAATACACCACGACCGACATGGCGGCTGGCGACACCGTGTTTGGCGACCACGGGCAGTTGGTGGCGAGGGTGCCCCAGCTGCTTGCCTCCACTGAGCGCGCCATCGTTGCGGCAGCGGCCCATCCCATGGTGCTTGCCGCACGCTTCCACGGCTTCTACGAGTATCTGCATCCCTTCCGCGACGGCAATGGCCGTACGGGGCGGCTCCTCAGCAATTACATCTTGCTGCGCATGCACCATCCGCTTCTCATCATTCCCGCCACCAGTCGCCAGGAATACATAGCGGCCCTGCGCATGATTCGCACCGAGGCAACCGACGAGCACCTTGTTAGCTTCTTCTTCAAAGAGGCCATGCGGCGAATGACCGACGAGTTGGCGCAGAAAGAATCCAACACCCAACGCTTCAAGATGTTCCTGTTCTGATTCGCCATCGATGGCGACGGGCTGCGAACACCTGTGCCCATTCCTGCCGTTTCGGCCGTTCCCGCAACCAATTGGGGACTATTCTTGCTCCGGCCGGCACCTGTTTTTTGCCGTTTTATTTGCAAAGCCGTGATAAAATACTTAACTTTGCAGAAAGTATTTATGTTACGCGCAACTACAATCTATCTTTTTACATGATCATTCGCAATTTCTTAACTGCAGTGGGCTGTCTCTTGGCAACCGCACTGCCGGCTCAGACCCTCTTGAAGGGCTATGAGTATGGTACTGCCACAGCCCCCACGGGCCAGGAGTGGCAGCAGCCCGAGTTGATTGGCTACAACAAGTTGCAGCCGCACGCATGGTTCACCAGCTTCGCTTCGGTCGACGAGGCCAAGGGCGTCCTGCCCGAGAAGTCGAGCTATTGGATGAGCCTCGACGGCAAATGGAAGTTCCATTTCGCCAAGAACCCCGACGCCCGCCCCAAGGATTTCTATCAGGCCGGTTACAACGACCAGGCATGGGACGATGTGGAGGTGCCCATGTCGTGGAACATGTATGGCCTTCAGAAAGATGGCACACAGAAGTATGGCACGCCCATCTACGTCAACCAGTGGGTCATCTTCAAGTATAACATCGCCGTGGGCGACTGGAAGAACGGTGTGATGCGTGAGCCGCCGAAGGACTACACCACCTACGAGTATCGCAACGAGGTGGGCTCCTACCGCCGCGCCTTCACCCTGCCGCAGAACTGGAAGGGACGCGAGGTCTACATCAGCTTCGATGGTGTCGACTCGTTCTTCTACCTCTGGGTCAACGGCCACTATGTGGGCTGCTCGAAAGACTCGCGCGACGTGGCCGAGTTCGACATCAGCCAGTGGGCCAAGCCTGGCCACAACGAGGTGGCCGTGGAGGTGTATCGCTCTTCCGACGGTTCGTTCCTCGAGGCTCAGGACATGTTCCGCCTGCCCGGTATCTTCCGCACCGTGGCCGTGTATAGCAAGCCCAAGGTGCACGTGAGCGACCTCAAGGTCATTCCCGCATGGACGGCCGACGGCACAGGCAAGCTCGCCGTGGACTACACCGTGAGCAATGTGGGCACCAAGGACGTCAAGGGCTACACCGCCGTGTTTAAACTCTTCGCCAACAAGCTCTATGGCGACGCTGAGGGCGAGGCGCGCGTGCTGACCACAACCACAGGCAAGATCAATCAGGCCAAGAACGCCAGCAGCACGCTCCACGAGAACTTCACCGTGGCCAACGTGCGCCCCTGGAGCTCTGAGGAGCCCAATGTCTACACGCTTGTTTGCGAGCTGCGCGACAAGAAGGGCAACGTGGTGGAGGCCGTCAGCACACAGACCGGTTTCCGTACCGTGGAGATTCGCGACGTGGCCGCTAAGGACGACGAGTTCGGACTGGCGGGCCGTTACCTCTTGGTCAACGGTAAGCCGCTGAAGCTCAAGGGTGTGAACCGCCACGACACCAACCCCACACGTGGCCATGCCATCACACGCAAGCAGATGGAGGAGGAGATCATGCTGATGAAGCGTGGCAACATCAACCACGTGCGCACATCCCACTATCCCAACGATCCTTATTTCTATTATCTCTGCAACAAGTATGGCATCTGGCTCGAGGCCGAGGCCAACATCGAGAGCCACGAGTATTTCTATGGCAAGGAAAGTCTGAGCCACGTGCCTGAGTTCCTCAACCAGCACATCGGACGCATGATGGCCATGGCACACGCTCGTGTCAACGATCCCTGTATAGCCATCTGGAGCCTTGGCAACGAGGCCGGACCTGGCGACAACTTCAAGGCCAGCTACGCTGCCATCCACGAGTATGATCCTTCGCGCCCCGTGCAGTATGAGCGCAACAACGACATCGTTGACATGGGATCCAACCAGTATCCCTCGGTCAACTGGGTGCGCGCTGCCGTGCGTGGCAACCTCAACATCAAGTATCCGTTCCACATCTCCGAGTATGCCCACTCCATGGGTAACGCCGTGGGCAACCTGCAGGATTATTGGGATGCCATCGAGTCGACCAACTTCCTTTGCGGTGGTGCCATCTGGGACTGGATCGACCAGTCGATGTACAACTATACTCCCGACGGAAAGCGCTACCTCGCTTACGGTGGCGACTTTGGCGACACGCCCAACGACGGCCAGTTTGTGATGAACGGTATCATCTTCGGCGACCTCGAGCCCAAGCCTCAGTACTTCGAGGTGAAGAAGGTCTATCAGAACATCGGTGTGAAATGGGCCGACAAGGCCAAGGGCACACTCGACATCTTCAATAAGAACTATTATACAGGCGACCTCACCGACTACGACGTGACCTATAGCCTCACGGCCGATGGCCTGGAGGTGGCTAAGGGCCAACTGGCTGTGGGCAGCGTGGCTCCCCGCCAGCACAAGGTGGTGACCGTCGACGGCCTGGCCAACGCCAAGCTCGACGCTGGCAAGGACTACCAGCTCTACGTGGCCTTCCACCTGAAGAACAACACACCGTGGGCCAAGGCCGGATATGTGCAGGCCGACCAGCAGCTGCTCGTGCAGACGGCCGCCGAGCGCCCGTCGCTCGCAGAGGCTGCCAAGACGGGTGCCAAGATCAATGTGAAGGAGACCAACGCCGACATCGCCATCGATGGTGGCAACGCCTTCGCCATGACCTTCGACAAGGCTACCGGAACGCTCCGCAGCCTTACCTATAACGGCAAGCAGATGTTCGCCGACGGATGCGGCCCGCGTCTCGACGCCTTCCGCGCTTGGGTGAACAATGACAACTGGGTGTACCAGGGATGGTATGCCAACGGTTTGCACTGCCTGGAGCACAAGGCGCTCGAGAGCCACGTGGTGACCAACGCCGACGGTACGGTCAGCGTGAAGTTTGTGGTGGAGAGCCAGGGCACCGAGACCGCCAAGCTCGAAGGTGCCGACAAGAACTGGAAGAAACTGACGAAGACGGGTGGAAAGCCTGAGTTTAAGTTCACCACCAATGTGGTTTACACCATCCATCCCGATGGAACGGTGGAGAACCGGAGCACCGTTTCGGCCAACCGACCCAACCTAACGCTGGCTCGTCTGGGCTACGCCATGAAGTTGCCGAAAGCCATGAAGCAGATGAAATACTACGGTCGCGGACCGGTCGACAACTATCCCGACCGTAAGACCAGTCAGGCTGTGGCCATCTGGAACCAGCCCGATGTGGCTCGCGAGTTTGAGAACTTCCCCAAGCCGCAGGATATGGCCAACCACCAGGATAGCCGCTGGGTGGCCCTCAGCGACGGTCAGCAGGGTGCCATCTTCGTGGCCGACAGCGTGATGAGCTTCTCTGCGCTGCCCTACTCAGCCCAGCAGCTCGCCATGGCCAACCATCCCCATGAGTTGCCCGCAAGCGACGGCGTGTGGCTCCATATCGACCACGCCATCACCGGACTGGGCGGCAACAGCTGCGGACAGGGTGGACCGCTCGAGGCCGACCGCGTAAAGAGCACCACACAGTCGTTTGGATTCGCCATCCGACCCACCACAACCATGGCCAACGACCAGCTCACCAACCTCGCCAACGTGGCGCTCGACGGACAGGCTCCGCTGAGCATCAGTCGCGCTACCGACGGTGTGGTGACCATCAACGGCGCCAAGAACCAGACCATCTATTATAAGGTGAACAACGCCAAGCGCGTATCGGTCTACAAGGGCCCGTTCAACCTCACGGAGGGTGGTCGCGTGGTGGCCTTCGCCAAGGGCTCACGCTTCAACTACTCTCAGCAGTTTGAGCGCATCGATGCCATCCCCGTAACGGTGAAGTTCGCCAGCTCGGTAGAGAGCGGCGAGGGCGACGCTGAGCACATGGTGGACGGAAATCCCAACACTTACTGGCACACCATGTTCAGCGTTACAGTGGCCAACTATCCCCACTGGGTTGACTTCGACTGCGGTGCGGCGAAGACCCTCAAGGGCTTTGCCTACCTGCCGCGTCAGGACTCGCAGAACGGCAACATCAAGGACTACGAGATCCAGGTCAGCATGGACGGTAAGACATGGGGCCCCGTTATTGCCAAGGGAGCCTTTGCCAATAACCGCAGCCTGAAGCGCGTGCTCTTCGAGAAGCCCGTTCGCGCCCGTTACCTCCGCTTCACAGCCAAGAGCTCGCAAGACGGACAAGACTTTGCCACCTGCGCCGAGTTTAGCGTGCTCGAGCAGTAAGGCGCAAGCGCCAAGAAAGATATGAATGAGGCTGAGGAATGCCTCGGGCTACCAGGATTTGTTTTGGATGATCCCAAGACACATCCTGTGTAGCCACAGGAGCCTATATAGGGTGCAGGCCCCAATCCAGACGATTGGGGTGTGCACCCTTTTGCGTTTCTTGCAAACCCTGTGTAGCCGCAGGAAGAACTCGTGTAGCCGCAGGAGAATTCTGTGTAGCCGCAGGAGAACCCTGTGTAGCCGCAGGAAAAACGCAGCGTAAGGATAGGCAAGAGCCAGCCTAAGCCCAAGCGTGGCGTCGTGTAAGATGAGCCACGGCCCTGTGTTAGGTCAGCGTGTGGCCCGCCTAAGATTGGCCCAAACGCTGTATCAGGCAAGCAAGCCGATAGTTCAGGACCAGGCAAGTCTTCATGTAAGACGATGACGTAGCGTTCTTGGACCCTGTTGGCCTTCTGCTTTCCTTCGCCAGCCATTCTATCCCCATTCCCTTGCAAATCGAAGCCCACTATGCCCAATAGGTTCCAATGCCTATCGCGCACAGTGGGCTTTTTTGGTTCCCGTTGGTCGTTGCCTTTTACCCCGAATCGGTCATTCGTTTTTACCCCGAATTGGTCATTCGATAGCAATCCGAATTGGTCATTCGATAGCAATCCGAATCTCACTCAAACCCAAAAGGCCCACCCGTTGCCATGATGTTGGCGGCGGGTGGGCCTTTGCTATGTGTTGCTTGCTATGCGCTATGTGTGGCGCTTTGCCCTACCTTGCAGGTGGGATGGGCGCTACGCTGGGCGCATAGGGCATTTTCGGGGTTAGAGGGGCTTATACTCCACGAAGGCCTCCATGGCCTCGTAGCAAGCCAGACCGAGGTTGTCGTAAATCTTGGCGGTGTTGCGGTTGCGGTCCTCCGAACGCTGCCAGAACAGGCGCTCGTCGTTGCCCAGGAACGGAGCGCTCTCCATCTGGCTCTGGTGCTTGAGGATAGAGTTGCGCTTGCCTCTGAGCTCCTCGGGGCTCATGGGCACACACATCTCGATGTTCTCGATTTCCCACTCGGCCCATGCTCCGCGGTACATCCAGATGCGGCAGTCCTTGAGCCACTCGGCCTTGGCCTCCTTCTCCAGGTCGATGGCAGCGAGCACGGCGTCGGTGCACTTGCGGTGTGTGCCGTGGGGGTCGGCCAGGTCGCCGGCGACGTAAATCTGATGAGGCTTCACCTCAGTGATAAGCTTGCGAACGATGTCGACGTCCTTCTCGGTCATGGGGAGCTTCTCGATGGTACCGCTCTCATAGAACGGCAGGTCGAGGAAGTGAACGTGGTCGAGCGGAATGTTGTTGTATGTGCAGGCTGTGCGAGCCTCACCGCGGCGAATCAGACCCTTGATGGTCAGGATGTCGCGTGTGTCGGTATCGCCGTCCTTCTTCTTCTTGAAGAACTCCTTGATCTCTTTGTATTTGTTCTTGATGACCTCGTCCTTGTTGCCATCGAAGATCTGGTTGAAGCCGTTGATGAAGTGCATGAAGCGTGTAACCTCCTCGTCGCCCACAGCGATGTTACCGCTGGTCTCGTAGGCAATGTGCACGTCGTGACCCTGCTCCACCAGTCGACGGATGGTGCCACCCATTGAGATGACGTCGTCGTCGGGGTGCGGAGAGAACACGATGACGCGCTTGGGGAATGGTGTGGCGCGCTCGGGACGATAGGTGTCGTCGGCGTTGGGCTTGCCGCCGGGCCATCCGGTGATGGTGTGCTGCAAGTCGTTGAAGATCTTGATGTTGGCGTTATAGGCTGATCCGTAGATGGTGAGCAGCTCAGACAAGCCGTTCTCATTATAATCCTTGTTGGTAAGCTTCAGGATGGGTTTGCCTGTAACCTCGCACAACCACACCAGTGCGGCGCGTGTGAGCTTGTCGGTCCACTTGCAGCTGGTGACGAGCCAGGGGTGAACGATGCGTGTCAATCGGCCAGCGGCTGCGAGGTCGATCATCACGTGAGCGTCGTTGTGGGTCTGCAGGAATGTGGCGGGGATGGCGTCGCTGATAGAGCCCTCCACACACTTCTGGATGATGGCAGCCTTCTCCTCGCCCCATGCGGTGAGGAAGATCTGGCGCGCCTTCAGGATGGTGGAGATACCCATGGTTACGGCGCAGGGAGGCACCGTCTCGTTGGTCGACTGGCTCATCGACATCTCCTCGCGTGTGAGGCTGTCGATCAGGATGAGGCGTGAGCTTGAGGTGAGGCTTGAACCCGGCTCGTTGATGGCGATGTTGCCAATGCGGCCGATGCCAAGCAGCATGATATCGATGCCGCCGAAGCTCTGGATGCGCTGCTCATAGAGGCGGCACGACTCCTGTACGCGATCCTGGGGCACGGTGCCTTCGAGCGTGAACACGTTCTGCGGATTGATGTCGATGTGGTTGAGCAGGCGCTCTTTCAGCTGGTTGAGTGTAGAGTTCTTTGCGCTCGGCTGCAAGGGGAAGTACTCGTAGGCGTTGAACACGACCACGTTAGAGAAGCTCAGCTTCTCCTCCTTGTGCAAGCGGATGAGCTCGTTGAATACCGGAGTGAGGCTTGAACCGGTGCCCAAACCGAGCACGCAGTACTGGCCCGACTGCTGTTTCTGGCGGATAGCGTTGGCAATGGTGGTAGCAATGCTCAGCGCGCCCTCTTCTGTTTTAGGGAAGATGGTTGTGGGAAGCTTCTCACAACGAGTCAGCTCTGACAGTTCAACAGCGGTTTTAGGATGATAGAATTCCTCAGGTACCTTGTTCAGTACAATCTGAGACGATAAGTTTAATTTTACCATAATGGAATTGATTTATTAGGCTTGTCTGTTAGTTGGCAAAGGTACAAAACTATTCGTTTAGTTGGTCGTGTTTTGCGAAAAAACTGCATACAATTAATGTTTTTTGTCCTTTCGCGTCCTTTTGGCCCATCAAATCGCCCCCGCTGGCATGGTTTGCGAAACAAGGCTTGGGCTTTTCCGTCGGTTTTTCGCCTGTTGGGCAAGCGTGAGGGTGGAGCTTTCGGTTGGTCGTTTGGTCTCCGTTCGGTCAGCTGTTTGGCAGATTTGTTTTTTGCGTTATTCCCCATTGCCAGCAAGAGGTGAGACGTGGCATGTAAGGAAATGGGCGAAGATGCCATGCTTATGGAAAATAATGCTTACTTTTGCAGTTGTCTAACGCGTGGGCCTTTGGCTTGCGCTTAACATTAGAATCATGAAACACATACTTCTCACCCTCCTTGCCGCCTTGTCGTTTTGCGGCAGTTGCTCGGCCCAAACGCCTGTCCTGACGTTGGAGCCGAAGCCGTTTATTGAGGCCGCGCGGGCCGACTCCACCGCCGTGCTGCTCGATGTGCGCCGCCCCTCCGAGTTTGCCGAGGACCACATTGATGGCGCCACCAACCTCGATTGGCTCAACACGAAAGTATTCCGACACGGCATGAAGAAGCTCTGTCGCCAGCGCACCTATTATATTTATTGCCGCAGCGGTCGCCGTAGCAACGCCGCCGCCGTCTACATGCAGAAGAAAGGCTTCCACGTGGTCGACATGAAGGGTGGCATCTTGCGGTGGAAAGAGCAGGGCCTGCCCGTCGTCAAGTAACCCCCAATCGACCTAATGGCCCATTGGGGGTTAACGCTTTGGTGTGGTTGAACGCAGATGCGCCCGGCCTATTCGTGCAGCAACTGGCGCAGGTGGGCGAGGTAAGCATCGACGTTGGGATCGTCCATGCGGCTCCATACGTCGCCCAGGAAAGCGGCGCCTCCAAAGTGCCAGGCCCTGAGCGCGGCGATGTTTGTGGCCGTTACGCCACCCAAGGCCACCACCTGACGGTCAATGAGCCGCTCCTTGGCGGCTTGGCGGAGCTGCTCCTCGGGAAACGCGGCGGCGTAGCCCACCTTGGATATGCTGTCGAAGATGGGACTGAGAAACACATATTGGTGCCGTGGCTTGCTGGCCGCCACCTCCTCCAGGCTGTGGCATGAGCACGACACGCTGCCGCCATAACCCTCGGGCGCTTGCGGGTTGCGGCGGTTCAGATGGATGCCATGCGCGCCGTAGGCCTCGGCCAACTCAAAATGCTCATGCAGCACCACCTGTCCACGCCACCGCTCGGGTATGCGCTCCAACAGGTCACGGCACTCGTCGGCGGAGGCTCCGGGCTTGCGCAGATGCAGCAGGTCGAGCCCATGACCGAAGAGCTTGTCGATGAAAAAAGCCTCTCCCGGCACGAAGTCGGGAGAGGTGATGACGATCCATTTCATGATATGGAAAGGGTTTCGGTTTCAGTTCAGTGGGAAAGTCCGAGGCTTTCGCCGCCCATGCGGCTTACTTCTTTAACTTCTCGATGATCAGGTCGGCCACCTTCTTGCCCGAGAGCATCATGCCGCCGAAGATGGGTCCCATGCGCGGTGTGCCGGCCACGGCAGACGAGGCCATGCCGCATACGTAGAGGCCCGGGTAAATCTCGCGGGTTCCCTCAACCACCATGCGTTCGCCCTCGACCACATCGAGCGAGCGCTCACCGATGACGCCACCCGTGGCGGTGTCGAGGCGAATGCCATTCTTGCTGGCCACCACCTTACACATCTCGCTGTCGTGGCCCGTTCCGTCGATGACACACTTGGCCATGATGTTCAGCGGGTCGACGTGCAGGCCTTCGCGGAGCACCGGTGTCCAGTTGACCACCACACCGCTCACCACGTTGTCCTTAAACACCACATCCTCCACCGAGTAGCAGTTGAAGATGGTTGCGCCAGCGTGCACGGCGTGGTAGAGCAGTGCCGATGTGCTCTCCACCGAGTCGATGGTGTAGAGGCCGTCCTCGAAGGGCACGTAATTGATGTCGAAATCCTTCACGATGTGCAAGGCTTCCTCCTGAATGACAATCTGGTTGAACATCATGGCGCCGCCCCACATGCCGCCGCCGGGCGACAGCTTGCGGTCGAACTGTGCCACTTTCAGACCGGCCTTGGCCAAATAGTAGGCTGCCACGATGCCCGAGGGGCCACCGCCTACGATGGCCACGTCGAGGTCCAAGTTTTTCTGCAGTTTGTCGAAATAGGTACTGATGATACCTTTTGATACTTGTGTCTCAATCATTTTTCTTATGTCTTTAAACAGTTAACGTTATTATCCCTCGCAGCTCTTGAGCGAGTGGCTGATGCGTGCGGCGCAGAAGTTGGGTCCGCACATGGTGCAATAGTTGGCGTCGACGGTGTTGCTCGTCTTGTAATACTCGAGCGCGCGCTCCGGGTCGAGCGACAGGTTGAACTGGTCTTTCCAACGGAAGTCGTAGCGTGCCTTGCTCAGCGCGTCATCGCGCACGGTGGCTCCGGGGTGTCCCTTGGCCAGGTCGGCGGCGTGGGCGGCGATCTTGTAGGTCACCACACCCGTTCGCACGTCCTCCTTCTCGGGCAGGGCCAGGTGCTCCTTGGGTGTGACGTAGCACAACATGGCCGTTCCATACCATCCAATCATCGAGGCTCCGATGGCCGATGTGATGTGGTCGTAGGCCGGCGCGATGTCGGTCACGAGCGGGCCGAGCGTGTAGAACGGTGCGCCGTGGCACTTCTCTATCTGTCGCTCCATGTTCTCCTTGATCTTGTGCATGGGCACATGGCCGGGACCTTCGATAAACGCCTGCACGTTCTTGGCCCAAGCGCGCTCCACCAGTTCGCCCATGGTGTCGAGCTCGGCAAACTGCGCCGCGTCGTTGGCGTCGTGTGTGCAGCCTGGCCGCAAGCCGTCGCCGAGCGATATGGCCACGTCGTATTGGGCGCAGATGTCGCAGATGTCGTCGAAGTGCTCGTAGAGGAAGCTCTCCTTCTGATGCACCTTGCACCACTTGGATATGATGCTTCCGCCACGGCTCACGATGCCCGTGAGGCGCGTGTCGGCCAGGTGGATGTTCTTCAGTCGGATGCCGCAGTGGATGGTGAAGTAGTCCACGCCCTGCTCACACTGTTCGATAAGCGTCTCACGGAAGACGTCCCACGTAAGGTCCTCGGCCTTGCCGTTCACCTTCTCGAAGGCTTGGTACATGGGCACGGTGCCCACTGGCACGGGACAGTTGCGCAGGATCCACTCGCGCGTCTCGTGTATGTCGCTGCCCGTGGAGAGATCCATGAGCGTGTCGCCACCCCATTTGCAGCTCCACACCGCTTTGTCGACCTCCTCCTCGATGCCCGATGTGGTGGCCGAGTTTCCGATGTTGGTGTTGATCTTCACGAGGAAATGGGTGCCGATGATCATCGGTTCCGCCTCGGGGTGCTTACGATTGGCGGGGATGACGGCGCGTCCCTCGGCAATCTCCTTGCACACGAAGGCCGGTGTGATGTGGGTCTTGATGCCCAGTTCCTCGCAGTTCATGTTCTCGCGTATGGCCACATACTCCATCTCCTGTGTGATGATGCCCTGCTTGGCGAAATACATCTGCGTTTGTCCCTCCTTGCGACCGTCGATCCACGGCTGGCGCAGTCGGGGCAGTCCCTTCTCGAGGTTGATCTCCACGGCGGGGTCGCTGTAGGGTCCGCTGGTGTCGTATACGTAGACCGGCTGGTTGGGCTCCTCATGGCGCACACCGTTCTCGATGGTTACGGTGGGCGTCAGTCGCACGCGGCGCATGCCGACGCGTAGGTCGGGATAGAGCTTGCCGCTCAGGTAAACCTTCTCTGAGGAAGGATAATCGAATTTGATGTCTGTCTTCATATAATGGTTATTCAGGTTGGTTCTCGTTGGAAACGGTGGGGTGGGTCAGCCCCGGTCGCCCACCAGTCCGACGAAGCGTTGCATCTCCTCGACGGGGTCGTTGGCGTTGAGGATGGCGCCACTCACGGCAATGCCCGTTACGCCCGTTTGCTTCACCGACGTGATGTCGTCGGCCAGGATTCCTCCAATGGCCACAATGGGCAGGTCGATGTGGTGTGCCCGCATCTGCTCCACGATGTGGCGATAGCCCTCCAGGCCGAGGATGGGCGACAGGTTTTTCTTGGTAGTGGTAAATCGGAAGGGGCCGCACCCTATGTAGTTGGCACCTTGTCGGTGCAGTCGCTCCACGTCGTCGAACGTGTTGGCCGTTCCGCCAATGATCTTGTCGTTGCCCAAGATGCGGCGCGCCTCATCCACGGGCATGTCGTTCTTTCCCAGGTGAACGCCGTCGGCTCCCGTGCGCTCCACCCATTCCACATGGTCGTCGAGCACAAACGTGGCGCCATGCTTGCGGCACAGGTCGCCAATGGGCTTGGCAGCCTCCATAAACTCGGCCTCGGTGGCCCCTTTCATGCGGAGCTGAATCCATCGGCATCCGCCCTCGAGCGCCAGTTGTGCGCCCTCCACATATCCATAGCGCGCGTTGGCGTGTGTGATAAATTGTATCATGACTTGATGAGTTTTTCAGGGTTGAACAAGTGGTCGACGGGCCCATGGCCGGCTCCAATGGCAACATCCTTGCCAGCCTCAATGGCTTGGGCCAAGTAGTCGACGGCGCTGCCCACGGCCTCGGGCAGGGCCAGTCCGCGTGCCAAGAACGACGCGATGGCCGACGAGAGCGTGCATCCCGTGCCATGGGTGTTGCGGGTTTCGATGGTGGGATGCTCGTAGGAGCGGGGCGGTTGGCCGGGCATATACAGTCGGTCCACCTTCTGTTGGCCTTCCCAATGGCCGCCCTTGATAAGCACGGCCTTGCATCCCAGTTGGATGATGCGGCGTGCGGCCTCGTCCATGTCGTCGAAGGAGCGGATGGGCATGTGGGCCAACACCTCGGCCTCAGGCAGGTTGGGCGTGAGCACCGTGGCCATGGGCAACAACTGTTGGCAGAAGGCGTCGACAGCGTCGGGCTGCATCAGGGGCGACCCACTGGTCGACACCATGACCGGGTCGACCACCACAAAGCGCGGATGGTAGGGGCGCAAGGCGTCGGCAATGGCCTGCAGCGTGGGGCGGTCGTTCACCATGCCAATCTTGATGGCCACGGGCGCCACGTCGTCCATCACAGCGCGGATCTGTCCGGCCACCACGTCGGGCCTGATGGCCTGCACGGCTTGCACGCCCAGCGTGTTCTGCACCGTGACTGATGTGACGGCCGATGCAGCATAAACCCCTAAGGCCGACATCGTCTTGATGTCGGCTTGCAAGCCTGCTCCGCCACAACTGTCGGATCCGGCAATGGTCAGTGCGCAAAGATATTTCATGCTTTCCTGTGTTGGCAGGGGAGCATCGGCGCTACGTACCACAAAAGACAATACGGAATAGAAACAGCCTCGCTATCACCTGTCGTTACTGTGAAGGAAGCAATCCCTGCGGCAGCATTACCTGCGTCAGGTTCTATGGGTATAATCTCAGCAACACACTCGTGAAGCACCCCTTATTTCTTGTTGGATCGGGCAAGTCCTCCCAACGGCTCGGTGGCCGCCTTGGACTTTAATCGAGGGCAAAAGTAACGATTAAATGCAACAATCGTGCACGTTGCCTCGGATATTTAAGAATTATTCACGCCAGCGGTGCCCCAAGCGCCGAAGCTGCCTTTCGGCCTTCGGCATGGCACATGGCTTGGGGCCAAAGCGGCAAGCGAGCGCCATGTCACGGTGCGGTCAGAAATCCTCCTGGGGCGACTCTTGGCGCTCCCAACCGGCGCTGAACACGTCGGGACGAGAGCGGAGGCGCGACACCACGAGGTCGAGCAGCGACTTGTGCTCCCCCAATATCTGCATGTCGCAGCACACCACCACCTTGTCGCCCGCCCCTTTGTAGAACAGGGCGTTCACCTTTATGTTCTTGTTGAACGCCAGCATGTCCATGAGGAACTGCTGGGTTCGGTCGGCCGAATGTTTCATACACTCGGCCCGCACCGTGTAGTGGTACATCTTGGTGTTGAGCTTCAGGATGAAGGTGCCGAGGGGCCGAAACACGCAATGGGTGATCAGCACACACGCCACCAACACGAAGGCTTCGAGGTACATGCCCACGCCCGCCAGTGTTCCGCAGGCCGCCGAGCACCATATCGTGGCCGCCGTGTTGAGTCCCCTCACGGTGAATCCCTCCTTCAGGATCAGTCCGCCACCCAGGAAGCCAATGCCCGACACAATCTGCGCCGCGATGCGCGAGGGGTCGCCCGTGCCACCCGACGTCATGGTGACCGACAGTATGGTGAAGGCGGCCGCTCCCACCGCCACAAGCACGTTGGTACGCAGGCCTGCGCTATGCTGGCGATATTGTCGCTCCATGCCGATGAGCGTGCCCATGAGGAAGGCGCAGCCCGTTCTCACTATAAAGTCAATCAGCGTAATCATAGCTTTATGTTTTAGGTGTGTTGTTGCAAAGATAGTGCAAACGAGCGCCATGAAAGCTTGCTTTCAAATGGCCGAGTGCAGCCTATCTTATGCAAAGATATGAAAATAAACCTAAACCTGTTGCGGCAACCCCTTGGATTTTCGTGGCGAATGGCTTTTTTGTATAGGTCATGAAAAGATGCGGCGCCAAATCACCGACATTATCAGAAAGACAAGATAATACAGATCTTAAGATAGCGCCCCCCATGAGATTGTTGGGATTGTTGGGATTGTTCTGAAAAAAAATGTGCGCACTTTTTACGTGAACCAGACGAGGAAAACCTGTTTGGGCGAGATCTTCGACTCAAACAATGGGGCCTTACTTCAACATCAGGCATGTATCGAGTTGCGTCTGGGCATGTATCGAGCCTCGATTAGCCATGTTTCGCACTGCGAAAGGCCATGTTTCGCAACTCGATTAGGTATGTTTCGCAACTCGATTAGGTATGTATCGCAACGTCGAGAGTGGCCCCCGAAGCGCCAAGCGAATCGTTGTTACAATAAAACGTTGATTGATAGACAGTTGCAAAAACTCGCCAAGAAGCACGTATTTGCGCCCAACATTTTTCGCGTTCAAAAGAAACGTGTAGTTTTCAATATAGGTTGTTTCGATTTTTGAGTCATAATTACGCCTTCTTCAAATCTTTGCCGCCCCTCCCACAGCTATCCGCCTCACCTTCGTCAAACCCAAATGGGTCATTAGGCCGAAATAGGGGAGACTATTGGGAGGTTATTGTTTCTTTTCAACTCTTGTCAGCGTTTCTTTCGGCATCTTGCTTCCGTTCGCGTTTCGCCATAGCCCGCTATGCCTTTGGGTGTGCTTGCCGCACCCTGTGTGAGGGCGGAATACCTATTTTTGGGTATTGCAACATCGGGGAGAATGGTGTAATTTTGCGGGTTGAAACGCAATCGTTCTAAAGATGGGCCCTTGGCGCGCTCCTGCGGCAGTGGCTACGGAGCAACAAAAACATTACAATCATCATCATTATGAAGCGGCTTATTGTTATACTCCTGGGCTGCCTGCACCTTGCCGCGGTACACGCACAAGAGTTTGGCGGACAATTGATTTCCGAATGGCAATGGGACATGAACCAACACACCAACTGGTTGAACCAGGTGCGCCTCGACCTCAACCTGCCCCTGTGGCATGGGCGGGGAGCCATAGAGGCCGCCACGCTCCATCTGGCCAACATTCGCCACGAGGCCCTCATCGACGATTGGCAGGGCTTCTCCAACATCGAGGCAGGCAACATGCTTGCGGCCATCGCCGTGCTGGGCTATAGCCACCATTGGGCGTCGGCGCGCGTGTTTGTGGGCGTGCGCAATGTGAACGAGGATTTCTTCACATCGCCCGTCACGGCGCTCTTTGCCAACAGTTCGTGTGGCATCGTGCCCACCATTGCCGCCAGTTACCCCATCGCCAACTACCCGTTCTCGGGCCTCACGTTCTATTTCGATGTTACGCGCGGACGGTTCACCTTCCGCAACAGCTTATGCAATGGCGTGGGCCGCAATGGGTGGCGCCACGACGACAACCCCTTCCTCTTGCGCCCCAAGGACGATGGGGTGTTCAATATGTCGCAGCTCGAATACGCCCACCGTGGCGCCCACTATTTTGCTGGGGCGGCCATCCACACCCGCCAGTTTGCCCTCGACGACGACGGAGCCCTGATGCCCGCCAGCGTGGCATCCCATCACACCACGGGCGCCTGGTGGGTCTATGGCGAGCAACGCCTATGGCAGCGAGGAAGGCAGAGCCTCACGGCCATGGCCCAATACTCCGAGAACACCTGCCGCCAGAACGCTTGTTACCGTTACGCCGAGCTCGGCGTCGCCTATACCGACAGCGTCAACACCTGTGGCCTCTCGGGCCAATACGCCCGTTACCAGCAAGGCAACGAGTGGTCGGCGGAGCTCACCTGGCGACGCACGCTCAACGCATCGGTAGCCGTGCAACCCTCCCTCCAATACATCCACAACCCCAACGGCAGCTTCGTGGCGCTCACAGCACGCCTTTGCTGCACGTTCTAACCTCGCCTTGCGCGCCTCGAAGGCTACGTCGGTTAGCTTTGCTTGGTATGTCGCCCGGTTGGCCTGCCTGACCTTGTTCTTGCGCTGGCCTCCAATGGCTATGGGCTGTGAGAGTTGCACGTGCTTGGATGTGCTTTTCGCCGCCTTTTCCTTTCTTAGGGTTTCGCATCTAATTGTTTGGCAGATGCGCACAGGGGGATGCCCGGTGGCTTCGCTTGTCAGTGTTTTTGAATAAAAGTCATGCCACCACCCCATCTGTCTGAGCCGGCAAAAGGGCGCATAGGGTGGGGGAAGCTCCTGTAATGAGCTGCGAGGTTACAGTTTGATACCTTTCAAGTGGTGAAAAACAACTCATCGAGAAGTGGAATCATTCCGGTGGAGCCTCTGTAGGGGTGCGGTTGTGTCACCATGCCTTGTCTACAGACAAACTTTGTTTTGCTGCACGGGTTTGCGTCAAAAAAACAGGTTAAACATGTTGCGAAATGGAGAATCGTGTTATAATCCCTGTTTTTCAAAATGCAACTTTTTTAATAAAAATACGCTCAAAAGTTTGTGTTTGTAGCAATGATACTGTGTATTTGCAACCGTTAACTTGAGATTTTAAACGAAAAGAGTGTTTTTGTTAAATTGATTTCGTGATGAAAAGCAGTTGTTTGGCGCTCGCCTTTGCATGGATGTTGTCGTCGTTTGCAGGAGTGAACAGCGCGTCCGCACAGAGTAGGTTGCAACCCATAAAGGGTAGTTCGGTAAGTGTTTCCCCATCGAAAGCGAACGTTCCGGTTCGTCGGGAAGTAAAAAAACTGATCGTTTCGATCGCCTCGCCCAATGGCTTCGAGTATGCGGGTGTCGATGAGAATGAGCAGTCGATGGCCGATTATACGTTTGGCTCAACGCAGAACACAGGCAAGTATCTGCAATGGAGCAACGAGGCTTACGACTATGGCCGCACTTACTACCTCAAGCATTGGAACGTGAGCATCAAGCAAGACTACGACACGAGCACGGGCATCGACGACCTCACCATCGCCAAGCAGCCTACGGCATCGGCCAAGAAGGGCGTTTACAGCCTGACGGGTGTGAAGCTCAGCGATGGCAACGACCTCAGCAACCTTCCTAAGGGCATCTATGTGGTCGACGGCAAGAAGGTGATGAAGCGATAAGCGGGGTGTCTCGATATTTGGCAAATATGGGTAGGCTTCGGCCTGCCCTTTTTGTTGGCGTAGGGTTGGTGGTTGCGGTCGCCATGGGCTTTGTGGAGCGACAAGTACATAAAATATGTGAAATTGTGCGCAATATGTTTGATCGAACGAGAAAATGATATATATTTGCAAACAATAACACGCAGATAACCTTCAAAGACGAAAGAATATGAGAAAGTTTGCTACGAAATCGATCCTTGCCTTGGCCTTGTGCGGCTTGACCCTAAGCTCTTGCATTGGCTCTTTTGGCCTTACCAACAGCGTGCTGAACTGGAACAAGGGCTTGAGCAGCAGTAAGTTTATCAACGAGTTGGTGTTCATCGTGATCAGTCCGGCCTACGCCATTTGCAGCATGGCCGACCTGTTTGTGCTGAACGCCGTGGAGTTTTGGACAGGCGAGAAGTTGGTGGCCCATGTTGGCGAAACCAAGGAGGTGATGGGCCAAGACGGCAAGCTCTATGCCATTAAGACCCTGAAGAACGGTTACGAGATTACGGCTCCCGATGGCGAGGTGTCGTATCTTGTTTACAATAAGAAGCAGAAGAGCTGGAACTATCAGGACAAGGGCGCCCTGAAGGAGCTGTTCCGCTTCAATGAGGACGGCACCATCCAGGCCACGCTTCCCGATGGCCGCAAGATGAACGTTACGCCCGACCAGGCTGGCCTGACGCAGGTGCGCATGGCCGTGGGCGGCGGCGTTTACTACGCATCGCGATAACAGGTGGCTGCGTCGCACTACGCTTAGCGCATCATAACATCATAAAAGCGCCGGCAAGGATTCGTCCTCGTCGGCGCTTTTATGATCCCCAATCGGTCATTAGGCCGAAATAGGAGAAATAGTAGGATGTTATGGTTTCTTTTCAACTCTTGTCAGCGTTTCTTTCGGCATCTTGCTTCCATTCGCGTTTCGGCATAGCCCGCTATGCCTTCTACGCGACTGTCGCAACCTGCTCTAAACAAGCACTACCAAGAATTGAAATCTAATGACCGATTGGGGATGTTGGGGTTATGCGGGGGCGATGCTGTCCGCTCGCCTTAGCGCGTAGGCTCCCATGGGCCACGCTTGTTGCCGGCCGCTATGGGAGCGGTGTCGCTCATTTGCCATAATCGTTGTAGAGCATGAGGAGGCAAGCGGCGCTGCAGCTGAAGTGGGAGGCTTGCATGGGCTTGCCCGTGTGGGTGTCGTAGTTCTCATAGATGGGCGCACCCTCGGTGAGGCCCTCTATGTTGCGGAACACCTGGTCGGTATAGGCGTCGGCCTTCTTGCCCTCGCCATAGTTGCGGTAGCCCTTAATGCCATAGTAGGTCTGGTCGAGCCAGATGGGTCCGCGCCAATAGCCCTTCGGGTCATACTTTGGGTTGTCGGCCGCGATGGTGGGGAAGGGAATGTAGGTAGAGAACTTCTTCTTGTTGTCGAGCAGTTTGCGCGCCTTGGCAAACTGCTCCTTCGTGGCGATGTTGGCCCAAAACGGTATGTAGCCCTCACATCCCGCCTCGCGCACAAAGTCGCGTGTGGCGTTCATGCGGCGGTCGTAGAAGAATCCATCTTTCTTGTCGAAGAAATAGTCGGCCACCATGGAGCGATAGTCGGGCAAGAGGAACGGCTCGTCGAGCAAAGCGGCAAACTTCTTGAGCAGCGTGTATTCGAGCGACAGATAGGCGTTGAGGTCCACGCTCTCTTGGTCGGTGCTCCATGCGTCGGGCCCATTTTGCAGCATCTTCGTTCCGTCGAAGCGTATGGCGTTGTCCATGCCGCTCTCCCATGCGGCTGCCACCAGCGTACCGTCTACCGATCCAAACTCGCAGATGTGGTTCTTGTCGTGGTCGCGCTTGGCATACCACCACTTGTGGTATTTCAGCAACTTGGGGTACATCTCCCTCACAAAGGCCGTGTCGTGGGTGTGCTCGTAGATCTCGTTGACCGCCCACGCCGCCAATGGCGGCTTGCTGTCGCGCTCGTTGTTGGCCGATGCGTCGGGGTAGATGCAATCGATGATCATGCCGTCGGGCTGCTGATAGTCGAACATCACGCGTATGTTGTCCTTCGCCAGCTCGGGGTAGAACGAGGCCATGGCCGCTGAGAAACGCCAGCAGTCCCAAGCCCAGCACCCCACGAAATAGCTCACCGCATGGCTGGGCACGATGCCGTCGTGGAAGAGGGCTCCGCGCTTGGAGCGCCAGTTGGAGAGCAATGTGACGATCGACTTGGCCGCCACCCTATTGTACTTGGCCGGCATGTCGGGTCGGATCACCTTCCTCAGGTAGCCGTTCCACCGCGCCTCGTTGGCCTTGAGCGATGCCTCGGGGTTGGCCAGTAGGCTCGCCGTGTGGACCTGCTGCACCGACGCCTCCGTGTCTTGCGTCACGATGCTGATGGCGGCGGTGAGATGGGCCATGCCCTCAGGCACGGTGGCCACGTAGTTGTGGCCCGCCTTGGCCACCCTTACCTGCTCGGGGAACGTGAGCATCACGCGCTCGCCCCCGTGGCAAGCAATGAGCACCGTGCCGTTCTCCACCGAAAGCTGCATCTTGCGGCTGACGCTGTCGGCCCCGAAAACGAGCTGTCGCTTGGAGGGATTGTCAATGGTGAGGAGCGCCGTGCGGGCGTCTACAAACTGCAGGCTCTCCTGGATGGTGGCGCCATCCCGTGTGAGCGCCATGCGCACCTCGCCCGGACAATAGCTCCGCTCCTGCATGGTGCCGCCTTGGAGCGCCACCAGCGAGCGGGCGTACCAATGGCGGTAGTAGATGCTGTAGGGTCCGCAGAAACCCGTGGTGGGCTGGGCTTGCTCCGGAAGGGTGAAGCCCATCCATGATCCCATGTCGGTGAAACATCCGTTGTGGCGGCGTGGCGCTCCCGGCGTAAGGTGGATGTTGATGATATCGTTATACTCTCGGCGCGTGGTCTGCGCCATGCCATCGGTCGACAGCATGGCGAAACCCAGCGTGAGCAGCGCCATTTTCTTAAGGCTTACCATATCTTCTTCGTTTTTAGGATGAAAGAAAGTAGCATTTGCGACGGTTGCGTCCGCATCATTTTTTCATGATCGTGAAGCCGTAGCTCCACTCGTGCGGCGTGATGGTGTACTCGGGATGCACCATGGCTCCCCATGTGTTGTCGCCACCCACACCCATCTGCCTGTGGTCGATGTTGACCCACACCATGGGCTTCTTGTCGACACATCCGCCGTGGCGGTGCTCCTGCATCGACGGGGCGTAGAGCAGGTCGGCCTGCGGAAAGTTCCATGCGCTGACGCTCAACGGCTCGTCGCCCACCACCTTGAGGCCCTTGTTGGCCTTCGAGGCGAGCGTGAACCAGCGCACGTCGCACTTGTTGGCCGTTTCCTGCGCCCTCACATAAGGATGGTATTGCTCCCACACGCTGGCCGAGTACTTGCCGATGAGGTAGCCGCTCTTGCGGTCGGCGTAGTTCTCCTGCGGTCCACGTCCCAACCATGTCATCTGGTCGTAGTCGGCCTTGAGAATCATGCGCATGCCGAGGCGAGGCATCTCGGGCAACGCCTTGTTGCCCGGCGTGAAGTGCATGTCCACGTGGATGCGTCCGTCGGCCATGGCCTCATAGGTCACTTGCAGCTCCGACTGCTGCTCGGGCATGTCGAACGTGGCCACTACGGTGGCCTTGTCCTTGTTGGAGGGTGTCAGGTCCTCTATGCCCTTCAGCACCATCTTGCTTGCCGCCTCACGCCATGTGCCGCAACGCACCTGTGTGCCGTTGGCCACATCGTTGTCGGTGATGCCACGCCAGAAGTTGGGTTGCAGTCCGGCGATGAGCATCTCCTGCCCATCATATTTGAGCGACGTCATCTCGCCCGTCTTCTTCGAGAAGGTCACGCTATAGTTGGCGTCCTGCCCCTTGATGGCAATCTCGTCGGCTGTTTCGGCCTTTTGCAGTTGTCCGGGCACCGCCACATCGGCCTTGTTCGCCTGCACGGGCAACAGCACCTGCTCGATGGCCACCTCGTGACCTGCCGGCACGGCCCCCGTGGCCTTCTTTGTTGAGGCGCGCAGGGTGAGGAAATACTCGTTGTGGGCCGTGGCGGGCAACTGGCCCATGGGGATGACCATCTCGCCGCTCTGGTGAGGCTTGAGCGAGGGGAAATTCATCTTGCCGCTGGCCACCGTCTCGCCATTGGTCTCCACAGCCCATGCAAGCTGGTAGTTGTCGAGCGTGGTGTAGTCGAACCGGTTGGTCACCTTGATGCGGTTGGCCGAGAAGGGCACCGGCTCGAAGGCGATGTTCTGATACACCTTCTTCACCTCCCAGATATGGGGATGGAGCGATCGGTCGGCCGCCACCAGTCCGTTGGCGCAGAAGTTGGAGTCGTTCACCACACCCACGAAGCCCATGTCGCCCCCGTAGGCCCAGAACCGATGGCCCTTGTCGTCGGTCTTGGCGAATGTTTGGTCCACCCAGTCCCAGATGAATCCGCCCTGCAACTGGTCGTGCTTGTAGATAAGGTCCCAATAATCCTTGAGGTTGCCCTCGCTGTTGCCCATGGCGTGGGCATACTCGCAGAGGATGAGGGGGCGGGCGTCGCGCTGTGTGACGTGGCGTTGCAACGACCAGATGCGTGCGTACATCGGGCAATAGATGTCCGACTTGGCGTTGTAGCCACCTCCCTCATACTGCACGGGGCGTGTGGGGTCGATGGCCTTCGAGAGGTCGTAGAGCTTCTCGAAATTCTTGCCGTAGCCACTCTCGTTGCCCATCGACCAGATGATGACGGCCGTGTGGTTGCGGTCGCGCTTGATCATGCGGTACATGCGGTCGTGGAAGGCGGGATACCAGTCGTCGCGATCGGCAAGCTGCTTGTACTTGGTTTCTAAGATGCCATGACACTCAATGTTGGCCTCGCCCACCATGTAAAGGCCATACTTGTCGCAGAGCTGGTACCACTCGGAGTAGTTGGGGTAGTGGGAGGTGCGCACGGCGTTGATGTTGAATTGCTTCATCATCTTCACATCCTTCACCATCTCGTCGATGTTGAGCGTGCGTCCGTGGATGGCGTTGTGCTCCTGTCGGTTCACGCCCTTGATGGTGAGGACCACGCCGTTCACCATGAGCAATCCGTTCTTCATCTCCACGGTGCGGAACCCGAAGGGCTGCGCCACGCTCTCCTGCACCCGTCCGTTCTTGTCGGTGGTGTTGATGACGAGCGTGTAGAGGTAGGGCTGCTCGGCGTTCCAGGGCTGCACCCCCTTGATCACATTGGCGAAATGGAGCAACGTGTCGGTAGCCGATGCGATGGTCTGGCTTTGGGCGTAGATCGCCTTGCCGGCGGCCGTGAGCACCTTCACCTCCACCTTCTGTCCCTTTTGGGGCTGCATCATGCTCACGTCGAGCGTGAAGTTGCCGTCCTTATAATGGTTGATGAGCGCGTTGCCCAACACATAATCGTTCAGCCTGCTCTTCGGGCGAGCCTGGATGAACACGCTGCGTTCGATGCCGCTGTATTTCCAATAGTCTTGGTCCTCCAGGTAACTGCCGTCGCTGAATCGGAACACCTTCAGGGCCAAGCGGTTCTTGCCCTTCTTCAGATAGGGTGAGATGTTGAAATGGGCGGGCAGCCGACTGTCCTCGCTATAGCCCACCCTCTTGCCGTTGATCCAGAGATAGAAGGCCGACTCCACGCCCTCGAAGTCCATGATGATGTCCATGCCCTTCCACTCCTCGGGCACGGTAAACTCATGCACATAATGGCCCACGGGATTGTAATCCTGTGGCACCAATGGCGGGTTGGCCTCGAAGGGATAGGTCACGTCGGTGTAGATGGGCGCGTCGAATCCTTGCAGTTCCCAACTGCCCGGCACCTGTATGTTTTGCCATCCGCTCACATCGTAGGAGGTCTTGAAGAAATCGGTGAGGGCCAAGCTGGGGCTCTTCACCAGTTTGAATTTCCACACACCGTTAAGCGACCGGCGACGCTCCGTCTGGGGGTTCAGTTGGAAGCGCTGGGCATCGTCCATACGCAGTTGGGCCAAGGCGCCGCTCTCCGTGGTGAAGGGCAGGTAGTGGGCCGTCATGGGCATGCGGTTGATGTGGGTCACGGTGGCGTCTTGCCAGGGGTCGGAGGCCGGCGCCTGCTTACGGTCTTGGGCCGCCGTGGCCACCGCTGTGTGGGCGCAGCAGAGGCCGAGGCCCACGACGAATGAGCAGAGTAATTTTCTCATAGGTTATGATAGATGTTAGGTTTTTGTCGTTAGTAGTGGTGGGTAGGGGTTAGAGCGAGCAGAAGAACGTCACCAGGAAGGGCACAGAGAAATCTACGCAACATCCGTGGAAGATGGATACGATGATAAACTTCTCGCCCGAGGCGCGTGTGATGATGGGCAACGTGGTGTCCATGGTGGTGGCGCCTCCCACGCTGATGGGCGCCAGCTTGCCGAAATACTTGGCCAGCAGGGGAGCGCACAGCAGGGTTAGGATCTCGCGGAAGATATTGGCCAGCAGGGCGATGGTGCCCAGTTCGGCGCCACGATACTCGGTGATGAAGATGCTCGACAGCGAGTAGTAGCCGAAGCCGGAGCCGATGGCCAGGCAGTCGGTGAGCTGGCGGTGGCCCAGCAGCACCGACACGGCGGCGCATCCCGCCAAGGTGCCTAGGATGGTCATTACGGGCAGCAGCATCAGGCGCGGGTTCATCTTCTTGAAGCTCTTGAGAATGGTGGTGTCGCAACCGATGCTGATGCCCACGCAGAACATGAGGCAGCAGAGGGCGTAATAGCTCACGCCGCTATCGAGGAACGATTGCGGAATGATGTGGTACAGACCTACGATGATGCCCAGTAAGAAGAATCCTACGATGATCAGGCTGCCTTTCATGCCTCGCCTCCTTCCTGGTGGTGGGCCTTGGCCTCCTTGGCGCTCACGTAGCGCCACAATGCCCAGGCGAAGAGCACACTGCCGGCGCACCCACCGATGGTGAGCACTATGGCTTCGAGGCCCAGCGTTTGCAGGCCGTTGACGATACGCGGATTGCCGCCCACCTCAATGCCGAGGAGGAACAGCAGCACCCATATCAGGGCGGTGATGATGCGCCCAATGGCGCCCATCTTCTTATTGCGGAGCAGGTAACCGGTACCTATTCCGCAAATCATAATCATTACGATTGTAAGCATTGTCTATTTATCGTGTTCTTGTTGTGTGTTGGCAACTGTGGGTTAACTGATTGCTTTTCAAAAGGCTATTCTTTAGGCGACGCAAAGTTAGGCAATTCTTTGTAGCCAACCAAACTTTCGCACCTCCTTTTTCTATGTGCCCCCACCTATTATTATAAGGTGTAGGTGGGTGGCGGAGCTACGAGCCTCCTTGCCTGTGCTGTGGGTGCGCCGCTGGGCCTTGGCAGGGGCGTGGGCCATGCGGAGGTGGCAGGGTGGCGCAATGGGGCTGATGGACAACTGGCGGAAAGGTAGGATGTGTTGGATATTTTGGTGAAAAAGTTGTGCGACGTTTTTACGCGAAATAGCGAGCGGGAACGTCGTTTTTATGCGCTTTTGCCCTCCAACAGGAGGCTCTGATTTGCCCTTAGGTATCTTTCGAGTTGCGAAACATGCCCAACCCTGCCTCGAAAGACCATCTTTCGTGCCTCGAAAGGTAAGGGATGGCATTGCGAAAAGGCATGTTTCGCAACAAGAAACGTGGAATTGGGAGTGTGGAATAGGATGTGTGGAGCACAATGTGCTGAATATCAGACGGTTGGGTAAGATTTCCGAGAATGGCGTATTTCGGCCAAATGTTTCCATCGTGGAAAAGAAATGTGTAGTTTTATATGTAGATTGTTGCGATAATTGGGTGTCGCCCGCAACGGTCGTCCTCCCTCTATCCACTATCGTCGATGGCAGAATCCTTACGGCTTTGGGCCGATGGTTGGATAAAAAGTGGTATCTTTGCAACGGCTTCCCACCTTCTCCCTCGGCGACAAAACCGGGGAAAGGCGGGCGGCACCCATCCTAATCATAGAAAACAAGCATATCAAAACCATGGCAAATATCAAGATTTCCACTTCCTTGGGCGACATTACCGTTCGCCTCTACGACGACACACCCATTCACCGCGACAACTTCCTGAAGCTGGCTTCGGAGGGTTATTACAATGGCACGCTGTTCCATCGCGTCATTCGCGACTTCATGATTCAGGGCGGCGACCCCGACTCGAAGGGCGCGCCGGCAGGCAAGCAGCTCGGTGTGGGCGGTCCCGACTACACGTTGCAGGCCGAGATCAAGCCCCACCTCTTCCATAAGCGCGGCGCCCTGTGTGCGGCCCGACTGGGCGATGAGGTGAACCCCAACAGGGAGTCGAGCGGCAGCCAGTTCTACATTGTGTGGGGAAGCGTTTACAATCCCTCCCAACTCAAGCAGATGGAGAAACAGATGAAGCAGAACCAGGTGGCCGTGACGTTCAACGACCTCGTGAGCTACCACAAGGAAGAGATTATGAACATGCGTCGCAACCGCGACCGCGCCGGACTGCAGGCCATGCAGGAGCAACTGCTGAAGGAGGCCGAGGACATCTGCAAGGCCAATCCCGCCGGCTTCACCGAGGAGCAGGCCCAGGCCTACACCACCGTGGGCGGCACACCCCATCTCGACGGTCAGTACACCGTGTTTGGTGAGGTGACCGACGGGCTCGCCGTGGTGGAGAAGATCCAGGGCGTGAAAACGCTGCGTGGCGACCGCCCGTGCGACGACGTGAAGGTCATCGCCATGACCGTGGAGGCGTAAGCATCCCTACCTCTTTCGCCCCGTTTCTTACCCCATTCGCATTTCATGGGGGCGAAAGAGCGTACAAAGGGAAAATATGAACAACTTTTGGTTGTAAATGAATATTCCCACATCATGATTATTCGGTAACTTTGCAGCCGAATTCTTAATGTAGGTATGAAAAGATTATTGTTCACATTTTCCTTCGTCTTCCTGGCCAGCTATGGCATGGCGCAGGAAACGCTCTCGTTGGGGCAATGCCTGAAAATGGGCATTGAGCGAAACCTCAACCTCAAGACTTATGAGGGCAACGTGCTCAAGGGAAAGCACAACATCAGTGAGAACCGCTCGCGACTGTTGCCGCAAATCAACATCGGCGCCGCGCTCAACGACAACTTCGACCCTCCCGTGTCGGTGACCGACGGCTCCGCCTATGGCAAGCCCTACAACGTAACCAACACGTTGCAGTATAACGCGTCGGCCAGCGTCCAACTCCAGATGCCGCTCTACAGCCAGACGGCACGCACCGCGCTCAACATCGCCAAGACCCTCGATGTGCTCAACACCCTCTCCTACGCCAAGGCCAAGGAGGACCTTATCGTGCAGATCAGCAAGATGTATTACCTCGCGCAAAACACCGAGGAGCAGATAGGCATCATCAAGGACAACATCAAGCGACTGGAGGAGTTGCGCGACATCACCCAGGCTTTCCACGACAACGACATGGCGCTCAGCGTGGATGTGAAGCGCGTCAACGTGAACCTCGAGAACCTCAGCGTGCAATACGACAACGCCAAGGCCATGCTCACCCAGCAATACAACATGCTGAAGTATGTGATCGACTATCCGGCCGACAAGGCCATCGCCGTGGAGAAGGCCAACATACAGCAGATCGACATGGCCGCCCTCACCGGGCTCGACGAGAACCTCTCTGAGCTCCAGCTCTTGCGCACCCAGCAAACGCTGGCCGAGCAACAGAAAAAACTGGCCAAGGACGGCTACCTGCCCACCGTGGCCATCAGCGGCAACTGGACCTACACGGCCTTCACCGATAAGTTTAAGAATTGGTTCCACTCGGGCGAGTCGAACCATTGGTATCGGTCCGACGGCATCGGCCTGTCGGTGCGCGTGCCCGTATTCGACGGATTCGAGAAGCGTTCGAAGATACGAAAGGCGCAGGTCGACATCGACAATGCCAAGCTCGCTTACGAAAACACCATGAAGGGCATGCAGACGCAGTATGCCAACGCCGTGAACGACCTGGCCAACAACCAGCGCAACTTCAGCAAGCAGCGCGACAACTACCTGCTGGCAGAGGATGTGTATAAGGTGACGAGCGACCGCTACCGCGAGGGCATCGCCTCGATGACCGAGGTGTTGCAAGACGAGATGAGCATGAGCGATGCGCAAAACAATTATCTCACCGCACATTACAACTATCAGGTGTCGAACCTCACGCTGCTGAAACTCACCGGACAGTTGGACAAACTACTGAAACCCTAATGGACCATAAGGTCAAAAAATCCCCAACGACAATATAAATCATCATGGAAACAAACAACAACAATACGACCAACAACACCAATCCCGTCGACAATAACCAGCCGTCGGCCCACGAAGTAACCGCCAAGCAACTCAAGCGCCAGCGCATACGCCAACTGCTGGTGAGCCTCATCGGAGTGGCCATCCTCGTGTGGGGCATCGCCAAGATAGCATGTATGTTCATGGATTACAAGAGCAATGAGCAGAGCGACGACGCGCAGGTGGAGCAGTATATCTCGCCCGTGAACATGCGTGCGTCGGGATATATCAAGAAAATCTATTTCAAGGAGCACCAGGATGTGAAGAAGGGCGACACGCTGCTCGTGCTCGACGACCGCGAGTATCGCATCCGCGTCATGGAGGCTGAGGCTGCGCTGAAGGACGCCATGGCTGGGGCCAATGTGGTCGACGCGTCGCTGCAAACCACCCAGACATCGGCCACCGTCTACGAGGCGTCGATCGCCGAGATCGAAATTCGCCTGGCCAAGCTCGAGAAAGACCGCCAGCGCTACCAGAACCTGGTGGCCCGCAATGCCGCCACGCCCATCCAACTCGAACAGATTGAGACCGAATACAACGCCACGAAGAAGAAACTCGACGCCACGCGGCGCCAGCAGAAGGCCGCCTATTCGGGTGTCAACGAGGTGCAGACGCGCAAGAAGAACACCGCAGCGGCCATTGAGCGCGCCCAGGCTGCCTTGGAGATGGCCAAGCTCAACCTCTCCTATTGTGTGGTGACGGCGCCATGCGACGGAAAGCTTGGGCGAAGAACGCTCGAGGAGGGACAGGCCGTCAACGCCGGACAGACCATCACCTACATCATGCCCGACACCCAGAAGTGGGTCATTGCCAACTACAAGGAGACGCAGGTGGAGAAACTCTATGTGGGCCAGAAGGTCTTGATGACCGTCGACGCCTTCGAGGGCAAGGAGTTTGAGGGGCGCATCACCGCCATCTCGGGCGCCACCGGATCCAAGTATTCGCTCGTGCCCACCGACAACTCGGCTGGCAACTTCGTGAAGATTCAGCAGCGCGTGCCCGTCCGAATCGAGTTTGTGGGACTGAAGAAGGCCGACAACGACAAGTTGGCGGCGGGCATGATGGTTGTTGTTAAGGCCCAACTCAAGAAATGACACAGGCTGAGATCTACACGGCGGTGCCCGAGCACCTGCCGAAGAATTTCCCGTTCTACAACTGGGTGCCCAAGCCCTTGGGCATCGCTTTCCTAATCATTCTTTTCATACCTATCATGACGGTCAGCGGTGCCTACACCGTCAACAGTAGCGAGATGGTGGGAGGGCTTGGCATCCAGTCTGAACATATAGCCTTCATCAGCTTCGTAACGTCGATTGGCATGGCGGCGTTCTCGCCGTTCTTCTATGCGCTGGTGAGTGTGCGCCGACAGAAGCTGATGAGCCTGGTGGGCTTCTCGCTGCTGGCGGTGCAGAGCTATATCTGCGCCAATACCGACAGCTTGTTCATCCTGGCGCTCAATAGCCTCATCATGGGCTTCGTGCGCCAAACGCTGCTCATGTGCAACCTGTTCACGCTCATCAAGTATGGCTTCGGCATAGAGGCCACACGCAACGTGACGCCGGGCAACGAACCGACCGACGAGGCGGGATGGGACGCGCTCGACACGGAGAAGAAGGCGAGCCAGCCCATCATCTATTTCTTCTTCATGCTCTTAGGGCAGATCGGCACATGGATCACCGCATGGTTTGCCTACAACTACCATTGGCAGATGGTCTACTACGCCATGCTGGGCGCCATCCTCGTGGCTTTGCTCATCACCTTGGTGTGCATGCCCTACAATTCCTACCCCACGAAGCATTGCCCCCTGTCGTTCTCCAAGTTTGGCAACGTGGTGGTGTTCTGCGTGATGTGCTGCTCGTTTGTCTATGTAACGGTCTACGGCAAGGTCTACGATTGGTACGACAGTCCCTATATCCGTTGGTCCACAGCCATTTGTGTGGTGTCGACGCTGCTGTTCTTCTACCTGGAGAAGACGCGCCGCTCGCCTTACTTCATGCTCAAGGCCTTTAAGTCGCGTAGCATTCAGGGCGGCATATTGCTCTTCATCGGCCTGATGGTGTGCAACTCCAGCTCCATGCTCGTCAACATCTTTGTGGGGGTGGGCATGAAGACCGACCAAATCCAGGTGGCCGCCCTCGGCAACTGGGTGTTGCTGGGCTATTTCATCGGTTTGGTCGTCATCCTTTTGCTCAACAACAAGGGCGTCCATTTCAAGTGGTTCTTCGCCCTGGGCTTCGTGCTGATAGCAGCCGCCTCGCTGTTTATGTACTTTGAGGTGCAGACGGCGGGTCTGTTGGAGCGCATGAAATGGCCCGTCGTCATACGCGCCACTGGCATGATGCTGCTCTATTCGCTTATCGCCGTGTATGCCAACCAGCGCATGCCCTATAAGCTGTTGTCCACGTGGGTGTGCATCATGTTGACCGTGCGTATGGTCATTGCGCCAGGTATCGGATCGGCCCTTTACCAAACGGTGTTCCAGTATCGCCAGCAATATTACATCACGCGTTATGCCCACGACTACGACCGCACCAATGCCCAAACGGCTCTTGCCTACGACCGGACGGCGCGGGGCATGCAGTATCAGGGCAAGAGCGAGACCGAGGCGCAGAACATGGCGGCCCTGTCGACCAAGGGTCAGGTGCAGGTGCAGGCCACGTTGTCGGCCATCAAGGAGATGTCGGGATGGACCATCTATGCTTGCATCATCCTCGCCGGACTGATGTTGGTGGTGCCGTGGCCCAAGCGCGACATATCCCACGATACTCGGGAATATTACATACGGTATTGATTTCCAATGGGTTGACGTGGCGTGGGAGGCGGCATGGAGGGTAGCCCGACCACCGTTGGCCATGGCGTGAGAAGCCGTTGGCATAGGGTGAGGGGCGTTGAAGAATTGCAGTCATTGGCAAAATTCAACGTCCCTTACTGTTGTTGTATAGATTATTTTTGCTAACTTCGCCGCCAACAAACGGCAGAAGCAATGATAAACAATAGCTATGGCATTCATCTGCTCGAGCAACAGATAGCCAATGACGAGGACATCTGTTGCTCGTGTGGCAACATATCCTCGTTTCCCAAGGCGTTTTTCGACAACTATCACGTGGCTGATGTGGGCATCATCGTGTGCACGTCGGGCTCGTTTTCGTTGGGCTGCGAGGGTGTGGAGTATAGGGTTGAACAGGGTGAGACGGCCTTCCTTGCGCGCGACGCCTATTTCTCCGTGGTGCGCCATAGTGCCGATTGCTCGGTGGTCATTATCCTTTATCGGGTCGACTCCATTCGTGAGATCCTGGGAAACACCGTCGTGGGCATGAAGTTTATGGAGCTTGTCAACCCCAAGGCGTGCCGTGTGATGCACACGGGCCACGAGGATGAACTCACCAAATACTCCGAACTGTTGGCCGCTGACAACACCGAGAACAATGTGTTTGCCGCCAATGAGCGCCGCTTGCTTCTCCTGTCGCTCACCTATAGGCTATGTGGCATCTTTCGGGAGCTATCGAAGGAGGGCGACCAAGCGTCGAGCCGACGGCTGGAGACCTACATGCAGCTCATGCGCCTCATCGACCATCATTACATGCAGGAGCGTGGGGTGCGATTCTATGCCGACCGTCTCTGCCTGTCGCCCAAGTATCTCACCACGTTGGTCAAGTCGGTGTCGGGAAGCACCGTGCAGCAACTGGTGTTCAAAGCCATCACGAAGAAGGCCGTGTCGCTCATCACCACCACCGACAAGAGTATGAAGGAGATAGCCGATTGCCTCCACTTTCCCAACGCCTCGGCCTTCGGAACGTTCTTCAAGAAGCAAGTGGGCCTGTCGCCCATCAACTACCGGGAGAAAGAAAAAGGTGGCGAACCGCATAATAATAACCTATCTGAGGTCGTTTAAACGATAGGCCCCTCCCTGTTGGATGCGCGCGAACGACCTAAGCGTTGGGGCCGAATGGTCCGACGGTCGTGTGCAAAACGGCGCATCTGCGTGAATGAAGGGTGCGACGATCGCCCACGAAACACCCGATGGCAGGTCGTCCAACGGAGGGGAAGGTTGTATAAGAAATTAGGAAAAAGCACATATTATGAAGTTGTATCCGTTATTGTTTCAGCCGAATCTCCATACCGTTGTATGGGGCGGCAATCGTCTTTGTCCATACAAGGGCCTTCCCGCTTCAACCGAACCGATAGGCGAGAGCTGGGAGGTGAGCGCCGTGCCGTCGAGCAAGAGCATTGTGGCCAATGGCGAATGGGCGGGCCAAGACCTTGTGTCGGTTATCGCGCAAGCGCCCGAGGACATCTTGGGAAAGTCGGTGTACGACAAGTATCATGAGCTCCCGTTGTTGGCAAAGTTCATCGATGCCAAGCGCGACCTGAGCATTCAGGTGCATCCCAACGACGAGATGGCTCGCCGGGTGCATGGCAAGATGGGCAAGAGCGAGATGTGGTATGTCATCGATGCCGAGCCGGGCAGTTACCTATATGCGGGCTTCAAGACGCAGATCACCGACTATGAGTTTAAGAAACGCATAGAGGATGGCACCATCACCGATGTGTTGGCGCGCCATGAGGTGAAGGCTGGCGATGTGTTTTACCTTCCGGCGGGCCGTGTTCACGCCATCTGTAGCGGCATTCTGCTGGCCGAGATCCAACAGTCGTCCGACCTCACTTACCGCATCTTCGATTACAATCGCCCGGGTTTGGATGGCAAGCCGCGCCAGTTGCATGTCGACTTGGCTGCCGAGGCCGTCGATTATCATGTGGAGGCCGAGTATCAAACGGCCTATCAGAGTGAGGAGAACCGTGCCAACCCAGTGCTCGATACGCCTTATTTCAGTGTTCGTGTCAACGACATTGCGCAGCCGTTCCATCGCAACCTGCTCAAGTACGACAGCTTCATCATCACCATGAGCATCAAGGGCGACACCCGCATCCTTGTGCGATCCACCGGCGATGAGCTGTTGCTGAAGGAAGGAAACAGTTGCTTGATTCCTGCAGCCATTGCCGACTACGACCTCATTCCCTTGTCGTCGAAGAGTTTGGTGCTCGACGCTTTCATCGACAATAAGGACCGGAGCCTCGGCCATCGCATCACGCGCTTCCTGCACCTCACCAGCAAATAATCCCAAATCGGTCATTAGACCAATCATCCTTCACCCACGTTCCACATTCAAAAACAATAGAAATGACTTCGTTTGAGAGCGACTATAACAACGGCATGCTGCCCGAAATATTGCAGCGCCTCATACAAACCAACGATGAGAAGGCCAGCGGTTACGGCTTCGACAAGCATTGCTTGAGCGCCAAGAAGCGCATTTGCGAGGCCATCGACATGCCCCACGCCGAGGTGTTCTTCCTCGTGGGTGGCACGCAAACCAACACCACGGTGATCGATTCGGTGCTCCAAGGGTGCGAGGGAGTTATTGCGGCGCAGAACGGCCACATCTTCGTGCATGAGTCGGGCGCCGTCGAGGCTTTCGGCCATAAGGTCATCACCCTGCCCGATACCAACGGAAAGCTAACCGCGGAGGCCATCGAACAATACATGACCACCTTCTTGGCCGACGAAACTTACCCGCACATGGTGCAGCCGGGCATGGTCTACATCACGTTGCCCACGGAGTTGGGGGCGCTCTATTCGCGCTCCGAACTGGAGGCGATCTATACGGTTTGTCGCCGCTTCTCCCTGAAGCTCTACGTTGATGGGGCACGTTTGGGCTACGGACTGATGGCCGATGGCGCCGACATCGACCTGCCTTTTCTGGCCCGTCATTGCGATGTGTTCTATATTGGCGGCACCAAGGTGGGTGCCATGTTTGGCGAAGCTGTGGTGTTTACCAACATGAAGGCGCCCCGATACATGTTCACCATCATTAAGCGCCATGGCGCATTGTTGGCCAAGGGGCGCATGCTCGGCCTGCAGTTCGACACCTTGTTCACCGACAACCTGTATCTTCGGGTGGCTCGCCACGCCATCGAGAAGGCTTATGAGGTGCGCCAATGCTTCCTCAACCATGGCCTGAGCATGGGCGTCGACAGCCCGACCAACCAGCAATTCGTCATCCTCAGCGTTGCGCAGAAGGAGCAACTCATGCAGCGCATCGCCTTCGAGGTGTGGTGTGCCCGTCCCGACGGCAACCTCTTGTGTCGCTTCGTAACCAGTTGGGCCACCACCGACGACGACATCCTGCAGCTCAACCAAGCCCTCACAGAGGTGGTGGGGTGAAGCCGCAAGGCTGAGAACGCATGGCGTGGACCATTCGTTGCGCCCTCCTTTAGGGTGCCCGTCTAAGACCAGCCGAGTGCTTTTCTGAGCTCTTTAGGGTGCTCGTGTAAGACCAGCCGGGTGCTTTCCTAAGCTCTTTAGGGTGCTCGTCTAAGACCAGCCGAGTGCTTTTCTAAGCTCTTCAGGGTGCTCGTCTAAGGCCGGAGAAGCCCGTATCTAAAACCAACGGTCCGCTTGGATGAGGCGTTGGCCAACCGATCGCAGCGTGGCGGGACGGTTAATATGCGTTAAAATAATGGTCGGGGTCTTCCCTTTATGGGGCGAAAGCAGTATCTTTGATAAAACGAAATACAAGAAGATGAATGTTCTAACCCGATGGGTCCTGATAGTTGCCACCTGGATATGCGCCACAAGCGCCATGGCACAAGCCGATACGCTGCAACGGCGCACCATGGCTTATGCCAACTTCCGCCCCGCCTTGGTGACGCTCACCAGTGGTAAGGTGGTCAAGGCGGCGCAGGCCAACGTGCTGCTCAAGGGCAGTGTGCTGGTCTATCGCAACCCGCAAGGCCGCATTATGGAGGCCAACAGGGCTACGGTGAAGAGCGTCGACTTCGACGATCGCCACTATGAGCGCATCGACACCCTGCTCTTTTGGCGCGTCGACACGGTGGGCGACAACGCCCTTTACAAAGCCACTTACATCGACATGGCGTCGCTTAGACAGCAGATCCTGAACAGTAGGAACATGACCGATATGCAGGTCAATTCGCTGATGCTTAGTTCTACGGCCCTCATGGCCAACGAGGAAGACCTCGAGTTGCCCTACACCGACGTGTATTACTTCCGTTACCGAGGCAAATGGGTGAAGGTACACGAGCGTTACATCGACCATGCCTTGCCACGCAACAAGCGCCAAGCCTACAAGGTGGCGGTCGCCATGCCCGGCTTCTCGTGGTCCAATCCGCGGTCGCTCATCAGCTTGCTCAGGGCCATCAGCGACTAACGCTTGCGCCCTGCGGCACCTTCCGTTCCACAACGAGCCATCGTTAAACCCTCCGTAAGCCACACCCCATCCCTTGATAAACCATCCCAAACAACACATAGCGATATGCAAAACGTAACCGAATACCGCAACTTAGTATTGAAAGCCTTGCTCAGCGCGGTCGACGACGACGGTCGCCGGCGCATCAGCGACGAGGAGGCTGCCGAGCTCGCCCAAGAGTTTACCGACGAAGAGTTGGCCTTCGGCATGGACTACAACACCCCCGAGGAGGTGGCCGACATGCTGCTCGACGCAGGAATATAATAGCCTTTCATCCCCTTAAACGACTGCATCACCATGAATGAAAAGAAATCGATAGACGCTTATCTCAACGAGATCAAGCAAGAGCGACTCCTCACCGACGCCGAGGAGCGACAGTTGGCTGAGCGTATCCAGCAAGGCGACCAGCAGGCACTGGCCGACCTCACCACCGCCAACCTCACTTACGTGGTGTCGTTGGCCCACCAGTACGCAGGGAGTGGCCTTCCCGTGGAGGACCTTATCAGCGAGGGAAACATTGGCATGATGCGCGCCGCCGCAAGGTTCGACGGCAGTCGCGGCAAGCGTTTCGTTACTTTCGCGGCGCCCTACATCCGCGATGCCATGCAACAAGCCATTGAGCAGCAGACCGGTCTTTACCGCGTGCTCCACGAGGGCGACGTGAAGGCGGAGAAGCGCCGCAGCCATCCGCTGTCGATCGACGCTCCCGTGGGCGGCAGTCAGGACCTGAGCTTAGGCCGCGTGGTGGCCAATCCGCACGCCATCGACCCCAGTAGGCAGATGGAGGAGCAAGCCATCATCGAGGAGTTGGCGCACCTTGTGACCCGCCTCGACGAGCGCGAGCGACAGGTGGCCGCCTGCCTTTACGGCATCGACACGCCCCAGCTCAACATGGCTGAGACCGGTGAGAAGATGGGGCTCAAGCGAGAGCGGGTGCGCCAGATACGCGACAAGGCGTTGCGTCGCCTGCGCCGCATGACCAGTAACAAGGACCTGCTTAATTATCTGTCACGATGAGATACATGCTTCTTTCCGATATCCACGGCTCGCTGCCCTGCCTGCGCCGTGCCTTGGAGTTCTACAAAGCCCAGCGTTGCGACATGTTGCTGCTCATGGGCGACATCCTCAATTATGGCCCGCGCAACGGAGTGCCCGAGGGCCTCGACGCACCCGGCATAGCCAATCTGCTCAACGCCATGGCCGACGACATCGTGGCCGTTCGCGGCAACTGCGATTCGGAGGTCGACCAGATGCTGCTCCATTTCCCCATCCTTGGCACTTACACGGTGCTTGTGGATGAGGGGCGCCGCATATTGCTCACCCACGGCCACGTATATAATAAGGAGAACCTGCCGCCCGGACGCTTCGACGCCGTGGTTTACGGTCACACCCACCTCTGGGAGTTGGCCGAGAACGACGCCCATTGCCTCGTTTGCAACACGGGTTCCATCACCTTCCCCAAGGGCGGCAACCCACCCACGCTGGGCATCATGGCCGATGGCGCCATCACCCTCTACAACTTCGATACGCTGCAACCCGTGGCCACACACGCGCTGCCCAAGCGATAGAGACCCGCAAAACGATCCTACGACGCGCGCTCCAACACGTTGCCGCGTCACCATCGCATATCGTTCCGCCCTACGAAAGGCGCATCCTCATGATTCATGTCATGTAGATGCGCCCTTCGTCATTTTGTGGGGTGATGGCGTGTTGCGATTGAACCCAAATCGGTCATTAGATTTCAATTCTTGTTAGTGTTTGTTTCGAGCAGGTTGCGACATTCTCGTTGAAGCCATAGCGGGCTATGGCGAAACGCGAATGGAAGCAAGATGCCGAAAGAAACGCTGACAAGAGTTGGAAAGAAGTCATAAAATCATAATAACTCACCTATTTCGGTCTAATGACCGATTAGGGTTGAAGGGAATTTTGTAACTTTGCACCCGCTTTTAGGATAGCGGTGGGGCAGGAAGCCGCCACCTTCGTAACACACACATAACAACACTACTTAAATGCTGGTAAAAGGATTGGGCAGCCTGTTGGTGCTTGCCGTAGGAACATTCTTGCTGGGTATGGCCGAATTTGTTATTGAGGGAATCTTGCCCGATTTGGCCCGCGACCTGAACATCTCCATTCCCATGGCGGGACACGCCATCTCCATCTACGCCCTGGGCGTTTGCGTAGGAGCCACGTTTCTCATAGTCCTTCATAAGTTGCGCCCCAAACACATCCTCCTGGGCTTGGTGTCGCTTGTCTTCATAGGCGCGCTGCTCTCGGTCACGGCGCAGAGCTATGTGTGGCTGTTGGCGGCCCGCTTCATCAGCGGCTTGCCCCATGGCGCCTATTATGGCGTGGGAACCATTGTGGCGTATCGGTTGGCCGATGAGAGCCACAAGACGCGTGCCGTGGCTATTATGTGCGCCGGAATGACGTTTGCCAACCTTTTGGGAAATCCCGTGGCCACGCTGCTCTCGGGAGCCCTCTCGTGGCGACTGGCCTTCGCGGTGATCGCGGTGGGCAGTTTGGTTGATTTGTTGCTGGTGGCCCGATTCGTGCCCAACCTCGACCCCCTTCCCGGCTCGGGCTACAAGGGACAGTTCCGCTTTCTGCGCCATCTCGACCCGTGGCTCATTATCCTTGCCACGATGTTTGGCAACGGAGGCATCCTGGCTTGGTACAGTTACATATCGCCGGCGCTGGTCGACGAGGGCGGATTGTCGGCCTCGCTGTTGCCGCTCTACATGGCCGTGGCCGGCTTGGGCATGGTCATAGGCAACCTCCTGAGCGGTTGGATGTCGGATAAGTACAAGGCCGGCCTCACGGCCATGGTGCTCCAGGGCGTGGCCGGACTGGCCCTGTTGACCGTGTTCTTCACGGTGGAGTGGGGCCTGGTGCATTTGGCCCTGATGTTTGTGTGCAGCGGATGCCTCTTCGGCATGGGCACACCCGAGCAGTTGCTCATCATCGAACACTCGAAAGGCGGCGAGATGCTTGGCGGGTGCTGTATCCAAATAGCCTTTAATTTCGGAAATGCGGCGGGCGCGTTCCTTGGCGGACTGCCCATCAGCTGGGGCATGGGCTACGCCTGGCCCGCCATGGTGGGCATGCCCTTCGTGGCCATTGGCTTCCTGCTGCTCCTCGCGTTCCATCGCCGCTACGAGTAGGCAGACGCCCATTCCGCCCGAAACCATCCGTCTGTTCCAAGCTTTGCCCTAACACATGACGGATGCCCCGTAAACGTGTCACATTTTGATAATTGTTACACGAAATGGGCGATTTTGCGAAAATGTTACATCGAATGTTACAACAAAACGGCCAAAATGTAAGATTTTGGCCGTTTTTTGTAAGAAATATCCTGTTTGTTTTGTGGTTTTTGTTATATATTTGCAACTGAGATGAAGGCCCAACCATACGCAATGGGCCCGTCGCGAATCGCAGTGTGAACCATTGACACCCCATCCCCTAAGACGACGAGAATAAGACGACGCATTAACAGACGACGATTGACGAATCGACAGACGATGGATTGACGAATCAGACGACAACAGAATGGAATAACAAAGGAGGACGATTGACGAATCGACAGACGACGGATTGACGAATCAGACGACAACAGATTGACGACGACAACGCTGCGATCGCGACGCAGACGACAACCAAAACGCTCCCCAACTTAGGTTGTGGGAGCGACCGGGGTCAACACCCGCAAGGATTGACCCCATGGTTAGTGGGAGGATAAGAGGTCGAGCGACGACCTCGGGAACTGGCGGAACGGCCGCCAGTTCCTTTTCCCACCAGCCGCGACGCATGTATTAGGATGTACCCATATAAATAGAAATTTGTGTAAGAGAGAGGCTGCGACCCTGCGATAGGGTGCGGCCTAACAAAAGATGAGAGGGTGGCCACCCTGTGAGAGAGTAATGGCCGCCTAACCCATAAGGACATTTCTGCGAGAAGAAAGGATCCCCTATCACGCAAGAGTACACTTCGCGGAGTGTCCGTGTTTCAATGAAGGACATATCACTCCTACAGGATCACCCCCATCCTTCGGAGAGACAACTTTTTCAATTATTCTCTTTTCGAAAAAGTCACCTCGGGCAAGCGAGCCCCTGGTGGCCTTCAATCTTTTTGTTTTAACTCCAACGCCAAGTTCAAGGAACCCGATACCGTAAACTTCAGAAAATGGAAAGTTTTAGGAATCCAATACCATAAACTTCGGAAAATGGAAAGTTTTAGGAATCTGATACCATAAACTTTTTAAATCGGAGAGTTTTAGGAATCCAACGGCATTACTTTTCACACCTTGCGATGGCCTATGTGTTGCCACTTGGCAACCGATGGGCGCTGATGCGAAACCTAAGATGCCCCAAGGAAAGGAAGGCCAACGAAGAATAGCGTTTATGCGTAAATCTTCGCAACAATCTATACATCAATCTACACATTTCTTTTCCACGACGGAACCATTTGGCCGAAATACGCCATTCTCAGCGATTTTATCCAATCGCTTGATATTCAATAAGTTGTGTTCTGAGCTCCACATTCAACCCTCCACATTTCGCATTTTGCCTTGCGAAACATGGCCTTTCGCATGACGATCCCTTACCTTTCGAGGCGCGAAACATGGTCTTTCGAGACACGGTTAGGCATGTATTGCAACTCGAAAGATGCCTAACGGCAAAACCGAGCCTCCGGTTTGATCGCAAAAATGCATAAACACGGCGTTTTCGCTCGCTATTTCGCGCAAAAATGCCGCACAACTTTTTACCCAAAAATCTTCACATGTGGCGTTACCGCCTATAGGCTGCTTGCCTCGGGCAGATGCGCCTATTGCACCTCGCCCGGCTTCACGCCATACTCCTCCTTGAAGCGCTTGGCAAAATAGGACGGTGTGGAGAAGCCCACCTCATAGGCCACTTCAGAAATGTTCTTGTCGGTGGTTTCGAGCAGTCGCTTGGCGCGGGCCAGACGGGCCTTGCGCAGCAGGTCGACCACCGTGTAGCCCGTGAGCGCCTTCACCTTGCGATAGAGCTGCACGCGGCTCAGTCCCATCTCCTCGCCCAGGTCTTCCACCGAGTAGTTGGCGTCGGGAATGTGGCTCTTGATGGTTTTGCGCAATTGTTCCACAAATGTCTGGTCCTTTGCGCTGAGCGCCTCTTGCTCCTCCTGCTCGGTGGTGGTTCCCGTGAACATACGGCGCAGTTGCACCCTGCTCTTCAGCAGGTTGGCCACACGCGCCAGTAGCGTTTCGGCGGCGAACGGCTTGGTGATATACGAGTCGGCGCCCGTGGCGTAACCCTCGGCGCGCTGTTTCTCGAGTGTGCGTGCCGTGAGCAGCACCACGGGGATGTGGCTGGTCGACAAGTCGCCCTTCAGCAGTCGGCAAAACTCCAGTCCGTCCATGACAGGCATCATGACGTCGCACACCACGAGTTGAGGCACATTCTTGCGCGCCACGGCCAGTCCCTCCTCGCCGTTCTGCGCCTCCATCACGTTGTAGTGGGGTGCGAGGATCGATCGCAGGTAAGCGCGCATGCTCACATTGTCATCGATGATGAGCAGCAGTGGACGGTCGTTGTCGTAGTCCTCCGTCCCCGTCACAAGGGCGCGGTTGTGCTCTGCCGCCACGTCGCTCACCGAGTAGTCGTCGGCCAGTAGCGTGTCGGCCTTCACCTGCGCCTGCTTGTCCTGGGAGGCGTCGTAGCCCGGTTGCGAGTCGGGTATGGTGAAGCTGAAGGTGCTTCCCTTGCCCTGCTGGCTCTCCACGCCCACCTGTCCGTGGTGCAGGTCTACGTAAGCCTTGACGATGGCCAGTCCGATGCCCGTTCCTCCCACGGCGTCTGCCGCTTGGTAGAAGCGCTCGAAGATATGCTGTCGGTCGTTATCGCTCAGACCTTTTCCTGTGTCGGCTACTGAAATGGTGTAGCTGTCGTTGTCGTGGCAGAGGCGTGTGGTGACATTTCCCTTGGGCGGCGTGTACTTCAGGGCATTGGTCATGAGGTTGAAAAAGATGTGGGCCACCTTCTCGCGGTCGGCGATCACCCAGCAAGCGTCGGTCGGCGCTTCCACGCTCAGCCTGATGCCGCGTCGCTCGGCCACCGCCTTGAAGTCGTCGCTCCACAGTCGCAGTTCGTTGGCCAGGTCGAAATGGTTGAGCGTGAGCTGGGCTTTCTCGCTCTGAATCTTTCTAAACTCCAGTATTTCGCTCACCATTTGTGTGAGGATTCCCACGTTGCGCCGAATCATCTCCACCAGTCTACGTGGCTCTCCCACGATGGTCGGGTTCTCGCCCAACTGGTCGGCGGGTCCTGCGATGAGTGTCAGTGGTGTTCGCAACTCGTGTGAGATATTGGTGAAAAAGTGCAGTTGCGTCTGTGTCATGCGCTCCATGTCGTCGGTGAGTTTGCGCTGCTTTACCATGCTCTCCTTGAGTTGGGCGTTGTATCGCTTCTTGGCCATGTAAGCCTTGATGGCCAATGCGCATGCCGCAAGAAGCATGGTCACGAGGAAGAGCAGCATGAAAAGGTAGCTGCGCTGCGTGTCGAAGGCGTTGGTGGTGGTCTCCACGCGACGTCGCAGGGACAAGAGATTGTCGGTCTGTCGCTCGAGTTCCTCCTCCTGGTTGAGCAGCACGTTTACGTTCTCGACCGTCACCAGGGCAGATGACAGCAGGTTCTCGCGCTTGTAGGGTCGCTTCTCGAGGATGTCCATGGCCAGTTTCATCACCTTGTCGCCTCGTGTTGGGTAGATGTAGGAGGCCATCAGCTCACCGTCTCTCACCATTGGCATGCCGCCGCCCTTATGTGCCATGGCGTCGATACCTATGAAATGTATGGCGTTGAGGTCGAGTCCGTGCTTGCGTGCAGCATTCTTGGCTCCCACGGCCATGCGGTCGTTGTGGGCGAAGACGTAATTGAAGGCGGCGTGAGGAGCCGACAATAGCGAGTCCATCTTTCGGTAAGCCTGCTGCTCAGTCCAGTCGCACTCTATGTGTTCCACAATCTGCAGGTTGTTGTGTTGTGCCGCCTCCATGTCGAAACCGCGGCGGCGTGCTATGGAGGGCGACGAGGTGTAGAGGCCGCATATCTCCAGGACGCGGCCGTTCCCCTTCACTTGGCTTGAGAGGTAGCGTGCCATGTTGCGCCCCATCTCTTCGTTGTCGGCGCCAATGAAAGCCGTGTATTTGTTGGAATGGGTGCGCCGGTCGAACACGATGACGGGTATGCCCTTGTCGTAGGCGCGTTCAATGGCCCCCGACACCTTCATCTGTCCGGGTGCCACAATCAGCAGGTCGACGCCCATTTCCGCAAACTTGTCGATCTGTTGGGTTTGCAATGCCACGTCGTCGTCGGCCGACGAGATACGCAGGTCGATGTCGTTCGCAGAGAAAGCCGCTATGCGCAACTCGTTGTTGAGCTTGTCGCGCCACACGTCTTCGCTGCATTGCGACACACCAATAACATACTTAGGATGTCGCTGTCCGCACGAAGCGAAGGCCAGTACGCCCAGGGTGGCTATTAGGTAGAGTAGGGATTTAAACGGTTTCATGAACGCGGTTTAGGGTAAAATAATGTCATCGGCGCCGCCTATCGTATTTAGGGATCGTGCCAGTGAGCGCCATGAGAGCTTGCTCTCTTATGGCCGAGCGCCTCGCAATCGTTTGCAAAGATAGTGCAAATATGGGCTGTTAGGAACAAAAACATCGATTTTTATTCTAAAAAAAAGCCTCGTTGCCGTATTTTGCCACATTCCATGGTCGTTTTCTTGCCGTTCCAACGCCGATCATGAGGCTATTCAACCCAAGCAACGCCCCATGAATGCAACAGATCGTTCGTTGTCTGCAACAATTGTTACCATGAACGAATCGTTTGGGCTTACGAACATTTTGTTCTTGCAGATAGTCATATTCCTACATAATTTTGTGATAGACTTCAATTTCAACACCCCTAAACAATCTATAGCATGAAATCGTTTGTAACAATAGTCGGTAGCATGATGCTTCTGATGGTTAGCATGAATGTAGCCGCACAAGAAGGGAACGCTTCGTCGCATTCTAAGGAAGAAGGCAACCGCAACGTGATGCTCAACGCAGCCAGCGCCAATGGCCCGCGTGAAATTCAGATAGGTCTGCCCTCGGCCGACGTCAATGTGTTGGAGAACGGCCTGTAAGAGATGTCGCTCAACCTCAATGGCGACATGGGAAAGAACTGGTTCTACAGTGTGAACATGTACCAGGACTTCGACCCGGGAACCTTTAAGATCAAGTCTACTCCCTATCAGGACCGCACGCTCTAAGAGTCCCCTTCGCCTTTTGACGGGTCAAAAATCGAAACGTTTTCGTTAAGCCAAATGAGCAGAGCTAAGCTTGCTTAAGCTTTGCCATGGCGAGAAAACGTGCCATGAAATGGAAGGTTTTCGTTAAGCCAGATGAGCAGAGGAAAGTTCACTTAAGCTCTGCCATGGCGAGAAAACGAAGGATGAAATACAACGTATAACGCTATAGGAAAAAAATAATGAAAGCTATAAAACTGACGCTTGTCCCGGTGATGCTTTGCTTCTTCGCCATGGGATTTGTCGACATGGTAGGCATTGCTTCCAACTATGTGAAGGCCGACCTGGGGATCAACGACGCCACGGCCAACATGTTTCCCTCGCTTGTGTTTTTCTGGTTCTTGCTTTTCAGCGTGCCCACGGGCATGTTGATGAACAAGATCGGCAAGAAACGCACCGTGCTGCTGTCGCTCCTGGTGACCATCGTGTCGCTGGTCCTTCCGCTCTTCGGTGAGTCGTTTGGCCTGATGCTCGTGACATTCTCGTTGCTGGGCATTGGCAACACCCTCATGCAAACGTCGCTCAATCCGCTGGTGTCGGTGGTGATCAAGGGCAACCTGGCAGCTACGCTCACCTTCGGCCAGTTTGTGAAGGCCATCGCCTCGTTCCTCGCGCCCTACATTGCCATGTGGGGAGCCATGGGTGCCCTGCCCAGCTTCGGCTACGGTTGGCGTGTGCTCTTCCCCATCTATATGATCATTGGCATGGCCGCCGCCTTCCTGTCTGTGACGTCGATTCCCGAGGACGAGGAAACGGGCAAGGCTTCGTCGCTCGCCGACAGTGTTAAGTTGCTTGGCAAGCCCATCGTGCTGCTTTCGTTCATCGGCATCATGTGCCACGTGGGTGTCGACGTAGGCACCAACACCACGGCTCCGAAGATTCTGATGGAGCGTTTGGGCTGGACGCTCAACGACGCCGCCTTTGCCACATCGCTCTATTTCATCTTCCGTACGGTGGGATGCCTCACGGGCTCGTTCTTCCTTCGTGTCATGAAGGCCCGCACCTTCTTCATCATCAGCGTGTCGATGATGGCTCTGAGCATGGTGGGCATGTTCGTCGGAACCAACCAGACGTTGCTCTACGCTGCCATCGCCCTTGTGGGTTACGGCAACTCCAACGTGTTCTCCATCGTGTTCTCGCAGGCCCTGCTGTCAGTGCCCGAAAGCAAGAATGAGGTGAGCGGCCTGATGATCATGGGTCTGTTTGGTGGCACGGTGTTCCCCTTGCTCATGGGTTTCGCCAGCGACGCCGTCGGTCAGGTGGGCGCTGTTGCCGTGATGGCTGTCGGTGTGGCATACCTGTTCACGTATGTCAATAAGGTAAAGCAATAAGATAGCATAATCCATCATCAACTAATATAACTAAAAATCATAACGTCATGAAAGATAAATATGTAGTGGGACTGGGCGAAGCACTGTGGGACGTGCTTCCCGATGGTAGAAAACTGGGCGGCGCCCCAGCCAATTTCGCCTATCATGCCGGCCAGTTTGGGCTGAACGCCATTGCCGTGAGTGCGCTGGGTGAGGACAAGCTCGCCGATGAGACCATCGCCCAACTTGAGGAGAAAGGCCTGCATTATTGCATGCCTCGGGTGCCTTACCCCACGGGGACGGTGCAAGTGGAACTCGACGACGAAGGTGTTCCCACCTACGACATCAAGGAGAATGTGGCTTGGGACAACATTCCCTTCACCCCCGAGTTGCAAGCCATCGCCGAGAACACGCGTGCCGTGTGCTGGGGATCGTTGGCGCAGCGCAATGTGGTGAGCCGTCAGACAATCTATAAGTTCCTCGATGCCACGCCCAAGGATTGCATGAAGATCTTCGACATCAACCTCCGTCAGACGTTCTACACGAAGGAGGTGATCTGCCAGTCGATGAAACGTTGCAACGTGATGAAGATCAACGATGAGGAGCTCATCGTCATTGGCCGCATGTTTGGCTATCCTGGCCTCGACATTGAGAACAAGTGCTGGCTCATCCTGGGCAAGTACGACCTCGATATGTTGGTGCTCACATGTGGTGTGAACGGCAGTTATGTGTTCACCCCGGGATGCGTCTCGTTCCAGAAGACCCCCGTGGTGGAAGTGGCCGACACCGTTGGCGCCGGCGACTCGTTTACCGGTTCGTTCTGCGCCTCTATTCTTGAGGGCAAGAGCGTGGCCGAGGCCCATAAGCTCGCCGTGGAAGTGAGCGCCTTTGTCTGCACCCAGCCGGGCGCCATGCCCGATGTGAAGGCATATTTCAACTTGTAGTATTTATAATAGTCTCTGAACATCCTCCTGCCTCCTCATCTATCCATGAGTGGGCGGGGGGATGTTTGTCGATGGGCCCTAACGACGAAGGAGGTGTGGCAAGCCGTTCAACCGCTGGGTTGATGGGTTTGTCACGCCTCCTTCGTGTATGCGGCGTTGGCCTTGCGGCCGTCGCCTGTTGATGCCGCCTAAGCGGTGTTAGAGTTTCACTACGAGGTACTTGCTGACGCTCCAGAACAACTGCGTGTCCTTGATGCGCAGTGTGGTGGTGCCGTCGTCGTTGTCTTTGAGCTCATACGATCCACCCGGCATCTGCGTCATGATCTTCGGATCGTCAGAGTTGAGACGGATGTTGTTGTAGTTGCGGATGTCCACGCGTGTGAAGTTGCTGGTGTTGAGGTCAGCCACGTTCACCTTCTTCTTGGCGAGGAATCCACCCTTGATGATGCCCTTGGCCTTGAGGTCCTTGGAACTGCCAATGGCCACGAATCCCGTGTGGAGCGAAGCATCTTGCTCGGCGATGGTGGTCTTCTGTGCCTCCATGGTCTTTGTCTGTGTCTCCACGGTGCCCTTGAGCTGTGTGTTGGTGCTTGTCAGGCTGTTCACATCCTCTGTGAGCTTGGCGATGTTGGTGTTCTTCTCGTTGAGCTGCGCCTCCAGGTCGGCGATCTTCTTGTCCTTCTCATCGAGCTGGGCCTTGTAATAGGCGATGAGCTTGTTGATGCGTTGGCCGTAAGCCGACTTATTGTCCTTCACCGAAGCCTCGAGCTGTGCGATGCGCTCGCGCTGGCGCTTCAGGGTCTGCGCAAGGTCGAGCAGTTGGCTCTTCATCTTGTTCTTGTCGATGGCGCCGCCTTCCTTGTTGCCCATCTGCTGCAACATGCCCTCCTGTGCGGAGATGCTATCGAGGCCAGCCGACATGACATTCACAAACTCAGCCATCTGGCGGATATCCTCCTGGTGGAGGCTGTCACTCATACTCAGGGAGTCGAGCTGTGATTGCAGAGCATCCGTTTTACCATTGCCGCAGCTGCTGACAGTTGCGGTTAGGGCAAGGCCGAAGAGGCCCGCGAGAATCATTTTCTTCATTTTCATAATTGTTGCCTTATGTAGTTTAACGTTGCAAAAATATGAATTAATCGCGCTATTGGTACTATTATCGCGTTTATTTATCGTTTTTTATGATTTATCCGTATTTTGTAACGAAAAAATGGCGTTTTTCCATCATATTTATCCAATAATCGTTTGGCTAATCGAACAAACGCCCTTAATTTTGCAGTTGTAACGCTCCGTATGCGCTACCTTGGTGCCACAGCGCAGGCGTAGTCTGTGTATCGCTGCTCCAAAATCCATCCTTATGCCCATGAACGAGAACATTTTGCTGTCGGTTGTCATTCCCATTTATAATGTGGAGCGCACGCTTGCCCGCTGTGTGGAGAGCGTGTTGGGCCAGCATGTGGAGGGCATGGAGCTCATCCTGGTTGACGATGGCTCCACCGACCGCTCGGCGCTTGTGGCCAACCGCTACCAAAACCGGCCCCATGTGACCCTCATCCACAAGGCCAATGGCGGACTGTCCGACGCTCGCAACGAGGGATTGTACTACGCCAAGGGCCGTTATGTGACGTTTGTCGACTCCGACGACTACCTCTTGCCCGACACCTACGCGCCCCTGATGGCCATGCTCGAGGCCCATCCGGAGTACGACATCCTCGAATATTCGTTTGTGAGAGAAACCTCGTGCGGTTGGAAGACCATCAAACTTCCTGAGCGCGAATACACCCATATTGGCGATTATTGGTTGGGCTGCCGTGGCTATGAGCATACCTACGCGTGGAACAAGATTTACCGTCGTTCGCTGTTCGACGGCACACCATGGGCCAAGGGTCGCCTGTTTGAGGACGTTTATGCCATGGGCGGCCTGTTGCCGAAGGTCCACACGCTTCGCACCACGAGCCGCGGCACTTACCGCTATACCTATAATCCATCGGGCATCACCGTCAAGGCCGACGCGTGTGGGTGGCGCGATCTGCTGCAAGGCCATCTGCGCATGTTGCACAACTATGACTTTCGGGGTCACGCAGACTTCGCACGTTATTATGCCACGCTGCTCAATATCCAACTGACGACCTTCGAACTCTCGGGTGACGAGCATGATATTGTGCTGCCCAGCCTGCCTTATCGTCACACGTGGAAGCTCTGCATGCTGCATCTCTTGGGCATGCGACGTCTGTGCCTGCTCCATCGCCAAGCCAAGCGCTGCCTGCAAGTGGTAAGCAGAGCAATCCATGAGGTCAACTAACGGCATCGTCCCTCATGGGCCATTGGCCACGAGGCTCGGCGAAGCCTAACCCAATGTGAGGAGGAGACATCGAAATCATAAATAGAAAAACGATTCAGCTATTCCAACTTGAATGGCTGAATCGTTTTGCATTATCCCAAATCGGTCATTAGATTTTAATTCTTGTTAGCGTTTGTTTCGAGCAGGTTGCGACAGGCGCGGTGAAGCCATAGCGGGCTATGGCGAGACGCGACTGGAAGCAAGATGCCGAAAGAAACGCTGACAAGAGTTGAAAAGAATCCATAAGATCCTAACCATTCACCTGTTTCGGTCTAACGACCGATTTGGGTTTATGCTTGGGCCGATAAGCATAAAGAGCATGACAGGCTTGCTGGGCGTCTTGCCCCATAAGTCTATCATGCCCATAAAAATTTTTGCCTATAAAGCCAAGCTCATGGCGGCCTTGGGGGCGTTGCCCCGGCTTTCGGTCCTTGGCTTGGTTTTTATCGCTTGCTGTACATTTCCTCGTAGTAGCGCTGGTAGTTGCCCGAGGTAACGTTGTCGAGCCAGTCTTGGTTGTCGAGATACCAGCGAACGGTCTTTTCGATGCCCTCCTCAAACTGCAGGCTGGGCTCCCATCCGAGCTCACGCTGGAGCTTGCGGCTGTCGATGGCGTAGCGCATGTCGTGGCCCTTGCGGTCGGTGACGTGCGTGATGAGGTTCATGTCCTCGCCCTCGGCGCGCCCGAGCAGGCGGTCGGTGGTGTTGATGAGCACCTTCACGATGTCGATGTTCTTCCACTCGTTGAAACCACCGATATTGTAGGTGTCGGCCACCTTGCCCTCATGGAAGATGAGGTCGATGGCGCGTGCGTGGTCTACCACATAGAGCCAGTCGCGCACGTTGAGGCCCTCGCCATAGACGGGCAACGGCTTGCGGTGGCGTATGTTGTTGATAAAGAGCGGAATGAGCTTCTCGGGGAACTGGTAAGGACCATAGTTGTTCGAGCAGTTGGTAACGATGGTCGGCATGCCGTAGGTGTCGTGGAAGGCGCGCACAAAATGGTCGCTCGATGCCTTCGAGGCCGAGTAGGGGCTATGGGGCTGATACTTCAGGTCCTCCGTGAAGAACTTGCTTCCGTAGGCGTGGTGGTGCTCCGATGACGCCTTTGTGGTGAACGGGCTCTCGATGCCCTCGGGGTCGGTGAGCTCCAAGGCGCCATACACCTCGTCGGTCGATATGTGGTAGAAGCGCTTGCCCTCGTAACCTTCAGGCAACGCCTCCCAAGTGGTCTTGGCGGCCTGCAGGAGCGACAAGGTGCCCATCACGTTGGTGTGAGCGAAGGTAAAGGGGTCGCGGATGGAACGGTCCACGTGGCTCTCGGCGGCGAGGTGGATGATGCCGTCGATGTGGTGCTGCTCCATGAGCTGACGCATGGTGTCGAAGTCGCAGATGTCGGCCTTCACGAAGGTGTAGTTGGGTTGGTTCTCAATGTCCTTCAGGTTGGCGAGGTTGCCAGCGTAAGTCAACTTGTCGACGTTGATGATGTGGTAGTCGGGGTATTTGTTGACGAAGAGGCGCACTACGTGTGAGCCGATGAATCCGGCGCCGCCGGTAATCATGATGTTGCGCTTAAACTGTTGTTCCATGTCGTTGTGTCATTATGGATGAATAAATGTGCCGCTCCTAATGGCCTTGTTGTCGCTTGGATCGCTTCGTGCCCATAGGATCAACGGTGCAAAGGTATGAATTATTTATGAGATAAAGAGTTACAAAGCCTATACTTTTCGTTAAAGTGGCGAAAATGGTGCCTGTTCGTGGCCTTAAAATTTGTGGGAGTGCGAAAAATACCCGAAATTTGCAGGTCGAAAGGCAGCATGGCTGTGCCTTTCGACCGAGAGAATGACCCTGTAACACATAGAAAACAATGGATAAGAAAGACTTAAGAATCATCTTCATGGGTACCCCCGAGTTTGCCGTGGGCACTCTGAGCCGCCTGGTGGAAGGCGGCTATAACGTGGTGGCTGTGGTTACGCAGCCCGACAAACCCGTAGGTCGTCACCAAGACCATCTGCAGCCCAGCGAGGTGAAGCAGTATGCCCAGGCCCACAACCTGCCCGTGTTGCAGCCCGTGAAGATGAAAGACCCCGACTTCCTGGCCGAGCTCGAGAGCTATCACGCCGATTTGCAGGTGGTTGTGGCGTTCCGCATGTTGCCCGAGGTGGTGTGGTCGATGCCCCGCTTTGGCACGTTCAACGTGCATGCCGCCCTGCTGCCCCAGTATCGTGGTGCCGCCCCCATCAACTGGGCCGTCATCAACGGTGAGACCGAGACCGGCGTAACCACCTTCTTCCTGGACAAGGACATCGACACCGGTCGCATCATTCTCAGCAAGACGTTTGCCATCCCCGACGACGCCAACGTGGAGTATGTTTACGATGGGCTGATGGCCCTGGGCGCCGATGCCGCCGTTGAAACCGTCGACGTCATGCTCCAGGGCAATGGTGAGGTGCCGTCGATGGACCAGGCGCCGTTGGCCGAGGGCACGGAACTGAAGCCCGCCCCTAAGATCTTTAAGGAGACCTGCCAGATAGCGTGGAACCAGCCCGCCAAGCGCGTCTACGATTTTGTTCGCGGCCTGTCGCCCTATCCCGGCTCATGGACCACGCTCGCTCCCAGTGGCGCGGTGCTCAAGGTGTATGGCGCCGCCAAGACTGGCGAGGCCACCCAGGAGGCGCCCGGCACCATCAGCGTGAGCGGCCACCGCTTGCTTGTGGCCACCGCCGACGAGTGGTTGGAGCTCAAGGAGGTGCAGATGGCTGGCAAGAAACGCATGCCCGCCAACGCCTTCCTCAATGGCAACAGAGCCATCGAGGAGAGCGTGTGCCAGTAAGAAATGCGCTGAATACACAGTAGTAAGCTAAAACGCCCCCGCGAACACGGTTGTTCGTGGGGGCGTTTTCTTAGTTATTGGCGAGCGGAAAGCCGCTCGCCGTATATTGGTCGTTTTGTTTTTACTTCACCATATACTTCTTGCCGTTCATGATGTAGAGGCCGTGAGCGGGCTTGCTGATCTGGCGACCGCTGAGGTCGTAGATCTTGCCGTCGTTCTTGGCGTTCACCTTGATGTTGTTTACGCCAGTGGCGTAGCCGTCGGGTGACATGAAGGTGATGTTGACAACATAGAGCTTGGTCTGCTCGTTCTCGTCGGTCACCTTGAAGCCGATGGTGGCGGGGATAGAGAAGTTCTCGCCCAGTTCCTCGTAGTTGTTGGCGAAGGTGATGAACTTCGTGTAGTCCTCAGAGATGTTGAGGCCGAATATGCCACCCTCATTGTTGCATGCGCCGCTCTTGTCGAACATCAGACCTGCGTTGACAGGATCCACACCGTTGCTGTAGATGCCGCTGGCTGTCATGCCCACGAGCGGATAGTTGGCGAACAGCGTGTTGACGTCGGTGCCAAGAGCCTCGGCCACAGGGGCGAAGTCGAAATCGACCTCCTGGTCAATGTCGCCTACAGGCAGCATGATGTCGGTGGTGCCAACCACTGTGATGTTCTCGATCTTGCTCACAACCTGATAGTTGAGCGTAACGGTCACCATCTTGCCATTCTCCTCATTGACGAGGAAGAACTGACCAGAGTAAGCTGTTCCGGCGGGATCGGCGGCAAACTGCATGGCGTAGAATTTCACCTTGTTGTCCTCGGTCTTGATGTACATACCCCAAGGCGACTGCTCGTCAGACACCCAACCGCGTGACTTACCGTCCTTGTCGACCCAGAAGCCCGGTGTGGGGTTCATGTTGTAGATCTTGGTGTAGATCATGCTCTCGGGATAGGTGTCGGGTTGAGCCTTGCGCAATGTGTCGGAGATGAGTGCGTAGAGCGTGGGATCGGTGGTGCCGATGGCAGCGTTGATGTCGTCGACAGAGATACCGCAATCGACGGTAGACCACTCATAGTTGCCGGGCAGGGCCTGGATGTTCAGCGTTCTGTTGAGCACGCTCTCGAAGCCTTGTTGGTCCACCTCCTTGCTCTTGTTGATGGCCAGGATCACGGTCAGGCGGTAATACTTCTCGCCAGCTACGAAATAAAGGTTGGTGCGGGCGGTGTCCTCGCTATGTGTAGCGTCGGGATACTGACCCACGTGGATGTCGCTGAAGTTGTTTTGAGTGGCAGGCTCAACAAACCAGTAAGCGCCAGTGCCCCAACCGGTGATGGTACCGCCCTGTGTGAGCCAGAAGCCACCGTTGTTGGCTGTAGCGTTGGATGAGAGGCTGCCATTGCTGTCCATGGCCTGCATGCTGATGTTACTGGCGTCGACGCCAAGCGCAGCAGCGATGACCTCCATGTTCGGATGGATGCTGGTGTATGAGTAGTCGGTTTTGATGTCCTGGTTGACGGTGATTGTAGATTCGCCCACCATGGTCATGTCCTCGATGCCGTTGTAGGGAGCCTCAACGATGTTCACCGTGTAAGTCACCTTGTATGCCTTGCTGCCATACACGAGATAGATGTCTACGTAAGGCTTGTCGCCCACCTTCAAGACGTTGGGATACTGGCCAATGGTGCAGCTCAGCGTGTCGTTGTCAGCATTGTAGGCCAGTTTCTGCAGATAGAGGTTGTCGGTGTTTTCGTAACCGTTGTTACCGCAAGCCCAAAGGGGGTCGCCTGTGGAGCTAAGTGCGCGCTTCATCCATCCGTCGTTGGTGGTGTAAACCACCAGTGAGTCGGTCATGATGCCGTAGGTGGCATCGAGGCGCGGCATGTGGGCAATCTTGTTTATGATGAAAGGAAGTTCATCCTTGTCGCAGCCCAACTTGTTGGCTACGTCGTTGAGTTTCACATACACGTTGTCGGTGTCGTAGCCTGTGCGCGGATACTGCTCGATGCTAACGCTCGACTCGCCCACGATCTGAAGCTTCGAGATAGCCAGCTCGGGAGCGGGAACCTCGGGCACATACACGCGGTATGCGATGTCGAAGGTAACGGTCTTTTCGCCCACTACGAGCGCGGCCTTCACGTTCAGGTCGGTGGTAACCGTAAACAGGCTGGGCTTTTGGCCTACATAAACGTTGAAGATGTTGTTCTCCTCGTCGAAGTTCTGGCCAACGAACCAGGCACCATCGGCGAAGGCGCAAACCTGACCCGTCTGGGTGAGCCAGAACTCACCTGTGTTACCAGTGTAACCGTTGACGGTTCCGGTAGAGTCGATAACAGCAAACACCTTGGTATTTGCCATGTCTGACAGTTGGGCCACGAGGGTGGCGGTGTCGGTGCCGAGAGCCTCGGCCACGTCTGTCAACTTAAACTGAGCGCCGACGTTCGACCAATCGGTCGTCGGGCCTTGCTTCAGCGAAGCCGAGAACTGTGCGCTGGCGTTGAGGCCAAAGAGGCACATCACGACTAAAAGAAGCTGTCTGATAGAAGTAGACATTTTCATAAGCAGTGCTTTTTTTAAGTGATAGTTATTAAATTGTTTAGTTTTGTTTTTTTAGGATATTTGGGTTTTAGTCTCTGGTTTTCACCTTGTAGTTTTTGCTGTCGCTCATGGCGCTTCTTGGGCGCCGGCCATCATTGGTTGGCCAATCGACACCGCAAATGTAGTGAAAATCGTGGCGGATAACAAGCAAATACATCGAAAAAACTGGTAAAACGACTATATTTGCATCCTTTGGACGATTTTTGCAGACGTTTTCAGGTCGAAACAAAGTTTAAGTGTTAAAAGACCATTTTTTATTAAAATTCACTTGGTGGAATCATCCTTTTAATATATCTTTGCAATTGAACTAAAGCCACTTTTGTGGCATCTACGCTTAAAACCGCATCTACGAATAAAACAAATTCCTAAAATATCTACAATGAAACATCTAAAATCCACGCGCAAGGCACTAACGGCCGCCACAGCCCTGTTGATGGCAGCCGGAGCCACGATGTTGCAGTCGTGCGACAAGGATGTCCTCACCGGGCAGCCGTCATGGTTGGGCAACTCCATCTATGACCAGCTCAAGGAAGAGGGCAACTACTCGTACACGTTGCGACTCATCGACGACCTCGGACAGACCGCCGTGCTCAGCCAAACTGGTAGTAAGACCCTGTTTGCTGCCGACGACGATGCCTTCAACCAATGGTTCCAAACCAACAGTTGGGGAGTGAAGAAGTATGAGGACCTCACGCAGGCCCAGAAGAAGCTTATCTTCAACTCCTCGATGGTCAACAACGCCTACCTCATCGAGTTGTTGAGCAACGTTAGCGGCAACCCACCCGAGGAGGGCATGTGCATGCGCCGTGAGTCGGCCGTGTCGGTGTTCGACTCGGTGGCACGCATCTATCCCGACCAGATGCCCAACACCGCCTACTGGCAGAAGTACAAGGATCACAAGAACGGCATCGTGCTGCTTCGCGACAACACGTCGAAGCCCATGATCCACTTCCTGCCCGCCTACATGAAGCACAACAAGATTACCGACAGCGACCTGGCCACACTCACCAATGGCGAGTCGAACTCTGTCAGCGACGCGTGGGTGAACGGAAAGAAAATCGTGGATCGCGACATCACCTGCAAGAACGGTTATATACATAAGGTGGAAGGCGTGATGACCTCTGCCGACAACATGGCCGACATTGTGGCCTCGCACGCCAACATGAAGACCTTCAACTACCTGTTGGGGCGCTTCTCGGCACCTTATTATGACGATGCCGCCACCAAGGAGTACAACCGTTTGTATAACAACACCGACTCCGTGTTTGTGTTGCGCCACTTCGCATCGACCGCCAACACGGGCAACTACGGTGCGGCAACCTCGGGCGAACTGGCACATGATCCCGATGGACAGGCCGTCGACGCCAAGTTGCTCTACGACCCCACATGGAACCAATACATCTACAGCAACACCTCGGGCTACGACCTCCACTATGACGCTGGAGCCATGCTCGTGCCTTCCGACAAGGCCTTCAACACCTGGTGGAACGCCGATGGCAAGGTGCTGCAGGATATGTATGGCTCATGGGACAAGGTGCCTATGAACGTGCTCGTGAAGCTCATGAACATCAACATGATCAACACGTTCTCGGAGACCGTGCCCTCGAAGTTCAAGAATATCGTGGACAACACCACCAAGGTGAGCCTCGGACTGACCACAGCCGATGTGGACAGTTGCTTCATGGGCTGTAACGGTGTGGTCTATTTATTAAATAAGGTGTATACGCCTGCCGATTATCGCTCGGTGAGCTTCCCCGCACTGATCAACTCCAATGGAGCCGACGGCATCATGAGCGTTATCTATTGGGGTATCGACAACCTCAACTTTGAGCCCTACCTCAACTCCATGGACTCATACTACAGCCTCATTATCCCCACCAACAAGGCCATGCTGACCTATGTGGACCCGTGCTCATACGGAACGAGCCGCACCAAGCTCTATCGTTTCACCTACAACAACCAGCGTAAGACCGTGGTGGCCAACCGCTACGACTATGACCTGGCGACAGGAGTCGTCGACGAGGCGTCGAAAGACTCGGTGACCAACGCAGACCAGGTGAAGGACCGCTTGGAGGACCTTATCGACAACCTCATCGTTGTGGGCAATGTGGAGGACGGCCACACCTATTATAAGACAAAGGGCGGATCGCCCATCATCGTGCGCCACGCCGGCAAGGTTGGTCAGATGACCGTCAACGGTGCCCTCCAGCAGGAGACCGGTACCCATGTGGTGGTGTCGCAGATCTACGACCAGAGTGCCGCCGGTAACGGTAAGGCATACGTCGTGGAGAACGCAATGCCCCTCTCCAGCCAGCGCAGCACGTTCAGCATCCTTAACGACTACGACAACTTCAGCGTGTTCACCTCGCTGCTCCGTGGTTCGTCGCTCCTCGCCACACGTACGCTCGGACAATATGACGCCGTGACCGGTGAGCGCAACATCAACGTGTTCGACAACTACAACTACACCGTCTACGTGCCTGCCAATGCTACCGTGCAGAAACTCATCGACGAGGGTTACATGCCCACATGGGAAGATGTGGACGCCCTGACGGCCGACGATTTCGGCGGCGACCGCAAGGCCCTGCAGACAGCGCAGACCACACTGACCAACATCATCAACAACTTCCTGCGCTACCACATCCAGGACAACAGCGTCTTCATTGGTGGAACACCGCAGAACAACGTGCGTTACGAGTCGTCGAAGATCAATCCCGCCAACAAGCGCTACTTCTCCATCACTGTCAACGCCAACGACGACAAGATGACCGTCGAGGACCAGTTGGGCAACAAGCGCAACGTGCTGAAGACCGACGGACTCTACAACATCATCGGACGCGAGTACTGGCTGCAGAACCGCGACAGGGTAACGACCAACCAGATCTACCAGGCCTCAGACGTTGTGGTGCACCAGATCGACGGACCGCTCTTCTACGATCACGACCAGCTCAAGCCCTGGCGTGAGGTTATCGGACTGACAACCACCGCAGCCAAACGACACAACCACGCTAAAGCAAGGAGGAGATAAGCCATGAAACACTACTTAAAATATATCATGCTGACACTGCTCTGCATTGTTTCCATGCAGGCATCAGCCCAGCAGATCACATCGGTACACGGTTCCGTCCTTGATGAGTTTGGACCGGTCATGGGTGCCGCCGTCTGCGAAATCGACGCCACAGGGCGTATCATCGAGTCGACGACGACCGATGTCAACGGAAACTACTCCATGAAGGTGAGCAACCCCACCAAGAACAAGTTGCGCATCAGCTTCGTGGGAACATTGGCACAGACGCTGCCTTTCACCAGCGACGAGATCAACGTAACGCTGAAGAACCAGAACACCTTGAAGGAGGTGACCGTCGTGGCCAAGAAACGCCTCTCGGGAGGTGGACTCGCCATCCCGGAGCGAGAAATATCTTATTCTACACAGACCATCTCGACCAAGGAGTTTGAGGGACTTGGCATGAACACCATCGACGAGGCCCTGCAGGGACGTATCGCCGGACTCGACATCGTGTCGGTAAGCGGTAACCTCGGCGCAGGAACCACCATGCGCCTGCGTGGTGCGTCGACCGTGTCGTCGCTCACCTCATCAAACCCCCTCATCGTCGTCAACGGAAACACGTGGAACGTTGACATGAGCAACTTCGATGTCAACTCGGCCAACGACGAGCAGTTTGCACAGCTTCTCAACATCAACCCCGAGGATATTGAGTCGATCACCGTATTGAAAGACGCCGCCGCAACAGCCATCTATGGTTCGCAGGGTGCCAACGGTGTGATTCAGCTCGTCACCAAACGTGGTAGCAAGGGTAAGCCCCGCGTGAGCTACTCGCTCCGCCTCACAGGAACCTATCAGCCAAAGGGTTACAAGCTCCTCAGCGGTGACGACTACACCATGCTGCTCAAGGAGGCATACTTCAACCCGCAGCAGAACGACGGTACGGCCAACATCCGTGAGCTCAACTACGACCCCACGTTCTCGGAGTATGAGCAGTATAACAACAACACCGACTGGCGCGACGCCGTCACGCAGATCGGTTTGCGTCAGAACCACTTCCTCTCCATCACCGGTGGTGGTGAGAAGGCTACGTTCCGTATCTCTGGCGGTTTCGACAATGAGACCGGTTCGGTCATACAGCAGAAGCTCAACCGCTTCTCTACACGTGTGGCTCTCGACTACTATGTGAGCGATCGCATCAAGATTGCCACCAACTTCTCGCTGACCTACACCAAGAACAAGCGCAACTACGACGACCTCCTCTCTATCGCCAACCGCAAGATGCCTAACATGAGCATCTATGAGCAGGATGCCTATGGACGCAACACAAGCACCTATTATGAGATGCTGCAGAGCGCCTCGTCGGTGTTCAACGACGACCAGAAGAAACTCGTCAACCCTGTGGCCTCGGCCAACCTGGCCAAGAACGACCAGCGCACCTACGACATCACACCTGAGTTCCAGATGGACTACAAGCTCCTCGGTCTCGACGATGAGAGCTGGCGCCTCGATTACCAAGGCCGCGTCTACATGAACATCTTCAACGACTATGTGGATAAGTTCTATCCCCAGGAGCTGGTCACCGTGGCTTGGAACAGCGGTGTGAACGCTGCCTATACAGGCTCAAGAAAGAGTGTGGCTTTCAACACCAAGCACACGTTGACCCTCATTCCCCATTTCACCAACAAGGATCACTCGTTGATGATGATGGGCCGCTTTGAGCTTACCTCTGGTAGCTCTAACAACCAGGGAACCGATTCTAACATGTTGCCCTCGGGCGGCATAACCTCGCCCGACGCAGGTGGTGTGACGCGCGGTCTTACCTCAGGCTACAGCCAGTGGCGCTCGATGTACTACACGTTCTCTACCCACTATGCTTACAAGGGCCGTTACATGGCCGACTTCTCTCTCCGTATGGACGGTACCACTAAGTTTGGTCCCGATCGTCGATGGGGCTACTTCCCCGCTGTTTCACTCCGTTGGAACATCATCGACGAGCCTTGGATGGAAAACGCACGCAAGTGGCTCTCTATGCTCAGCATCCGTCCCAGCTGGGGACGCGTGGGTAACCAGCCCGGCAGCGACTACCTCTATAAGAGTCGCTATGGCACCACAAGCGGCTACATTGGCAACAGCGCCATGACTCCGCTCAACATCCGTCTGACCGACCTGCGCTGGGAGACCGTTTCTACCTACGACGTGGGTATGGACGTCCACTTCTTTAACGACAAGTTGAACCTCATGCTCGACTGGTATCAGTCGACCACAAAGGATATGTTGATGTCGAACATCCGCATCCCCTCTAACTCAGGTTACGCCACATTGGCCACAGGTAACGTTGGCTCAATGCGCAACACGGGTTGGGAGTTTAACATCGACACCAACCGCCTCATCGAGGCCGGCAAGTTCTATATGGACATCAACGCCTCATTCGGTAACAACCGCAACGAGATCCTTACCATGGACGAGTCGGTGCTGAAGTCGCTCAACAGCGAGTTCAACTACGCCAACCGTGAGGTGCTGCAGCGCGTGCAGATCGGTAACCCCTTCGGCGCCATCTACGGCTTCCGTTACAAGGGCGTATACGAGTATCAGTATGAGACCTATAAGAATATGTCGGCTGAGGAGCGCCAGGCATTCGACGCCGCCGGTCACACCGCACCTGTGGCACGCAACGCCGAGGGTAAGGTGATTCTCGACGACGCCGGCGACCCCATCCAGATGGTTTACAACTATTCGAACCTGGCTTCGGGCAATCCCTATAAGTTCAAGGGTGGCGACGCCATGTATGAGGATGTGAACAACGATGGTAACATCAATGCGCTCGATATCGTTTACCTCGGTTCATCACTGCCGAAGTTGACTGGTGGATTTGGCTTCACCTTCAATTACAATGGTTGGAAGCTCAACACGCAGTTCACCTATCGTGTGGGCAACAAGATCCTGAACCTCGCACGTCTCGACGCTGAGGCCATGACCAACAACAACAACCAGAGCGAGGCCGTGAACTACCGTTGGCGTAAGGAAGGCGACGTTACCACCATCCCGCGCGCCATGTATGGTGCCACCTCTAACTATAATACGCTTATCAGCGACCGCTTTGTGGAGTCGGGATCATTCCTCCGTCTCAACTACCTGCAGTTGTCGTACGGTTTCAAGAAGAAGATGCTCCAGACGCTCGGGCTCAAGGGCTTGCGCTTCTACGTCAGCGCCAACAATCTCTTCATCCTGACTAAGTACACGGGTGTCGACCCAGAGATTGGCTATGGAAGCTATGGCGCAGCCACCGACAGCGGACAGACACCGCGCTCGCGTTCGTACACGCTCGGTATCACCGTCGACTTCTAATCAGTGCAGGCGACAAAACAAAGATTTACGATCAAACAAAGGTTAATGATCCAAACAATCAATCTTATGAATAAAACATTTCATCATATATGGAGCAAGGCTTGGGTAGCCATTCTTGCCCTCGCCATGACATCCTGTTCCGACTTCCTTGAGGTGGATCCGCTCAACGATATCACCCTGGAGAAGTTTTGGAACGAGAAGAACGACGTAGACAACGTCGTCAACGGATGCTACAGCGCCCTGCAGTCGCAGGCTTGCATCTCGCGTCTGATGTGTTGGGGTGAGTTCCGTTCCGACAACATCCAGGGCGGTACCAACATCGACAACAACCAGGACCTCTCTAACATCCTGAAGGAGAACATCAACGCCTCTAACGGATTCACCGATTGGACCTGCATCTACAAGGTTATCAACGACTGTAACACGGTTATCTATTACGCACCGACCGTGGCCAAGAAAGACCCCAACTACACGCAGAGCGAGTTGCGCGCCACAGTGGCTGAGATGTCGGCCCTGCGCGATCTCTGCTACTTCTACCTCATCCGTACGTTCCGCAACGTGCCATTCACGAAGCAGCCGTACCTCGACGACACGCAGAAGATGGATCTTCCTGCCACACCGTTCAACGATGTGCTCGATTCGCTCATCGTCGATTTGGAGAGTGTGAAGGGCAATGCGGTGCGCAAGTATCCGCAGACCAACCGCTACTCTCAGCGCGGTCGCATCACACAGAACGCCATTTATGCCATGCTGAGCGAGATGTATCTCTGGAAGAAAGACTATCAGAACGCTGTGGCCTACGCCGACAAGGTGATCAACGCCATGACACAAGACTACCAGAACGAGCTCGATAAGAAGGGCGGCTCGGTGAGCGAGGACGAACAGATGCAAGATGGCTATCCGCTCATATCCGATCGTCTGGGCTCTACTTACGGAATGGCATTCAACTCGATCTTCGGCGACGGTAACAGCCGTGAGAGCATCTTCGAACTTATCTACATGAACGACAATAGCCAGTTAGCCAATGGTGCCGTGAGCAGCAACTACGGCAACAGCGAGACCTTCCCCGGTCTTGTCAAGCCTTCCGACTATCTTGGCGACGACTTCACCAAGGACAATCCCACGGTGTTCCTCACCAAGTACGACACACGTTACTACACGAGCCTTGAGGCACTTGGTGCTACCTCTTATGGTATTGGCAAGTACACCCAGGGAACAGGTATGGTCATGGTTACTCCTCCCACAAGCGCTACGTCGAAGGGAACAGTCAGCTATGGCTCACACTGGGCACCCAACTACTGCCACGCCAATTGGATTCTCTATCGTCTGACCGATGTTATGCTCATGAAGGCTGAGGCCCTCGTGCAACTGGTGAACAACGATGACACCACCGCCGCAGGCAAGACCGTCAACGACTCGTTGCTCCATGAGGCTTACAACATCGTGAACGTTATTAACAAGCGTTCAAACTGCTCAACCACGAAGACCGACATCAACTACGCTTCGTATGCCAGCAAGAGCCTTATGGCCGACCTCGTCATGGACGAGCGTCATCGCGAGCTCCTCTTCGAGGGCAAGCGTTGGTACGACCTCGTGCGTCGCTCACTTCGCGATGGCAACACCAGCTACCTCACCTCACAGGCTTCGAAGAAGTCGACGGGTAGCGCCGGATCGGCCTCACAGAACAAGCTGAAGCGTATCGATGCCATCTTCTGGCCGTATAACAAGAACGAGTTGCAGGTCAACAAGAACCTCCAGCAGAATCCCGCCTTCGGCAACGGTGAGAACTCAAGTTACGAAACCACCAAATAAATCATATCCATTATGAAAGCCAAGACATATAATATAATAAGGTATGGCGCAAAGACGTTGGCTGTGCTGCCGCTCTTCATTGTCGCCTTCCTCTTCACGGCTTGTTCCGACGAGCCCGACACCTCGAACTATTACACGTTCAAGGGTGAAATGATGAGCACGTACCTCAAGACCCACGAGCAGTTTAGCGACTATGCCGCTATCGTCGACCGCGCCGGTTTGATGGATCTGCTCTCAGCCTACGGTCATTACACATGCTTCGCACCGACCAACGACGCCATCCAGGCTTACCTCAAGAGCCGCGGCATGAACTCGGTGAGCGATCTCTCAGACGCCGATTGCGATACCATCGCACGCACGCACCTGGTGGAGAACATGTTCGCCACCTCTGAGATGAACGACGGTACGCTGACCACCGCCAACATGAACAAGCGTTTCATTGAGATCACACACGACTTCGATAACGATAGCAATGGCGTGGTGCGCCTCAACCGTGCTGCCAACATCATCTTCACCCTGCAAGACGACTCGGTGGAGAATGGTATCATGCAGCCCATCGATGGTGTGCTGACTTCCAGCTCACGCATGCTGCCCAACGTGCTGAAGGACAACCCCCGCATCAGCCTCTTCTATAAGGCCTTGCAGGACACGCACCTTGAGGATTCGCTTTACGCTTACATCGACGAGTCGTACGACCATACACTGTATCCGCGAGTCAAGTACACATCGCACGTCAACCAGGAGACAGCCACTGCTCCCGATGAGAAGAAATCGGGCTTCACGGCTTTCGTTCCCACCGATTCGATCCTGCGCCTGAAGTATGGCATCACTACCATGGAACAGCTCTACCAAAAGGCTTGTGAGATTTACGACGCCACATATCCTGAGGATGTCGATAAACCTTACCACTGCTTCGACTCACTGACCAACCGCAAGAACCCGCTCAACAGGCTCATTGCTTACCACATCCTCGACCGCGACGTCATCGGTTGGAACCTGCTCACACCGCGTAACGACATCGGTATCAGCACCACACAGATGAATCCCGTCGACTGGTATGAGACCATGCTGCCTCACACCATGCTGAAGTTTGAGCGTCTCACCGTTGTGCGCTATGCTGGTAATAGCGAGCTCGGACAGCGCTACGTGAACCGTCGCTACGACGACGACTACCAGATTACGGGTGCCAAGGTCAGCCAGACTGTGGAGAACGGTGTGGAGAACACAGCCCTCAATGGCCGTTACTTCTATGTCGACGACCTGTTGGCCTTCTCTGAGCAAACGCGCGACATCGTCGATGGTGTGCGTATCCGTATGGACCTGTCGACTATCTTCCCGGAGATGATGACCATGAACATTCGTCAGAATGGCGACCCGTCGCACAACGACCCAGCATACGATGAGACTGCCAAGTATGGCCGCAACTATTATTTCCCCGACGGATACCTGAAGAACGTGAAGGTGAATGGCGATTTCATCTACCGCCGTCCGCGTAACTACTACGATTCGTATGAGGGCGATGAGTTCAACATGTTTGGTAACTACGACATTACCTTCAAGATTCCGCCCGTGCCCTACGAGGGCGATTGGCAGATCCGTATGGGTTATGCGCAGGAGCCGACCCGAGGCATCGCACAGATTTACTTCGATGGCGTTCCGCAGGGCATTCCTCTCGATATGACCGTTGCGCTCAACGACCCGTCGATCCTGGGTAGCGACTGGGTAAGCAACTATGCCGGTATGACACAGGAGCAACTTGCCCGCGACCAGAAGGCCCTGAAGAACAAGGGCTACTACCGTGGCGCAGCCGGCGGATACCGCATCAATGGTGAGGGCCACCCCACGGGCTATTCAGACCGTACAGTGTTTGCCACACAGACGCAGACCTTCCGCATTGTGCTCTGCACCGTACACATCGATCCCAACAAGGACCACTTCCTGCGTTTCCGCAGCGTGTCGACCAAGATGGGTAACAACAACGAATTCATGCTCGACTACCTCGAGCTGGTTCCGAAGAGTGTCTATGGTGTCACCGACGAAGGTGAGATTGAGGACATGCTTTAATAGGCGAGCAACAGCCAACAGTAACCACAATCAAAAACAAAAACAATGAAAACTACGATCAATCATATTATGGGAAAGGCTTGGCTGGGGCTCGCTGCCCTTGCCCTGCCCCTTGCATCCTGCTCCGATTGGGACGACCACTATGATCCTTCGACGGGCGATGAGGGAAGCAAGACCACCCTTTGGCAAGCCATCTCTTCACAGAGCGAGCTGAGCAACTTCGCTCGTGTGCTGAAGGGCTGCGACTACGACCGAAACCTCTCTGGTAGCCAGACCTATACCGTCTTCGCGCTTACCAATGATGGCCTCACGGCCGATCAGGCCGACAGCCTTGTAAGTGCTTACCAGGAGCAGAAGAACAAGGGCGTGCGTGACAACGACAACACGGTGATTCGCCAGTTTGTGCAAAACCATATCTCGCTCTTCACTCAGCCTGTGTCGACGCTAACTAACGACACGCTGACCATGCTCAACGGAAAGATGGAGCCCGTCTCACCGACGGCCATCGGTAAGGAGACGTTCATCACCTCGAACGCCCTTCACACCAATGGCGTGCTCTTCACTATCGGCAAGAAGATCGATTACTTCCCCAATATCTTCGAGTATCTGGGAATCGACAACAGCATCGACAGTGCTTACCAGTTCATCAACAGCTATTCGCGTTATGAGTTTAGCGAGGCCGCCAGTGTGCCGGGTGGCATCAACGCCGACGGTCAGACAGAATATCTCGACTCAGTTGTAGTGCTCCGCAACTCGCTGTTCTCTACATTGGGTCAGATCAACTCAGAGGACTCTACCTATTGGATGCTCGTTCCCACGAACGACCAGTGGACCCGCATGGTGAACGAATATCACGACTATTTCGACTACGCCAACACCGTGAACAAACGCGACTCCATGCAGGAGGCCAACACCCGTTTGGCCATCCTCTCAGGAACCGTGTTCAGTCGCACCATCAACCCCGATGCAGCGTTTGCCGACTCGGCTGTGTCTACCCAGGCCTTTGAGTATCAGGTTCGTAAGGCAATGGATCTTGAGCCGTACAACATCTTCTATCGTCCGTTCGACGCAGGCGGTATCTTCGATGGCACCAGCGATATCGAGTGCAGTAACGGTCATGTGCGCATTGCCTCACAGTTTAATGTGCCTAAGACCAAGACCTTCTTCCGCACGGTGAAGGTCGAGGCCGAGAACATCAGCCGTCAGGACACTCTCATCGACGCTTCGCAGCCGTTGCCCATCCATCAGGTGTCGTCCGACAACCCGTTCTACGACAAGATCTCGAGCAACACTTTCGTGGATGTCATTGCTGAGAACACATCGACCAACCCCAACCACTTCCCCGTGGCGTCGATTCAGTACAGCATTCCCGACTTGCTCTCTAACGTGGGCTACGACATTTACGTCGTGTTCGCTCCCCAGCACGCCTACAATCCGTACATTCCTGAGAAGGACCTGCTGCCCAACCGTTTCCGTTGCATGCTCTATTACACCAACAAGGACAACCGTCAGCTCAACCGTCGTCTCGAGTTGAAGACCAACGATCCGATGAAGGTCGACACGGTGCAGGTGGCCAGCAACTTCAAGTTCCCCGCTTGCTCTTATGGTCTGACGCAGCCCAACGTCAAGTTGCGTATCATGAGCCAGGTGTCGCAGAGCCAGACAGCTATGTACTCTACCGACTTCCACATCGACTGTATCATTTTCAAGCCGCATGAGGATTAAGCCGCGACGTTCACACTAACAACGCTTATAAACGAATACACGTATGAAAAAATATATGATATATGGCCTGGCGCTCATGATGGCTGGTGCCCTTCCTGCCGTCGCACAAGACGATGTTGAGTCGGGCAATGCGGTCAAGTCGGAGCGAACGGCTAAGCCAGTCAAGAAATATGCCACACGCAAGGTGAGCGGTAAAGTGCTCAATGGCGCCTCAGGCAAGCCCATGTCGGGTGCCATCGTCAGCGTGGCTGAGGTCGATGGTTACAGTGCCCTTACCCACAGCGATGGTACCTACGAAATAGAGGTTCCCCTCTTCGCCACCGCCCTGAAGGTTACCGCCCCTGATATGAACCCCGCCCGCTTGGGGCTCACGAAGGCCGCCGATCAGCGCACGGTGAACATTTACCCCAACACCTTCCATAGCGAATATGCCAGTGGCAGCAATCTGCTTGGCACGAAGAGCACCGAGGATTTCAGCTACGCCAACGGCGTGACCATTGAGGACGAGATTCAGAAGCGCCTTGGTGCCGATGTCCACTCCGTACAGCGCAATGGTACGGCGGGTGTGGGTAATGTGATGTTCCTCAGCGGACTCAACTCGCTCAACATCAACGCTCAGCCGCTCATCGTGGTTGATGGAGTCATCTTCGATCAGCAGTACAACCGTACCTTGCTCCACGATGGTTTCCACAACGATATCTTGGCCAACATCTCACCGGCCGATATCGAGAAGGTTACCGTGCTGAAGAACGGAACGGCCCTTTATGGTGCCAAGGGTGCCAATGGCGTTATCCTCATTCAGACACGCCGCAACAAGTCGATGGCCACTCGCATCACGGCAAGCCTCTCGACAGGTGTGACACTCGAGCCCAAGTTCATCGACATGATGAACGCCGGCCAGTATAAGAGCTATGCCGCCGACCTGCTGGGTACCTCAGGAACCACCATCACCGACTTCAAGTTTCTCAACGAGGATCCTTCGTATTATTACTATCCCAAGTATCACAACAATACCGATTGGAAGGACCACGTTTACCGCACAGCCCTCACGCAGAACTATAACATCAATGTGGAGGGTGGTGACGATGTGGCCAACTACAACCTCTCGCTGGGTTATGTCAATAATCAGAGTCCGTTGAAGGACAACGGTTCCAGCCGTTTGAACATCCGCTTCAACACCGACATCCAGCTCACCAAGGCTTTTGGCGTACGCTTCGATGCCAGCTTTGCCAACCAAACACGCGACCTGCGCAACGATGGTGCGCCCGCCAACTACACTGACGGAACACCCACGTCGCCCGCCTTCTTGGCCTACGTGAAGAGCCCCATGCTCTCTCCTTATGCTTATGCTGGCGGTAAGATGAGCAATTCGTTCCTCGACATCACCGATGAGGATTACCTCCAGGAGGCCCTTGCCCATGTCGACAACTACAACTGGAAGCTCGCCAACCCCATCGCCATCCTCGAGTACGGTGAGGCAGAGAACAAGAACCGCTTTGAGAACTCAATGGTCAACCTCAGCGTCACGCCGAAGTACCAGTTCAACAAGCATCTCTTCGTGTCAGAGCATTTCAGCTATAACCTCGTCAATACCAACGAGATGTATTACATTCCCCTCAACGGTGTGCCCAGCTATTACGTGGCCGCTGTGGGAGGTGTGCGTGAGAACGAGGTGCGCTCGCTCGTGAGCAAGCAGAACTCGGTGTTCAGCGACACACGTGTGGATTGGAGCAACCGTTACGCCGGCCACGACCTGCATGTGTTCGGTGGTGCCCGCATCAACTGGGAGAACTACACGCTCAATCAGCAGCTTGGCTACAACACCGGTAACGATAAGACCCCGCAGATGCGCGCCGACCTGATGAACGCCTCCACCTCGGGCACCAACGACAACTGGAACAGTTGGGCCTGGTACGCGCAGGCTGAGTACAACTACCTGCAGCGCTACTACCTGCAGGCCAACCTCACCGCCGAGGCTTCTTCGCGCTTTGGTGTCGACGCCGACAATTCCCTGAAGATCTGTGGCGCACCCTGGGGCTTCTTCTGGGGCGTGCAAGGCGGCTGGGTTGTGAGCAACGAGCCTTGGTTTGCCAAGGTGCCGGGTGTCAACTACCTGAAGCTCTCCGCTGGCTACGATGTAAGCGGTAACGACGACATCGACTACTATGCCGCTCGTTCTTACTTCCGCGCTCGTAAGTTCATGCAGAGCGTCAGCTCGCTCAGCTTCGACAATATTGGTAACACCCATCTGCAGTGGGAGACCACCAAGCGTTTCAATGTGGGTCTTGAGGCCAACTTCCTTGGCGACCGCCTGAACATGCGCTTCAACTACTTCCTGGCCAACACCGATCATCTGCTGACCTATCAGAACCTCAACTATATTTCAGGTTTGGGTGAGAACTGGAGCAACGGTGGTTCGCTGCGCAACCAGGGCTTCGACCTTACCCTCATTGGCAAGGTGCTCGCCACCAAGGACTTCCAGTGGGAGTTGGGCGCAAGCGTGGGCCATTACAAGAACAAGATCACTTCATTGGCTGGCGGGCGCACATCGTTCGACACCAACCTCTATGGCGCTACCATTCACTCAGAGGTTGGACAGGCCGCTAACCTCTTCTATGGTTACAAGACCGCTGGCGTCTTCACCACAAGTGAGGAGGCAGCCGAGGCAGGTCTTTACATCTTGGGCGAGAATGGTGTGGATCGCAACTACTTCGGTGCGGGCGACATGCACTTCGTAGACCGCGACGGCGACCATCAGATTACTGAGGCCGATCGCATGGTGATTGGCGACCCCAACCCCGATCTCTATGGTAACATCTTCACATCGCTCAACTACAAGCGCTTCCGTCTTGACGTCAACTTCAACTACTCGTTGGGCAATGACGTTTACAACTACATGCGCTCGCAGCTTGAGGGCGGCAACCGCTTCCTCAACCAAACCACGGCCATGACCACCCGTTGGCAGACCGAGGGTCAGGTTACCACGATGCCGAAGGCCACCTTCCAGGATCCCATGGGCAACAGCCGCTTCTCTGACCGTTGGATTGAGGATGGCAGCTACCTCCGCCTGAAGACCGTCACGCTGAGCTACACGCTCCCCTTGCATTCAACCTTCCTGCAGGGCTTGCAGTTCTGGATCCAGGCCAACAACCTGTTCACCGTAACCAAGTACCTCGGTTCCGATCCTGAGTTCACCATGACGGGCAATGTGCTCGGTCAGGGCATCGACCTGGGCCAACTGCCCCAGTGCCGCAGCTTTGTCGCTGGTGTGAAGGTTAATCTCTAATCCGACAACCATTATCATTCCATGCCCGCCACCCCGCGTGGGTGGCGAGGCTTCCCAAATAACACATAACCATGAAAACAATGTTCAGCATAAAGGATAAGATCAAGGCTTGTGGCAAACGAAGCCTTCGTTTGGCAGCCCTTCTGCCCCTTGGCCTCTTCTCCTTCCCGTTTTTCACATCCTGCTCCGATTTCATCAATCAGGACTCCGACCGTGTGATCATTGCCGACAAGGACCACCTCAACAGCGCAGAGGACACCCTCTACAGCGTGGTGGGTATTGTCAACAAGTTGCAGGCCATTTCCGACCGCACCATCCTCTTGGGCGAGATGCGCGGCGACCTCTCCGACATCAATGCCAACACCTCGGCCGACCTGCGCGATGTGGCTCTGTTCAACGTGAACGACACCACCAACGCCTACAACTCTCCGGCCGACTACTATGCCGTTGTCAACAACTGCAACTATTTCATTGCCAAGGCCGACACAGCCCTGAAGAACAACCGCAACGAGTATATCTTCCTCAAGGAGTATGCCGCCGTGAAGGCTTTCCGCGCATGGACCTACATGCAGTTGGCCCAAGTTTATGGCAAGGTGCCTTTTGTGACCGATCCCATCCTCTCGACGGTCGATGCCGACAAGGACTATCCTAAGTACGACATGCAGCAAATCTGCGAGTATTTCCTCAAAGACCTTCAGGGCCTTGAGACCATCGAGAAGCCCGGCTACGGAAGCATTCGTGGCGTGGCATCGCGCTTCTTCTATTTCCCCATCTACATTCTTGAGGGCGACATGAACCTCTGGCTGGGCAATTACCGCGACGCTGCCGTATGCTATTACAAATACCTCTCTACCCGCAATGGTGTGAACACAGGTTATCCCACTGGCACCTCAGGTGTGGAATGGAGCCGTACCAGCACCCACTGGGACATGATGAGCGATGGTTTCGCTTCGTTCTTCCGCGAGGGTTCCAACTATACGGCCAACAGCGAGCTGGTGACGCTCATCCCTGGCGACTCCATCCCCTCAGAGGGCAACTACAGCCAGTTGCGCAACCTTTTCAACTCGCGTTCCGACAACAATTACAGTGCGTCGATCGTGCCGTCGCAGAGCCTTATCAACCTCTCGGCCGCCCAGACTTATTGTCACTACACATCGACACGCAACGTCATTTACGCTCCCTCTGGCCTCGACAATTACCGTTCGGGCGATTTGCGCCTCTCTTCAGCCTTCGCAACGCGTAAGATGGACAACCTGGTGCACAACAAGACCATCGACTATGTCATCAACAGTAAGCACAGCGACCAGAACGTGCAGGTTTACCGCCGTTCAATGGTCTACATGCACTTGGCCGAGGCCCTCAACCGCGCCGGCTTCCCCCGTTTCGCCTTCGAGATCCTGAAGAACGGTCTGAACGACGAGGGCATCCAGGCCAATGTCATTCCTTATTATAAGAACGACTCAGCATGGATTGCCCAGTTCTCATTCCCCTCTAACATGTATGTGCGTCGCTCGGGTGCCTATCCTGCTTTGACGTCAGAGAACACCATGGGCATCCACTCACGTGGCTGCGGTTGGTCTGAGTACAACGAGCGTTACGTCATGCCCGACGACTCTACACTCACAGGCGACGCCCGTTTGCAGTATCAGATCGAGCATGTCGAGGATCTCATCATGGACGAGGACGCCTTGGAGTTTGCCTTCGAGGGCCAGCGTTACTACGATCTCATGCGTGTGGCTTTGCGTCGTGGCAATCCGGCTTACCTCGCCGATAAGATCTATGGCCGTCGTGGTGCCGACAAGGTGGGCGAGATGCGCAGCCTCATTGGCAAGGATCTCTACCAAACCGCCAACTGGTACTTGCCGTTGCCCTAATCCCGACGAATCCCATGTGAACCCCGCTTGTCGGTAAACGCCGACGAGCCTTACCATAGGAGGCGTGCCAATAGCCACACTTCGTAGCCTTTGGCATGCCTCTTTCGTTTCTTTTCAATCCTATTCGTATTATCATTTCCGTTCTATGAAGAAAAGATTATTGCCTCTCCTTCTTGCTGCGTTCACCCTGATGCCACAGGCTTCTCAAGCCAGCAGCAAGGAGATGTTCATGTCGCTGGTTTTCGTGTCGAGCGCACGCCATGCCGACGATATCCAACTTTATACCCACACCTCAGGGTTGCGCGGTCCTGTGGTCGATTTCAAGCGCAAGTATTTCGTCACGCCGAAGCGCAGCTTCCTGCTCAATTCGCTCAAAGGCTTCACCTTCCACATGGAGGTGGTGAGTGGCGTGCGCGACATCCTTACAGAGGAGGAGAACAAGCCCTTCCCCGTTTATTCGATCGATGGTCGCATGGTGCGTCCCAACGCCATCTCCCTTGAAGGCCTGCCTCAGGGCATCTATATTGTCAAGGGAAAGAAGTATATCGTGAAATGAACCCATAAGCAGAATTACAGATGAAAAAGATATTACTCAGTTTAGTTGTTCTCCTCACCGCGCTGCAGTCGCTTCCTGCGCAAGACTCGCTCTATGTGCAGTATGCCAACCGCTTTCAGGCCAACCGCTACCTTTTCTCCACCGTTGGGCTCGATTCCTTGGAGTTCTTTGCGCGTTCCGCCATGCCCATCATACGTCGTTACTCCAACCAGTACTCTGCGGGCTATAACGATTATCGCGTGAACAATCTTGTCAACAGCGATGGCACGTCCAACGGCATGCTTGTCTTTGGCGATCCGGGCCTCATCCTTTGGAAGCCCACCACCTCCGACCAGAGCTATAACAACGACTACACCGTGGAGACCAATCGCTGGACCTTCAAGCGCAGCAAGGAGAGCGAGCACTTCGTGGTGTTCTGGGATCGTATGTTTGGCGACCATCCCAATGCCTCAACCGTTCCCAGCGACTGCCGTGTCGACATCGACGACCTGCTGAAGAAGGCTGAGAAATTCTACGCCACCAACATCAACCGCCTCGGCATGGTGGTTGTGGATAAGCCCGAGAGCCACAAGAGTCGTCTCCATCAATACAAGATGTCGATCTACCTGCTTTATCCCGGCACCCACGATGGCGTTACCATCGACAACTGGGTGGCCACAGGAGCCGGCAACGACAATGTGATTGGCACCTTGTGGATTACGCCGGCTACGTGCCATCCCGTTGGCTCCACCATCGCCCACGAGATAGGTCACTCCTTCCAGTATCAGACCTACTGCGACAATATCATCAATGGCAAGTCCAACGACATGCGCAGTGGTTTCCGCTACGGTTATCCGGGTTCCAACGGAGGTTGTGGCTTCTGGGAGCAGTGTGCCCAGTGGCAGGCCCATCAGGACTATCCCTCTGAGACCGTTAGCGATTACAACTTCGTGAACTGGGTGAACAACCATCACCGCCATTTTGAGCACGAGTGGCAGCGCTACGCCTCTTATTGGGAGCAATATTACTGGACCGAGCGCTATGGCCTGAAGGCCCTTGGCCGCATCTGGAACGAGAGCGCTTATCCCGAGGATGCCAACCAGGCCTACATGCGCCTTTTCCTCGACAACAACTACGACACGCTTCGCGCCCAACTCTTCGAGTATGCGCAGAAGACCGTGACCCTCGACTTCAACGATACGCGTATGTATGCCACCAACCGCACGTGGAACGGCATTCAGCCGGCCTACGATGCCTTCACCGTAGCGCTCTACGACACGCTCGATGGTTGGAAACAGATTGGCTATGAGCAGTGTCCGCAGCCCACAGGCTTCAACATCATTCCCTTGCTGGTTCCCGCCGCAGGCACAGAGGTAACGCTCGATCTCCGTGGCGTGGATGCCGGCAGCCAGTTGCCCAAGGCCGACGCGGGCAATCAGGTCAATGGCGATGGCCAGCCCGTGGCCAAGGTACGCAACTACAATGTCACCGCAGTGAGCGGTCATGAAGGTTGGGCCTTTGGCTTCGTGGCCCTTTGTGGCGGCAAGCGCGTGTATAGTCCGATGACGCTCGTAAGCAACACCGATGGCGCCGCCGCCTCTACGCTGAGCGGCAAGGCCACCTTCAAGGTTCCCGAAGGCGCCACACGCCTCTGGGCAGTGGTGCAAGGCTCACCCACCGAGTATCGCCAATGCCCGTGGGACGAGAAGGAGTCGCTCGACGACCAACTGCCCTACCAACTTAAGATCACTGGCGCCAAGTTGAAATAAGCGGGGTGGGGTGATGGGCCTTTCTGGCCTTGGACAAGATAGACCTTGTGGACTCGCACACCGCAATGGCTCCGCAGTGCCTATGTAGCCCAACAGGGCCCATCCCCCCATAAGCCATCTCCTCACTCATAATACCTCAACCCCATGCGAACCCTCTTTCTATCCATCCTTTGCGCCGTGAGCCTTTCCGTCTCAGCGCAGAAGCGCATTTTCATTCCTGAGGATCTGCGCTCCATTGATTTTACCTGCGATAGCAGCCGTTATTCGTGGATGCACTCTACGCAGACACGCGACCTCGTGTTCTTCTGGGAGAAAGGCTTTGGCGACAATCCCGCCAACCCGCCACAGCTCGAAGGCCATCCCATGAGCTTCGACCTTGAGAGCCTCAAGGACCGTGTGCAGTATTTCTATCATTTCTTCCGCGACACGCTCCGCTTCAGCTTGCCCGGTAGTAAGGCCGACCGTTACAAGATGATGGTCATGATCAACTACTCGCTTGAGGGCACGGCCTATGGTGGCACCTACGACAATTTCATTGGCGCCCTTTGGGTAACCCCCAACCGCATACAAGACCGCAAGTTCAACTGCTTGGCCCATGAGCTTGGCCATTCGTTCCAGTTGCAGATCCAGGCCGATAGCCTTTCGCCCTGTTGGGGAGGCAGCGGCTTCTTTGAGATGACGTCGCAGTGGATGCTCTGGCTTGTCAATCCCGATTGGCTCACCGACGAGAACTACCACTTCGAAGCCTTTAAGAAGCTCACCCACAAGGCTTACCTCGACGGCTCCAACATCTACCACTCGCCCTATGTCATTGCCTATTGGGGCGAGAAGCATGGCCTGACCTCCATTGCCGACCTCTATCGCGATGGCCGCCAGGGCGAGGATCCCGTGATGACCTACCAGCGCCATTATGGCATCAGCCAACAGCGGTTTAACGATGAGATGATCGACTGCTACCAACGTCTCGTCAACCTCGACTATCGCCATGCCTACAAGGAGACGCGCCGTTACGCCTGCCAGTTTGCCACCCCCATGGAGGCCGCTGGCAGTGGTTGGAGTCCCAAGAAGGAGTTTACGCCCGAGGATTACGGCTTCAACGCCATCCGCCTCACGGGTTACCAGTCGGGCAAGAAGGTGGTGGCCACCGTCGCCGCCAGCGACCAGGCCCGTCGCCAAGGCGGTCTGCGCTATGGCCTGGTGGCTGTTACCGCCGCAGGCAAGGCCGTTTATGGCAAGCCCGTGGCCCATGGTGGCGCTTCGCTGAAGATGCCTGCCGAGCCGCTCAAGGCCGTCTACCTCGTGGTGATGGGCGCTCCCGCGAAGCATCAGCGCCTCTCGTGGGACGAGAAGCGCCCCAACCGGCAATATCCCTATACCGTGGCGTTCAACAAGGGTGTACGCCCCGAGTAATCCCCTCCTTATCCCTTCTGGGCAAGCGCATTGGCTGGACACTTCCGGTGATTGCGCTTGCCATTGGTCTTTTTGGCCCATGAGCCCTGTCCCATCGCGCCACTTTTATTTCCTTTGCAACAATGAAACAGAAGATACTGATTGCCCTTTGGCTTCTCCTGCCCCTGTCGATTGTGGCGCAGCCCATGCGTCCCATGGCGGCGCGCAACATCACCATGGCCGATGGCTTGTGTTCCTATACCGTTCGTGCCTTGGCCCAAGACCCGCGAGGTTTTGTTTGGATGGGCACCGATGGTGGCCTCTGCCGTTACGACGGCACGCTGGTACAGCCCTTCGTCCGTCCGGGTGTCGTCGACCAGTTTGTGGGAGCCATCCAACCCTTGTCGGATGGCTTGGTGGTAGGTACTACGCAAGGTGCCCTGTTCTTCCGTTTCTCCACTGAGCAGTTTGCGGCCATCGACCAGAAGGCGCACGATGGTTTGCGGCTGACGGCCCGTGTGAGCGGCATCGTGGCCGACCGCGACAGCAATGTGTGGATCGCCACCCATGGCCAGGGCCTCTTCTGCTATTCGCCCCGCACCAAGGAGCTCGCCCATATTGCCGCCCCCCAGGCGGGAGGCTACTTGCAAGGCGTCTATGTCGACAGCCGTAACCAGGTGTATGCCCTGACCGCCCGTGGTCTGCACTCCGTGTTGCTGCTCGATCGCTCCACGAGCCGCCTTACTCCTTTCGCACTGCCAGATGAGGTGAACCAGGGCAAAGTTATGTCGATGTTGCGCCTCGACGATGGCTCCTATCTTTATGGCACATGGTTGCGGGGCCTCGTCACACCGAAGGGTGTGGTCAATCCTGCCGACAACAGTCTGTACCACATTCATTCGCTTCTGCAACAATCCGACGGCACCGTGTTGGTAGGTTCCGATGCGGGACTGTTTGTCTTCCATCCCGACGACCAATCGGTCACCCCTTTCCCCATGCCCGCCGTCAACCCGCTGCTGGCCTCCGTTCCAGCCTTGTCGCCCAAGTTTGTTTATAGCATGGTTAACGACCGCGAGGGCGGCCTGTGGTTCTCCACGTTCTATGGTGGCGTGTTCTACGTGTCGCCCATGGGCTTCAGGTTCCGTTCGCTGGTTTCAGAGACGTCGCCTTTGTTGCGGGGCAACATTGTGTCGCGCTTCTGCGAAGACCACCAGCATCGCATTTGGGTGGCCTCCGACGATGGCGGTGTCGATTGTTACGATCCCTCCACGGGTCAGATGGTCGATTTCGCCGCCCGAGGCCGACTGGCGAAGGTCAATGCCCATGCCTTCCTGCTTGAGGGCGACGATCTGCTGATAGGCACCTACGGACAGGGCATCTTGCGCATGAACACCCTCACGGGAGCGGTGTCGACAGTTGTGGGTGCTCCCGCCAGCGTCTATTCGCTCTATCGCGACAGTCGTGGCAGGCTGTGGGTGGGTGCCATCGATGGCGTGTTCCAGGCCGATTTGACCAAGGGTAGTTTCCGCCGCATGCAAACCACCCGATCGCTCACGTCCGACATTATGGAGGATCAGAAGGGCAACGTTTGGTTTGCCACTCAGGAAGATGGCCTGAGCCGTTACGACCGTCAGGGGCGGTGGCGTCGCTACCTTCCCAGCGCCAAGGGCCGCATGACGCTTCCTGTGCGTCAGGTGAGCGACCTCTGTGTTATCCACGACGGTCGTGTGCTTGTGGCCACCCCGTATGGCGTCTATGTATGGCGCCCCGCCACCGACGATTTTGAGCCCTTAGAGCTTGAGTCTCCCACGCGCAACATCAGCGCCATTGTGGAAGATGGCGGTGTGCTATGGCTCTCGTCCGACCAAGGCATCCTGAAGTATTCGGCCACCGATGGCCTGCAGACCTTCAACCGTTACGACGGCATAGCCGGCGAGCAGTTCTGCTCGGCGTCGGCGCTCAAGGGATCCGATGGCTGCATCTATTTTGGCTCGCTCCATGGCTTCACCTGTTTCTATCCTTATCAGGTCAAGGTCAACACCCGTCAGGCGCCAGTGGTCATTACCCGCCTCGACATCCTTGGCCAACCTGTCGCCGCCGGCACCAACCGCTTGCCGCAGGCGCTGACCGCCGCCAGCGAGATCGACATCTATGCGGGCGACGACATGTTTGCCATCCATTTTGCCTCGCTCAGCTATTGCTCGCCCGAGAAGAACCGCTATGCCTATATGCTCGACGGCTTCGACAAGAGATGGAACTACACCGTTACGCCGATAGCCACTTATACGGGTCTGCCTGCGGGCACCTACACCTTCCGGGTGAGAGCCACCAATAACGATGGCGTGTGGTCGGGCGAGGAGGCACGCCTCACCGTGGTGGTGCATCCGCCGTTTTGGTGGAGCTGGCCCGCCCGTGTGTTCTACCTGTTGCTCATAGCAGCCGCCGTGTGGTTCTATTTGCAGATGCGCTTGCGCGCTGCCGAGCGTGCCCACCGCTATGAGATGCGTCGCCTCAATGAGCGTAAGGACCTTGAGGTAAAGGAGGCGCGCCTGCGCTTCTTTACCATGATAGCCCACGAGATACGCACCCCGGTGTCGCTCATCATCGGTCCGTTGGAGACGCTCATGTGCCATGTGGCCAACCATTCCAACGATACCGTACTGGCCTCGCAGGGCGACAGCTTGAAGATGATCGACCGCAACGCCCACCGCTTGTTGGAACTCGTCAATCAGTTGCTCGATTTTAACAAGGTGCAACAGGCAGGCTTGGAGATGCGCTTTGCCGACCGCAACATCTACGACCTGGTGCATGCCGTGGCCGAACGCTTCGCCCCCACGCTCGAGCAGAAAGGCGCCCGCTTCACGGTCGACTATCCGCCTGAGCAGTTTACCGCCATCGTCGACGCCGAGGCCCTGACCAAGGTTATCAGCAACCTCATGACCAACGCCACAAAGTACACCCGCTCGCTGGTGGCGCTCAGTTGTAAGCCTGCCGCCGACGGCCAGACGTTCACCATCACCGTTGCCGACGATGGTGTGGGCATCAGTCCGTCTGACCAAAAGAAGATCTTTGGCGCGTTCTATCAGGCGCAAGACAATAAGCCCGGCACGGGCATCGGACTATCCATTGTGGAGTCGATTGTGAAGATGCACGGTGGAAAGGTTAGCGTCGAGTCGCAGCTGGGGCGTGGCGCCACGTTTACCGTGGTGCTGCCTGTGAAACAACAACTGGCCGTCCCTGCCGAGGACCCCACGCCGGTTCCAACACCCGATGCTGAGGCACCTGCCGCTGAGTCAGCCCCACAGGCTGTGCCCGCCGTGGCCAGCGCCGCCCCGACGGAGCATCCTTACCTGCTCATCGTGGACGACAACATCGACATGTTGCACTTCCTCACCGATCATTTTCGCGCCGACTACACCGTGGTGAGTGCGCAGAATGGTGAGGAGGCGCTCGAGAAATTGCGCGCCAACCCCATCGCCATGATCATCTCCGACTGGATGATGCCCGTCATGGACGGCCCCACGTTCTGCAGAGAGATACGCAAGGACCGCCGTTACAGTCATATACCGTTTGTGATGCTCACGGCCAAGACCGACGACGCGTCGAAGACCGAGAGCATGAATTGTGGTGCCGACGCCTACATAGAGAAGCCCTTCTCCATGGAATACCTCACGGCTTGCATCCGCAACACGCTCGATATGCGCCACCGCCTCTTCCAGATGTTCTCCACAACGCCTGAGGCTACGGTGAGCGAGATGGAGGCGTCGCCGGTCGACAGCGAACTGTTGCAGCAGATGACGAAACTCATAGAGGATCATATCGACAGCAAGGAACTGAACGTCAACTTCCTGGCCGACCAACTCAACATAAGTCGTTCGGGCTTGTTTGCCAAGGTGAAGGCCATCACCGACGTGACGCCCAACGAACTGATACAGGTTATTCGCCTGAAACACGCCGCCCAACTGCTGCGCGAGGGCAAGTATCGCGTCAATGAGGTGAGCTACATGGTGGGTTTCTCGTCACCCAGTTATTTCTCGAAGTGCTTCACCAAGCAGTTTGGCAAGAAGCCCGGCGAGTTTAAGTAAACCCCATCAACCCCATCCTTATGAAAAAAATAGCATTGGTTTTTTGTCTCGCCCTGACCGTACTTGCGGCCAGTGCGCGCGGCCTGCTCATCACCACCAAGGGCGGTGTGGCAGCCTATTTCCCCATCACCGCCACCGAACGCCCGGTGATGATTTTCGTCAATTCGCAGGTCTGGGTTGAGGGTCGCCACTATCAGTTTGGCGACATCGCCGAGTTCCGATTGGTCGACGCCGACCCCACAGGCGTTCGCCTGCCCATCGTGGCTGAGCGGGCCGGAAGCGCCATCGTGCTCAACACCCTCGCCACTGTGGTGGTTAGCGACCTGGGTGGTAGGCTTGTTGAGGTGCCTGTAAGCCAAGCCGATGGCCGACAGGTGGTCGACGTGTCGCGCCTGCCCAAGGGCGCTTATGTTGTGAAGGCCGGAAAAAGCAGTTTTAAGTTTGTAAAGAAGTAACGCGCTATGAGAAGAATTGTTTGGCTTATCTTGGCGCTCACGACCTTGACGGCCCAGGCACAGGAGCGCATCCATGTGCGGATGCGCGATTATAACACCTATTGGGATTTTCCCTACGTCACCACCGACATCGACCATTTTGATTTTTCGGCCGACCGCAGTTTGCTGCGGGCTCTCCGTCCCGACGGTGTGCCCGTTCCTTTTCATGCCGCCAAGGTCGACTCGGTGACCTTCGAGGACGAGCCGCTTGAGGAGACGAAGAACCATTACCGCGTGTTCCAACTCTATGTCACCACCAACGACGGCAAGGACATCGTTTCGCGTGAGGCGTATGTGCCCTGCCACATCAGTCTCAACGCATGCGGATCGTTCTCCAACTATTCGGCGCCGGCCTCCATCCGCGGGCGTGGCAACTCGTCGTGGAGCTGGTACGACAAGAAGCCTTACCGCATCAAGCTCGATGCCAAGCATAAGCTGCTGGGACTCGGCAAGGCCAAGAGTTGGGTGTTGCTGGCCAACTACCGTGACATCACCGACCTGATGAATACGTTTGTCTTCGAGGCGGCCACATGGATGGGCATGCCCTTTACCAACCACACGCGCTATGTGGAGCTCTTTGTCAATGGCGATTATCGGGGTGTGTACCAGCTCACCGAACAGGTGCAGCAGGGCAAGAACCGAGTCAACGTGAGCGATGCTCAGGGCATGTTGCTCTCGCTCGACCGCGACGATGGCCCCGAACTGAGTCCTGCCGCCACCGACAATTTCTGGTCGTCGGTCTATACTATGCCCGTCTGCGTGAAATATCCCAAGGACGAGGCGCTCACCGCCAATAGGCTCGACTCGGTGAAGCGGCAGCTCGCCATTCTTGAACAAGCCATACAGAGCAAGGACTCGGCGCGCATCTACAGCTTGCTCGATGTGCCGTCGATGATCCATTTCCTCCAGTTGCAGGAGTTGGTGGAGAACGTGGAACTGGTGGCGCCGCGCAGCGTGTTCCTCTTCAAGGACGCGGGAGGCAAGTGGACCATGGGCCCGCTCTGGGACTTCGACGCGGGCTACGACTTCGACTGGGCTACCATGACCACAGGCCACAACTATTATGCCGACTACCGCGAGCTGGTGATGGGCTCCGATCCCTTGCGGCGCAATGGCTACGACCGCAACATACCGGCCTTCTTCACCGATCTCTTTGGTTGCCAGGCGTTTGTTACCGACTACAAGGCGGAGTGGAACCGATTGGCCGACAGCATTGTGGCGAAGCCGTGGAGCGAATGTGAACGCTATGTGAAGGAACTCAAGCGGGGTGCCATGCAGCGCGATATGACGCGTTGGCCCATCAAGGGCAAGACGTTTGATAGCGAGGTGGCGGCCCTGCACCAGTGGCTCACCAAGCGTGTGGCGTATCTCAATGGCATCGTCAACGCCTATCCCGACCCTAACCCTGTGGTGCCTGGCGAGGGCGACCTCATGGGAACGCTGCGGGTAACCACGGCCATGGCGTGGCGCGACGGGTTCAGTCAGACCAATAAGGTTGTGGTCGACAAAGCACAGTTTTTGAAGCTCATTGGTATTGGCGAGGCGCAGTTCGACGCGTCGAAACTCACCATTGTGCCCCTCACCACCGATGGCGAGGAGGGCCACAACGGCACGAACGGCACCTACGGCGCATGGTTCGACGCTAACGGCAATCCCAGCACCTTCGCCAATGGCCATGTATATATCGAGGTGTTCAACGATCTCTTCCGTTGGAACTGTGGCCTCTATCAAGACAACTGCTACGATGCTGCCCACACCGTGACCATGCAAATGCGCTACCAGGATGGTGGCAAGGCGAAAAAGGTGAACGTCGTTGTGACGTTTACCATCCTTGGCGCGGGTTGGTAAGCCCTTCCTTGCCGGCCTAATTCTCCGTTTCCCTTTCGTTCGCCATTTGTCGAAAGGGAAGGGATGGGGTGTGGTTGCTTCTAAGGGCAATGGGTGCTTGGAGTTAACCCCGTCAACGAAGAAAGGGGTAGGAAAACGGGCTGGTGTTATGATTTTTGGTTAAAAAGATGGTTCGCGTTTCGAGGTGAAATAGAGCGCGAAACGGGCATTTTGGCAGAGTGGAAGACGTGTTTTTGAGCGTTGGTTTTGCGAAAGATGCCCATTCGTGTTGCGAAAGACCATGTATCGTCTTGCGAAACGTAAGGCATCGAGGCGCGGTCGGGCATGTTTCGCAGTGCGATTAGGCATGTTTTGCAAGGCGCAATGTGAAATTTGACGTGGGGGATGATGGTGAAAATCTGTAATATACTGGATGTCAGATGGTTGCGCAAATATGCTGAGGATCGCGTATTTGCGTCCGAAGGCATGGCTGTTTCCAAAAATCAGTGTAGTTTTGGGGGAGGAATGTTGGCTTCTTTCTGTGCTTGCCGATTTGCGAACCCTTTTCCCTATGTCGTTGAAGGCCATCCTCTTGCGGAAAGCGTCGGCGTCGAGGGGGGGCGGCATGGCATACTTGTGATTTTTGGCTCATCCGACATTTGGAGTGAAAAATAACACACGTGAGTATTTACGCTCAGACGCGGTAACAACGAATTGAACGAATTAACTCTAAGTTTGCAGAAGAATGCGACGCAGTCGCATAAATGTTAAATAATCAAGGT
>NZ_JAHKBE010000040.1 GCF_018789675.1 Hallella faecis
GAGAGCCATGAGAACTTGTTCTCGGATGGCCGAGTGCAGCCTATCTTATGCAAAGTTAGTGAAAAACCAACGAATGGCGTGGAAGTTTCGCCTTTTTGTTACGAATTGCAACAAAAAAAGAACGCCCGACATGCGTTATGCACATCGGGCGTCGATAATTATTACATGACGGGAGTGTTACCTCCCACCCTAACAGAATTAGTTGCTAAAGGTGAGTTGCCCATTGGCTGCATCGACCGTGATAGGTTTCTCACGAACCACTTGCTCGGCCAGGATTCGCTTACTCAACTCGTTGAGCACGTTGTCCTGGATGGCACGCTTCACGGGACGAGCGCCAAACTCGGGATCGTAGCCCACGTTGGCCAGCCAACTGATGGCAGCGGGAGTCCACCTGAGGTCGAAGCCCTGCGGTACGAGCATTGCCTTCACGCGGTTCATCTGCAACGTCACCACACTGGCTATCTGCTCCTTGGTGAGCGGCAGGAACATGATGATGTCGTCGATACGGTTGAGAAACTCCGGACGGATGGTCTTCTTCAACATCTCCATCACATGCTGACGCGTCTCATTGACCACCTGGTCGTGGTTGCTGTCGTTGAGGGCGGCAAAACGCTCCTGAATGTATTGGCTGCCAAGGTTCGAGGTCATGATGATGATGGTGTTTTTAAAGTTCACCGTGCGACCCTTGTTGTCGGTAAGGCGACCATCGTCGAGCACCTGCAAGAGGATGTTGAACACATCGGGATGAGCCTTCTCGATCTCATCGAAAAGCACCACGCTGTAAGGCTTGCGCCGCACAGCCTCGGTGAGCTGGCCACCCTCGTCGTAACCAACGTATCCCGGAGGCGCACCGATGAGCCTTGACACACTGAACTTCTCTTGGTACTCGCTCATGTCGATACGGGTCATCATGTTCTCGTCGTTGAACAGATACTCGGCCAAAGCCTTGGCCAACTCGGTCTTACCAGTACCCGTCGTACCGAGGAAGATGAACGAGGCGATAGGCTTCTTCGGGTCTTGCAGACCAGCACGACTGCGGCGAACGGCGTCGCTGACAGCCTGTATGGCCTCATCCTGACCAATGACTCGCTTGTGGAGCTCGGCCTCCAGATGGAGCAGCTTCTCACGCTCGCTCTGCATCATCCGCGTTACGGGGATGCCCGTCCAACGGCTCACCACCTCAGCTATATCGTCGGCGGTGACCTCCTCGCGCACCATCGTCTCAGCACCCTGGGCGGCTTTCAACTGCTGTTGGATGTTGTCGATGTCGTTTTGGAGCTGCTTGAGCTTGCCATAGCGTATCTCTGCCACACGGCCATAGTCGCCTTCGCGCTCGGCCTTGTCGGCTTCAAACTTCAGGTTCTCCATCTGCTGCTTGTCCTGCTGAATCTTGTTGACCAAGCCTTTCTCTGCCTCCCATTTGGCGCGGAACTGGTGTTCCTTGTCCTTCAGGTCGGCAATCTCCTTATCGAGTTGCTTGATCTTGTCCTCGTCGTTCTCGCGCTTGATGGCCTCACGCTCAATCTCGAGCTGCTTGAGGTGACGGGTGATCTCGTCGAGCTCCTCGGGCACAGAGTCGCGCTCCATGCGAAGCTTGGCGGCAGCCTCATCCATCAGGTCAATGGCCTTGTCGGGCAAGAAACGGTCGGAGATGTAACGCTCAGAGAGTTTCACGGCGGCGATACAGGCATCGTCCTGAATACGCACCTTGTGGTGGTTCTCGTAGCGCTCCTTCAGACCACGGAGGATGGAAATGGCGTCGACCTCATCGGGCTCGTTCACCATCACCGTCTGGAACCTACGCTCCAGGGCCTTGTCCTTCTCGAAGTATTTCTGATACTCGTTGAGGGTCGTGGCACCAATGGCACGCAACTCACCACGAGCAAGGGCTGGCTTCAAGATGTTGGCGGCATCCATGGCTCCTTCGCCTCCACCAGCTCCCACAAGGGTGTGGATCTCATCGATGAAGAGAATGATGTTGCCGTTGGCATGGGTCACCTCTTTAATGACGCTCTTCAAACGCTCCTCAAACTCGCCCTTATACTTGGCTCCTGCAACAAGGGCGCCCATGTCGAGAGAGTAGAGTTGTTTGTTCTTCAGGTTCTCGGGCACGTCGCCTCGCACAATGCGCTCAGCCAAACCTTCCACAATGGCGGTCTTACCCGTACCCGGCTCACCAATGAGAATTGGGTTGTTCTTGGTACGACGAGAGAGGATTTGCAGCACACGGCGAATCTCATCGTCGCGGCCAATTACCGGGTCGAGCTTGCCTTGGCGGGCTGCACCAATAAGGTCGGTGGCATATTTGCTGAGGGCTTGGTAGTTCTCGTCGCCACTGGCGCTCTGCACGTTCTGCCCTTGGCGAAGTTCCTTGATGGCGGCCAGCATGTCGGGCTCGTTGCAACCAGCGTCCTTAAGGATGCGACTGGCGGTGGACTCGACCTGCACGAGGGCCACAAGAATGGGCTCTACGGAAACAAACTCATCGCCCAACTTGCGCGCGTCGTCCTCGGCACGCTGCAACACCTTATTGGTATCGTTGGAGAAATAAGGCTGTCCGCCTTCCACATGGGGCAAATGTTGGAGTTCCTGTTGCACCAGTTTTTCAACCTGCATGGCATTGACGCCCAACTTCTGAAAGATGAAATTGGAAACGTCGCGACCTTTTTGCAACACTCCTTGCAACAAGTGGGTGGGCTCAACAGCTTGCTGTCGGCCTTGCTGGGCGGTGTTGACGGCCTCTTGCACCACTTCTTGCGCTTTGATTGTAAACTTGTCGAATGTCATATTATTACCTTCCTTTCTTTCTTGTTTTTATTCCTTTCAATGTTCTGCACCTACTCCCTCAAAAGCCATTCCAAACCCAGCAAGACGACAAATCGTCACAACGAATGCCAAATTGGCACAAAATAACAAAACAAACAAATATAAATCAAATAACAGTTTTTAAGAACAATTATTTGCATATATCATGTATTTTATATATCTTTGTCACGAAAACAACTAAAAGCCTTTCATTATGAGCAACTACTCATTATTCATTCTCCTTGCAGTAGCCATTTGCGCAGCTGTCGTTATCTTCGAGTACGTACACAACAAGCACCGTCGTTTCCACATCGAACACCTGGGAGCAGCCGTGCAGGAAATACTTAGCGGCAAACAGGACGGACAGATGCTACGCAAAGACTTTCTGAAAGCATTGCGTGTGCACTTCCACTGCTCGCCCAAGGAGTCACTCTTCCTGTCGGGTCTGGCTCGCAAGAAAGGTCTGGTACATCAAGACGGACAGATGGTGTCGTTAGTAGGAAAATGATAATGGCTATCCTACTGCACAACGATAAGATAGCCATTAGCAATCAATAGGGGCCACATCCCAAAACCGTCGTTATTTCAGACGGTCGAGGATGTGGTCTCTGCATTCTTCCATCAGCCACTTGGGGGTGCTCGTGGCACCACAAACGCCAATGGTCTTTACGCCTCGCACCCACTCCATGTCGATCTCCTCGGCACGCTCTATCTGGTGACTATTGGCATTAACACTCTTGCATTCGTTGAAAAGCACCTTTCCGTTGCTGCTCTTTCGGCCACTGACAAACAGAATGAGGTCGTGGCGAGAGGCAAAATCGGCTATGTTGGGCATGCGGTTGGCCACCTGTCGGCAGATGGTGTCGAAGCTTCGGAAGGTAGCCGAAGGCGAGATATGCTGCTGTATATAGTCGATGATGCGATGAAACTCGTCGAGGCTCTTGGTGGTCTGCGAGTAAAGATAGATGTCGCGTTCAAAATCGAGGCGCTTCACATCATCCACACATTCCACCACGATAGCTTCCGAATGGGTCTGCCCCACCAAGCCTAACACCTCGGCATGACCGTTCTTTCCAAAGATCACAATCTGCGCATGGGGGTTGCTGTCAAACTGTTGTTTGATGCGTCGTTGCAGGGCCAGCACCACGGGACATGTGGCGTCGATGATCTCTATGTGGTTCTTTCGGGCGGTTTCGTAGGTCTCTGGCGGTTCGCCATGGGCTCGCAGCAGCACCTTTACGCCTTGCAACTGGGCCAGTTGGCCATGGTCGATGGTGACAAGGCCATGGGCATGAAGGCGCGCCACCTCCATGCTATTGTGCACAATATCGCCTAAGCAATAGAGGGTCTTGCCCATCGCCAGCTCCTCCTCGGCCTTGCGTATGGCTGTCGTTACGCCAAAGCAGAAGCCGCTGCCATTGTCTATTTCTATCACAGGGCACTCGACCGCACCATGTTCGTTGCGGCCTGCCGTGCCTTCTACGTGGTTTGTATCCATCGTCATGCGCTTTCCGTTTGGGGGTTACTTAGTAACGTTGACATTGATGATAACCTTCGTGTTCTCAGGATCGTTGGTGATCAGCAGCACGCGGGGCTTGCCCTTCACCTTATCCAGTATGCTGGCAATGGCCGTCACCTTCAGGTCGACCTTCTGACCCGGAGCGATCGTCTTATTGCCCAACGACACCTGCAAGCCAGCGGTGAACATCTGCAAGGAGCGAATCTCAAGGGGCGTCTTGCCTTCGTTGATGAGGGTCACCTTGCCCTTTTTCGATTTTTTACCCGAAAAGCCACCCAACTCAACACTACCCGACGACAAGCGCAACTTAGGAGCACGCGCCTTCTGCAACGAGGTCATGTTGTCGAAGTCGGGAAGGAGCACGGCCGACACGGTGATTTCCTTGTCGGGTGCCACCTTGTCACCCATGAACATACCGAGATACACGGACGTTTGCGTCAAGCCCAGGTCGCGCAAGACACGCGAATCCAACTGCACCAACGCCTTGCCCGTACGGCCTGGAGCTATCTTCGAGGGACGAACCTCAGCCCTGAGGTAATTGGGCAAATGCATGAGCACGGGCTCAACCACCTGGTCGGTGGTGTTCTTGATGTTGATAACCTGTACAGGTTCGTCTCCGCGGTTCACATCATCAAACTCAAGATCGGTCCTATCCACATGAAGGTCGCCCAACAAATATGGATAATTCAAGTCGGGTTGATCTTTCTCCTCTACCACTACACCCTTGATGGAGAGCATCAACGGACCACTGGAAGCGTTGCTATAAATACCAATACGCTTGTTGAAATGGCCCATGGTCTTGGCATCGTAGACCGCACTGACGGTAAATGATTGTCCGGGAGCTATCGCCTCCTTGGGATAGCTCACCGTGGTGCAACCACAACTGGTGCGCACATCACTGATGGTAAGCGGCGACGCGCCATTGTTCTTCATAACGTATTCGGCGGTCACGGGATGCTTAAAGACCACCTGTCCACAATCAATGTTCTTGTTTTCGATGGCGATATCCTGAGCGTTTGCGCCCATGGCGGTAAGCAAGAGGATAGCCGAGATGATTTGTTTTTTGTTCATTCTGACTGGAATCAGCGAATTATGGTGAAACATTTAGCGCCCTCACGGCCTGCAAACTCAGGACTATAAGCACACTGTACGGTGCAAATGCCCGAGGCGTAGCTGCCCTGTCGATCAACGTAATAGTCGGTCTCAACAACATGTTCGCCCTTGGCCATGAGATCAAAGTAATAATTATTCACATTATCTTGGGGCGCACAGTAATAGCCCCAACGGTAACCGCTCAGTTGAACGGCAGGCTCGAGGCATGCGGCGCGCTTGTCTTGCACTTGCACAAAGTCGTAATCGCGGTCGGCCACGATGGTGATGCGCACCTTTACCTTGTCACCAACACGCAAATTCAGCGACTTATCGTTAGTCACTTGGCCATTCACGATAACCTCGCGCTTGACCTTCAAGCCCGACGACTGCGCCTCCACCTCGCTTGCCTTCTGCCAATACTGGGCATAAAGGGCGCCCCATGAGGTGCCAGCAGACGTCTTCTCAATGGCGATGGTCGTTGGCGACGTGGCGTCGACCATGGTCTTCACATAGCCCAAACCAGCTGTAGCACGCGGCAGTTCCACCGTTTTGCCATCAACCCTCATCGTGGCCAACTGCTGGGTGGCGAGCTTATCCATATCGGCCTTCCCCCCTTGGGTAGCGAGGAACGCATAAACGGCATCAACGGCATTGGCCGGCGTGTCCCATGATTGGGTGCGTTTTTCTTGCAACAGCCAGCGTTGCATGGCCTCGATAGTCTTCGTATCCTGAGGCGTGAGGCGCTTCATGGCCTCAATGGCAGCCACCTGCGTAGGGATGCGATAGTCTCTCCACGAATAGTAAGCGCGGTGTGTGTCGTAATAGCGCCCCATCTCTTCCTTGTAAACGGCATACTCATTGAGGCTCTGAAGGTATTCCTTGGCTCGTGTGGAAAAGCCATATTGTGCAAGGATAACGGCCGAACGAGCCTTGCCATAGATCGTCAACTTGGTTGTTTTCTTCTCCAGGAGGTTCAACAAATAGCGCATATCGGCCGACGGTTTGCGGCCCGCCAACGCACTGGCATACAAATAATTGCATGCGAACTCTGAGGGATCGAGCACCTGCGGATGCTTTTTCTGACTCTCTTTCTTCATCGTTTTCACCTCGTCGGCTATCCGCCTATCCAAGTATTTAAAGGCTTCGGAAAGCAATCGGCTGTTCTCTTGCTGACCCGTCAGCGTATTGAGACGCGCCAAAATGGTAGTAACCTCCATCGTCATATACTTGTTTCCGGGCATGTTAGGCCACCAACTGAAACTGCCGTCGGGGTTCTGCAACTGGGATAACTTATCGGCGAAAGTCTTCAAGCGGTAGTCTATGGCCGACTCATCCAAGTAATTGATGAGCTGTTGCTTCTGTTCCGTCTCACGGTTGGCATCTGACACCCATGGCGTCTCACTGAGAAGCATGGTCTTCAGCTCACTGTTCCTTTGCAGATTGCTGACCAACGACGTCTCGGTTCCTTGCTCCTTCTGCCATAGCTTGACCGTTTGGCCGATGGAAGGATTAGCAACCATCAGTTGGCGGGCCAGCGAATTGGCATAGATCGCTGCCGCAAGCGACACGGCATTGCGCTCTGTGGGGTTGGCCACCGTGGGCAATGCTTGAATCATCAGCCATGCGGGATTGTTGGTATACTCCACGGTCAAGCGGTTGCGCTTGTCGTTTGACGGGAACATCTTACTGATATCGAGCGTCTTAACGCCAGCTCCCACTTGTGTGAACGGCAGCGTTGTGGTCACAAACTCTTGGTTGGGCAGCAACGGAAGATACCGCTGCTCACCATCGCTAAATCCTTGTCCCTCGGCCAAAGTGCGGACAACGAAGAGCGTTGCGCCACGTCCCAACTCGGCCAAGCGGTCGCCATCGACCGTAAACTCAGCCGTAGTGGTTTGTCCGGCCTTCACCTCGAAGGGCGCCGACCACTCCTCCAGCATCTTGTTGGTTTCTGGATCAACGATTTGCAAACGAGCTTTTCCCCTCACATCCTTCTCCGAAGTATTAGCGATTCGGCAAACCACGACCGACTCGTCGCCCTGCCGAACGAAGCGAGGCATATTGGGCTGCACCATCACCACCTTCTTGGCGACGACTTCTGCGGTAATCTGGCCATAATTGAAAGCCTCATCATGGGCCAGGGCCATGAACTTCCAAGTGGTTACACTCTCAGGCAACGTAAAGGCGATGTTCACATTTCCATTGCCGTCGGTGGTCAGGGCGGGATAGAAGAAGGCCGTCTCATTGAAGTTCTCACGCACCTTTGTCACCGGGGAAGCAGATTCATCGCTACCCTCTTCGTCCTTCGAGAGACCAAGTCCCGCTATCGGTTCCGAGAGCTCCGAATCGGTTACTTGCATATTGGCATTGACCTTCTTTTTCGAAACAGGGACCTCTCTCAGCATCGTCCCTTTCGCCATCCGGTCGGCCGAGGCACTTTCCTGGCGCGCCATCAGCACCATGGACTGCTTATAGCTAAAGGTATAAGGATTGGCAAAGTTGAACATCTCACCATCGAAATGGGAAAAATCGAGACTGCGCACATTGAGCGCATTGTATCTTTCGAAGCCATAGAGACCATCGACAAACTGCGATCCGCCGCGCCAAGGCGCATGGGGAAGCGATGCACCGTAATCAATGGTAAACCTCCAATGGAGCTTTGAAACGTCGTCGAGGCTCTTGTCGTACATCGTGGCCAACAGTTGCGCCATGGCAGGCTTGCCCTCAGGCGAGTCGATATGCAACGTCCACTGTTCCCTTTGGCCAGGCGTCAACTTGTCGCGGAAGGTCTTCCACGTCAGCTTCAACTTGTTATCGGGCGTAGGCCGGCAGATGTTCACCTCATGCTTATACATCTTTCCATTCTTCACCCATGCCATGGTGATGACCACTCCGTCGCCATACTCCTCCTTATAATAAAGCTTACGCGTAACGACCTCATCGCTCAACTTGCTCACTCCCTTGGCCAGCGTCTTGTTTCCGGCGAAGACTGAGTAATAGACATGCGTGTTCTTGTCGGACGTTCCCACTTGCAGATAGACAGGCGAACCGTCGTTAGGGAACTGCATTTCCGACAGATAGAACCAGTCGTGCGTCTGAACAACAGGCTTCTTATCGCTATACGTAAAGACCACAACACTCTTCCTCACGGTGTCCTGACCGCAAATCACCTCCAACTGATGTCTTCCCGAAGCCAGCTTTTCGTCCAAGGCAATGGGCTTGTTGGCCTCAGCCGTCTTCCAAGCGCGCCCATCGAAGCAATACCTAACGTCGCCCTCGATGGATTCCTGGGCAAGGTTGGTACGAGTGACGGTAAACGTCTTGAGGCTATCGCGCAACATTTTGCTGGGCAAATCCACCTTCAGCACAGCCGAACGATTGCTCAACGCCAACGTGGCTTGCTCCTCATGGGTCTCGCCCGCATTATCGGTCACCTTGGCATAGGCCACAACATGATAGTAAACAGCATGATTGAGGTCTACATCCTCAGGGTAAACCATCGGCATTTTCAACACAAACGAGCCATCGTCGGCCGTCACCACGGTATCGACCCGCAACTCCTCGGATGGACAATCGGAACGCCTAAACCACCACAAGGCAGGCTCGCGGCACACCTTATAGCTTACCTTCGCGTCCTGCACCGGCACTCCCGAATAGGTCTTGGCCCATCCACGCATTTGCACCGTGTCGCCAGGTTGGTAGGCTTCCTTGTAGGAATCGAACGTCACCTCATACGTGGGAAGCTTATATTCCTCCACATTAAACCTCACGTATCCCATTCCTCTGTTCCTCACAGAGAACGCACCCGTGAGTCCCGCCTGCGGAAGGGTGAAATCGGCCGACGCCGTTCCATAGCTGTCGGTTGTCACCGTTTTCTTAGAAACCTCCTTGCCATTGGCGTCGAAGAGCGACAGTTCAAGTTGCTTGTCGGCCAATGGTGTCGTCTTCACGGCCTTGCCGTCGGTGAGATACGCAATGGCCGCCACACGCACCATCTGTCCGGGACGGTAGACAGCACGATCGGTGTATAGGCGAACGCTCTCCTCACGACTGTCGTTGTCGTAGAAACTGTAGTTGGTATGGACATCGATTTCCACGCCGGCCTTGTCGTTGTCGGTATAAGCGTATATCTTGTTTGGAGCACGTTTTTTGAACTTATGATACGCCTCGCCATTCTTATCGGTGGTGAGACAAACCGTTTGCTCCTTCTCGTTGTCATAATAGGTTTGCGTCTTCAGTCGCAGATGAGCCCCCGCAATGGCCTCACCGGTGGTGGCGTTGACCACCACAAACCGCTGCTGATTATCGGGAAGCCCCTGGCACATGACATAGACGTCGCTCACATGCAACAGGGCACGCTGCGCCTTCACGTTGCCATTGTCGGTGGTAGCCTCCATGACATACATGCCAACGGGCAGTCCCCCGATGATGAGCGAATCGGTGTTCTCCTTCCAGGCAGGCTGCCCCACATAGCGTTTCACCAGCGTCTGCACGGCTCCGGGAACGAGTTTCTTCTGCAACACCGCCCAGTCGGCCGGTTCGTTGGGATTGAGCGAGCAGTCGCCCTCAACGTTCACACGATAGATATTTACCGTGAGCGTATTGATGTTACGAATGAAATTGATGCGAACAAGGCGCTCCTGTTGGGGCAGGAAACTAACATCGCCAATATTGATGTTGAAAGAGGGCTGGCGCAATTCGCTCATGGCGTTGCGCAAGATGTTCATCCTGGGCCAATCGCCCCACTTGCTCAGGGCGTAGTTGATGTAGTTTACCTGGTCGTCGACCGTTACGTCCGAAGCGTTGGCGACAAACTGATAATGCTCGATGGCCAACTCGCCCGCCTCGCGCAAGTCGCCATAAACATGAAGAAGCGAGTCGACCGCCTGCAGGTTTTTCGACTTACGCACCTGCCACGTGTCGATAACCCCGTTTTGCTTGAGGTCGAGAGTGGCGCAGATGCAAGCCGCCGCACGGTTGCCTTTGGCAGCATAATAATCGTGAAGCGTCTTGAAGGCGCGGGCCTCCATGCCCACCACATGCAGCAGGTCGTCGTAGAAGATCTTGCTGTCGACGCCCGACACCACCGCCGGCGCATACTCAGCACACTTGTGCTGGGCCAACATCTCCGGCTGCGCCATGGCCACCGCAAACCACTGTTTGCTCTTGGCTTGGCTCTCGTCCTTGCCGTTGGCTCGCTGCTCATAGAGCTTTCCGAGCACGGTGGCATACACCGCCTTCATGGCAGGGTCCTTGGCCGCATCGACATTCTCCTCGATCCGCTCAATCTCCACCTCAGCCGAGTCGGGGGCAATCTGTGTCTGCGCAGCGGCTTTCCACAGTTGGGCCTTGAGCATCTGTCCGTAGTCGGCGCCCGCTTGGGCCTTGTCGATGATTTTGTCGAGCCATTCCATCTGGGTGCGGGGCAAGTCTTTCGAACGCGCCTCCATCACTTTCTTCCACAATACAGGGTATGTCTCCGCCATGACCATGACCGGCATGAGCATGACTATGATGATGCCAATTACCTTTTTCATATCTTCCCTATAATAGTACATTTGCAAAGATAACGAATTTAGCGTACTTTGTCAAATTGCTTGTTGATTATTATGAAAATTTTACGGCTCCTTACAACTTATTCTTTCTATTTAATGAATATTTGACATTCAATCCATGGTGGCACCCCCAGCCGTTTCATACGTTGTCGAAGAATGCTCTCACGCCGTCCATAAAGCGCGACAACCGTTGTTCGGGACCGCTATAAGCCTGCGGACGCATGCGGCTCCACCACACCACCAATCGCTTTTTGGCTCTCGACATGGCCACGTAGAGCTTGCGGGCATCCTCGGCCATGAGGTCGGGCTTGCCCTGATTGTAAAAGTTGGGAATGCGTCCGTCGACCACATCGAACACCACCACATTATTGAACTCCAACCCCTTGGCCTTGTGGATGGTCGACACGAAGACGCGGTCGTCGATGGCCGTCGAACTGCAAAGGTCGGCTTCCTTGAACGTGCTGAGCTCCATGACGTGATGGTCCAACTGTTCCTTGAGCGAAGGTTCACTCGCAGGGTCGATGATGTCGCCCGCCAAGAATCGGTACACATAGTCGATCTTGGGAACGTCCTTCCACCATCCTTTCTCCTTGAGCAAATCCGCCATGCGCTTCATCTCACCCACAAGGGCTGGCTCATCACCTTCGGGCAGGCGCTCGTAGAGCCTTTGGCGAGCCTCATCGTAGAACGATTGGTAGGCGCGGCGCAAGCGATCGACGCGCTGGCGAACGCTCGGCGAAGCCAGATAGGCGCGCTGGCCATCGAGCCATTCGCTGCCATGCGCATAACAATAGCCCACGAGCGACACGGTGGCGTTCACGTCGTCGTCGGCCAGATGCGAGTTCTCGCCCTCCAAATGGAGCTCTGCCAACAGATGTTTCAACTTATAAGCCTTGAGGTCGGGGCGCAACAGGCGCATGAGTTTCAGCGTGTCGAAGCACCGCGGGCATCGGCGCTGCCAATCGACCTCGGGCAGATAACGGCGCAAATTGTAGTCCATGATGCGGTAATCGTACTCGGCGTTGTGGCCCATCAGGGCCACCTGCCCGTCGCCCACGAAGTCGAGAAACATGCGGAGGGCGTCGGCATGGGAATGGATCTGATGGTGTCGGCGCTCCTCGATGATGGGATTGGCAATGTCGCCCAGCATGGCGGGAATGGTGCGATCGGTCTCAATATACACGGAGAACTTGGCCACGCTCCTGCCCTGCCGTATCTTTTCGGCGGCAATCTGCACGATGTCGTCCTCAAAGACGTTGAGTCCGGTGGTCTCGGTGTCGAACACCACGATGTCGTCTCGCTCATAAAGGCTGAGGAATTCCTGCAGGTAGGTGTCATCGTTGGGGCGAAGAAAATCGGCTGGGCTGATGGCGAGATCCCTCATTTTGCGAAGCCAGCCTCGCGCTGAGGCCTCGCTCTCGCAGACGCGCAGGCCAGTTAGGAGTTGCGACCAGGCGATGTGGTTGAGCTCGTTCGACAAAACGCTCAGGTGGGCCAACAACCATTTCACCTGCGGCAAGGCGAAGATGTCGGTTCCCGACACCTTGAAATGGCTCACGTCCAAGGCGGTGAGCGTCTCGCTCAACTGGTCGGCGTCCTTGTTGGAGTTGACCACAACAGCTGTGGTCTCACGGTCGGGCGCCTGCTGCGCCAGCGTTTTCACATAGCGGGCCACATCCTGCAGCTCGTCGTCGATGTCGCGACTGTCGCGTATCTGCATGTCGCCCGGCTGGGCCTTATCGTCGTTGTCGGGGCGGGGCAATAGGTCGGGGTCGGCAGCCAACTGATCGGCTGCAAACCGATTGAGCATGTCGACGAGATACTTGGGTGAGCGATGGTTGACATGGAGATGATGAACCGATCCCTTACATTGCCGCTTGATGGCCTCAAGTGTGGCCAACTTGGCTCCCATGAACGAGAAGATGGCTTGTTGCTCATCGCCCAGGAACATGAGGGTATGGGCCTGCGAGGGGGCGGTATCGGCACCATTTCCCGCCCACAACGCGTCGATGATGGCGAGCTGCAGGCGGTTGAGGTCTTGCACCTCGTCGACCTGGATCCAAGGATAGCGCTTGCAGGGGGTGCCGCCGCGAAGTGTGGCGTAGGTCTTGATGAGCAAATCCTCGAAGTCGAGCAAGTTGTATTGTTGCTTGTAAGCCGTGTAGGCGTGGGCGTATTTCATCTTGAACAAGGTGCGGTCGGCCACCTGCCGAAGGCTGGCATCGAAGGCCGCCGAGCGCGCCACGTCGACATAATAATCGTTGTGTTCGTAGATGTCCACCATTTGGTCGGCCGTAAACTCCTTGCCCACGGCCCGACAAAGGGCGCGCATCACCTGCACATCGGTGGGTGTGGCGCAGTCGGGGTGTTGCCGCAACTCGCGTGGCAGGCCCATCTTTATCTCCTCCATGAGATGGGAGAAGAACATAATCTCGCTATAGGCGCGCCTTCGGTTGAAATTGGCCTGCACCTTACCCTCGTCCTCCTGCAAGTAATTGGCGAGGATGCTCACCACGGTGTCCTCGTCGATGATGGCGCTCTCTGCCGGCACCACACGGTTCTCGAAGAGGAAATGGGAGCAGAAGCGGTGCACGTTGCCCACAAAGATCTGCTCGATTCCTACGTCGTCGATGTTCAGCTGTATGCGTTCGCGCATGCCGCGGGCGGCTCGGTTGGTGAAAGTGAGGCAGAGCATGGCGTCGTAGTCCATGCCCTGGGCATGGGCGTGGCGCACGCGCTCGGCCAGTATCTGGGTCTTGCCACATCCCGGAGGGGCCAAAACGAGGTGCCGTCCTCCCACCATTTCGATGACCTTCTGTTGGCTCTCGTCGGGTTGCCAGGTGTGTTGCGTAGTGTGGTTCATGTGCTTGGGGTTTACTGAATGGGGCCCATCATCGCATGGGCTGTTTATAAAAAGAAGGCAGGCGGACAATCATGGCAACACCATGGCTGTCCGCCTGCTCGTATGAAGACGGCTGCTTACTTCTGCTTCAGGATGATTCCACCCTTGGCTTGCAGCGTCACCTTGGCCTTTCCGTCCTTGCCCACCTTAAGTGTGCGCAACTCGGGGTCGGGCCAACGCTGGCCTTTCTTCAGTTTGGCGTCCACATAGTAGTCGACCGTCTGGCCTGCCAGCATGGGCAGGTTGAGGGTCAGCGTCATCGGATTGCCGGTTCCGTTGATGCCGCCCACCAGCCATTTGTCGGCATGGCGGCGTGCCACAACGGCGTACTTCGTAGGATAACCGTCGACAAAACGTGTCTCCTCCCATGTGGTGGGAAGCTCCTTGAGGAACGCCTTCTCCAACTCGGGCAACTCGTCGACCACGTTGGGGGTAACCTCCACGCAGTTGACCGAGCACTGGTTGGTGATGGCGGTGGCCATCTCGAAGATGTCGGACGTGAAGCGTTGGTGGCGACTCTTGTTGTCCTTGCTGAGCATGCGGTTCATGATAACGCCACCCCAGTCGAAGCTGCCCACGGCATTGCGTCCGAAGGGATGCATGGCCATGTCGTAGCCCTCGCGACGAGCGGCCTCCTCGGTGAAGAACACATTCTCGGAAGCCAGAGCGGCCTCAGAGCCCACGTAGTTGGGATAGAGTCGCTCCCAGCCGCGCGGCAATGTGCAACCGTGGAAGATTACCTGCAGGCCGTAGTCGTTGGCGTCGCTGAGGATGTCCTCATAGAGCTGCATGGTGTGCTGCTTGTCGCCAGCGAAGAAATCGACCTTGATGCCCTTCACACCAATCTTCTGCATCCACGCCATGGCTTTCTTGCGGGCGATAGGACGGTTCATGATGTTGAGCGGGCCCTGCGGGGCGTTGTTCTCAAAGCCGTTGGAGTTGAACCACAGCATGAGGCTCACTCCCTTGCCTTGGGCGTAACGACTGAGCTTCTCCATGCGCTCGTAGCCGATGTTGGTGTCCCACCAGTTGTCGACAAGCACATATTCGTACCCCATCTTGGCCGCCAGGTCGATAAACTGCACCTGATCGTCGTAGTTGATGCTGCCATCTTGCCAGATGAGCCAGCTCCAGGTGTAGCGACCGGCCTTGTAGTCGGTGGTGGGCTCATAGAGCGGATCAACCACGTCGTAGGGGATGGTGGTCTCAACGATGGGCTTCAACGTCTGTCCGACGGTGATGGTGCGCCATGGCGTTGAGCCGGGCAGGCTGATGCCAGGGTAGGCTGCGCCCCATCCGTTGTTCTCACCCTCCTGCGGATAGGCGATGGTATAGCCCTCGCCAGCCTTGTACTCGGAGAGGCGCGAGCCACAATAGTCGCCTGTCACACCGGTCTCCGACACCAACGCCCATGCCTCGCCTTCGGCCAACGCCTGCCTTTTGGCGGCGCCACCAATGTGGAAGAGGCAGGGGAACGTGTAACCCACGCCATACTGCGACGGTTGGGTCATGGGTGCGTCGGACGTAAACACCTCCTCGTAACTGGGTTTGGTGGTTTCCCAACCCGTCATGGGCTGTATCTGCGGGGAGATGAACGTGGTGGTCGACTCAGGGAAATTGAACGATGACACTTCCTCGTAGACCATGGCTTGCTTGGGGTTGTTGCTCTTTGGGCGCGGCAGGGTGTAGCGATAAGCCACATCGTTGTCCGACACGTTGAGCGTAATCACCATCTGCAACTTCTTTTCGTTGGCGAACGTCAGCACGGCTTGGTTGGCCACATAATGGGCCTCCGATGCCTTGGTGCGCGACATGGTGTAACGTTTGTCCACCTGAGCTTGCTTGGCGTCGGTCAGCGTCAGACCCTTCGTGAAATCGCCCATGTTGGTGCGCAGGCCGAGGCGCGAGGTGCGCAGGATGGTCTGGCCAGCATAGGTCACGGTGTAGTTGGCGCGACCGCCGTCGTCGTTGACGGTCACAACGAGCTTGCCATCAGGCGAGCTAACCTTGCTCTCTTTGGCTGCCATAGGCAACGCGGCGAGCAGGGCCAACGCTGAAAGCATCAAGGTTCTTTTCATTATAAATATGTGATGTGTTGGTTAAAAAGCAAACAAGTGCTTACAGGTTGTCCTTCTCGATATCCTTGAAGTAGCGGTAGGTGCCCACCTTCAGCTCCTCGGTAGCGGCCTCGTCGGCCACGATAACGCTATGGGCGTGCTGCTGCAGGGCCGAGATGGTCCAAGCCTGTGTGACGGGGCCCTCGACAGCTGCCTGCAGGGCGCGCGACTTATGGTGTCCATTGCACAGGATCATCACCTCTTGGGCCGCCATAACGGTACCCACACCAACGGTCAGGGCGTGCTTAGGCACCTTGTTGACATCGTTGTCGAAGAAACGAGAGTTGGCGATGATGGTGTCGGTGGTCAGCGTCTTCACGCGGGTGCGGCTGGTGAGGCTTGAGAAAGGCTCATTGAAGGCGATGTGACCGTCGGGGCCGATGCCACCTATGAAGAGGTGGATGCCGCCCACTGCCTTGATCTTCTCCTCATAACGAGCGCACTCGGCCTCCAAATCCTCGGCGTTGCCGTTGAGGATGTTCACGTTCTCACGGGGAATGTCGATATGGTCGAAGAGGTTGCGAGCCATGAAGCTATGGTAGCTCTCGGGGTGGCTCTCGGGCAGACCTACATACTCATCCATGTTGAAGGTGATGACGTTGCGGAAGCTAACGCGACCCTCCTTATTGGCTTTCACCAAAGCGGCGTACATGCCCTCGGGCGAGCTGCCTGTGGGCAAACCGAGCACGAAAGGACGCTCGGCTGTGGGTTGAAACTGGTTGATACGCTCCACTACATGGTTGGCTGCCCACTGTGAGAGGCGGGCGTAATCCTGTTCAATAATTAGTCTCATAATCTGATTGGTTTAAATTAAGATTGATTGCAATATGCAAAAGTAGTAATTTTCTTTGGAAAAGCCTCACTATTCGGAAGAAAAATGCCACCCTTCTTCTTGCAGCCACCTCATGAGGCAAGTCTCCTTCTTTTACCAATAATCACAACAAATGCGCTCACGAGAAGGCCGTTAAAATCAGCGAGCGGATGTTTGGCCGCAAATACGCGATTCTCAGACGTTTTTCGTAACAACCTAACATCCAACGAGTTATCCACGCAAGTCTTTTCCAATCTCTCCACATCCCACTTTCCGCACCACAAAACATGCCTAAACGAGGCGCGAAACATGCCTAAACGCAGCTCAATACATGCCTAAACGAGGCACGAAACATGCCAAAAGGCAGTTCGGTTAGGCATCTTTCGCAACAGCTGCTCTCACACGAGCCGTCGGCAAAGGGCAGAAACGCCAATTCCAAAGCGCTTTTTCGCGTTTTCCGCTTCTATTTCACCCACCTGCCAAGTATATAGATTGGATAAATAATGATTGACATTTACAGCTCCATAAGCACCGTTATGCAGCCATTTTTGCATGCGCACATTACTTAATAAATGATAAAACGCGGCGTGCTAAATAGGTTTTCTCCTGCAAAATGCTTATTTTTGCAAAATATTGTGCTTAGATATGAAGAAACGTAGGCTTATCTCCTTTTTCCTGTTTCTGCTGTTGGCCCTGACGCTTCAGGCGGCCAACAAGCGGTTCACACTCGTCATCGACGCTGGCCATGGCGGCAAAGACCATGGAGCTCCTGGCGCCATCTCGGAGGAGAAGAACCTTACGCTGAAGTATGCGCTGGCCTTTGGACGACTCGTGGAAGCCAAATGCCCCGACGTGGAGGTCATCTACACCCGCACCACCGACACATACCTCACCCTGCACGAGAGGGCCGAGATAGCTAATCGCAACAACGCCGACCTCTTTATATCTATCCACATCAACGCCCTTGACGGCATACACACGGCACGTGGATTCCAAAGCTACACGCTCGGACGTGGCGAGACAACGGGCGACAAGGGCCTGAAAATGAACGCCGACGTAGCCAAGCGCGAGAACTCGGTGATCTTCCTGGAGAGCAATTACAAGACGGTGTATGCCAACCTCAACGGCAACGCACCCGAGCTCGACATCATGGGCGAGATCATCGCCGACCAAAACCGTGAGCGAAGCGTGTATCTCTCACGACTCATGCAGCAGGAGGTGTGCAAGGCCACGGGGCGACAGAACGGCGGTTCGCACCAAAACAACCTGGCGGTGCTCCGACTGACAAAGATGCCGGCCATCCTGTTGGAACTGGGGTTCATATCGACACCCGACGAGGAGAACTACATGAACACGGAGGATGGACACACCAAGTATCCCATGGGATTCTATAACGCATTCATCCGATACAAGGAGAAATACGACAACTCGATCGATGTGCCCTATCGCGTAGGGGCCGAGGGCCGTCGAACACCACCCGCTGAGCCCATCAGGGCGCCCGAGCCCGAGGCAAAGCCCGCAGAGAAGAAGGAGCAGGCGGCACCTCGACAGAAGGCGGCAACCACACGCAAGGAAGCGCCTGCAGCTCCCCCCAAGGCGGCAAACGAGGATCGGCCGGTGTTCAAGATTCAGATTCTCGTGAGCAACGGGGTGCTCAAGGCCGGCGACCGTCAGTTCAAGGGCCTTACGGGTTGCGACTTCTACGAGGAAGGCAACTACAAGAAGTACACCTACGGAGCAAGCAACGACTACAACGAGATCTACCGTCTGCGAAAGCAGATACTGGATAAGTTCCCCGAAGCGTTCATCATCGCCTTTAAGAACGGCAAGAAAATGAATGTGAACGAGGGCATTCGCGAATTTAAGAAAAACAGACAGGCAGGCAGATAACCTGCCCCCATTTAAACCCAACACGCACGATTATGAAGTCATTCACCAAGGAAATCAAGATTGCCCTCGTGGCAGTCACTGGCATCATCCTATTGTTCTTCGGACTCAACTTCCTGAAAGGCATGTCCATCTTCTCGAATGATGACACCTATTATATAAAGTTTAAGGATATCAGCGGGCTCTCCGCATCCAACCCCATCTACGCCGACGGCTATCAGGTGGGAGTGGTAAAGGACATCAGCTACGACTACGATGGCAACAATGGCGTGGTGGTGCGCTTCAGCGTGAACAACAGCCTGCGCATCCCCAAGGGCTCATCGGCCGAAATCATCAGCGACCTCATGGGCAATGTGAAGATGAACCTGCTGCTCGCCAACAACCCCAGGGAGCGCGTCATGCCAGGCGATACGCTGACCGGCGCCATCAACAATGGAATGATGGGTAAGGTGGCCGCCCTCGTGCCCACCATCGAGAAGATGCTGCCAAAGATGGATAGCATCCTCACCAGCGTCAACGCGCTCATGGCCGACCCGGCTTTGGCGCAGTCGCTCCACAATGTGCGCGACATCACGCAGAACCTCACCACCACCACACGCGACCTCAACACGCTCATGGCAACGGTCAACAGCCGCATGCCGGGCATCATGAACAAGGCCGACGCTGCACTCGCCAAGGCGGGCACCACGCTCGACAACACCTCGACGCTGACCGCAAACCTCGCGGCTGTGGATGTGGCGGGTACCATGCAGCAGGTGAACAACACGCTGGCCAACGTGCAGCAAATCACCGAAAAGCTCAACAGCAAGCAGGGAACACTCGGACTGCTCATGAACGACCCGGCGCTCTACAACAACCTCAACGCTACCATGATAAGCGCCGACTCGTTGCTCACCAACCTCAAGGCGCACCCCAAGCGCTACGTACACTTCTCGCTGTTTGGCAAAAAGGACAAATAGGCGAAAACAACGCAAGGACATCCGTGGGACAAACAAAATCGAAAAAAATATGAAGAGGATGTTTCACGGATGCCCATGCGCGTCATAACTCGGTCATAAAGGGATGATTAGGAAACGAAAATAATTGTTTCACGAAAACCCCAAGAATAGCCAAACAATCTCATATTGAACTAATAATCAGCAAGTTAAACCACAAAGCGCACCCCACTCCACCACTTTTCGGACAAAAACGCTTAACTATCGGATAAATAGGGAGTTACGCAACGAATAACCAAAAATCAAAAAACAAGACATTTGGAAATTCGGAAAATCTTTATTAAATTTGCATTCCCTTAAAAGAGCGGAAACGTCTACTGAGGTAACAATTCACAATAATCTGTCCACATGAAGCCAAGTTCTGATGCTCGTTGGGACCAATCGCTTGCGCTCATACGCAAGAACGTCACCGAGCAAATATACAATACATGGTTCAAGCCTATCGTCTTCGAGCAGTTTGATGAAGCTCAGAAGATGATACTCGTACAGGTACCCAGCCCCTTTGTATACGAGTACCTGGAGGAGAACTTTGTCGACTTGCTGAGCAAGGTGCTGCACCGATGCTTCGGACAGGGCATCGGACTGAAGTATCGTGTGGTGACCGACAAGGAGCACAACCTCTCACAAGACATTGAGGCTGACCCGACCGATGTCGAACAGCAGCAGAAGCCACGGACAAAAGGTAACCAAAGCCCATCAATACTCGATGCGGCACAGCCTCAGCAGATCGATTCGCAACTGAATCCGCACCTTACTTTCAACAATTATATTGAGGGAGACAGCAACAAACTGCCGCGCTCCGTAGGCATGTCCATTGCCGAACACCCCAACACCATGCAGTTCAACCCCATGTTCATCTATGGACCGTCGGGTTGCGGAAAGACGCATCTCATCAACGCCATTGGCGTAAAGACCACACAAATCTATCCGCAGAAGCGCGTGCTATACGTTAGCGCGCGTCTCTTCCAGGTGCAATACACCAACGCGGTGCTGCAAAACGCGGTAAACGACTTCATCGCTTTCTACCAAACCATCGACATGCTCATCGTAGATGACATACAGGAATGGGTGAGCGCAACAAAGACCCAGGAGACGTTCTTCCACATTTTCAACCACCTTTTCAGAAACGGAAAGCGTATCATCCTCGCAAGCGACCGACCTCCTGTGGACCTCAAGGGCATGCCCGACCGTTTGCTCACGCGCTTCTCGTGTGGTCTCATCGCCGAATTGGAGAAACCTAACACGCAGCTTTGCATCGATATCCTGGAAAATAAGATACGACGCGACGGACTGCGCATACCGCGCGACGTCATCCAACTCATCTCTGAGACAGCCAATGGCAGCGTGCGCGACCTGCAAGGGGTCATCAACTCGCTCATGGCCTACTCCATTGTTTACAACAGCGAGATCGACATGCGACTGGCCGAACGCGTCATCAAGAGAGCGGTTAAGATCGACGACCATCCGCTTACCATCGACGACATACTCGATAAGGTGTGCAGCCATTACAACGTAACGCCCGAACAGGTCAACTCCAAGAGCCGAAAGCGCGACTATGTGCTGGCTCGTCAGGTGTCGATGTACCTGGCTCAGAAATACACGAAGATGCCTGCCAGCCGCATCGGAAAGCTCGTTGGCAACCGCGACCACTCCACCGTGATACACAGTTGCACACAAGTGGAGAAACGCCTGGTAACCGACAAGATGTTCTCGGCTGAGGTGTCAAGCATCGAAAACTCCTTCAAACTGAAAGGATAAGGCTTTCAACAAACAATTGCAAGCCGGCAATTCCAAGGGAAGAAGACTAACGCCGAACCAACGCAAAAGCGTTATCCGCATAAAAACACGCACGTTCCAGCACACGAGCGCAAAGAGAACAATCATGCAAAAGCGAAGAATCCAGCGTTCCACCATCGTGAAACGCTGGATTCTTCGTATGCAACAATTTAACCCTAACGGTCATTAGATTATGTTTTTTGTTCGTGTTTGTTTCGAGATGGATGCGTTAGGGGCTTTGGGGGCATAGCGAACCAAGGCGAAACACAAACGGAACTAAAATGCAGAAAGAAACGCTTACAAGCGTTGAAAAGATGCCATAACACCCTTGAAGCATTCCTATTTCGGTCTAACGACAGATTTATGGGGCAAGGATGGGTAAAGCCACGAGGGGAGGTCATCGAGTCCTCATCCATCAACAACGGAACGATGCGGCTCCAATAAGCAAGTTGTTGTCCTGAAAAAAATCACAAATGAAGGATGAATAGGCTATTCATCATCCTCCAATAGCAAAGGAACGGCTTATTTTTGTTAATCTTTGTAATTAACGTGAAAATATGAATTATAAAGTGTACTTTTGCCAACGACAACTAAATAACTGTTTAGAAACAACTCTATCTATCAAAAATCGAAGACATGAAAGTAAGAACTATTGCTCTGTCCACGCTGCTTCTGAGCAGCCTGGGCGCATCAGCGCAGGTAACGGTCGACGTGGATGCCGCGCAGAAAGGCAAGGCGGTCTCTCCCATGCTGTATGGTATCTTCTATGAAGACATCAACCATGCCGCCGACGGAGGTCTCTACGCCGAGCTCGTTCGCAACCGCAGCTTTGAAGACAACGACAAGGCCCCCGAGCATTGGAAGGCCAAAGGAAACGCCTCTTTGCAGCTTATCAGCAAAGGATTGCTCAACAAGGTGCAAGGAAAAGCGCTCGAAGTGACATTCAACGGCGACGGCGACGGTTTCAACAACGAAGGCTATTGGGGCATTCCTGCTGTGCAAGGACGCACCTATAAGTTGTCGTTCTGGGCCAAGGGAAAGCTCAAAGGCAAACTGAAGGCTTACCTGAGCTGCGGTTGTGGAACCAAGGTGTTCGCCTCAACCGAGTTTGAAGGCAAGCAATTTAGCAACAAATGGACCAAATACGAGGCCACTCTGACCAGCAAAACCAACCATCCTAAGGCTTTGTTGTGGTTTGCTGCCACTGGCAAAGGCAAGCTCGCGTTCGACGTGGTGAGCCTTATGCCACCTACATTCAATAACCGCGAGAACGGCATGCGCCCCGAATTGGCGTCGATGCTGTACGACCTCCATCCCAAATTCTTCCGCTTCCCTGGTGGTTGCTTTGTGGAAGGACAGCAAAGTCCCGACAACGCCTTCCGTTGGGAGCGCACCATAGGTCCCATCGAAGAGCGCCCAGGCCACTGGAACGTGAACTGGGGCTATCGCACAACCGATGGCATCGGTTTCCACGAATACCTGCAACTGGCCGAGGATCTCGGATCTAAGCCGCTCTATGTGGTGAACGTAGGCATCTGGCATGGTGGCTTCACACCCGTCGATTCCATCCAGCCTTGGATCGACGAGACGCTCAACGCATTGGAGTATGCCAACGGTCCTGTGACCTCCAAGTATGGTGCGCTGCGCGCAAAGAACGGACATCCCGCTCCGTTCAACATCGAATATCTGGAGATTGGCAACGAGAACAACCAGCCTAACCCCCGCGAGCAAAGCGACAACTATTACAAGCGCTTCCAGCTCTTCCGCGACGCCGTGCTGGCCAAATACCCCAACATGCACATCATAGGCAACGTGGCCTCATGGGGAACCGACGATCCCACATGGGATTCTGACGAGAAGGTGGAGCTCCTCGACGAGCACTATTACCGCACCCCGAACTGGTTTGCCGACAATTTCCGCAAATACGACACCTACAACCGTCAGGGTCCAGACATCTATGTGGGTGAGTACGCCGTGACTCAAGGCTTCGGAAACGTTGGAAACCTCAACGCCGCCTTGGGCGAAGCCGTATATATGATGGGTATGGAGAACAACTCCGACATCGTGAAGATGGCAAGTTACGCACCTATCTTCGCCAACGTCAATGAGACGAGATGGCGTCCCGACATGATTCAGTTCAACGCAACGCGCGCATTGGGCACACCTTCCTACTACGTGCAGCGCATGATGGCCAACAACGTGGGAACACGTATCATGGCCGTTACGCAGAACAACCCCTATAAGGTGAACCCCGACGACATCAAGGTAAAACCAGCAACCTGCGCCGTAGGTGTAGGCACATGGGGAACCAACGCCAGCTTCGAGGAGAAGGCACTCACCCTGGAGGAAGGCGCCACAAGCCAACCGGTGGCCAAGGCCGAGGTGAAAGGCACATGGAAGAAGGAAGGCAACGTCGTGAAACAGACCTCTTGGGAGGAAGGAACGGTGCTGCTCAACAACAAGCTGTTCACCTCCGACGAGTACACATACAAGGTTCGTGCCCGCAAGGACAAGGGCCACGAAGGCTTCCTCGTTGTATTCAACTATGTGGATGAGGACAACTATTGCTGGTTGAACCTTGGCGGATGGGGCAACGGACAACACGCCATCGAGCAGGTCATCGACGGCAGCAAGGCACAGATTGCCATGACTCCCGGCCGTGTGGAGGAAGGTCGCTGGTATGACGTGGAGCTCCACGTAAAAGGCGATAGCGTCTACACAAGCATCGACGGCAAGCAGATCTTCGCCGCCAAGTTGAAGCCCAGCACCTTTGCCAACTTCTTCTCAAGCGCCACATACGACGAAGCCTCAGGCGAGTATATCGTGAAACTGGTGAACACCAGCACAGAAGCCACCACCGCACGCATCAACCTGAAGAACCACAAGAGCTCGAAGGGTCGCGTGATACGCCTCACTGGCGAGAAGGGCACATCCGAGAACACCATCGAGCAGCTCACCAACGTCGTTCCGACCGAGGAGCAAGTGAGTCCCGACGCTGACGGTGTGACACTCGACATCCCCGCCAACTCGCTCAACATTGTTCGCATCAAATAAGCATCATGGTTAAATAACCGCAAAGGGGCGTGCCACGAATTGTGACACGCCCCTTACTATTTTCATTCCTTTTGTGGCGTCGGCCCATTGTCGTTAGGCGGAAACCGCTTTCATGCTACGCTTCCATTTGAGGTAACCCAATACCGCAATGATAACGTATAGGCCATAAAGCGAAGCCTTGAAAGGAATATCCTTGTAGAAATAAAGCACGCAAGTAACCACATCCACCACAATCCAAATGAGCCATTGCTCGAGGTATTTGCGCGCCAAAGCCCACACACCCACAAAGCTGAGGGCTGTGGTGAAGGCATCGGCCACGGGAACTGTGGAGCCCACCAACGTGAGCCAATACCACAAGATGGCCCAAATGGCCAACGTGGCCACCGCCCACGGCAACACCAAACTCTTCTTAAAGTGGGTAACCGGAAGCGCTTCCTTAGGCGCTTGGTTGCGTTTCTTGCCAAACTTCCACACCCACACACCATAAACGGTCATGGCAATGTAATAGAACTCCATGCCACAATCGGCATAGAGTCCCTTTTGGTAATAGAGCACAATGTCCATAACCTGCATCACAAAGCCTACGAGCCAAAGCCACAGGCTGGCCTTATACTCCAAAAGGATGTAGGCCAGTCCGAGGATGGTGGTAGTGATGTCGAGCCAATGGGCAACGAAATAGTCTTGCATTAGAATCGCAACGTAATGTTACCCATCATGGTAAAGCCTGCCATAGGCACGAAACCGATCTGGTAATAACGGGGATCGTCGTCCTTGTCGGTGGCCTTCTGATATGCAGAATATACCCAACCGCTTGCGGCATAATGGCGATCGAAGAGATTGTTCATGGTGAGGCCGAACACCACCTCCTTCATCACCTTCTTCATAGGCAAGGTATAGCTCAGGTTGAGGTCGCTCTGCGAGAAGCAGGGAAGCGAGCGCTGCTTGTTCTCACTGTTGTCAAGATACTGGCGGCTTACGAAATTGGTGTGCCAAACAGCCTCAAAGCCACGATAGTGGAAGTTGGCGAAACCATTGAGGATCACCGACGGTGAGAAGGCCAGGGTCGACTTGTCGTAATGGATGGTGCGATAGTGCGAAGCTGCACCCCAATCATCCACATACTCGGTGAAGTCCTTGATACGGTTCTGCGAAACGGCTGCATTACCGGCCACGGTCAACCAAGAAAGCGGGCTCCAGTCGGCCGTAATCTCGGCACCCATGCGATAGCTCTTGTCGATATTGGTGGTGAGGTTCTCGCCAATATCACTCTGCTGACCGGTCTGCACCAGCTGGTCCTTGTAATCCATGTAGTAGAGGTTCACGCCGGCATGCCAGTTGCCACCATTGTACTCATAGCCCAGCTCAGTATCGGTGAGGTGCTCGGACTTGGGAGCGGGATAGGAGCCGTTGTCGGTGAAGTTGTTGCGCTCGGGCTCACGACCGGCATAGGCCACAGAGATATAGGCGCGATGACCGCCCAAGTGGAAAACAAATCCGGCCTTGGGGTTGAAGAAGTTGTAGTCCTCGTGAATGTCGAGGGCGTGGTTATAGTAAGTGCCATCGGCATTCTTGTAGAACTTGTCGTTAACACCCGTTGTCTTATAGTGCACATGGCGATACTGCAAGTCGAGGAACGCATCCCACCAAGAGGTGAGGTGCTCGGTGGCCTTCACGAAAGCCGAGTAGTCGAACTTATGAGCGTCGGAATCGTAGTATTGGTTGGAGGCATAGGGCTTCACGATGTTGGCGATTGCCACTCCTGTAGGCACAACATCCACGTAACCAAAGTGGTTGCCGCGGAACTGTTGCAGGTTCACGCCTCCCACAACATCCCAAAGCTCGTCCTTGTAGTTGACGTTGTACACCACACCATAAGTATGCTGCGTGAGGCCTTTGCGACGGATGAAGTCGTGGCGCTCCACAAAGTTGCCATTGGTGTCGTTGGCGTACATGCCAAACTTGGCGAACTTGTTGTTATAACGGAACTCCTTGTAATAGCCATAGCCGTAGGTGTAATGCAGAGCGGCATTGTGGGTCCAATGGGTCGAGGGCTGCCAAGTGAAGCTCAGGATGTTATGGTCCTGCGTAAAGTTATCGGTAGTCTTGTTCCAATAGGAACCATCGGCCAGCTTATAGCGGAAGGTCTGGAAGTTGCCGGCTTCGTCCTGCGGGAACATCCAATTGTCCTCATCAAACACCATTCCCTCATACAACGAGTTGAAACGGCCCAAGCCATGCTCGTACATATCCTTATAAGTGCCAATGCCTTGGTCCATGAGCGAGGCATCATCGTTGCCAGCTGTTACGCCGCTCCACGCCTGGCCCGTGTGCTCGTAGTTGCCAATGTTCTTATAACGAATCTGGAAATTGTCGCCCAACCATGTCAAGCCACCGTAGAACGAACCGCTGTTGCCATCCGTGCCATGCACGAATCCGTCGGTTCCAGTGTGATGGAAGGCACCGTCGAAGATGAGGTGGTTGAAGAGCAGGCCTGTAGAGAAGTTGAGACCTGTGTTATAAGTGTTGTAGGTTCCATACGAACCTGTCAACTCCAACGTCGGCTTGAGACTTGGAGCGGCCGTAGCCAATGAGATGGTTCCGCCAAAGGCACCGTCGCCATTGGTAGATGTTCCAATACCGCGCTGTATCTGAGCCGAGCCAAGAAGCGAACCGTAAGAGTTCATGTTGGCCCAGAATACCGTTTGATCCTCAGGCGAATTGAGCGCCACACCATCGAGCGTTACGTTAATGCGGCTACCCGCAGCGCCACGAACGCGCATGTAGACTGTACCCGTTCCAAGGCCATTCTCGCCCCACGCCAGCACACCAGGGGTGTTGGCAAAGAGGAATGGCAACTCGCGACCTGTCTTGCTAAATGTGTTAAGCTCCTTTTTTCCAATGTTTGCCACTGCAAACGGTGCATCGTGCTGTGCACGCACTCCTTTGACAACCACCTCTTGCAGGGTGGTTTGCTTCAGCGAGTCGCTAACCGACTGTGCTTGAGCCTGTGCGGGAATCGCTCCTACCAAGGCCAAAACCAGCGGTGTTCCACTAATCAAATGTTTCATTGATACAATGAATTTTAAAATAATAATAATATGAAAGGGAAATCCTTTTACCTACGCCGGCATTATCCGGATCAGGTTCATGGGTATGTTCTCAGCACCAGCCAATCGACTGGGCACCCCTTTAGATGGCTTTCTGCCATCCGCATGCAAAATTACGATGATTTCGGCAGACAACCAAACGAAAACAAAGGTTTAACGCTACCAACACCCAACTGGACCAAAACGACGACAAAACAAAACATCCGCAAGTGGCTGACGGGAGATAGCGATAGATCTTGCGACTCAACAGAAGAAACTTCCATCATCGAACGACAAGCATATCAGGGAAAGAAAAACCGCAACAACCTATACACCCATCTACACTATTTTTCCCAAGCACACTTGCCCTTGGTCGCATATACGCGATTCTGAGCATTTTATGCAATCCATTGAAGATCAACACTTTATCACCAAAACTATAAAATCAACCATCCACTCTCCACATCAAATGCCACAAAACATGCCTAATCGAGGTGCGGAACATGCCCAATCGTACTGCGAAAGACCCCCGATCGACTCTCGAAACATGGTCGATCGCAACTCGATACATGCCTAACCGCAACCACATGGCTCGTTTTTGGCCTTTCGATTCCACAAAAACGCATATTTCGTTCTCTATTTCAAGCAAAATCCCGACACAACTTTCTAACCAAAAAACCTGACAATAATCATGGGCAAACACCCCACCCTACTCGTGGCCCAACGGTCCTTCCACAAACCCATCGCATGCCACCACCATCAGGGAACAACCGTCCGCAAACAACAAGCATAGGCCATTGTTGCCGCAATAAACTGAAACGAAGCGGGGGGGGCCCCCCCCCC